>CAVSAA010000003.1:0-724752 GCA_963725855.1 Candidatus Bathyarchaeota archaeon | reverse complement strand
GAGCACTACGAATTTGCGATCATTCAAACTTATTTTAACCATTATCCGATGCAGCCAACCAGATTATGAGGACCTCTTTGAATTTAAGCCAACCTCACTAATATAAAGTTAGACAGCTCATCTTACTATGTTAACTCCAGTGGAAGCGGAGAACTTTTGATAAAGTCTTTGATTGTATATTAAACTTGCCGGATTAACATCCTTCATCAACATTGTAACGTATCGATCAGGCATTCTACGCACGAGATACTGGACCACTAAACGTTTCTTCCAACTTCTGCTAAAATTAGTCAAATTCCACAAAAAAGCCCTAAGAATAGCAAGACTACTCTCCGATTGCCCACCAGCCAAACTCGAAGAAGCCCTAACCACTTCAAGAACCATCAATAACGGAAGATATTTCATCAAATTCGAAAGACTATAATTCTTTACAAGAGTCAGTATACGATTCTTACAGTGATGAAAGACAAGCCTACCCCGTTTCCGAGAAGTAGTTGTACTTCTTCGGTGATAAACAATAGAGCCTGGAGCTACAACTGTCTTATATCCCGCCAACCTCATTCGCCAAGAAAGATCAACATCTTCATAAGCAAAGAAAAAATCAGAATCAAAAAGCTCAACCTTTCCCGGACACATCTTTTTGAGCGCTCGCATCTTAATCGTCACAGCCGCACCGTTAGCATAAAACACCTCCTCTACCTTTTCATACATGTTCTTGCCTTTTACAAATCCCCGCTCAAAGCCATAACCACACTTATCGATGAAAGCTCCAGCACTTTCAAGAACCTCACGATTATACCAAAAGAACAGTTTACTCTGAATGATCCCAATTTTCTCATCCGACTCAGCAACTTTTATTGATTCAGTCAACCAATTCTTGTCAACTTCTGTGTCATTGTTCAGCAGAGTAATGTAGGAACCCTTGGCATAGGTTAACCCAACGTTGTTGCCTTCAGCAAAACCCTTGTTCTCATCATTCTTAACAAAATGCAATCGCCTATCGTTGCCAAACTTGACTCACAATCGACTCATAACTTCCATCTATCTGAAGCATTGTCAACGAAAATAACTTCAAAATTCGAGTAATCGGTATCCAGGACAGATTGAACACACCTGATCCACAACTCCGGCGCCATTGTAATTAAGAATAATAATTGAAACCAAGGGATCAGTGGAAGCTTCGTTCAAGACATCTCACTTAAAGCGTCCAAGATGAGACAAATAATCTTTGATGCCTTCCTCAGGACTTCTTGCAGTTACACCTAATTGTTTCTTCATAAAGCTTGTTTCAGCTAATGTATAATCGAAGTATTTTTCAGGTTTTGGAACATAGACGGGTTCAATTTTCTTTCCTAACAAGCCATTAATTATTTGAACAACATCGTTAAACTTGAGATTCCTTCCAGTTCCAACATTCACTATTGTATTTGAGATTGGTTTCTCTGCAGAACTCACAATCGAATCAACAACGTCATCAATGTAAACAAAGTCCCTATTCTGAGTTCCATCTCCAAAGATTACTGGCCGCTCATTTTTGAGCATACAATTCAGAAAAATCGTCACCACACTTGCATAATCGCCCTTATGCTCCTCGCCAGGACCGAACCCAGCAAAAATTCTTAAACCCACACTTGGGACAAGATCAAAATTCCACATTGCGATTTTTTCGCAAGTCAGCTTGGTTATTCCATAGAGATTAGTTGGGTTAGCTAAGCCATGTTCTGATTGAGGAGCAGGAGCAGTTCCATAGACACTGCCGCTTGATGGATAAACTACCTTTTTTGCTCCAGTAATTTTAGCAAATTCAAAAATATTATTCAAACCACAAATAGTGCTGCTCACAGCAAAAACAGGGTCTTTATTGAAGAGTATTATGGAAGATGGTGCGCCAAAATGGAATATATAATCTATATCCTTGGGAACATTTTCAAACGATTTCCTATCACGCACATCAGCGTTAATTATTTCAACAGGCATCTTTGAAAGTGTTTCTATCGGTTTTCCTGTAGAAAAGTTGTCCATAGCAATTACTTTGGCTTTTAAATAAACTAACCTTTTCAAAAGGTTAATGCCGATAAAACCCGCGGCGCCTGTAATGAGAACTTTTCTATTATTCCACTTCATGTAGACCGCCAATCAATCTAGGATTTAGTTTGCTATTGGCTTGGGCGATAATTTAAGACTTGTGTTTTTCTAATACACGATAATATAAGTCCTCTGTGCATTTTGCTACTTGCTGCCAAGAACGCTCCGCGGCAATGCTCCTCGCGGACATTTGAAAGCTCCAAATTGAAAGAGTCATCATCAAGTGCCTTTCGCAGTTTTTGGGATAGATCAGAAATAGATCCAGTTTTAAAAACAGCTGATGCAGGCAGGATATCGCTAAACGACGAGACTTTTGAAGCAATTACAGGTTTATGGTGACCAACAGTAATGTTCATTGGTCCGCCGGTTGAAAAAGAGGCAACATAGGGAAAGACGACTACATCAGATGCTGAAATATAAGTTGATAATTGGTCATCAGGAATGAAACCAACAAATTTTATTCGTTTATCGCCCGAAATTTCATCCATTATTGAATCCCAGAATTTCTTGTATTCAGGGTCGTTCTTCAATCGGGGATGGGCTGCTCCACCAATTACGAGAACGCAATTGGGATCCTTGATATTTTTAAATGCTTTAACAAGAATATCAATCCCCTTATATTTTGTAATATAACCAAAATATAAAACAACTTTCTGCCCGTCAAAACCAAGCCTTTTCTTAGCTATTTCTTGATCAATTGGTTCACTTTTAGGGATACCATGAGGTACCAAAACTAATTTTTCTGGTGAGCAGCGATATTGCTCTATAAGGACATTCTTATGGGTATTATTCATCACAATAATTTTATCTGAACTGTCAGTAATTAATCGTGTAATCAGCAATAGACCCATCTGTGATAGCCAAATAGGTATTCCCTGAAGGTTTTCATTCCCTAAACTGCCTAATTCAGGGTCTTTAATTTCAACGGGATTAACAATACCATGTAAAGTCACTATTGTTTTCAATCTAAGAAATTTTGCAAGAAATATTACCAGAGGGAATAGCGCAGCGGAGAATGCTCGACCAAAAATAAAGTATTCATGCTGAATATGAACAATTTGCGGTTTGTTTCGACAAAGCGACTTAAAAATTTGAAATGGATAAAGGATGCCTTCATTCCAACAATTTACAATTTTAATTTTATCAGAAAATGGGTATTTTTCCATTTTTTCAGCATTATTTTTTTGAGATAATATTACTATATGAAAATTTGAAAAATTGAATGACTCGGTGAGATTTTTTGTATAAGTAGAAACGCCACCGCCATCAGGTGGTGTAGTAGAAACAATGCATACTACTGGGGCATTAATTTTGTTTACCACCCGTCTCTTCTGCATATTTCTCATCAACTATTTTAAGCGAATAAAAGTGTTGCTATTAATTTCTTATAATTTTTCAAAATGTAATAGCTTATTCAGCCGCGAAAAATAAAAGAAATCATATTTTGAAAACCATTTTTCTTTGGTAATTCTCGTTGATACCAATGAATAATACGAAGTCTGTATGCTATGCCTAAAAGATCCATAAACATATGTAACATTTCTTTTGGCTTAAATTTTGAATCTAACTTTATATTTACAGGCATTTCCACTACTTTTAGGCCGTAGAGATTAGCCACCGCTAGCAATTCAACATCGAATGCATAACGTTTTACAGCCAATCGAGGAAAAATATCAACAAACGCACTTTTTCTCATAGCTTTAAGACCAGATTGAGTATCTTTAAGAGGCACTCCAGTAAGAAGCCGAACTAGAGCGTTGAAGCTTTCACTAAGAATTCTTCGAGATACAGGTACTTCGACTCGTGATTGGCTATGTTTTTTTGAAGCTATAACAATGTCGCCATGTCGTAAAGCTTCAATGTAGTCTGAGACTTTTCTAAGATCAATTTCCATATCGCTATCAGTAAAGAAAACGATGTTTCCAACAGACCGCATAAAGCCAGTCTTTATAGCATACCCTTTACCCACATTTTTAGCATAACTTAGCACTCGCACATGACCGTTTCGTCCAGCGTACTTCCTTGCCTTCGCTAAGGTTTTGTCAGCGCTACCATCGTTCACCACTAAAATTTCATAGGATAAGTTCTTGTCAAGTACAATTGCGTCGATTGAACCATAGGGTGTCTTCGATAAAGTCTTCCTCATTGTAAGCAGGAACAACAAATGATAGCTCAACTTGACTCATGAAGACACCTCAGGCACATGGTTTTTTGCTCATATTTTAAGAAGCAAGCAAGTTGCAATGCAACTCCAGCAACTAAAGCGTAAAAAGCATAGACAGAAAATGTGTCAGCCGAAGATAAGTCCACAGATAAGGAAACAGCTGAACCAATTAGAAGCACCATAAAGCCAACTAGAAATGGCGAGCCCCAGTTCCTTATTACGTGATCTTTAATCCTAACGGTTGTTTTAGCATAATTTTTTGCCATGTTACTTCTACACTGTTTCCATAACAATCGAATTCTATCTTTCACTCTAATCATTAGATTAAAGAGCAGACCTTGCAACACTTTGAACGTAACCAGAAAGCGCCACTTTGATTTTAAAATACATTAGTCGCGTCTTATTAAGGAGTAGGAAACCATTGTGGTTAGGTTTAGCATCAAACATTGCTTATTTCCTTTACAATAAAGGCATTTTTAACAATCCTCTTGTGAGTATTTATAAATTGCGTATACCAAATAAGTAAAACCGTTATAATTTCAAAATGCTGAAAATTCACTTAACCATATTTCTACTAAACCATTTTTCATAATTTTCGGCTTTAAATTGTTATTGATTCACATTATAGCTATAAATTGCGATTCTACCACTATGATAAACTTCGTTAAATGACAGAGGGTAAAGTGGATTGTTCATACCATCCTTGCCCATTAACCCACCATATAAGATAAATCTGCTCATGCCCTTCCTGTGCAGCTACCATGGCTGCTCTGTCAGGAGCTCCAAACTCATAATTTCTTACCTGACTTTCGTTAAGAGCAAGCAAAGCCCAACCGTGAAACACTGTATGAGTAAGCAAAAGCGAATTGCTATCTGTATTGTTTTTAAACCATTGGAGGGCATTAGATGTATCTATGCAATCGGATTTTGAAATGGTATTCTGAAGCATTGAAGAGGGAATTTGATATTCGTAATGATTCAGGATATTGAGGACTAAAGTAGGCAAAAGGTTTTTCAGAAGTCATGAATATGAAGCCAAAGCCTAAAATAACTGTCGACAAAGCAAGGTAAACTATCGCTATTCTCTTTACATTAAGTTTGTAGCGTTTCCATTTTATTGACTTCAGCCTGCTTAAAGCATCCGTTGCATAAAATGCAAGTGGATAAATAAGCATAAGCACCCAACGATAAGGACTTACAGAAGCGATCGGTAGCAACATCAGAATTAAGCTAAAAAGAAGCCAAGACTCAAGTTGAAGATTTCTAAACCGCCAAAGACTTATCACAACCAAAGGCAAAATTAACAAGAAACAATACAGGAACAACCCTGCAGTGCTTATCAGCATAGATTGATATGAAGTAAAACCAGTCCAACTAAGCAAGGCTGACCCAACGTTGGTTGAAAAATTAAGAAAACCAGCCTGCAATACACCGCTTAAATAAACCACGAAAAAATAGACCACTGAAGGTAAAGACACCAAAATCAGATATATCGAACTGCTAATTTTTTTGTGGAATACACTATTGATGCATGTAAAGAAAATGACCCCAAACATAAGCACCGATACCAATTGATGAGATAACACTACAGCTAACATTGCTAAAGAAAGAAAAATGTAATTTTTCCGAGAACCAGACTTTTTGTTCATAAGCAACATTAAGACAACAAAAAAGAAAACCAGACCAAGTTCTTCTCGAAGCTGATCCCAAGACGCTCTTAGAGCCACGAAATAGATTGTTCCTAAAAAAGAAACAAACATACTTTTAGAAGGCGACCATCCTAAGCCTCTTTTGGCATACAAATACATTGAAAAACCTAAGAAACCGAGAAGCAATGGTGGAATTATTTTAAGCACCCAAATCGGTGATCCGCCAAGAGCAACTATTGCTGTAAAAAAAGCATAGAACAATGGGGCAGTTGCAAGAAAGTCACCTAAGTCCACTCCATTATGTAACCATAGAAGAGCATTTGGAACATAGAAGCCCAAGGTATCAAAACCAACAATGAATGACCCCATTAAAATTTCAGGTAGCACCCTTACGGCTAATGGTAAAATAAATGCTAGAAGTGGGAAAATATACCGGTTGTGGTAGATCCAATTTTTTATATGATTAGGAACTGTTGTCACTTTGTTCGTCCAGCACTAAAGCAAATTTGGATGATACTAAACTTTGATAGCCACCTAAATTCCTTGTGCTTGTATGAGTAAAATATAGTTACAAAGGCAAGTTCTAAGCAACATTCATTATGGGTTATTCTTTATTGCGTATTTTGCATGCGCTCAAGATTAAGCCGTTCGTATTAGACCCTGTGCCTGTAAGTTGGAGGCCGTCTTCATTGACACCCTCACTGAACCCATTTGATTGATCGGGAAGATTCTGTTCAAGATGTACGTTCATATTGTAAGCGTATGACGAGTTATAGATAGCAAGAAAGCCCATCGCTACCTTTGTGTAAATTACAGGACTGATGTCTAAGGGCTGAAAAGTCTCATCTAAAATAACCCAAGTTCGATTTTCCGGTAGAACTACCCATTCATATGCCCAGTGGTAGTTAAGAGAACCTCCTTCACTAAAGGCACGGTATTTACCTGTAGCGTTAGAATATGCTTCATGAGCCAAATAGACCTGACGCATTATGTACATGAGTTGTGAACTATTTTTATTGAGGTCAAAAACTGAACTAAGCAGTGGATCCCCTAAAATTGAAGCGTTAGGCAAAGTAACATTGTAGGTTGTAACATTGCCAGATGCAAGTATGTTATTAAGTATCTTGTTTGGTACAGTTGAAAGTTGGTCTGGCCAAAAACTTGCAAACCCACTGTAGACATAGTAAGAATAAATACTAGTTGATGTCTGGCTGTCTGCTAAGATGCTGGGCACAAATTTTTGATAATCTGACCTATTGTATAATTGTCCATAAAGAACAATATTATTTATACGTGAAGCTAAACTATTGTTGAATATTCTTAGATTGTTAAGAGCAACAAACAATCGCCCAGTATCCGAACCATCAATAGTGGTGATGGTTGACAAATCCGACATTGCATTATAATTTTTTCCATCGCTTGATTGGTAGAACCAGTATGGATAACTAGCATTGTTTAGTTCACGTGTTTCCAAGAACTTGACAATTTTTTCTAAACGTGCACTTGACCCCCAAGCACCATCATTGTTAATCAACCCTGTTGCGTTGGCATCTATAACCGCTTGGATGTATACACCTAAGTCCCAATCAGTAAAATAGGGAAAATTATTGCCGCCTGAATTAGGAAGCCCTGTAGTAGAATTTACGCCTATGTCAGGCTTGAAATACTGCCAAGCATTTGCTGCTACCTGTCGCCAGACCGCACTATTCATGCCCTGGGCAGCCTCTATGATGCCCGGGGTCTTAGGAACCACAGCTTGAACTATTGTATCGCCTACTCCCGATAAATAGCGTGAAATCTGGGAAAGGGGGTCAGGTTGTTGGCTTGGTTGACTAGTGCTTTGGGGGACAGCTGTCGGCGAAGCAGTTGGGCTATCAGTGCTTACTGGCACGATTGGCTCAGCGGGATTTTGTTTTGGCAAGAAAGTAAGAACAGAAACCAACAAGATCACTACTATAACAATTGATAAGAGTGATTTTACTTTCATACTAAATTTCAATCGGTTTAACCTATCCTTTTTTCTTTTCGCTTCTTTGCCAAAGGATGCCCTATAATGTTTACCCGCAATAAGCGAATGGAGTTTTATAAAGTTAGTTGATTTGAACTTCACTTCGAATCTTCGCCCTTGATGTTCAGTAATGATTTTCCTGTTCTTAGCCATCAACGAAATTACAATTTCTAAGCATTTATAAGTATAGCAAAAAAATTCTTAGTACCGGTTATTGAATCATTCAAATATAAGTTATATAGTAAAATTTTGATAAAAAAGGCTAAAGGCCCTTAACTTTATATTACGACGACAATTCGTTTTTGATTTCGTAACCATTTTTTGCTGTTTTTGTCCAATCTCTTTTTGTTCTAAAAACCAATTTCAGGAATGCCCAACCTGCAATGAACATCTGGAGGAGCCAATAGATATAGATGAAGGGTATCCAGAGAATGTTTTGTGGTTTTATGGGTTTTTCAGATGCAGCTAAAGCGATGCCAATTGAAATAAGCGAAACCGCAGTTAAGGCTATTACTAGTCCAGTAAAGTATATGACAGGGTTGCTTTGGGACAGAAACAGGGCAACGAAGAACCAGTTAATGTAGCTTAAAAGCGACACAACCATCATGAATGGTCCCGCCATTGAGATTTCAGCGTCAACTGTTCTTTTGTTTAGGTTGTCGAGGAGGCGGCCATATTTTATACCAGTTTCCATGTATCCACGGTACCAGCGAACTCTTTGCTTAAACAGCGGTCCTAGTTTGTTGGGTGTTTCCTGTCCTGAGCAAACATCGGGGGCATATTTTATGAGGTGCTTCTTTTCAACTAGCCGCAGCGCTAATTCCACGTCTTCGGTTAATGAGTTTTCATCCCAGCCGTCTAATTCTTTTAGGATATTGGTTCGAACGAATTGGCAACTTCCATTTAGGGGAACGAATAATTGAAGTTTTTCTCTCCCGGTAAGAAGGGCTTGGAACCAAGCTTTCTCCTCCATTGCGATGACTTTTGTGAGGGCGTTACTTTTTTCGTTAATCGATGTTGTTCTACCTTGGAGCGCCATTAGTTTTTCATCATTAAAGTAGAAGGCGACTTTTGATAATACGTCTTTTTCTGGAAGACTGTCAGCGTCAAAAACTCCCACTATGTCTCCGTTAATGTAGGGCAGGGTGAGGTTGAGAGCGGCAGGTTTCCCTTTTACGGTATTCTCGCAGATGAATTGGATGTTTTCTGGATACTTCTCGGAAAACTCGGAACATATTTTACTTGTGCCATCGATTGATTTTCCGTCGACCACGATTATCTGCATTTTATTTTTGGGGTAATCTACGTTGAATATGCCGTCCAAGCAGCGGCGGATTACATTTTCCTCATTTCTTGTCGGAATGATAATTGAAAACTTTGGCAATACGCCCGTTATGATGCTTGATGAAATAGATTGTTTTTTATGTTTTCCTCTAATTCCCACGTATATTATTGAGCCGTTGTAAATGGTCCAAAAAAGCAACACTGAAAGCAATACAGTAGAGATTATTTCGGAAATCATTGGTACCCAACCTTCTTCAAGTTCTTACTAGATACCTTGGCTAAGAGTTGATTAATTGCGGAAGTTGTCTCTAAAGGTGTCCTAAGGTTATTGCCACAATAGTTAGCCTCGAACCTATATAGTTGAGGTTTACAAGGATAGATAAATCCAATTTTCATTACAGTGTCACATATGCTTTTTAAACTTTTTAAGTTTTGTATTACCTTGAGCTACTAAGCATTAGGCTTTTAAACCCACTGTTTAGAACAAGAACAATAAAAAAGTATCTAGAAAAGTTGAAGTATTAGCTCTGAAACAAAAAACGAAATTATTGTTGTTTAAACGTGTGCCAACAATTGTTTAAATGATTTTTCTTCTTTTAATATCATAAGATAGCATTTTCAAGAAAACTTAAAAAGGCAATTCACTTATGTTCGCAAGAAGTAGAATGCACAAGTTTTTATCACTTTTATGGGTTGCCAGTTTGTTTCTAGCCGCTTTTTTTGTTTACAGTAGCAGCGAAGTTTGGGCTCAAAACCAAGATGTTTATACTTTGCATCTTCAAGGGTTTGTCTGGGACCATACAAACTTACGCGTACTTGTTATTACAGCTTATAATGAGTCGTGGTGGAGCAATACTAACCTTAACACGGCAATCCGCGCCATAGGCCAATGGAACGACGCCATAGCGGCTTTTGCAGCCAACTACACAGAATTTTCATATCTATCAAATGTAAAGATTCAAACATCGATTTCTAATACTTCAGAATCTGGCTTTGACATCTATGTTGATTGGACGGAGTTTCCATTAAGCAACACAACTGACGAAATAGGTGTATCCCAGATTTTCGCTGATTATCGAAGAACAATCATCAATTGCACGGTTCATCTTGCTGCACATGCCAAACATGGCGATTCTTTAGACGAGGTAGATTTGCAGAATGTTGCTCTTCACGAGTTGGGGCACAGTCTAGGGTTAGGACATAGCAATGCAACACGCGACTTGATGTATGCCTACTATACTAGGGAAAGTGGAGCGAAGGATATATCCACACTGGATGCTTATGGAATTGCCACGCTCTTTGCCTGGAACCAAGACGCAATCAGCTTGTACCCAATAGGTGGATGGTTGAAGGAGAACTCTGTGGTCTTGCCTTCAGACATCAGCTATAAAGGGCTACCTGTGTCACCAGAAAACGCTGTTCCTCAAACACTTGCCAATAACCCTGTAGTGCAAACCTTGGTTTTAATGTTTGAAATTCTTATTCACCCAGAAATCTTGACCATTGTAGTTTTGGTTATTCTTTTATCTCTTTTCTTGGGTTTGGTTGCCAGATTGAAACGCAGTAGAACTAGTACGGCTGGCTCATGAAGTCAAGAAACTCCTGAAGGCTGCGTGGTTTTAAGGTGTAGTTGTTTTTTCTTTGTTCACCGATGGTTGAGGAAGGTTTAATGCCATAGTCGTGTCCAGGGTAAACTTCCACGGCATCGCCTAGTTTAAGTAATCTACCAAATAGACTCTCATACATGGTTTTTGCGTTGCCTCCTGGAAGGTCGATTCTTCCACATTCGCCGATAAACAATGTGTCGCCTGTGAGCAGTTTTTGGTTGTCTAAGAGCAGGCATATACTGTCGTTGGTGTGTCCTGGGGTATAGATGATTTTTATGGAGATTTTGCCGATGCGTAGAACGTCGCCGTCGTCGACTGGTATGTCATGGGAAGTTTTTGATTGTTTATGAGCGACCAATTTTGCGGCAAATTCAGAGGTCAATTCGATGTTTCCTGCGGTATGGTCAGAGTGCCCATGGCTATTTATGATATATTTAAGGTTCAATTTTTCTTGTTTTATGATTTTAATTAAGTCGTCAGCGTTGTAGCTTGAGTCAACAACCGCCGCTTCCTTACTGTCTTCATCTGCAACTATATAGGAGAAATTGTCACTGTGCTGCTGAATTTGTTTAAAAAACAATAGAGTTTTACCTCTTTTTTTGCTTTTTTCTTCTCTGCGCGAGGGCTTTTTTCGCCAAATCATGTCCTTTAGCAGTGTAGATGAGCGAGACAATTTTATCCCAGTCAAAACCTTCCCGAGCACTATAGTACGGGTATTCTTCTGGTGAAAACATCACTAACTTATCAGAATCATAGAGCGACTTGAAGGGTTCCGAAGGGCACAGTGGGTGTTCATGATGAGTACTGATTATCCCACAAACCTGCTTGATGAATTGATCTGGACAACCCAACTGTTTCAGGATATCTGTTGTTATTTGCGGTCCTTTTTCATATTGGTCTTTAATGGTGCAACCACCTATGTCGTGGAAAATTATCGCCGTAAAGGTCAATTCTTCGAATTCTGGTTTAACTGGAAAATTGTTTTTGGCTATTTCAAAGACTCTTTGGGTATGGGCGATACCGAAATCGTTTTTTTCCAGGTACGGCTTTGCTAACTCGAAGAGTTTTCTTGTATCCATTTTGTTCCCTTAGCCATTTATACTTTCTTTTGGCTAGTTATTTAGCTGTTTGTTCATCCTAGAAGGCTTTTAATTTTGTTTGAATTTACCCCAAAAAAATATCGCTATTCAGAAAAAAGGTTGAAGACGGTAATTTATATTTGCATTTTAGTAGTGATTATTTAATGCGCATTCAATCTGGCTTGCAGATTAGCGATGTCTGAGGGTGGATACCCTGAGTAGTATTTGCCGAAGTAGCCGAAAAAATACATTTTACCAAGGAAAGGCTTGATTTTTTCTGCCTCCCGCATCAGGTCTTCTTCCCTGTCGACTTCTATCTTACCCAGGGTGCCATTGACTTTTTTCCGGTCGCCCTCCCACCTAAAATAAAGAAAATCCGAGGTTACTTCGTTGACTTCAGTCATAAGATTGCTGTCAGCCCACGCCAAAGCAACATTGCTATCTCGCAAAAGAGAATAGAACGCTGGGTTTAGCCACTCTTTGTTTCTGACTTCAACCACGTAACGAGTTTTGCTGGGAAGTTTTTGAAGAAAAGCCTTCAAATCAAGCAGGTGCTCAACTCCAAAATTTGGCGGAAACTGCAAAAGTAAAACGCCAAGCTTTTCCCCAAGCAGGCTTATCCTGTCAAGAAAAAAATCCGTCTCGTATTGGCAATCCCTAAGCATTTTAACATGTGTAATCGTCTTGGGAAACTTGAGCGAGAACTTAAAACCGTCAGGGGTTTGCTTTTTCCAGTTCTCCACGGTTTGCTGGGTTGGATTTCGGTAGAAGGTGCTGTCAACTTCTACGGTGTTAAACTGTGAAGCATAGTAAGACCAGGTAGTCTTTTGAGGAGGTTCTGTTTGGATAGAATTTTCCCAGCCAAAAATTGTAGCTCCAACCAATCGTGCCAAGATGGAGACTTTGCACGCTATTCTTTTCCTTTCAAGAGCAACCAATCCTTATCGCCCGCCTTCTTGAGACGTACCAGAACGTAACGCCCGTGAAGTCTCTGACCATCCAATATGACTTCGATTTTGTCGCTTTCCCAAAATTTAGTCTCATAATGGCCTTTATCCCAGATTTTAACGGTGCCAGCGCCATACTGCCCTTTGGGAATTTCGCCCTCAAAACTGCCATATTCATATGGATGGTCTTCGGTTTCCACCGCTAAGAACTTCTGTCCAACATCAGGTATCCCCTTTGGAACTGCCCAACTCTTCAAAACCCCTTCCTTTTCCAGTCTTAAATCATAATGGAGCCGTCTGGCATGGTGTTCTTGAATTACAAAAATGGGTTTTTCATCTTTTTTCTCCACGACCGCCTTCGGCTCAGGGGTTTCTTCAAAGTGCCGTTTCGAAGCGTACTCTGAGAGCTTGTCATCGGTCGTATCTGTTTTTTTGCTTTCAATTAATTGGTCAAGGGTGCATTTGCCTGGTGGTTTGTCGTCTCTTAACCGTTTAAACCGTGCCATTCGCAGTCGCATATCTCTTGTCAACACTTGATAAGCAACCTCACAGACAAGTGTAGGTCTAAGCCAAGTTACAACATCGCCAACTTCAGCCTTAAACGGGGCAACGGTAATCTTAATTTTCTCAAATTTATCCAATAAAATACCAATCGTTTGCTGCGTAAAACCTGTACCAACTTTACCCACATAAACAGGTTTGCCATCTTTGTCATAGACTCCGAGAAGTAGGGCACCAAAAGTTTTCTCCCTGACATTTGTTCCACGGGTATAACCAAAAATTACACAGTCACATGTTTTGAGTTTCTTTATTTTTAACCAACTCCCCGTCCGCAAACCTTCCTCATACTGACCTTCCTTGCTCTTTGCCACAACCCCCTCCAAACCCTTATCCAAAGCTAATTTAAAGTAAGCTTCTCCCTTTTCCTCAATAAAATCGCATAGAAGCACATTAGCACCTTCCTTGAGTGTTTCCTTCAAGATTGTTTTTCGCTCCATCAAAGGTAACTGCGTGAGGGAGGCGCCATCCTTTTCTAAGATGTCAAAAACTATGTAGACTGCTGGAGCCCTTCCAGCTTGTCTTTGGATTTCGCCTGTTGAAGCCGCCTGTCCCCGCTCAAGGAGTGATTGGAAGTCAGGTTGTCCATCCCGCATGATGATAATTTCACCGTCAACCACGACATTGCTTGCAAGTTTGGTTAGTTCCAGGAGTTCTGGAAAGCTGTTTTTCAGCTCTTTCCCATTTCGGCTTTTAAGGCTAAACGGTTGTTCAACGTAGGCGATTGCGCGGAACCCATCCCATTTTACCTCAAAAATCCAGTCCTTGCCAGAAAAGGCCTCGTCGATAACCTTAGCAAGCATAGGACGGTAGATGTGTCGACTCATTTCTGCTCCAAC
This sequence comes from Candidatus Bathyarchaeota archaeon, assembly GCA_963725855.1. GTDB lineage: Archaea > Thermoproteota > Bathyarchaeia > Bathyarchaeales > Bathycorpusculaceae > Bathycorpusculum. The sequence goes on along the minus strand of CAVSAA010000003.1, from coordinate 710,532 downwards.
TGCTTGAGGGTTTCCCGTAGGGCAACCATGAGGCCTTTTACTTCGACTTCTGGGGGCTTTTCTATGTGGATTTTTTCGCCCTTTACCTTCTGCTTCACCAGTTCCTGAACCCGTTTCATATAGCTGTCCTCGAATTCTGTGATGTCAAATTCACCTGAGAGGTCATTAACGATTTTCACCGCAAGATCCAACTCAGTTTTCTGTGGCGTTTCAAGTTTATGTAAGGGTTCAAAATCTGCCGGGTCAACGACGTCGTAAGCGTATCGCAAAGTTGTTATGACCAAAGCACCCTTGTAGGTATGGAGAAGAGCAGGGTATTCTTTGGTTCGCAGAGTTATTCGGGCAGCGCCTGCTTTGTTGGTTTTTTCTAATGCCTTAAACAATAGACTGTAGGCATCTTTGCTTTTATCAGGCAACAAAGCATAAGTTCTATCGAAGTAGACGGGATCAACCGAGAAGTAATCGACAAACTTGCTGATTCGAATTCGCCTGTCAGATTCAGGCTTAGCGGCATCTAATTCTTTTTGGTCAAAGGTAATGTACTCGTTTTTTACTACTTCAAATCCACGGACAACCTCATTCCAAGGCACGATTTTATCGTCTTTAGTGCACATTTTAACGTATTTTAAAGGTTGACCATCGGTTTTATGAAGGAAATGAAATGCTATACCCTTATCATAAATCATCGAGAACAACTTTACAGGAACATTCACTAAGCCAATTGTGATGTTGCCTGACCAAATAGACCTACTAGGAGCAGAAGCACTGGTTTTTTCAGTTCGGTTTTCCTCAACGTTCTCTTGTTCCATAACTTAAATCTCCAGTTTACAACTTTTTTCAAAAATACCTTCCCACGGATTGCTGGTTCGCTTTATTACACTAAAAATAGTGTAATCAGAAGGGTTTATTCCTTTCTTTACTTCGCTCCATTCAAGGGGTGTGGAAACGGTCGCTTCAGGCGTGGGGCGCAAACTGTAGGGGATAACCATAGTTCTTAGGGGAGAGTTCTGGAGGTAGTCAGCGAAGACTTTGCCGGGTTTCTTTGTGTCCTTGAATTCAGAAACGACAATGTCATTTTCTTTTGCCAGCGCTATACCTATTTCATGCACAAAAGCCCTAACTTTCTCAAAAGTGTGCTCAGGTTTGATGGGGATTATAACATGTAACCCCTTTTTGCCAGAAGTTTTGATAAATGGAGCAAGCCCTAAATCGCGAAGCTTGTCTTTTAGCAACAGAGCAACTTCAGCTGCATCGCTAAGCGTAGCTGGCGGTTCTGGGTCAACATCGAAGAACAACAAATCGGGCTTTTCCAAACTTGCTATTTTTGAGAAGGGCATATGGATTTCTAAAGCCGCCAAGTTTGCAAGCCAAATAAGCGTGTCCAAGTCATTGCAGACGATGTAGTTGACGTCTCGTTTTGAGGTGGGGGAATAGATTGCTTTGGTTTTAACCCAGTCGGGAGTACCTTCGGGTGCATTTTTCTCAAAAAAACTCACCGTTTTCGCCCCTACACCATCTGGGTATCTGGTTAAAACCAACGGTCTATCCGCAATTATCGGAAGAATTTTAGGCGCCATCCGAATGTAATATTCGATGACTTGTCCTTTGGTTACTTTGTCTTTTGAATAGAAGATTTTGTCGAGATTTTTTAAATCAACTTTTGTCAATTCTTTTAAGTTTTCCATCAAGTTTGCTCCGAGAGCCTTTAAAAAAACCACTATCTAGAAGTAATACAAAACGGGTTTTTTTGTTTTTTGGAAATAACTAATACAACTTTAATCGATTCATTCAACTCCATATGTTTACTTTGGAAAACTTTTTTTTCACAGTTACATCTATATAGCCAAAAGGTCTTAATATTAGACTGCGGAACTAATCAAGAAAAAAAGTAAATTTTATGCTAACCAGTTTGCTCTTTTCAAGATTATTCGCTAAATTAAAAGGAAATAGGATAACACATGAAACCAAAAAAGCCCACTTTAGAAGACCAGTTGGCCTTCATAGCAACGCAACATGAGGTCTATCCAACTGAACTCTTCCAATCCTTAATTACTGCAAAAGAAAAGGGCAAACCAATCGCTGTTTCAGACTTAACTATAGAATACCGCGGAAACGTTACCAATCAAGCTATCTTTCTTATAACAAAAGAGGGCAAAGTAGTTGCACAATTCCGAGTTCCAGACGATACACTTGCAAGAACTGATGTTTCATTTGATAATTCGATGGATTCCAGCAAAGTCCGAAGAGAAATAGCCCGACAAAACCCCGCACCCTCTCACCTAAAAATTGAAAACCTTCGTGTCGGCATGAAAAAAATCAATGTATCAGCCGAGGTTTTGCAAGTCTCTGAACCATCCAAAGTCCATACCCAATTCCGCGACAACGCAGTCGTGTCTAACGCGGTTGTTGGGGATGAAACGGGGAAGGTTCTGCTTTGCCTCTGGGACCAGCAAGTAGACTCTGTCCACGTAGGCGACCATATTGAAGTCAAGAACGCGCATGTCGCTATGTTTAAGGGCGAAAAACAGCTGCGACTGGGCAAAAACGGGAAAATTTGCTTAATTCAAAAGACCCTTGAGAACCAAGTAGCCTAAGAACCAGGCTTTTTTTTCAGCCTAAAGTCCATCAATTAAACGCTACTATGGATTTGTTTGTTTTTAATTTATGTTCTTTATTTTTAGTTAATAAAGAGAAAAAGAAAAAGTGAAAATGTGTTTTTATACGTATTTTTTGTCGTTGTAGCAGTACCAACGCTGGTATTGCGGAATCCAAGTTAAGGGTTTACCGCATGTTTGACAGAGCGGCTGCGCTGACTGTTGCTGAGCTGGCTGAGCTACAGTTTGGGTTGGCTGAGGTTGATAGGCGCTTTGCTGCTGTTGCGGTTGGTAAACTGATTGTGCAACGGGTTTTAAGACTATGAAGTCTGAAGCTGCCTGCACTTCGTCCCAAGCAACGGTCTGTGCCTCTCCATCTTCGTTTTCAACGGTTATTGCAATGCCCATTTTTCCTACGGCAAAAACAACATCCTTTACTTTTCCAACGAGTCGTCCTTTGGCATCTATAACTTGCATTGAGACCAATGCATCTCTTGTTAATGGTTTGTCAGTTTTTTCCATCTATATTCACTCTGATTCAAAATAGGGACAAGTGGTTTAAAGTTTTTTCGTTTCTTGCGCAATGGCAACTTACTGAAGCGGAATTTCCCAGTAACTAATTATGTCGCCTTTCACCCATTTACCGCCTAAACTCCGCACAACCTCATTTATGTCGTCCCATTCAGCTTTCAAAAACGTCACTGGCTTGGCCACAACGCATTCTTCTTTTACAGTGAAACTGAGCAGCTTGCGTTGTTCTGGGCTAAACTCATTCTCCATTTTAGATGCCATGCGGCTTGGCTGTGGCTGAGGGAGCTTTGCAACGTTAGATTTAGGCTCAAGTACAATTATTGCGGGAGGCTTGGGTGTCACGGTTGGTTTATACGTAATCTTCGAGTCGGCTGTTTTTGGCAACTGTAACTCTGGAATCGGCATGGTTTCTGCAATATCCTCAAAGCTCTCGCTCCTAATCACTATTGATACTTGCTTAGTGAACAGGTCCATTCTTATGTCAAAAATTTCGGCGTCATTGGGCAAGTTGGAAGCAAAAGGGTATGCTTTGCCCTGAAGCAATCCTGCGAGGGATTCAGGGGTAAGTTTTAGGATCCTGATTTTCATGTTTAGCCGCTCAAGGTTGCCTTAAGGGACCGATAACTTAAAAGTATTTTCTAATTTAATGAAAAAAAGAGGTTTTATGTGGGTTTTGCCCTGCGGCTTCTCCATTCTGCAAAGTTTCCAGTGTACAAGCCCCAACTTCGTAGTTTAGGAGATATTGCCTTAATCAACGCAGGACATGCAACTAAAACAAAAGGCAAGTTCAGAGCAAAGGTTCCAGGTAACAAAGCCAAGGCAATATCTGAAGTGAATAACTGCGGAATAACCGTGTATTGCCAAAGAATATAGCTTGTCCCCACAAACAAGCTTAAAGCCAATACACCTAAAAATGTTGCAAGACTTCCTTTGCTTCCCCCTTCAGCTGCTCTTTTGGGAGAGAGCACCCAGTTTATTAGGTATATTATGAGGGCTACTACTGACTCGAAGATTCCTAGAAAACCCAATCCCTCTACAAGTGCACCACCTATAAACCCACCAATCATTGCCCCAACCAATCCACTCCATCCAAACCATATAGGAAAAACACCGAGCAGAATAATTGGCAAGTATAAGAGTGTAAAATTCGGCACCATTATCGACCAAGATAGAAAGAAGAACACAGTATAGAGGGCGGCGGTCATTGCGATTATTGAAGCGCTTTTAGCGCTGCCTTGTTTTTGAATCATCATTGACTTTCATTCCTTTTGACGGCTTCAAAGTTGAGAACAGATAAAAGAGTTTGCACACGTATTACAAATGTAATACAATTAACTTAGCAAACTTCACAGCAAATAATATAAAAGATTTAAACATGACAATTAAACCGAAACAAAATCAGCTGAGAAAATGCCGCAAAAAATAATACAAGCCAAAAAAATCTTCGTAATCGCCGCTGTTTTGCTCATCACCCTAAACCTATACGTCTTCATCACTGCATATCCAGAAACTTATACGCCTAGTCCGGGAATTACAACGTCGGGTAGCATACTAGCAAAAGACTTCTCCGCCTACTACGTTGGCGCCTGGAGACTCTGGCATAACCCACCGCAAATCTACCATTTCGGCGCTTTAGGTGGTAGTGAACCAGTTACACCACCATATCCTCAAGCTTACAAGTACTTGCCCTCTTTTCTGCTGATTGTCTCGCCACTACTAACTCTCAACTACCAACAAGCATTAACTGCCTTTGACGTTGTTCAATTCTTGTTCTTACCAATAATGGCATACTTAATCTACAATCTAGTGAGCAGCAAGCATATTATCATAGGCTTATTGGTCATGGTTATTGCTCTATTACTGCCTTTTCCAATTGGACAATGGGGTTTATTTCCTTGTTACTACTGGCAATGGGGCGAGGGACAAGCTAAAGTCTTCCTCACTTTTCTTCTTCTCCTCAGCTTCTACTTTGGCAGTAAAGGCAAACCGGTCTTGTCAGGAGTTGCCTTGGCTCTAGGCTTTTTTGACGTAAGATTCGGGTTGCTGGCTATTCCCCTCTTTGTGATGTACAACCGCAAAAACCTCAAAATCGCGGCGGCAAGCGCAATCGGCTCATTAGCTGTATCAAACATGATGCTTCTCTATCCAGGAATGGGCGGGGGATTTGTAACTATGGTTTTCGGATCAGGTATCACCACGCCAATCTACTATTATGCGCTCATACCCTTCTTGACTTTAATGGCATTAATAGTTGCCAATTTCAAAGAGTTAGTAGCAGCGCTTGATTACAGAGGAGCCTTCGTCAGCTTTACCGGCAATAAACAACAGGCAAAATAACCGGGTAAATTGATGAAATTCGGGTTCGTTGAGAAGTACAGATATTAGCCTGCTAAGTGTTTTCTATACAGGTGGGTTTATAATTGAAATTCAGGCTGCAAATATTTACTCAAGATAACCTTGAAGGTAACAACATAAGCAGACACTACCGCTTTGCTGTGGTCGACTCAGACAAATCAAAGAGTTACCCCTCAAACTTCATCTGCATGTTACCTTCTCAGATAAGTGTTGATCAGAAAAAAAACAACGTATTTTCCAAGATTTTTGGCGATAAATCTGAAGAACAAGCAAAAACCCTCTTAACTCACGCTCTGCAAAACGAGAATGAAATAGAAATTAAAAACGAAATTGAACGTCGCCTCAAACTACTTGACCCAAAAACCATTAATCAGATAAAATGCAGTTCATGTGGGAAAGCCTTCCAGCCAAGACGGATAAAGAGGTTTAAGCGAAATTATTGTCAAGAATGCATGAACAAAAACTATGGTAACCGCGTATAAAAAACCTATTTTAGAGGTTAATAGTACGATTTTGCTGGAACATAAATCAGAGGCAGCAAAAGAATCGTAATTCTTTTTTTATGGTTTAACCCAAATATTATATGTACCTAAGATAAAGTCGCCTAAAAGGCGCAATTCATGAATACAAAACCTACTCGCAAAAAAAGAAAAGATAGAAAACACCTCCGCATACATATTGGCAGACCAATAATGGTAGAGAAGCAAACCGCGAGTGAAAGAGAAGTTACTGCGGTAACACTTAAGCAACTACATACCTTAGGCATTCAGAAGTTTGGTTCTTCCCCATTTAGTGATCATTTCGACCGTTGGCTGGCCAACGTTGATGTTGTTCTTTGCGAATTTAAGTCCAACCCAAATATAAGTTTGGACCAAAAGTTTGTGACAGAGTGCTCACAGATTCTTTCCAACATAAAGCATCAACTTGAAGACATAAGCCGCAAGGAAGCTTCACTCAATCAAGAATTAAACGAGTTATCAAGCTGGAGAAATCGCTTAAAACAAATCAACAAGGAATATGCAGCCTTAACGGGGTCAATTAAGGGTCAAAGAAACCGGGAAATCAAGCGTCTCAACAGCATCATAGATCGCCTAAAAAAAGATCAGGACGAGATAATTCGGTTGAAAACCGGATTTTTCCACGGCGTTTCTAAGAAGAAAAGAGAACAGAAAGAAATAGCGAAAATTCAGGAATTAAACGATATACAAACCGAACTCGAATTGGTTATTCTGGATTTCAGCACCAAGCAAAAGGCGTTACGAGCTGAATACGACAAAAAAAGGGAGCCAGTTACTTGAGGAAATAAAAAAATTCCGCAGAATAATTCAGGTTATGGAGACGGATGTTTCCTTGGAAGAGCGATGGTTTGCTTGTGAAGCACTCATAGATGCCGTGAACACGTTTCTGCAGAGAAAAGCAACCCGCCCTTAAAAGATGATCAAACTAAAAATCCTCTTTAGCCACACGGTATAAGTACCATTCCAAACGTTTTGCCTTATTTTTTTCGTAGAATTGTTGCGCTGAGGTGTTCCATTTTAAAACTGTAAACTCTATTCGACCACATCCTTCACGTTTAGCGGTTTCTTTGAGGAAATGAAACATCTTTTTACCTACTCCCTGCCTTCTGTACTCCCATAGAACAAAAATGTCTTCTATATAGAGAGTTGGGAGTGCAAGAAAACTTGAGTAAGTAAAGAAGTAAATGACATACGAAACGCATTTATCACCTATTTTTCCAATAAATGCTTGAAATTTTGGCTTATCAGATAAGCAGTCTTGCCGCAGCCGTCTTTTCGCTTCTTCGCTAGGTAAAGCCAGCTTCTCGTATTCGGCAAGTTTGTCAATTAAACCCAAAAACACATTAAAGTTTTCAGCATTAACCCGATTGATGACTACTAAATTCTCTTCTTCAGACATGCAGATAGTTGACAACCTTTCGAATAAAAATTTTCTTAAAGCAATTTCTAATAATAAATGGGAATATTCCAAATACACCATATACAAGAATTCATAACAGAGCTAATATACTGAAGTTGGCACTTATCTTTTTTAAGAGGAGCTATCCAGAAAAGTTAATGGCTTCTATATTGACTCGATAGAAGAGAGAGAAAAACAATATGCAAAGACATTCAACGTAGGTTAGACCAGTTAATAGAAGAGACAATCGACGAGGTTCTGTGTTCTCTGGGTGAATCAGTCAAGAATTATTTTTACGATCGTCTTGAGGATGAATTTTCAATCGCAAAGTATGCTCTACCACAACAAATTGGAGAGTTTTCAAAGTTACTATATGGAACATTCGGATCTCACGCTCTGCTCGTAGAGATTAAGTGCATGAAAACATTTTATTCTAAGATAAAGATCGACCAATACCTTGAGAATCTATCAATAACTTGGGATGATAATGATGATAATGATTTTACGTTACTAACGTATACTGACAAATTCAGAACAGTTTCTTAGGTAAAATATCTAAAGGAGATTTATTTCACACCATAAAAAGTTACAGAAAATAAAGTCTACTAGGTTAATGAGTCTAAGTTGAAGTTGGCGTTGGGTTATGCGGTTGCAGTTGTGTAGTCACAGAGCCTTAAAGGTACGTCTTTACAGAAATAAGAAAGGTGTTTTAAATGGCAAAAAGCATGATGAAATATCAAGTTTTAATCAAAACTATTTCAGGAAAGGGCGGTCAGTTCTGGGAGGTATTCCAAAAAATGCCAACCGAACCAATGAAAGGAGTAATGATTGAATCTTCATGGAGCTTGTTCGGGTACTGGGACTTCGTTGTTTTCTTCGAAGCCGATAGCAATGAAAATAGCCTTCACTTCGTTGGCGAGGTTTTACGAAACATGCCAGGAATCGCAGATACTAGTACATCTCCGATGACCCTTCTCAAAGAACACAAAAAATAGTAGACAAGTGTCCTCGCTGTTGTTTCCCTTTTTTCTTTTAAACGAATCAGCCCTTATCCCCAAGTTACTTAACTTAAGCATTAAAACAATGAAGACGAATTTAGGAAAGTCTGGTTCATAAGAAGTCTCTGCCTGTTACTGTCCAGTTTAAGACCAGTTGGTTTATATTGTATGATGGCGAATGAACGTCTGAATTTCAATGTCAAAAAAGAACCAACTGGAAAGACTATGCCCTGAATGCGAGGAAGAAATGAACCCTGTATATGACAAAAACAAGATCCTTACTTGTTGGGAATGCACAGAGTGCGGTACAGTTGTTTCATCAACTAAAGAAAAACCTTAGGCCCGCATATTTGATATCATTTACTTATTGTTTATTTTTTCGTCAGCCCTAAAATCGATTTTGCCACATTTTGGACACATGTAAATTGTAACAGGTAACTCTTCAACCCCAATTTTTCCCTCGTCATCATCAACTGAGATCTGAGGCGATCTTTTCCAACCATCAATGGTAAACTTGGTTCGAGTTTGAAACATCTCGACATTACATAGAGAGCAACAGGTTACTGAGGAATATAATGTTTCATCCTCTTCGATTTTTTGTTCATTGATCACTGTGCTGCTGACGGGGGTTTTTTCATGTTCAACTTGTTGCGCCTCATTCTCACTATTCCCTAAAAAATGACAAGGTGTAGCACAGTCCAGCACAAACATGCAAAGATAGCAACAGGTCATTTTTTCATCATTTTTGCATCGGACTTGCCTGCTTGCCTTTGCCTTCTCACTTTCGATAACAGCTAGACATAATTTCTCACTTGTTAAATATTCACAGCTATTGGCTAAGTCTGACAAGTTATTTCCTTCCTATCTTACAATCCAAGTTACAATTTTCGCCTATTTGTGTTTTGGTAAGAATTCTCATGATAAAAGGGGAAGGCTGATTGGTTTAAATTCTAATCATTATAGCTTGATTGTTCAACTTTACCAAGTATTTAGGTAAGTCCTCAATATCTGGGCGATCTAAAACTTCAACCGGCGGGGAGACTACTTTGCCTGTGGTGACATCGAAACTTGCCTTATGATTTGGACAGGTAACAATATTATTCTCCAAAACACCCTCAGAAAGGTCGCCTCCAAAATGGGTGCACTCATTGCTGACGGCGTAATATTCCCCCTTAACGTTGATGATAAGAATTTCTTTGCCTTGCACTGCGACTTTCTTCATTTTGCCCATTGCGATCTCTGACTTGTCTGCTACACGAAAATATTCTGATTTCATAAAGATTCCCTCCTTCAAAATATGTACCTTTGAATTATATAAGATAGAAAGGTTCATTTCAAAATCAGTTACGGTGGGGAGGGATGTGAGCCTTGGTGGATATGGATTTCACTAAATACAATCCCCTTTTTTCCTTATTGTGTGTTGAGCTTTCATTCTCGGCGTCTTTTTTTGAGAATAAAGACAATCGTAACTATTGATGCGAAAACAATAGTCAATATGATTAGGTATAGGAGCGGTGAATTTTCGTTTGAATGCTGAGGTTTTGGTGTTGAAGTAACTTGCGGCGAAGGTGAAGAAAGCGGGTTTTGACTTGGAGTCGTATTGGAGGTTGGACTTAGAGGAGGAGTAGGAGTAGAAGCAGGCGTTGACGATGGGGGTTGTGATGGGTTTGGTGAAGGAGATGGGACTTCGGAAACATTATCCTTGAGAAGATAGATTTCTCCGCCAAGAGTACTGAAGTAAAGTTCGTTTCGTTCGTCTACTCCGAACGAAGAGATATTTAGGTCTGTATCAACCAGAAGAGTATTGATGGGCGCACCTCCATCATACTGAAGCGCCCAAACTTTGCCCGACCCATAATCGCCATAGATGTACTTTGAGTTAAGTCCTCTCAAGGCTGAACCAGGGTAAACATATCCGCCGATAACCGCAATACCCTCCGCGCGACTGTATTCCCACACAGGCAAATTCAATCCAATCTGGCTCCCACCATAATAGGTTAATGTACCTTCCATAATGTTCCATCCGTAATTTTTACCCTTTTAAACTATGTCGATTTCTTCCCGCTGGTTTTGCCCCACATCTGCGACCCAAAGCCTTCCAGTCGGTGAATCGAAGCTAAACCGCCAAGGATTACGGAAACCAAAAGCGTAAATCTCTTCTTTATAGCCAAAAGTGTTTCCAGAATAAGGATTGTCTAGAGGTATGCTGTAGTTTCGCCCTTGAGATGTCAAATCAACGTTTATGCGTAAGATTTTGCCCAGCAAGGTCGAACGGTTCTGAGCGTTTCCAAATGGGTCGCCCCCTGAGCCACCATCGCCTAATCCAATGTATAGGTATCCATCGTCTCCAAACGCGATTTGTCCACCTTTATGGTTTGAAAAGGGCTGATTGATCTCAAGTAGAACTAATTCGCTATTTTCCATTGCTTGGTCCGGATTGTTCGGGGAGACGGTGTACCTGGAAATAACGGTTCGAAGTGGATTCTCGGCAACGTAGTCAATGTAGAAATACCCATTTAACTCGTAATTGGGGTGAAAGGCAAGACCAAGGAGCCCTTGTTCTCCACCAAACAAAACCTGAGTGCTGATGTTAAGAAAAACAGTAGATTCTGCAACTGATGGGGAGTTCTCGAACACATGAATCACTCCGATCTGCTCAATTACGAAAAGCCTGTTGGTTCCGTCGCCAGGGGCAACTATTCCGACCGGTTGGCTAAAGATCAGTGCGGGAAAGGCAGGATTAGCCGAGTACATACTTTGAGGTTGGCCCGAAATATCAGAGGTCTTTAAAGATAGCAAAATTGTAGCAATGCACAGGACTACGAGAAGACATAGGGTAAAAATGAGACGGTTTTTAGTGATATTTTTCATCTCTAAATTACCCATTAAGACAGAAATACTTGAAGATTCCGAAGACGTCATCAGCCAGAAACATGTTTTCTCCTAAAACTGCGCATGCTAAGAGCATAAGAAAAAGGGTTGTTCATAATGGGGTCAGGACGGGAATTGAACGCTTTCACCTGCTGAATCACCGTGGCACAACCTTGTGTAATCAGGCAAGACATACAATTTTCTTCCTTAATAACCGCTTGTCGCGCTTACCAACAAGTCTTGACACAACTAATACTAAGTCACATAAAGGTTAAATCGGTCCCGGAGGCATATTTCTTTAGTTTCTTGAGGTTATTACCGTGACAAATAATCAACCATTTACATTGTCTTCTAACGTCAATTGGGTCGGGGTCAACGACACAAAAACCCCACTTTTCGAAGGACTCTGGCGTATCCCAGAAGGCGTTTCCTATAACTCTTACCTAATCGTGGGCACAGAAAAAATTGCACTGATTGACTCTGTCCACGAGAAAAACGCTTTTGAACACTTTGAAAAAATTAACAAATTGACCAACCTCTCAAATATTGACTATCTGGTCATTAACCACATGGAGCCTGACCACACAAGCGCTGTGCCTGCACTTCTTAAGAAAGCACCCAAAGCAAAAATTGTTTTTACACCCATTGCCCAAACCATTTTTAGAAAGTTCTACGGGTTCGACCCCACCGCAGTAATTGCAAAGGACGACGCAACAGAGATTTCTTTAGGAAATAAAACGTTGAGGTTTATTCAAACACCTTGGCTTCATTGGCCAGAAACCATGAGTACCTACTTGAAGGAAGATAAAATCTTGTTCTGTTGTGATGCATTTGGCGCATTCAAGAAATTGCCCCCTAACGCCATATTAGAACCAGATATAGATATGGTGAACCAAAATATCTGCGGATGCTCACAAAAGTATTTTGCCTCAGTCTTCAATGGTCAACGCGAATGGATTCTGAAGGCAATAGAAAAATTTGGCAAAATGAACCTTGAAATTAAAGTTTTGGCGCCAAGTCATGGTCCAATTTATACCGACAACGCCGAGCAAACTATACGAAAATGGGCTTCTTGGAGCAAAGGCACCTATACAAAAACTGTGGTTGTACCATATGGTACCATGTATGGGTTTACTGCAAAGTTCTTAGAAGCAATTGGTGAAGGGGTCAAGGAAGCAGGAGGCAAAGTTCTAAGTTACAATCTTTCGGAAGATACAGCCGTTGACGCATTGACTGCCTTGGTGGAGGCTCCAGGATTAATCGTTGGTTCATCCACCTATGAACACGAGATATTCCCTAAAGTAGTCGATTTCTTAAATCTGCTTAAGACAAAAAAGTTTTCAAACAGATGCGCCGGCGTGTTCGGGACATTCGGTTGGAGTGGAGAAGCAACACGAAAAATATCAGAAGAGTTGACAACTTTAGGTTTTGATCTAGTGGAACAACCGCTTTCAGTGTTCGGAAGCCCAAAAGAAGATGACCTTGAAAAAGCAAGACAACTTGGCAAAGCAGTGGCTGAAAAAGCCTTTACCAAATATAATGCAGTGTAAAACCAAGCTTTATTTTGGCTGCGATTTTTGATTGACACAACTATTCAGGAAAAGAAATAAAATAAAAAGCTCTATTTTAAAAGTCAGAAATCGCAAGGACAACAAACCCCGGTATTTTATTTATAAGTGGTGCCGGGGGTGGGACTTGAACCCACGAAGGCCTGCGCCAGAGGATCTTAAGTCCTCCTCCATATCTTAGGCAATCAAATTATCTGGCCGCCTATTTAGACCTGGCTCGGATACCCCGGCACCAGCACCGATACATCTACGCGGTATTGTTTAAGTTTTTTGCATTCAATTAGCATGTTTCTAGTTGGTAGCGTGCTGTGCCAACATAACATTATATTCAATAATTGGATATAGTGTATTTGCCGGTTGAGGAACACGCTTCACGGTGACACGCAGTATTGGTCGGTAAGCCACTGTTAAATCGCAACTGAGATCACATCAAGGAGGCGGGTTGGTAAGAGCTATTGACTAGGCGGTGTTTCTGTGGGGTTTAGACTCAACTTGGCAACTCTCCTTTTCGCAAGGCATTTCTGTCTCAATGTAGGCTTTTAGAAACTTAATTGATGAGGGTTAAAGTTAAAAAGGAAAATAATTTCTTTTTAGTTAAGAGAACTCATTAAATGAAACATAGTCATCGACCCAAGGTAAATACCTTTTCTGATATTCACGAATACAAGAACGTTACTAAGAATCGACTAGTTTTCTCCATGATTATCACAGCGTCAGTCATGGCAATCGAAGTTGTTGGAAGCGTATTGACAGGCAGTTTGGCGTTAGGAAGTGACGCTGGACATATGTTTACCCATTTGTTTGCCTTGGCAATCAGTTTTGCAGCAATCATAATCTCATGCAAAGAGCCTTGCCATCATCGAACTTTTGGCTATTATAGAGCAGAAATTTTGGCAGCGTTATTTAACAGTATTTTCCTCTTTAGCGTAACAGCATACATTTTTTTCCAAGGAATAGAACGGTTACTAAAGCCTCAGCCAGTTTTAGGATTTGAAATGTTACTTGTAGCCTTGGCTGGTTTGGCTGCAAATGGAATCAGCATTCTAATCTTGCGCAATAACATCAGAAACGACCTTAACGTTAAAGGGGCTTTTCTTCACATGTTTGCGGATACGGCATCTTCAATCCTCATCATAATTGGCGCGATTGTTGTTTCATTTACTGGTTGGTATATTATTGACCCATTATTGGGTATTGGAATTTCAATACTAATCTTTGTTTGGGCTTTTGGTCTTATGCGAGACTCTATTAATGTTCTAATGGAGACTGCCCCTAAAGGCATCAATGTAGATGTTGTTACATTAGAAATTAAGAAAAATGTACCCGAAGTAACTGCAATTAGTGATATGCATATATGGGAAATTACTTCTGGAATGTATGCCTTAACCGCGCATATGGAGGCAAATATAACTAGTAGCAGTAATGTGAGTGAAATTATCCATAGATTAAACAAGTTACTTAATGATAAATTCGGAATCGAGCATACCACGATACAGATTGAACCTAAAAATAAATAGAAATTTAAGGGATATTTTGGGTCAACGGAGGGGGTCTACGAGTCTTACGCGGGTTATAGCTAATTTACTCCGATAGGTTATCCAAGTTTGTATGTTTAGCTAGAAACACTATTTGCCTGCGAAAAAAATCATGGTGTTTGGTTGTTTGCTTTTTCCTTCCTAAATAGACGGTAACTTTCTCGATTCTCAGAAGAGTATTTATGTCCAAGTTGCTGTTTTGGTTGGTGGCGTGGGCGAGCAGCTCAGTAACGTTTCCAACCTAAATTTTAAGTAAACATCCCCTCAAACTACAGGTTATGAGATATGTACTTAGCAAAGGCAAACAAAGAGAATTACTGCTATTTACGAAGGTAGCTCTTGGACTATCTTGGAGAGATTTGGCGCATACGTTAGATATTGGTTATACAACTCTTCGGGAATGGAGAGATGAAAAATGGTCTATGCAGCAGATTGTTTTTGATCGGATAGTTGAAATCTGCCCAGAATGCGCACGTTTCAAAGATACCATAGTTGAAAAGAAAGAGGACAATTGGGGTCGAAAGTTAGGAGGGTTTAGTACGAAGCAGGTTAGTCACGGGTTTCTTGACCCCAAGTATGAAAAGCAAAGTGCCTCTTGGAAATCGTCTGGAGGACATATTGGCAATCGGCGATGGCATGCCAGAATGAATAATGAGCATCCGCAACAATATCGCCAAATGCAATATGATAGAATAAAGCATTCTTTGAAATACAAATATGAATACCAAGGGCGAAAATATCGAAATTTGTTGGAGTTGGAAGTTGCCAAAATCTTAATTGAGAAAAGCGTTGATTTCGAGTATGAACGACTTCTGAAATGCAAGGATAGATTCTATTTTCCAGATTTCGCATTCGATAAAATAATAGTTGAATGCACTTTCTGGGATGATGTGGAACAAAAATCAAGAGGGCTTCAACTAAAAATAGATGATTATCTAGAACTATGTTTTGAGCTGGTCCTGATTGTAACTATTGGAAAATATTTAGAAAAATATTCAAAATTACTGGCTGCTCCAAACGTTATGGTTATAACAGCCGACCGCCTTAGTGATTTGCTGGACGGGAAAAATGGGCGAGTAAAAAGGGCCAATTGACTTTTTCTCGACGCTCAGTACGGATAGAGCACCAGCCTCCTAAGTTGGGGGTCGAGGGTTCAAATCCCTCCCCGCCCGCCACGGACAAACTCCGCCCGACCTTGTTCGGCTCGTTTTTAAAGTAACCATTTGGGTTTAGATTAAAGTTTGGTTGATATTCTTATGACCAAAAGAAAATGATTTGAAGAATGTCTTAAGTGGTTTAATCGTGGCTTTCCATTGGGAGAAAGTACAGAAAGATATTTCTAGTAAGCGAGAGTTTGGAAATTTAATTAATATTTTTTTCGTTTTTTGATAATAGAAATGAATTGAAAAAAAAGAAAAAGAGAGGGAATGATTTTCGTTTGTTTGAGAGGTGTTTATTTTTTGAGCCGCGTCACTATCAATACGCCCACTATGACAATTGCGATAATTATGGCGATTGCTGCAACGGCTATGTAGGTCATTAGGTCTGATGTCGTCGCTAAGTTTGAAGGACCTGATGTTGGTGTTGGAGTTGCTATCGCTGATTCGCTCGCATGGAAGGCTGTTGCTGCTGATGATGGATAGTATGCTCCTGAGCCTCCAAAAGTCGCAGTAACTTCGTAATTGCCTGAAATATCTGGGGTCCAAGTTAAACTGTATGTGCCATATGCATTGCTTGTAGTACTGCCGATATCTCTGAAGTTGCCATTAGAATCAGTGACAGATAGTGTTACTGGGACTCCGGTTATGTTATGTGGCATTTCCTGTTGCTCATAAACTGCTTCCATAAACCCAGACATGCTAGCGTCAGAAACACATGGTAATCCATTGGGGAAGTTTGCTGCAACGGCCTCCTGTTGTGAACCTGCTGCTATATCAGTTACTGTGCCTGTAATTGTCATAGGTGTAGCGGTTGTTACACCGAGTTGTGGTGCGTTAATTGTTGTCTTGCTTGGTCCTCGGGCGTAAGCGTAAACCTGTCCATCGTAGGAGTTGAACGTCGTCAATACACCATATGCTACTGCTGTTGCTGTATCATCGAATGCAAGATTACTCCAAATTAGATCTCCAGTGGTGCCATTTAGTGCAAATCTATGTGCGTTGTGGAATAGTGGTGGACTGTATTCGTGACCTTCAGAGAGATACAGTATTGGGCTGGGGCTGCCAGCTAAAGCTTCGCAAGAGAAGACCCATATTGGGTAGATACCGTAGGGTGTCTCAGTGCCTGCATCGCCATTAACCTGTTCAGTACTAAACGACCAAAGGATGTCGCCATTCTTCATGTCAACTGCCCACACATCTCCTCCTAAAGCCCAAGTGTACAATACGCCGTTTGTTGTATCTGGAACACATCGGAATCCGAATTCATCATAAGTATTTGGCATTTTACCGTTAGCCATCGGCACATTGAGACTCTTTTCCCATACTTGTTGACCTGTAGTTAGAGAGAAGGCTTGCATGTCATATGTTGCAAAGTTTATTTCAACGTAGACTCCTGCTGCAGCTGAAGGTGGACCGTTTGTCCTAGTGAAAGGCGTAAATACGCCTCCTGTCCGATTTTGTATCCACAACCGTGAGCCATCTTTTGCGCTAAAGCCTGCTTCGACCTGCCATCCGAGGTTTTCTTGGACAGATGTAGCTCCAGTAGTAAAGACTAGTGTGTCGCCTGACCAAGCACTATAGCCAAAGGCAGCAGTACCGAGACCTGCCGTGACGATGCCATTAACGACAGGAGGTAATGATTGAGTAACCCACTCAATTCCGTCTTGCCATGAATATGTAGTGCCCAGTGCAATTCCCCAGTTCAAAGCAGTTTGCTGCATAGCAGCTGTCAAGTTGTACATTATCAATGCAGGTCCTTTAGTAGCCGTGTCAGAAATAGTATATGTCACTCCAGGAATTGGATTGCCAAATGCACCGAATCGTCCGTTGGGATAAGCAGTAATGTTGGCTGCAGCGTTGCTCCAAGAGTAGCCTATTATGTTTCCGTTTGGATCTTGGCCAAGGAAAACGAAGGAAGGAGTGTTTGTAATTTTACAGAGATATTGTCCCGTCATGCCGTCATAAATTTTCCAATCGCCTGGCGGTGCAAAGAGTCCTCCGCCTCCTTGGGTAATAATATATGGACCAACAACGCCGTATTGATTGATGTTCTGAAAGTTAACCATCATTCCGCATCTTAGTGGATCAGTCGCGTTTATCACCCACATAGTATCTCCGGTGAATAGGTTTGTAGCCATTATTCCTTGTTGGCTGCTTGTGGTAGTCGTGTACCATGTTGAGTACATTATGCCGTTCATAATGACTGGCGCAAATTTGGGGTTGTATTGTGAGGTTGTCCAGAAGGCGCTGTTTTGTTCGTCGTTTCCTAGTTCTCTACCGGCTACGCCGCCTATGCACCAAGGTTTTGTCCAGAGAATATGGGCAGTGGTTGGGGCTGTTGTGTATGGGTTATAGTTACCTGTAGCATTGTATCCGCCAGTATTGGCAAAAGTGTTTGCAGCGTATCCCATCCAAGCTCCACCGATGGCGGCCCAATTTTGAACGTTTTCAGCGTTAATTGGAGTCTGCCACCAAGTTGTTGGAAGTGGAGTAAATGGAATACCCGTCGCTGGATCTTGTTGTACCAAAAGAGTTACGATTGGACTTTTGCTCGGAAGGTTGATGTATCCTGCAAATGTGGGACCCCCAAAAAAGTTAGGGGCACCGATAAGTGTCTGTCCGCCATATATGAATTGGAATGTATAGTTGCCAAGTGAAGTTGGAACATAATGAGTATATGTGCCTCCGGTAAGATCTGAGGTAAATGGTCCAAGTGTTTCAGTGGTTCCATCTGGATGCGTTACAAGAACAGTCATGTTGGTGACTAGCGATTGGTCCGCGTTTGGTACAGCAAGCCAAAAGTTAACTGTCACTGTTTGACCTACGCCGCAAGGGTTAGGGGCTACGTTAACGTAGGCATATGTTTGAATAGTGTTTGCTGCCTGTGCATTTCCGGTTTGCAATGCCAATGCTGATCCCATTGACAAAATCATGAGCACACTGATCACAATAGCTAAGTTTTTGTTTGTTAGATTTCGTTTATTCATCTTGTTTTTTCTTCCTTTCAATTTGTATTTTGAGTCGAGAAAGTTAGAAAATAAACTTTTATTCAAAAAATAGCTTTTCTCAACCTACTTATTAGTTTCCTTGTTTAAATTAATATATTTTTTGTAGGATAAGAGATGAAAAAGCAAAATAATATTTAAAGCAACAATACTGCTTAACGATTGGAGGAAGCAGGTTGAGCCCGGATAGAAAGAATCAACCCGCATTTTATTTGTTATATTTTATATGTTCTGATGATTGTGGAAGACCCAGTTCCTGCTATGAGTCACAGATTTTAGAAGGCCTTGGTGACCCCAGACACAACGAACATTGTGCGGTCACCATTTTTCGTGGTGAACGATTTCTTCAAGAGGTTTTCTTTTGCCGCTTCCGATTGAAGTCTTTATGAGTTTGCTGCCAATGCCTTCTTTGTCAGCGGGATAACCTAAAGGCGTCATCGCCACAACCTTGATGTTTCCAGGAACTTGCAAAGCCTTTTTGACTTTTGCTTCATCGAAGACGCCAATCCAGCATGTCCCGAGTTCCAAAGCCGTGGCTGCTAAAACCAGTTGCTGCATAGAAATGCCCACGTCCACAAGGAAATAGTTCATGCCGTTGCGGTCGCCAGAATCTTTAGGATCAGCGCATGCAACAACAATGACTGGCGCTTGCTTGAGCCAGCCGAATCTTTCCGACAGTTCTTGAATTTTGGCTTTGTCTTTTACAACTATATATCTGCAGCATTGTTTGTTTGCCCATGAAGGCGCCAATCTGGCAGCTTCCAGAACTTTCGAAAGCTTCTCTTCTTCAACTGCCTTATCCGCGTAACCGCGAATACTTTTCCTTGCCGATATAACATCCATAAAATCCATGAATATCACACACAAAGAACTGAAACAACAAGCTTAAAAGTATTCAAAGGTCTTTCCAAAGATTGGTCCCACAAGCCAAAACCCGAAAAGCCTTTCCCGCTATACCCCCCAGAATTTGGGGGGCCTTAAGCAAGTTTTTCGGCAATTCTCTGACTTGTTTTAGGGCAATATTTTTGATCCCGCTTGCCTAGCGATGTCTGTTGCCGTGCCGCCCTCGTTTGGAGCCATAGAGGTCAAAGAAATCGATTCTTTCACTGTACCGCTCTCGGACAGCACTTTTTGCTGAATTATAGCAGCGCTTTCATTTGCGTTGCCTGCAGCACATGCCACAAGAATTGTGTCGATTCCTTGCAAATTACCCAATTTATCTAAATACCGCACTATGGCAGTTCCGGGTTCAGCGCCGTAAGTTGGAAATCCTAAAACCAGAAGGCTATAGCTGGAAAGGTCCTCGGGAGCCTGAGGGCTTGCCGTTGTGATCTCGACTCTCCATCCGGCCTCGACTAACCCGTTTGCAAATGCATACGAAACATCTCTGGGAAAGCTGGACAAGCCGGGTTGATAGACGATTAGCGCTGATTTGCCTCCCTGCGGGTTGATTACGTCGACACCGCTAACTACATCCTTGTTCAAAGCACCCCCGATGTAGGCGGCAAATACCGCGAAGATTGCAATTATAACAAGGAAAACCACGAGAAGAATTTGTTTCCATTTTTTCTGCGGCCAAAGCTTCACTTAGACACCACTAACCAGTTCCTGCCCTTCGGTTAATAAAATTAGCGACTCCTTATAGTCCTTTAATAACATAAAGGCCTTTCAAGAATTGGGCACCTTAGGATAAATCAAACTCAAAATTATAGTATATTTTTTATAGGTTCTGATGATAAGATAAAACCATAAAGGCCTTACTTCCTCTATACCCACGAAAATTGAAGGCCTTCATGCCCGAATAAAATAGGAATTGGTTGCTATTTAATCTGCAAGCCGATAAGCAGGTTTATCATCGTAACCCATAGTTGCGTGGTGTTTGCCTGAACTCTGGTCAATGATTCCACCGCACCGCCCGTGAAAAATAGATTTGCATGTGACTGTTTCGAAATGGCCCAAACTTCGAACTTTCTTTGAGTTCCATCTTTAAAATCAATAACCAGCATCGGAGCTTTCCAAGATCCGCCTGTAACCGATGCCTTGCCAATCCGATCTCTTAAGATTTGACCATTGTAATTAAAAAAATTCTCGTCATAGTCGCAGTAAGTTCTTTGTTAGAGTTGCCCTTTTCATTTCCAGTATTGGCGGGCCATCATTCATTTGAGTGTCTGCGTTAGCATTTGGCGCTTCAGCATTTGAGGTTGTTTCCAAATAAGTACAGCCAATTTCGCAATCTTCATGAGCTGAACACAAGTAACAACAATGATTTTTGGATTTCGTTTTTGCAGAAATCAGTCTCTGACCACTTTTGCCTCTGGCACCTCATTTACGGATTTGCATAGCTTGCCATTAAAAAGATACTCGCAGTTTGCCGGTTGTTTCAATCGTAGAGCACCTATGCTTCATATGTGAGCCATCAAATACATAAAAGCTTCCGCTAACTCCTTGAACATGCCGAAACGCTATGTCAATGTGAAGCTGCCTGTCGAGCTTGGCGACGAGGTCGATAAAATCTTGGAGAAGAAGCTCTGGGGATACAGGAGCCGAGCAGAGTTTGTGGCCGAAGCGGTAAGGGACAAGCTGATTCAGGTCAAAAAACATAAAATTGATGTTTTTCTTGAATCAGGCAACTTTTAAAAAAAAAACAGATTGGCTTAAATTGTTCATTATGAAGTTTAAGAACTCGTGCCTGAACCCTTGAAAAGATGCTGGGATACCGACAATCCTCTTCACATTAAATACCATGATAAGGAATGGGGAGTTCCCCTGCACGATGATAACAAATTCTTTGAATTCCTAGTTCTTGGCGGCTTTCAGGCTGGTTTGACTTGGTGGATTATCCTCCAAAGGCGAGACAACTTCAGGCAAGCTTTTGATGGATTCGACCCTCAGAAAGTAGCAACGTATTCCGCTAACCTGACAGTGCCGAGTTTGGCGAGTTTGACGCAATCCTAGCTTCCAAAGAAAACGTGTACCTGATTGAAAGCAAATGGGACAATCATGGGTCGAACAATCACACAGAACTCTTGCTCAGACCAGAACAGACTGAAAGGCACGGAGTCTTTCGGTGGTACCTGAGCAACTGGTCCCAAAAATACTCAAATGATTGGAAAGCATTCACCCTTGAACAAGGGGCAAACTTTGTTGCAGGTAAAAAGATTGCGCCCTCGGGAAGCTTGTTGGCGATGAACTTGGGGCAAATCATTAGCCAGTTGCATGGACATTGCCCGAACTGCGCAAGCGAGGACCATGTAAAAAATGTCCTGTTGTTTTTCCATGACGATAAATCAATGCCACCGAAAAAATCCTCCAACGGATTTTGGATTGTTCCCGTTAGATATGACAGTAATAGCAATTATGTTAAGCTTGCATGATTTCTGGGCATATAGCTGTTGGTCGCCATTCCGAAGTCGGCAAGGTAGTTTAATGTCTTTACGTTTTGGCAGGTTTTATTCTTTTTAGCTTCTCCTTCAGTACTTCAGGGTCATCGGCGTTAACATGCACTCTGGTGCCGCAAGAACATTGCATGCAACGAAACTTGAACTCTGCCTCAAACTCATAACCTTGGTCAGTAATTGGCTTTCCACAGGTAGGACAATTAACCATACATGTAGCATCTTCCTTTAACTTTTGAACGACAATTTACTGATAAAAGCCTTGAGCATTGTTTTATGTTAAAGTTGAAAGTTACAGAGAAAAAATCTGAATGTAAAGACTGCAAAAAACGCTAAATATCATAAGCCTTAATCCAAAGTTAAAGGTGGGAAACTGCGATTTGGATTTCAACAATTTATCCGATAACCGATATGTTGCTCTTGATGAGATGAGGCGCATGCTTGGGTTCAAACAGTCTGAATGGAAATGTTTACTCATAGCCCTCTCGAAGACAGATAATGGCTGGTTAGAGTTTATGCATGGCGACTTGACAATAAACATTGAGAAGTTCGTGGATATCGATGAGCTGCATCTTTATGTAAAATCTGAAAAGGGCAAAACCGTAAAAACTGTTGAATACACTTACGATTTAAATGAGGTTGTGGAACCAAAGCAAAAGAATTTGCCAGTAGACTGCAAAGAATAGATTAGGAAAAGATGAGATTTGGCTAGACAAAGCGATAGAAGTCAAAGAACTGCGAAGGGTATGCAACAATCGGAGACTGCAAATTAGCCGGTAAGAATCAGTGGACTTTTACGGAGTTGAGCAGTCTTATGCCTGCGACCTTTTTAAGGGCTTGTCCGCGTCTTACTTCGGGAGCTTTTACAAGCACGCCATTGCGCTAAACCCTGCTGCACGGTGGCACCCGTCGACTCTTAGGGCTGCTGCCCAATCCTCAAAATCAATTTGCTGCTAATCGACTTAAAAGGCTTCCGTTTAGATTCATTGAAGCTAGGAAAACCTGTAACCGCAGTCGCGGCAAGGTCTTCTGTTGCGCTTGCCATTTAGTTAGTTCCTTTGGGTGCTGTACTCTGGGCTGGTTACTTTGGGTCGCTCTTATTGGATTTATAGCGACTTCTATCTGGTGTATCGGACATATAGCAAATCCTTTATTTAACTCCTCGATAGTTTCCTTGAGAAGAAACACTTTGTCAGTTCTGAACGTGTGGGTCTTTAAACATTTCAACTCGGTTGGAACAATCTTATGAGTAATTATCGATTTCACAGTTTTGCCCGTCCTTTAGCGATAGGATTTATAAGCCATGCCATTTTGTCTTCCATTGTAGCGATTTGCGTTTTGCAACATAGCTTTTTCAGTTCCAAGTTTTGAGCCTTTCATATCAGCGATTAGATTAGCCATGTGCTTATGGAGCCTCTCATCAGAGTATCTACTGTAATCGTATAGTTCCAGCGCATACATTTCTGTTCCTTCTCCGTATCGAACGTCCAAAATTTTCTTCAAATAATCCAAAACATCTTGGCGACACATTTTTTTCAGTTTTTTCAGCTCATTTTCAAATATAGATTTGCCTATGGTTCCTTCCCATCTGATCATTTTACTTTTCATTTTTTTCCTCCTTTTTATCATAGCCATGGCTAAGTCCAAATTGCTAATTCAAAATATAGCGGGTTCACTGTGTGTAAATTAATTGCTATTAACAAAACACCCAGTTGACACCCGGAGCTTCAACCGTTGGGTTTAGAGCCTATCTCATCGATGCTTGAGACATAACTCCGCTCTCGGACGTCTGCAATGGCTAATTGTTGTTATATTTTTACCTATATAAATCTTAATATTAACGTGCATATGTGGTCTGCAAATATGTTTTTATATTATATAAGAAATATTGAAAAAAGCGGGGGTGCGAGTGACATCTCGGGCCAGAAGGGGTTCGAATCCTGCCCCAGTCCGTTTTTTCTTAAGTAAAAGTTATAGGCGGTATGTATTCGGATCGGTTGCATCGTAAGCAATCTTTAAAGGAGCGGAAAGTAAAATTAGTTTCTGAGGAGTTTCGCTTATGTCGCTTGAGGAAAACGAGGGACGGCTTAAGTTGAATTTTAATCATCAGGTTACCTTTGACTTGTCTATTGAAAACAGGGATTTGAATAAACCAATTCAAGTTAGCATTGAGGCGGCAAGAGAAATTTATTGGGAAATGAAGGCTCGACTTGACGAATTAGGCAAGGAATTGGAAAAGCGAAATTCACTCGAAGAAGAAGCAGAGGAATAAACAAAGTTCTGAAGCAATCGTTATAAAAAAAATAGGGCTTTGCGAGTGAAATCTCTTGTAGGGCGCAGGATCAAATCCCTCCCCGCCCGTTTTGACTTGGGTAATTATCACTTTCTTTTTCTAAAGAGACTCTATGAGTAAGAAGAAAAGCCCTATTTTGTCACTTTAATCGAGAGGCTTAACATTTGATGTGAGAGCACTATCAACTGCAGGCGATGGCTGTCTTAAAGCATATGGCGCTAATACTTTCCAATGAAAAACCCCGTAGGAAAAGATTAATTTAAACCAGAAGGTTGCAAACCTATTTAGAAGAATTGAAGTTACGCCTATGGCTGATGGAATTCCCAAAGCTATGTAAAGAGAACTTCTTATTATTTCGTTGAACCCTAAGAAAGATACTCCTTCAACGAGCAAAGTCGCGGTCAAAGCATACGCAATTAAAGCTTGGTACGCTGGTAACTCAAAGCCTAAAGCCATGAAACACAAAATAAAGACCACCAAATCTGCAAACCAAGCTAAAACCGAAAAAACAACAGGCCATAATAAACCACGTGGATTCGTTTTAAGGGAAACAATTCCACTGTGAAAATCGGAAAGAGTTTTTTCCATTTTACTTCTAAAAACAGCAGAGTCCCATTTGTTCCTACGCAAAAAATTGATTAACCGAATTATCCCATCCAACAACTTGCCTGTAGCTCGCCGATTGTAGCTTAAATAGAATATCATCACTAAAGTGAAAACTAGTACCAAAGAAATCCCAATTATTATTCCAAAGACAGCTGAATCCACAATTCCATAGCCTAAAATCCATAACACCAAACCAACAACAGTGTTTGCCAAAAGTACCATAATTATCAAGATTTTATGTGCAATAACAGAAGCAACAACCTTGCCGGTATCGTGAGCTTCCATTTTACACAACCAATAGGCTTTAAACAAATCTCCGGTTACTCCTCCAGGAACAACGTTATCCACAAAAATTCCAATCCAGCCATACCAAAAAGCCGTTCTGATACTAATCCGACAGCACAGATTATCCAAAAGACCCCGCCAAACAATAGAGTGAAAAAAAACACTAGCAATAACCAGAATAAAAGCTAAAGAATAATACCATAAATTCAGTTTTTCCAGAGAAGAGACGAAACCAGAAATACCCACATAATAGTAGAGATAGAGAACAAAAACAACGAGTCCAATAACCGAGATTAGAAAAACTGACTTTGAAAGCTTAGGTTTTGTTATTGAACTCATCTAAACACCTGTATCTTTATGGAAAACAAAATAACATTAGAGCACCTTCCATTTAATTAACTAATTCTAATTACTAAAGAAAAAGGGAATGCTGGTGATATCTCCACTTCCGCCAGAGTTCAAATCTCCCCACCCGCCACCTATAATTCATGTTTAGGGCACGAATATTGCTTTTTTTAAGCAAAATAAGTTGCTCAAACCTTATTAGATGTTTTAGGAAAAAAAGAATCCCAAAACAACCGTCAATTGAGTGAGACTCACACTATTTAGTGGAAAGTGCGTCCGATTCACCTCAGCGTCTTTTTACTGTTAATTGTGATGGAATTCCTATTGAAAGATCGCCCTTGCTACCTTTTCATTTAAGGTTCAGTTAAAGAGAGGCGCATCCTTTCAGGTGAATTCGGTAGAGAATTGCATCGTTAAGGTGCAAAACTGATGAAATTTAGATTTGGAATTCAGCAGTTCTGGGTCACCGATGCGTGGGCGGTTTCTTACTTGCTTTGGGTTGATGACGCTGCGGAAGAACGAATAGCCGAAAGTGCAAGAGCGTTTTAGGAATTGAGCCAAAAACCTAGGTTGTGGGTGTTTGCTGCGTGCTTCTGTTTTCGTAGCCGCGGTTGCTGAATTTTCCCAAGTACCCAAACGGATAGGAGAGCAAGAAGACTTCAACTATACCGACGCCCAATGAAAACGGCGCACCCACAGTTGTTTGTATTAGCAAATTTATTGTGGAGAAAGTTAACAGAATGAAAAAACCATTGAGCCAGAAACCTATCTGCCATCCTTCACAGTTGTATAAGCGGTGGATAACGATTATGTTCAAAACGCCGAGAATTATGGGTTGGATGACGAACATAGTTATCAAGAAGAAGGCAAACCCTATGGGCGGCATGTATATCAGGAACGCGTTCTGAAAAACATCCATCAAAAGTTGAATAGTTACTAAGGCAATTATTATTACTAAGCCGTGGATTAAGACTTGTTTAGACATTTTAAGAGTTCTGGGCAATCCATTCACCTACTTTCTGTTCCGCTAATCTTCCGCGTATTCCATAATCATTGTCTGCGTCGTTCCAGTAGACTATCCAGCAGCCTTTAAGCCCCATGTTCCTGAAAAGATCCAGCCCCTTGATTATGTATTCGCTCTGTGTTGCATCGTTGTTTGTTGACATGCCAAACTCGGAAATGACCACGTCTTTATTCGTTATCTTTTGAAGAAGATGTATCATGTTGGGTGAAGTAGTCAGAAACGAGTCCATGAAGACGTCAAAACCTACGAAGTCTAGCTTTTCGCTAAATTGAATAGGAAGGTTAGTCCGAACGATGAAGGCTGGTGAAAAATTAGTATAGCTTTGTGCAAGAAGCTGATGCTGCTCAACTATGGTGTAGATTTCTTCAAATTTTGAGCCTGCCTCATCGTCTGTGAATAAGGCCCCAATTTCCCACGATGAAGCCACGTCGGGTTCGTTGAGGATTTGAACGTACGCTAAGTCTTTACCCCACCTGTCAAGGTAGTAATTTATGTCGCTGGGGCTATTGTGGTTGTTGATTATCAAGGCAACTCTCAGACCAAGTTGCCTGATAGCACTGAAGAACACATCTGATAGAGTGTTCAAGTAAGAACTAGGCTTATTTGAGTCACAAACGAGATTAACACGAATCACCTTAAAACCTAAATCTTTGATGTGTGATACCTCACTGAAGATTTGCTCAACATTATCTCGCTCATAGACATAGCTCACACCCACTTCAAAGGACGCGTTTGAGCGTCTAAGACGAAGAATAGAAGACGTAAGGAAAGAAAAACTGAACAAACACCAAGATGAAACACAAACTGATTATGATTAACGTCCAAACAATCTTGTTTTGTGTGATTGCAACAAGATTTTGTTTATTCATGATACCCTTTAGATTCATTTTCCTGTAATCAGAGAGGCTTCGTCTTTTCACATAAAGTAGAAAACTGATGCAAGCGACAACAGTGATTGCTACGCCCCCGAAAACTACTTCACTTGGAAAGCGAGCACCTACACTGAAAGATACCATTTCCGAAGTCCCGACTAATCCCGCAGAAGTCCTGGCGTTAACTGTTAGGTTATGAGCTCCGATAGTTAATCCAGTTAGAGTGGTATTTCCAATGATCACCACTTCCTGCTGATTATCGAGGTTATAGCTGAGCAAGATATCTTGCTCATTTACCGTAAACGTCACCGGGACCTCACTCGTGTCATATGTTTTGCGTTGTGGACTAGAGATCATAACAACTGGTACCTGAAGGTCTGCTTCTGGAGAAAATTTGATCATAAACGCGCTAGCCGAAGATGATCCTGCAATAACGTATCCGCCATCCTTCGTGGGAATTAAACATGCTGCAGGGTAGCCTGACGGCGATATTATTTCCGAAGTACCTAGATCCTCTTGCCAGAGTTCGCTACCCGAGGAATCTGCCCTCATCATCGATGCAGTTCTGGGTTGAGCAACTAAGTAGCCCTGGTCAGCAGTCTGCACAATCGCGCTGAAGCTATCACTAGGATATTGTCCGTAGGGCAGGTTCCATTGTTCATAACCTTGGGCATTTATTTTAATTAGCCAAGGAATCATTCCTCCGCTAGACCGCCACATTCCTGTCCCCGCAAGAATGAATCCTCCATCCATAGTTTTAGCTATGGAGTAAACGAAATGCGCATCTGAGGGATCACCATAAGCGTAGTTTTGGCTCCATTGCTGATTGCCATTTGAATCAAGCCGGGCTAGCCAAAAATTATTCTTCCAGTTACCTGCCAACACGCAGCCGCGGTCAACAGTGTTTACAACAGCAGAAACCTGAAAACCACCTGTGAAATTCATGTCCCAAAGGATGTTGCCTTGAGCGTCAGCTTTACGGAGCCAGACATAAGTCTCTTGACCTTCTCTGATGCTGTTACCGACGATAATGTAGGTTCCATCATTAGTGATGATTCCTTGCCGGGTACCCCCATTTGCTCCCAAAGAAAAAACTGAAAGGATACTTCCTTCCGCGTCTGTCTTGACTACGTCACCGTTTTTGCGGAACAGGACGTAACCCAAATCACTGGTTTGGGCCAAAGACACAGCATCGCCAATAGCCCTCTCCCATAGCACGTTCCCGGACGAATCGGTCTTTATCAATGTGGTTCCACCAGAAAACCGAGCGGCGCCAGCTAAGGCGAAGCCTCCATCCGAAGTTTGGATGACAGAATTAGCCTGCAACTCTACGTATGTTTTCCGCCATTCGATTGAAGTCGGGTTAGGAGCTGCCATCGAGGATTGAATAATAATAAATAAGACCAAAGCAATGGTCACTATTGCAACAATATTTCTTGTGAATCTTGAATAGGTGGGGCTAGAGAGCTTCAAGGATTATATCCTCAGCTTAACTTGCGTTTCAAATAGACAGACTCAACACTTATCTTTATCGCAAAACCCCAGCAAGTACCTCGTACAAGATCCATGCCTTAGATACTGCAAACCCAACACTCCCGGGTAATCAAAACATTAGATGCGCGTTTAAATAAGCACAACTAAATTTCACATATGTTACCTTGAGACATTGAAGTAATACATATCTTTCTTTTTTACTGGATTCTCGTCTAGTCGGTAATCCGGATTAGTCATTGAATATAGCGTGGCATCGATTATTCTCTAAAGATCAGCATTCTATAGAATTTCTAGATTTCATTCTCGAATTGCGCGCTTGCAGTCTTGAGCAAGATGACTCATGGTACTCAGTATTGCGTGTTCTTTTTTTATATGTTAATATAGAGATGTGCACAATTATTTTTTTATTGTTCTTTAACCTATAGTATATCGAGCGAGTTCTGGGTTGAAACCCGAGTTTTCTATATAGTTTGTGTCAGCAACACTCAACCGCAACATCTTTGGGTTAAGCCCAGTACTTGCTCACCGACTTGAGGCTTTCCTCACCAAAAACCACTGCCCTCAGAGCCTCCGCATCATACCCAATCAACGCAGCAAAAACCATAGCCGACTTCTTCACCAACCCCTTAGGCCTAATCCAACACTGCTTTAACAAATTAGCCTTCATATGCCCATTAAACTGCTCCACCACATACCGCTTCGACCTAAGAAGCTTCGCAAACCGGATTTTTCTGGCCTTTCCATTGCGAACGTTCGCGGCGATAACCGGCTTAGCATCAATCACCCTGGCCGCATGACGGTTCTCTTTAGAGTCATAGCCTGCATCAGCCAAAACATAAGGAGCCTCCAAATCCCAGATCAAATCCGGAAAAATAGGTCCATCGTATTTGTTGCCTGATGTAACCGTTGCTCTTAATGGCAAACCTGCCTGATTAACTGCTGCATGCAACTTGAAACCTCGGAATTTTCCTCTGCTAGTATGACCCCACATAGCTTCCATATCGTAAAGATCCACAAGTGGCGTAGAATCAACAATAAGCAGACTTGTTGGCATAACTAACCGCAGCATATCTGCAAGTTTGGCAAACGTCTCCTCAAGTAGGGTTAAGTAGCGTCTCCACCATCGACCTACTGTGGTTCGGTCAGGAACCGAACCCAAACCTAACCCGTTGAGTGCGTTTGTATGCTTCTTTAAGTACTCAACCAGACGAGTATCGTTCTCTAAGCCCTTGAGCCTAGAAACTAGACTCGAGCGGCTTTGAGGCGGCCATAACCGGGGTTACCAGCGTGTTTAGGCTGCAAAGAAACAGTGGCTTTATTCACGAAAAGCCTGACAATATCCCAGGCTTCCATACTAAAACATAATTGGGAAGCAACTTAAATTCTGCACACCCCTATGTTAATAAAGAAAAAAATAAAAACCCTAAAAAAGGGTTAGTAGAAACTTTGAATTGGCGAATCAGTGTGTTCGACTGTAGAGGATTTGATTTCTTCGATTTTAGTCTTGGTTAAGCATTTAATGTTGTTAAAGTTTGACATTTCACCGTAGCTTACCAAGGTTATAGCTGTTCCTTCTTCTCCTTTGCGTGCGGTCCTGCCGATACGGTGGAAGTAGACTGGTGCGTCGTTTGGTACATCATAGTTGACTATATGTGTTATGCCTTCGATGTCTAATCCTCTTGCTGCAACGTCAGTTGCAACCAGCAAGTTTGTTCGTCCACAACGGAAATCATTGATTGCACGATCTCGCTGCGCCTGTGTGAAGCCTGCGTGAAGTGCTTGTACGCGGCATCCTTTGCGGTAGAGTTGATCTGAAAGTCTCCTAGTTTCTCTTCTTGTTCTACAGAATATGATTGCTTTGTCGACGCGGTCATCGTGCAGGATGTCGCAGAGTGCTCCAAACTTGCCGTTTTGGTTAACGACTGTGTAGTATTGTTTCATTTGGGTTAGTGCGATTTCGTCTTTGCTGACGAATATTTTCTCCGGGCTCTTCATGTACTTATTGCAGACACGTAACACTGATTGTTCCATAGTTGCGCTAAAGAGGCTTGTTTGACGGTCTCTGGGGGTTTTTGAGAGAATAAACTCGACGTCTTCAGTGAATCCCATGTCAAGCATACGGTCAGCTTCATCAAGAACAACTATCTTGACTGATGCAAGGTTTAACACGCGCCTTTCCATAAGGTCGATTAATCTTCCAGGAGTACCGACAACGATGTGGACTCCGCTGGCTAATGCGTGGATTTGCTTATTGATGGATTCTCCGCCGTAGACAGCTAGAACCTTTAGTTTCGCGTATTTTGCAAAAAGAGCCATATGCTCTGCTACTTGCACGGCTAACTCGCGGGTTGGAACTAAAATTAGTCCTTGGACGCCGCGGATTTCACGGTTTAAACGTTGAACCATTGGCACGCCGAACGCGGCGGTTTTTCCTGTTCCGGTTTGTGCTTGCCCGATGACATCTTTGCCTTCGAGCAAGGGAATTATTGCTTGAGCTTGAATTGGAAAAAGACCATCAAACCCGAGTTCTTCTATACTTTTTAGGACTTCTCCTGATAATGGCAAGTCCTTAAATGATTGAATCTGCATACTTGTTTTTTTCTTCTGCCACAGGATTTTTTCATGATGTCTCTAAAAGCTTCAGAAGCTTTGGTGATAGCATGATTAATGTGACAAGCCAAAAAATGTATTGGCGCGTATAAAAAGGTTTAGCAAGATTTCAGGCAAAGGACACATTAAGAACTAGTGTTTTATCAAAAAACATCTATTTTGACACTAAAAAATCCAGAATTTTCGGCTAATTAGATTATTTTTACAATCAAGAGAATTAAACACATAAAAATCTCCAAAGCTTAGAGTAGATTATTAACAGTTGGGAAAATTGTGCTTGTGACTGTCAAAGCCCAATCACATAGTCATAAAAGTAGTTGAAAACACAAGTTGAACCGTAAGCATTTAATTGAACGCCTTAAAATGGAGAATATAAAACATGAGTAAACTCAAAAAAAAGCCTCTGCCACACTTCTTTACTGGAGAACCCAAACCTGACATAACCGAAGAAACCGACGACATATACAACGCAGAAGAAAGAGAGGAAATGTTAGACGACGATGAAATCACTGCTGCAGAAGCAGGATTCATGAGAGGAAGAGACGATGAGCCGAGCAAAAAACAAACACGCAAAAATGCCATAAGTCACACGGACGAAACTGCGGTTGAGTTAGCTAAAGAAGACGCAGAAGACGACTAATCCCAGAACACCCCACGTTTCACTAAATGAAAAATTCACAACTCTTCTCAGTAAAATAGGATTTTGCGGGGAAATTTAGTGATAGCGAGTAAAACAACAATAGACATCGAATCTAACACTATTAATCCACGCTTAAATTAGGTTCTAAAGAAAAAAAGAACCTTTTTTCACACGGTACTTTGCATCGAACTTACCACTAACCATAAAAGCAGGAACCGTACAATCAATGTTTGAGGCTTAAATACAACTAATGTCAATGCGAGATCCAGTTTGCGGGGCAGTATTAGACGAGAATACAGCAAAATTCAAGATTTCTTATGAAGGCGAAACATTCCATTTCTGCAGCTTAGTCTGCAAGAAACGATTTAAGCGTCAGCCGACAAAATTTGTTAAATAATTTTTTAGTATTTGTTTTTTTTAAAAAAAGAAAAAGATTGTTATTTTTGTTTAAAGATTTTCCAGACAACAGCTGCCAAGATTCCCCCGATAATAGGTGCCACAATGAATAGCCAAAGTTGACTTAAAGCTACACTTCCTTCAGTTAATCCTGCAAAGATCGCTGGTCCTAAACTTCTTGCGGGGTTTACAGATGTACCATCGATGGGTATTGCAACAAGGTGGATAAGCACAAGAGTTAAGCCGATTGATAAACCTGCAAATCCTTTAGGAGCTTTTTCACTAGTGGAGCCATGAACGACGAGTACAAATATGAAGGTCAAGACAATTTCAGCTATTAACGCAGACGCTAAAGTATAACCAGCCGGAGACGCAATGTCATAGCCGTTTTGCCCCAAATTTGCAGCATTAAACAATGGGCCACCCATTGCTATCGAGTAAAGTATTCCTGCGCCGATAATTGCGCCTATGCATTGAAAAACAACATAGAACGCGGTATCTCTCAAGCTTATTTTTCCTGCAACCAACATTGATATTGAAATCGCCGGGTTTATGTGGCATCCAGAAATTGCACCTATAGTGTATACCATAGCCACTACCGAAAGTCCGAATGCAAAAGAGATTCCTGAATATCCAATATAGTCACCTGCAACAACAGCGCTGCCGCAGCCCATCAGCACCAGAACCATTGTGCCAATCAGTTCAGCAATGTATTTTTTTGTAGGTGAAATCGGAGTTGAAAATGCAATTCTTTCTGTTTCAGTCATTTCATTATTACCTCTATTTTCCAATTAGCTTTGTTTCTATCCTTTGTTTATAATAGTTTTTCGCTAGCAGAAATATCCATCATGATAAAACCTGATGCCAACTTTGGATAAAAATCCGTGCTTTTCTCAGGCAAAAGCTCGTGTTGTTGGGCTATTTCTACAACTGTTTTCGCGCTTATCGGGTTAATCATAAATGCGATGCTTGCTTCGCCGCGATCCACCTTCTCGACTGCTACTTTTGTCCAACGAACATAGAGAATGTTATCATCCATGTTTAACTCCCCGGTCTTAAGTATGAACCTGAAAACTATGTCTCTAAGGATAACAACGTCAAAAACTTTGGTTTCTCCTGAAACATTGGCGTTCACGAAATCATAGACTGCCTTGTCATGCTTTAGCAGTAGACCGTAGGCTTTTGAACCATCATACACGCAGAAGGCATGCTCATTCATATGGTCTTTAAGAAAAATCTCCAAAGCGTCAACGTTGGGTTCCACATCTACTACGTCAAAGAAGAATTTGAAAGCGTGCACCAAATCATCGGTAAGCTTGTAGTCTTTCAGCAATCTGTGAGTGGGCAAAACAATAAGCCCTTCCTCCTGAACAGGCACAAGATAGCTCATGTGAAAGTTAAAAGCTGAAGCCTCTGTCCAATTGCATTTGCCACGCATATCGTTTCGGTAAGCCAATGCACTCTCGTAACGATGGTGACCATCCGTTATAACCATGGTTTTAGAACTCAAAAGAGTCTGTATCTGCTGGATTTTCTCGGAGTCAGTAATCATCCAGACAGTGTGCTTAACCTGTAATGAATCCGTAACTTCGATTACTGATTTGGTTTTTGCTGTTTCTTCAAAGAAAGCAATCGTTTTCTTTTCTGGGTCTTGGTAGATCAAGAAAACTGGCTCAAGATCTTTTTGTGCTGTGAGCAGCATGTTTAAACGGTCAGCTTTTGGAGCTTTGTAGGTTGCTTCATGAGGAAACACCATGTTTTCGCTGTAAGGATAAAGTCTCATTGCGGCGATTAAACCAGTGCGCTGATATTTATTGCCGTCAAGCGTGAATTCTTGGCGAGAAACAAAAATGGCGGGCTTGGTTTCCTTTGCAATTATACCCTCTCTTAGCCACTTTAATATTCGTTGATCCGCAATTTGGTACTTGTTTTCTTCAAGGGGCAAAATCAGGCGACAGTAGTTGTATGGCGATTTCTCGTAATACTCTTTTTGCATTTGGGAATCTATTTTATCATATGGCTGCGTGATTAGGTTTTCAATTTCTCCCGCTTTGCTTGTATATCTAATAGCCTTGAAAGGTCTAACGTCAACCAAACAGTTCAGCTCACATTTTTTCCAGCGTGTCAATAACGGCTTTAGCTATTTGCACGCTTGCCTTTAGCTGCGCCTCACAGGTTTGGGCACCCATATGTGGCGTGGCAATAACATTGTCTAATGAAAGAAGTTTGAGGTCCTTCGGAGGCTCATCCTCAAAAACGTCAATTGCTGCACCGGCAACTTTGCCCGACACCAATGCTTGATATAGAGCTTCCTGATCCACAACTCCTCCCCGGGAACAATCAATCAGCCTCATACCCTTCTTCATGAGCGCAAATTCTTTTGTTGAAATCATATGCTTTGTGTGTGAAGTTAGGGGTACGTGGATTGTTATGAAGTCGGCCTGGGGTAACATTTCGGCGAGCGGAACAAAACGGTCATAAACGCATTCCTCCACCGGCAACACATTCATCCCAAATGCCATTGCAAAACGTTCCACGGCCTTGCCGATGTAGCCGCATCCGATTATACCAAGGGTTTTTCCGTTAACTTCATTGCCCATCAACTTTTCTTTTTCCCATTTGCCCTCGCGAAGGCTGGTTGTTCCTTGTACGATGTTGCGTGCTAATGCCAACAGGTGACCCATGGTTAATTCGGCAACACTTTCGTATGAAACATGCGGTGTATTAACCAGTTTGATGCCCATTTTTTGGGCTCGCTCAAAGTCTACGTTGTCTAAGCCTTCTCCTGCACGACCGATTAAGCGAAGTTTTTTTGCGTTGTTGAGCAGGGCGCCTTTAACTTTGGTTGCTGACCGTACAATGAGCACGTCGTATTCTGAGATGATTTTCGGTAAATCATCCTTTGGCATGTCCCATGCGCAAGTAACCTGATAACCTTTCTCCTGAAGGATTTTAATGCCTTCATCAAATATTTTATCGCTTACAAGGATTTTAATAGTCACTCTAATCCCCAAAGCTGGTCAATTAAGCCGATGACTTCTTTTATGCCTTGCAAGTTCCATTCGCCCATATGTCCTATTCGGAAGGTTTTCTCAGCCATCTTGCCGTAGCCACCTGAAATCATGAAGCCTTTTTGGCCGAGTTTTTGGTTGAGTTCTTTGACATTTTTATTCTGGGTGTTCTGTATGCAGCTAACGGTTATGGATTCGTAGCCTGGTTCAGGAAACATCGCAAAGTGTTTTTTTGCCCAGTGCTGAGTATAAACTGCCATGTCTTTGTGGCGTTGATAGACTTTATCGTATGTTTCCTCCAGCAATAGATCCATGCGTTTGTCTAGTGCATAGAGCAGTGGGATGTTTGGTGTGAAGGGGGTTTGATGTTTCTTTTCAAACTCAAAGATATCAACTAAATCTGTATAGGCACCTCTGTTAGGAACCTGTTTGGCGCGTTCAATCGCACGGTTATTGACTAGGGCAATTGCTAAGCCAGGTGGCAACGCAAAGCATTTTTGAGTAGAGCCAAAGAGGATGTCGCAGTTAAATTCTGAGGGCAAGGTTTTGTCACCAGCCATCGAAGAAACCGCGTCCACAGCAAAGATAATGTCGGGGTATTCTTTTTTGACAATTTTGCCGATTTCTGCAATTGGATTTCGAACCCCGGTGGAGGTTTCATTGTGGCAAACGGTTAAGGTGTCGTATTTACCGCCTGCAAGTTTTTCTGCGACCATGTCAGCCTTAATTGCTTTACCCATTTCCACTTCTAAAACATCGGTTTGTTTGCCGCATGCTGCCAACGTTTGGGCCGCTCGCTGGGAAAAAGCGCCGTTAACACATGCTAAAGCCTTTTGTTTTACAATGCTTCGACCAATTATATCAAACCATAAAGTGCCCGATGACGTGGTCACTGTAGGTTTATAGTCGACCGATAATTGGAAGAATTTGGTGATTTTCTGGGTTATTCCGCCGTAGAGATCGGAGAACTCTTTTTCTCTGTGACCAATTAAGAAATGGGTTTGTTCATTTAGGATTTCTTTACTTACTTCGGTTGGACCAGGAATTAAGAGTTTCTTGTGCATGAGTAAGCCTTCAGCAACAAAGGTTAACCCTTAAAATATAAGGCTTATGCGCAGATAATCTTGCCCTATAACCATAAAATAAACTATTTAATAAAAAAAGCAAATCGAGATTAGATCATTTGGTCTTTTACAGTTTTAAAAACCGCATTACTCATAATAGAGTTAATTTCAGTTACGCATCCCTCTTATGTTTCATAAACTTCGCGGATAACCATTAATTTCGGCCATTTATTTCTTTAAGTGCCAGTATTTTTCAACTATTGTATTCCTAATTTTTTAAACGGCAGACAGCGAATTCCCAAATCGTTTTATTTTAACAAGAGTCATTAAAATTTAATTTAATTACATCCAGGGTCATAGTCATTTGATAACAACTAATAGGTAGCGTAAGTTAACGACAACATAATATTGCTGAAAAAACATAATTAGTTTAAGAGATTTTTGGAAAACAACTCATATTCCACAGTATGAAATATATCGAGTTTAGCAATTTGCTTCTTAAGTAATAACAATAGATTAGGTTTTTAAAGAGAAAGGAGAAGGCTTCAATGTACGCCCTAAAATCAGAAGTATTTCCCAGTTTATTTCTTATCTTAATGGGTACAATCGACGCCATAACAACCGTAATAGGCGTTCTATACTTTGGAGCCGCCGAAATAAACCCTCTAATGACCAGCATCGTTAATACAAACATCATAGCTTTTTTGGTCCTTAAGGTTTCTGCAACTCTCCTGATAGGATTTACCTATATTCTAGCTAGAAGAACCATATACAAGACCCTCAACAAAGAAACCCGTTCCTTCAGGATCTCAAACAGGCTCCTTAAGATAGCTTACTCAGGTTTAACGTTATTTCTGATATTCACAGTCATAAACAACCTATCAGTCTTGTTAGCTTAGTTTTTTTCTAAGCTGCAAAAAGCCGCCATTTGCCTTAAAACCAAAAAATATAGAGCGGAAAAGCACAAATCAAATATTTAGGTGCCAACAATTCTAAAATACATCAGTCTCGCGTCTTAAAAATAAAGAAACGCTTAACTGTTAAAACATAGATAACAGTAGCTTTAGAGGAGAAAAAATGCCGTTCAACCTATTCCACAAAAAGAAACAACTTGAACAGGATACTTCAGCCATGCCTCCTCAAGAACCGCAACCAGAAGTACCATTGCAACCCCACGAAGCACCACAAGAACCTGCGACACCTGCACAGGAAATGATAGAGCAACCTAACGCCACGATCCAAGGGCCATCAAAAGAAGAAATTGCACTCGTACAAGAACCCACACCAGAACCCTCCTACTGCGCCAGTTGAGGAAAAACCGGCAGCCCCTGAGACACCAAACAAAACCTATCTAAAAGCCATGCCCCTCCGTGAACTATCGGATCTTGATAACATCAAGTCTGAGGTCCAAAACGGCAATATCATTATTCTGCGTGTTACGCCTCTTGCCAGTAAAAGTATTGAAGACGTCAAAGCAGCAGTCAACGTTCTTTTCCAGTTCGCTGAATCTGTTGGCGGCGACATAGCACGGCTGGGTGAAGAGCGAGTTGTTATAACTCCAAAAACAGTAAGGATCTGGCGAGAAAAAACACCTGCGCCAGTTACAAGTAGCAATGAACCCTTGCCTACAGCAGCCTAAGTTATTCAAGTTTTGATGCTGCTATTCCTACAGTAATCTGTAGGTTTCCAGAATAGCTGGAACAACTGTGTTTATGCCTACTTTGTTGTCCATAAAGTTGGCGAAGTTCATGGTTTTCTGTTTTTCGCCGTGCACAACAAAGATGCGTTCAGGTTTCGGGTTGAGGTGTGTGAGGTAGTTTACTAGTTGACGCCTATCAGAGTGTCCTGAGAAGCCTTCGATTGATTCCACCTGCATTTTAATAGACAGAGCCGCCATCTTGCCTTCATTATCCATCATGGTGACCTCGCCCACGCCTTTCTGGACGCGTTTACCCATGGTACCTTCGATTTGGTAGCTGACAAAGATAATTGTGTTGCGTTCGTCGCTTGCCCAATTCTTGAAGTACTCGATTACTGGGCCACCTTCAAGCATACCTGATGTGGCGAGGACAATGCATGGTTCGCCATCCATTATGCTTTGTCGGACGCTTGGGTGCTCGACTATTGTGAAGTAGTCAGATTTGAAGGGGTTCACTTCTTCGTGAAGGATGCTGTGGCGGACTTCCCTGCCGAGATATTCGGGGTAAGCTGTATGGATGGCTGTTGCTTCGCTAATCATGCCTTCAATGAAAACTGGGGCTTCCTTCATCAAGCCACGTTTCATGTAACCATCGATGATAAGCATAATTTCTTGGGCTCTGCCCACTGCTGGAACTGGGATGAGAACTTTGCCTTTGCGCTCAAGGGTTTTATTAATAACATTAGTTAATGTTCCTTCAGCTTCATCTCTGGAAGGCACAATATCGTCTGAGCCGCCGTAAGTGCTTTCCGTGATGACGGTTTCGACGCGTGGAAACTCTGTTGCTGCAGCTTCCAAAAGCATGGTTCGCCCAAATTTGTAATCGCTAGTGTAAACAATGTTGTGTAAGCCTTCCCCAATGTGTAAGTGAACCATTGCGCCGCCCAATATGTGACCTGAATTATGCAATGTTAAGCGGATGTCAGGGGCGATGTCAGTGACAACACCGTATCTAAGAGGGATTGTATGTAAAACGCATTCACGCACATCCTTCTGATCATAAAACGGGGTGACACCTTGCTTGCTGGCAACGTCCAAATAATCAAGCTGCAACATAGTCATTAGATTTGACGTGGGCGCTGTACAGTAAACTGGGCCATCATAACCATACTTATATAGAAAAGGTGCTAAACCGCAATGGTCAAGGTGAGCGTGACTAATGACAACAGCATCCAAAGAATCAAGCTGGAACTCTGGACAATCAAAACGCGGAAACGACTCAAAAGGCCTCTGTGAACCCGGATGAATACCACAATCTAAAAGCACACTACTTTCGCGTGTTTTAATTAAAAAAGCTGACCGACCGACTTCCTGTGCGCCGCCCAAAACTGTCATGCGTACATCACCGACATCGTATGTTTTGGGTCTAAAGATGCGTTCGCCGACGGTGCGCAATATGCGTTCTCGTTCTTTGCTTTCTGAGTGAAGGTAATGGCGCATGTGAGTAACAATCTTGGATTTAATCGGTGGACTACGAAGTACATGAGGGCGCCACTTGGTTTTCTTAATGATTTCCTGCAAAACCGCGCCGTTTCTACCAATGACTAAGCCTGGCTTTTTGGTTTCAATAATGATTTCTCCAAGGCTTGGGTCAAAATTAATATCAGTAACTTCTGCTTCCACAGGGATAAGTTCGCGCGCAATTTTTTCTGCTTCCACTTCAGGAATACGCACAGAGGGATCAGGTCGAATAACGATTCTTTTCCTGATAACCCCCACGATTTCTGCTACAACGCTACTTTGATCAACTAGAATTTCTGGTTTTTTAGTGTAAACCGCAAGCATGGGACCTTCGTACTCAATCCTAGTGACCTCTGCTTCGCGGGGGACTTTTTGAAGAATATATTGGCTAATTTCTATTTTGTCTTTGTCTTTCTCTTGGGTTCGAGCCACTGTATTTTAACTTCCTGCTTTGAGAAGTTTGCTTTTCTCCTCATCTGATAATTCCTTGTAACCATATTGGTCAATTACTATGATGTTGTAGTTGTTGCCGCTTGCAACGTCACGTTTCATGGCTGCGTTGACCGCTTTGGCGATGGTAGGTAAAACTTCATCAATGGTCATTCCTTCGCGGTACTTGTCCTCAAGTATACCGTAAGCGACTGGTGAACCCGAACCTGTGGAAACAGATTTTTCCTCCGTTAAGCTACCATAAGGATCCAAATTGAAAACATGGGGGCCTGTTTCATCTAAGCCGCCTACTAATACCTGAGTTGAGAGGGGTACATATCTTGCTGAAAACAGTAGGTTTGCAACTAGTCTTGCTGCTGAGCTGATTGGCATGGGGCGGTTCATGTTGATTTTGTAAAGGTGCGCATTTGCTGTCAAGATATCTACGACCCGCTGCGCGTCAGCAACGGTTCCGGCGATAGTCATACCCATGTGGTCGTCGATCTTGTAGACCTTCTTACCAAATTTATGTGCAACATAGTAGCCCATAGTTACGCGAGTATCAGAAGCTAAGATTACGCCGTCTTTGCAGACGACACCCATAGTTGTTGTACCTTTAAGGACTAGTTGGCTAGCTGTATTATTTTGTGACATAGTTTTGTTCTCCCTAAAACTCCGCTTATCGGAATGCCATCCACTAGGAAGTAGCATCATCTAATCTTTCCGAGAGCCTAATTAATATTTCGCCAAAGCACAAAAAGACACCCACCCATCAGGGTAGGCATTTTACTAAACAAATGACCTCTGATAACATTCCTCATGTCGCACAGCAGAAGCTTTTCTGGAAGCTACTCGCTGACCTTCGACGATGGGTTGATGACAAATCGCGCAAAAAACACAACCGTTCTTCTGCATTTGTATTAGGAGTCTATGGTTAATTACATAGTGGTTTAACGCCATATTCCTCACATCTCCATGGTCTTTCATATTTAGGTCATCAATAAAATGCCTTTTCGTCAAACTTCCTTTACTAAAATTAGTCAAACTTTCTTGACTAACTAAAAGAGCCCATAGATTTCACAATGTTTTTATTGAGGCTTGATGGTTTGTGAGGCAATTGGCGGGTGAGTGGATTCTCCTACCCGTTCCGCCAAGAGAAAAATAAAACCCGGGAGTAGGGAGAAAACGCATTTGAAAAATCGAACAAAAAACTTAGCATTAATATCAATATATGCTGCCCTCTATGCGGCGCTCGTAGTTGCTCTTGGACCTTTAAGTTATGGACCATTTCAAATCCGCATAGCCGACTCGTTGCTTTCGGCTGTCCCTTTACTTGGAATTGCAGGGGTATTGGGGCACACCCTTGGAGTCTTCATCGCCAACTTGTTTTCAACGATCGGCCCGATCGATTTACTTAACACGATTCCATCTTTTGCCATGGCGTTTGTCGTCTACTATATTTACAAGCGAACCCAAAACGACTATACCGTTATCGGAGCCTGCACTGCTTACTCAGTTGTTTTAGGCATAACTGTCGGAACAATGTTATCTTACGTGTTATCACTACCACTGCTGCCAACCATAGCATATGTGTTCATTGGAAACTTTATTGCTAGTGTGCTGATTGGATGGCCACTGTTTAAGTTGCTAAAAAGAATAGGAGTATTCCAAAGATGGTTGGGAACTTAGAAAACAAAAAAAGCGTAATCGTTCTCAGTGGCGGTCCAGACTCTGCCACTGTCGCCTATTGGGCAAAGGCAAAAGGTTACCAAATTTACCCCATAACTTTCAACTACGGTCAAATCGCGCTCAAAGAAACAAAAGCAGCCCAAAAGATCTCAGAAAAACTCGGCACAACCACAAAAATCATCGATCTGTCCGCATTGAAAGAAATATTTAGCTGTGTAACCTCTCTCTGCAACACCGAGATCCCATTGACCTCTGAGTTTAGTGCACCCATCATCGTGCCCTTCCGTAATGCCATCTTCCTGTCCGCCGCGGTTGCATACGCAGTTGCAGTCGGCGCCGACAAAATCTTCTACGGCGCCCAAGGTTCAGACGAACCCTTCTACCCTGATTGCCGACACGAATTCTACGAAGCATTCGAAAAAGCCGCAAGACTGGGCACATGTATAGAAATGACTGTTAGAGCACCGTTTAGCGGTAACAAAAAATCTGACCTAATCAAAAAAGGCGCCAAACTCGGCGTGCCCTTTAAGCTCACTTGGTCGTGTTATCGCGACGGACCCAAACACTGTGGCAAATGCGAATCTTGCGTGAACCGCAAAAAAGCCTTCCAAGAAGCAGGCGTGGCAGACCCAACAAAATACGAAAACTAATTATCAAACAAAACCAAGAAGATGCTGCTGCAACTATATTCTGCAAATCAACAGTTGCATATTTCAAAGAAGCTAAGACGTATACTTAGACTTTTCAACGTCCATAGCTTCCCGAATAAACTCAACTTCCTTGACACTCAACTTTTTATTGGTTGCCTTTATGATTATGCGTTCTTGCCAGCCGCAGTCGGGACACTCATAACTCGGTGGTAACATCCCTATGTGTGCCCACATATCTCCACCTGTGCTTTGCGCTTTCTTAACTTTGGGGCTTTTGCATCGGGGGCAAACTTGAATATCAAGTTGAAATCCCTGCTTATCCAGCTCTTCGAGGACTTCGGCAACGTCCTTGGCGTTCTGGACTTCGGTTTCTTCTTGCACCTGATCTAATGACTGATAGATGTTGTTTCTTGCGTTTTTTCTTCTGCTCCTGATTTTCAGCCATTTCCAACATCCAGCTTGTATCCAGATTAGGTGTAACTTAAAGAAGGCTTTATGGTACAGTTTTACCCATTAGTGCAGTCTAGAAACATAAGATAATGTCAAGTATTACCAAAAACAGCGATAAAAATGTTTGAACCCATTCAGTAATAGCTATCGGTAAAAACCAATATTAGGTTACAAGGGTATTTGCTAGTTAAGGAAGCAACAGAAAATGGATGTTTTTGAAGCCATACAGGAACGCCGTTCAATCCGCAGCTACCAAGACAAGCCTGTCCCCAGAGAACTGCTGGAGAAGATTCTGGAGGCTGGACGCTTGGCGCCGTCAGCCAAAAACAGTGAACCCTGGCACTTCATCTCTGTAACCGACGCGGCAAAGCGGAAAGCGCTGTCGGGTGGCACATGGGCCAAATTCTTAACTCAATCGCCTTTGGTGATTGTTGCGTGCGGTGACAAAAAAGCCTCGCCCGATTGGTACGCCATCGATGTTGCCTTAGCGGTGGAGAACATGATTTTAACCGCCGTAGGCGAAGGTTTAGGAACCTGCTGCGTGGGGAGTTTCATTGAAAAAGACATCAAAGCAGCCCTCAAGATTCCTGAGAAATTTGAAGTCCTCGTCATGCTAGCAGTTGGCTACCCTAGTGGAAAATTGGACCTATCCAGCAAACTCTTAAACATCGTGCGAACCAGAAAACCCCTCGCTGAAGTCGCTAGCGAAGAAGAGTTTGGTAGACGTTTGGTACTCCAGAAAATCACGGAGCTCTAAACCAGCGTCTGCTGCTTCTCCCCAGAAATCAAACTGGAAACCCGCACACCAATCAGCCTGACCTTACAGTCTTTTCGCAAATTAGTAAAAAGCAACTCTTTGGCAGTTTTTTGTAGGTCGCGTAAACGGTTGGTTAAGAAGGGCAGGGTTTTGCTTCTTGTATGAGTTTCAAAACCTCGATATCGAATCTTAACTGTAACTGTTTTAAACAATAGGTACTGATTGACGGTTTCCTTCAGAACATCCTCGCAGAGAGCATCCAACGCTTGAAAGATAACGGTGGAGTCTGCAGTGTCTTCTTCGAAGGTTGTTTCGTGGCTAACACTTTTTACGCCGACACGTTCCTCAACCTCGCTTTTATCGATACCTTTAGCCATCAAATGCATCTGCAAACCCATAACCCCAAACATTGAAAC
The DNA here is from genome assembly GCA_963725855.1 of Candidatus Bathyarchaeota archaeon. Lineage (GTDB taxonomy): Archaea > Thermoproteota > Bathyarchaeia > Bathyarchaeales > Bathycorpusculaceae > Bathycorpusculum. Next base: position 666,412 of record CAVSAA010000003.1, on the reverse strand, counting down.
CAAAGCGGATGGGTCATAACGGGCTAAATCGCCGATAGTTTCTATGCCCAATTCTTTGAGTTTAGCTTCAGTTTTGCGCCCCACCCAAAGTAGTTTACGAACGGCCAGAGAATCAAGGAATTTTTCCACTTCCTCTTCCTTGACGATTGTTAAGCCGTCGGGTTTTTGAAAGTCACTAGCGATTTTGGCGACAAGCTTGTTAGGCCCTATACCTATGGAGGCGGTAAGTCCCTCTTTGTCCTTTATCTTCTGCTTAATTTGTCGCGCCAAAGTTTCAGCTTCAGCCCAAGTCTCAACTTTATCCGACATATCCAAAAAAGCCTCATCAATCCCCCACTGCTCAAACTTCCCAGCGTACTTACGTGCCAACGCCATAATTTCGCCTGAAACTCGAAGGTAGAGTAGAAAATTCGGCCGCAAATAAACCGCCCGAGGACATAAACGCCAAGCCGTAGAAATCGGCATTCCCGAACGCACCCCGATGCTCTTGCCTCATAATTGCTCGTGCTAACCACTCCTCTACCCTTACCCTTCTTGGGGTCAGCACCAACGATGATAGGTGCACCTTTGATTTCGGGGCGTTCCCGCTCCTCAACCGCAGTGTAGAAATGATCCATATCCAAATGGAAAATAATCCTAATCCGTCGTTGCCTTCGCCATCTAAGCTTTTATCCAAGCACCCTAATTAATTGCTCCATGAAGGATTTACAGCATAAGATTCTGCTAATTTTAATAGCTATTACAGTGATTGCCGAGATTGGTTCAATAATTCTTTGGACGACAAATCCTAGGATTCCTCTGGGTCAAGCCCGCATCACGTTGGCTGTTGATTTCAGAATAGCCGTGGCGGATGCTGGGTTATTTGCGGTTCTTAACCTTGTTGCTTTGATTTTGATTATTCGAAAAAACAACATAGGACCCATCTTGTTAATCGCCATTTCGATTATCAACAGGATAGTTTCTTTCCCGTTGTTCATAGGCGGTGCCCATTTCGTATTCATAACCTGGACTGCAGTGCTGGTAATCTTCAGCTACATCAACTATAGAAAACTGCATAAACAATAGAGATTTATCTTGAATCGACCAATTTAGCTAAGCCCAGGACCAGTAGACTTGTCATCCAGAAATCATTCAGAGGCAAAAAAACACGATAAGTCGAGTCCCAAACTGAAAGGATAATATAAATCAAAAAGTAACCTCCAATTAAGATTATCGATATCGCAGTTTAGCAAGTAAGAGGTCGTTGTATAACAAAAAACTAAAAGATGCAACAGTAAAAGAAGCTGTTAAGGGGATGTAAACCAAATATACGCCTAGGCTTTCTTTCTTCGTATTTTTGGTTTTCTGATGAAAGCTGCTTCGACCACTTGTTCAACAGTACCAAAATCTAAAAAGTCAACTATAATCGGGAACCCTGAAGTGCAGTTTTTTATCTTTTGATTGCTCTTCATTTTGATTCAGTAACGAGGTCATTGCATGTTATAAATAGCTTTTATGAAGCGAGAATTCAGGTATAAATTATTCAGAGACTATTAGTTCCAAGCAGACACCCGTAGAGAAAGTTCAAAAACACTCAGTGCCCTGAGTGAGTAAACAGGATTAGAGCTCCGCATTGAGGGCATTGGTGGTAGATCACTATTTTTTTAGTATTGCATTTGGGTTCCATTTCTATGTAACAGGTGGGGCAGATTGGTGCTTTAGTTTTAGTTGACATTAAAGTCTAAAACTAAGTTTTAGCGATATAACTTTTGCCCATAAAACCATCCGGTTTTCTCAACACTAAAAGACCGAACAGGCCAACGCCCCACTAGTAAAAATATAAAACGAGAGAAATAGAAAACACTAAAAAATAAGAACAAAAATTTCTTCATATATGAGTTACCATGCATAGGCCAAACACTTCACTTCACACTGTACCGAAAGATGCGTTTCAAACCAAATATCGCTCAGACACTACATTGACTCGACATCTCAGGCGATTGGTGGCCGCAGGCTGAGCTAGTCGACCGAAGTCTTCTAGCTTACACCCCGGCTCCATCAAACCCATCTTTTATGGGAGCCTTCGTCCAGTGAAACTGGAATGGCTGCCTCTTTTCGGGAGAGGCTTCGAGCTTAGATGCTTTCAGCTCTTATCCACAACGGCGTGGCTGCCCGGCGACTGCCTTATCAGACAACCGGTTAACTAGAGGCCACAGCGTCCCGTTCCTCTCGTACTAGGGACCCTTTCCCCTCAAGCAGCCAACACTCCCAGCAGATAAAGTCCGACCTGTCTCACGACGGTCTAAACCCAGCTCACGTTCCCTTTTAATAGGCGAGCAGCCTCACCCTTGGCCCCTTATGCAGGGCCAGGATAGGAAGAGCCGACATCGAGGTACCAAGCCGCGGGGTCGATGGGGACTCTCGCCCGCGACGAGCCTGTTATCCCTAGGGTAATTTTTCTGACACATCCAGCCCCCACCAAGGGGGACATGGATGATCGCTAAGCCCGGATTTCTCCTCTGCATCCCTTACTGTTTGGGATTCAGTCAGGCTGGCTTTTGCCCTTGCACTCTACGGAGGGTTTCTGTCCCTCCTGAGCCAACCTTAGGGCGCCCTTGATATCTTTTCAAGGGCGTGCCGCCCCAGCCGAACTGCCCACCTACCGTTGTTCCAACCCGCTAGGGGTCGGTAAGAAACACGGTTGCAGAAAGTCGGTGTTCCATTGTTGCCTCCCCCATGTCCCGGAGAACACAGGATCGACGGCTCCCGACTACGCTCTGCATCCACAACCGTATTCCAGCGGCAGGCTGCAGTAAAACTCCACAGGGACTTCTTTTCCCGCTGGGAGATCGTGGACTGTTCGTCCACGTTATGTGGTTTCACCGGGTACTACGCGGGGACAGTGGGGCCCTCGTTGATCCATTCATGCACGTCGGAACTTACCCGACAAGGCATTTGGCTACCTTGAGAGAGTCAGAGTTACTCCCGGCGTTTGCAGGCCCTTAGCCCAGTTGGACCCAGGTTTCAGGTACCTGTACTGGCCAGGATTCAGAAGCCGTTCACAAGCTTTCGCTCTTGCGGCTTCCTGTGTTTTTATTAAACAGTCGAGACCCCTTTGTCACTGCGACCTGCTCTCCCAGCCGAAGCTGAAAGAACAGGCACCCCTTATACCAAAGGTACGGGGCTAATTTGCCGAGTTCCCTCGCATTAGTGTATACCCGACACGCCTTAGGTTTCTCGCCTTGGGACACCTGTGTCGGTTCTAGGTACGGTCATAAAGGATCCTTCTTAGTGTGTTTTTCAGTGGCTCCAGAGATCAGCTGAACCCCCCTAAAACGGGAGGCTATTCCCACTTTCGCCTAGTTCTCGCCATTACGGCACTCCCTAGGGTTATAAGGTTAAACAAGGCGAAGACCTTGCTCAGCTTACCCCGAAACGTCAACACTAAGCTTGCGTCGCCGCATGTACCTCTATGGTTCCGGAATTTTAGCCGGATTCCCTTTTTCGGCATAATCGGTTAAGTTATGCCTTAGGATCGACTTACCCCCGGCTGACGATCGTTGCCGGGGAACCCTGGCCCCTTCGGCGGAAAAGATTCTCACTTTTCTTTGCTGTTACTACCACCGGGATTCGCAATCCTAATCGGTCCACTGGACCTCACAGCCCAGCTTCTGCCCAACTAGGACGCCTTCCTACCAGCGCAGTGTGCACTGCGTTCTGAGGTATCGGTAGCTGGCTTAGCCCCGTCAATTTTCGGGGCCGTCAGCCTCGGCGGGTGAGCTGTTACGCTTTCTTTGAAGGATGGCTGCTTCTAAGCCTACCTCCCCGCTGTCTGAGGCTGACGACGCCCTTTGGTTTGACATTTAGCCAGCATTTGGGGACCTTAACCTCAGTCTGGGTTGTCCCCCTCTCGGTCGTGGAGCTTACCCCCACTAACCCGTTTCCCAAAGTCTTAGGTGCGGGTGGATTCGTAGTTTGAGAGGAAAGTGGATCCTTTCGGGTCCTTGTTTTCCAGTCAGTGCTCTACCCCACCAGCCGCCTCGTTCGGGACTGGGCTCAGGCCCACTTCGGAAGGAACTAGCTATCACCAGACTAGATTGGTCTTTAGCCCCTAGCCCCAGGTCTGGGGAACGAATTGCACGTCAGAACCCTTTCGAGCCTCCACTAGGCTTTCGCCTAGCTTCGCCCTGCCCAGGGCTAGATCGTCTGGTTTCTAGTATGTATCGCTATGACTTCAGGCCCTTTCAGACCTTGCGCCTGGCTCTTGCGAGTTGCGCGCTTGTTGGTTTCCCTTTGCTTACAAGTTTATTGCTTTTAGGCTTGCCATAGCAATAAACTCCCCGGCCCGTGTTTCTAGACGGAACGTGCGACCCTGATCCCCCTTCCTCGTACTGCCGCTTCACAGCGGGTTCCTATGGATGGGTTCTACTCTTCTGGGCCGCACACGTCTGTAACTGTCTGGTTTCAGGCACTTTTCACCCCCATTCCGGGGTACTTTTCAGTTTTCCGTCACCGTACTAGTGCGCTATCGGTCTTGAGATGTATTTAGTCTTGGAAGTTGGTGACTCCCAACTTTCCGCACCAAAACCATGGTACGGTAGTCTGGGACTCCAGCTCAACTCTTTCTGGCTTACGTTTACGGGGCTATCACCCTCTGTGGCGAACCATTTCAGGTCACTTCAGCTTAACCAATGAAGAGGAAGCCGGGCCCTTAACCCTACATCTCCCATACATTTCTGTATGGGATTCGGTTTGGACTATTCCCAGTTCGCTCGCTGCTACTAAGGGAATCCCGTGTTTGGTTTCTTTTCCTCCCCCTACTAAGATGCTTCCGTTCGGGGGGTACCCACTCCGTAAAGGAGTGCCAATCTTGCGACTGGCGAGAAGTCTCATTCGGGTATCCTCGGTTCTAAGGCTGCATGCGCTTACCCGAGGCGGTATCGCGGCTTGCCGCGCCCTTCTTCGGCTCTCAAGCCGAGCCATTCTCCAGACAGCGTGGCATGTTTCGGGCCAATGGTAGTGTCTGTTTGGCGTTTGGTGAAACACATATTTCATTGTATAGTGTGTTGCGTCGTTGTTGTTTGGCCTATGCATGGTGTCATTGTGAATTCCCAGTGATCAGGAACTCATCTCACCCTTCACTCCACACTGGTTAGGTGGGGAGTTGCATCTTGTTTTTAATGATTATTGCCCATTTCTGGGATTGCATAAGAAGCAGACTCGGCGAATATAAGTTTTGCGTTAAGGTTTAAGCCCGTTAATTGACTAGGCAAACCTTGTATGCCACGTTACTTCCTAGGCTATCTTTACTCAACAAAGACTTTTTTTGTTAAGCATCCATCATGGGGAACTTATTCTAGTTTAATTCCATCATATAAAAGTGTCGCACAATATAGAAAAGCTGTGCAATATTTTGTTCCGTTTGGAACTTATACTAAAATGATAAAAATATTCAAAATTCTTTTGCTGTTTTTACGGGTCGGCTTGAGGTTGTGTGCAAATATGGAGGGGTTGCTTCTGCTTTTTTTATTGAGTCTCCGTCATAAAAAAAACTAAGACTGCAATCAAGCAAATTTTGTGTGGGTAGGTTTTTATTTGTTGATGCAAAAGTGAATCTGCATGTGCCTCGATAGCTCAGCCCAGTAGAGCGGCTGCCTTGTAAGCAGCAGGCCGCGGGAGCAAGGCCCGCTCGAGGCTCCACAAAAAATTTTTAGACTTCTGGTTCAGGTTCTTCTTTGGCGGCTTTGGGATCTTTTCCCGTCAGCGAATATTTGCGGGCTTTGGTCTCGATGATTTCATGCTCGAAGAATTTTTTTAGTGATTTGAAGACTTTTTTGCTGGGTTCACCTGTTTTGTCGGTTAGTTCCTGTAATGTTAATTCTTTTCCTTCTGTTTTGAGGGTTTGGAAGACTTTCTCGTCGATCTTGTTTAGTTTCATTCCACTCCACTGCCTTGTGCTGTTTTCTTTGTGTATTGGCAGAGTAGCTTTTTCAAGTTTGCGGTAAGAAATGCAGATTACATCGCAATATTCTTCTTAAGTCAAGATACGCATTTTGAAACGAGTGTAGGGTCATGTTTGTTTTTGAAACAAGACGATATGTTAAATGAAAATCTGCCATTAATCGCCTATACAATTTGCCTTAAACGTTGTGCTGTTAAAACAAAAAAGACATCTTAAAAAGTTCTGAATCAGTAATAGTCTGGCTTTAATTTGTTGCATGGTTCCATTTTCCGTTGCAGAAACTGATAAAATCACAGGTTGCACAGGGACTTTTAACTTCTATCTCGCAATAATCATTAATTTGTTGATTTTCCATTTCTAACCCTCTCATTAAAGGATAGTTATCGGGTTTAGTAATATAAGCAAAACTACAGGGTGTGACATATATCGAAAATTGAGATATAGCCCATTCTTAAGCTTTAGAAGAACCAATTGTCTTAGTGTTAAGCATTCACTTTGTTTGTGTCAACTATTCTGTCACAATATTGACACTAATAGAAACTTGCCATATAAGGTCATATCAGATAGATCTTCACTTTTTATTTGCCAAAATTTCAGGCAAATTAACAAGGGAGAAAAAAGTCAATAAACCAACACTAACGTCTAAATCTTGCCCATGAGCACTCGAAAACCACTCTCACGCGCAACAACCTCACAATTCCCAAAAGTCTCATCGAAAAGTGCAGGCAACAGTTTGGCACCTATTTTAGAGCGGATAACCATCTGAAAACTCCCACTAGCCGCCATAACACTAGGAGCACCTACTATAATCGATTTTACTGTCTCCATTCCTGCACTGACAGGCGGATTCGACAGAATGCTATTGAACTTTAAATCCTCAACTGGCTCATAGAAAAAGCCGTAGCGAACCTCAGTGTTCGTCACCCTGTTTAGCTCCACGTTTTTCTTGGCTAAGCGAACTGCTCGCGCATTTACATCCGTCATGACCACATGTAGGTTGGGATTAAGTTTTGCCACTGTGATTCCAACCGCACCATATCCACAGCCAATATCGAGAACGCAACCTTTTTCTGGGAGAACCATGGATTCGATGAGCAATCTGGTGCCTGAATCAATCTTTCGCTTCGAAAAAACGCTCGACGCAGTCAAAAACTCGAAGGATTTGCCGCAAATGATGGTTCGAACAAGTCCGAAACGTTCCTCAGACTTGGGTGCAGACGCAAAATAGTGCTCAACGTTCTTTGGGTTTTTGCTCATTGGCGCCCCCACTTTTCCAAACCTTCGGGTAAGTGCCTCTTGGCATTAACACACGTGCAAGAGTAGCAACTACACCATGGTTTAGCTCCATTATTTCTTGGGTTGAAACAAGCGCTTTCGACAATGCTATGGCTTCTCCTTTCAACGTGAAAACCGCAACAACCGAGTCCTTCGCGATACCCGTATCAACCTGCAAAACTCCTGGCGCAGTCAAATTTGCTCCATGACAAAGAGCATCAACTGCGGAGTCGCGAACGATAATTTTGGGGATTTGCATTAGGGCAACTTCCATGGGCTCTATGAATTTACAAAGAAATGATTGCTCTTTTTTTGCTTCGTATTCGCCAAACCAGTAAGCAACATCATGCAAAGTTACTTTTTTTGCGCTGGTCTCCGTGAATGGTCCTGCACGGGTTCGGCGAAGTTCCTGCATGTGAGCGCCAACTCCAAGGATTTCGCCGATGTCAAAACAAAGTTTGCGGATGTAGGTGCCACCTTCGCAGCTGACTTTAAAGAGCACATTACGCCCATCCATCTCCATGTATTCGTTATAGTATATGCGCCTTGTACGGATTTGCCGTTTCACTGAAGAACGCAGAGGTGGGCGCTGATAGATTTCGTCTTCAAACTCCACTAGAACACGTCTAACCTGATCCTCAGGCACATCGCCATGCAGTTTCATTACGCAGACATATTCTTTGCCGCTGTAGAGCAGAGCTTGAACCATCTTGGTAGAATCTTCCAGCGTAATGGGTAAAACTCCGGTAACTTTGGGATCTAATGTTCCTCCGTGACCGATTACGTCAAGATGCATAATTCTTTTTACCCATGCCGCAACCTCGTGGCTTGTTGGACCGGAAGGCTTATCCAAATTGATTGTGCCGTAACGGATGTATTCTTTTGCGGGGCGCTCAGAGGGTTTGCACCCGTATTTTAGGTCGGTGTGGTCGTCTTTTTTTGTTAGTAATTCACGTTTGATTTCCCACGGAGGGGTTGTTCTGGGCATTCTTGATTTTATTCTCCTAGTGGTGGTAAGAAAAAGAAGTTTGAGGTAATTAAAGTTTAAAACTACGCGGTCATGTCTTTGAGTTTACCTGCATTTTCCAATGCCTGGGAAACTTCCTCGTCTGAAGCGCCTCGTTTCACTTCGATTTTATCTTGTAGAGGCAGGATATGGTTTATATTAACTCGCCTGCGTTTGACTCCGGTAACTTTTTTGGGTCCCGTAACTAACACGAAGCTTTTATCCATGACGTCGATAATGACGCATTTTTTGCCGTTTTCTCGACCGAGTTGTTTTACGCATAATCTGCCGACTTCAATAGCGGGCATGTTTCTTGTGTCTCCTAAAAACCAAATAACAACTATCCGAGAATATAAGCATAACATAACCAGTTGGAATATCTGGAAACCATCGATTCATCATGCCTTAAAAAAAATGGTGGAGGTTGATGTGAACTAGATTGATTGCCTTATTGAGTGGAGACTCAACGAGTTTGATCCTGTTAAGGCGTTTCTGAAGATTAAATGGTTCACAAGTTCCCAAAGTTTTAAAGCATCCACGCCCCACTATTGTAGTTTGCAAGATAACAGGGGCATAATTTGAGTTTAAATTACCATTACATGCAGTTGCCACGGGAGGTAATCGTCGGCAAAGGCACGCTAAGCAGTATTCCCGAAGTAGCGAAACGGCTTGGTCTCAAAGGCAAAGCGTTAGTCATGTCTGACCAGCAATGCTACCAATTAGCGGGAAAAGCAGTTTTAGGTTTTCTGGAGCAATCAGGCTTGGCTGTGGATTTTCTCCAAGTGAAGACTATGACTATGACCGATGTTTTGGCGGTCGAGGAGCAAATAAAGGCGTTGCAGCCGCAGGTGCTTTTTGCAGTCGGGGGAGGAACAATAATAGATTCAGCAAAAGTAAGTTCGGGCAAACTAAAAATTCCCTTCATTAGTATCCCAACGACTGTGTCCCACGACGGCATTGCCAGTCCCCTGGCTTCAATCAAAGGCTCCGACAAGCCTTTCTCAGTTATGTCGCAGGCGCCCTTGGCAATAATCGCTGACACACAAGTTATCGCAAAAGGTCCGTGGCGCTTTGTAGTAAGCGGATGTGGAGATGTCATATCTAAGTACACTGCCGTCAAGGACTGGCAGTTGGCTTATCTGGAAAATGGTGAGTACTACGGAGGTTACGCGGCAAGTTTGGCTTTAATGAGTGCAAAGCTGGTAACTGAGAACGCTGAGTTAATAGTTTATCGTCAAGATGAGGGTTTACGGGTTTTGCTTGAAGCCCTTATCAGTTGTGGTGTTGCCATGAGCATCGCGGGAAGCAGTCGTCCTTGCAGCGGGTCCGAACACCTCTTCAGCCATGCACTTGACATAATAAGTATAAAACATGCAATGCACGGTGAACAATGCGGTGTCGGCTCTATTTTAGCCGCGTACCTACAAAAAAGCAACTGGCAACGCATAAAAATGACCCTAAAACAACTCGGTGCACCTATAACCGCTGCTGAATTAGGTATCCAAGATGCGGATATAGTTGAGGCTCTGGAAATGGCACCGAAGATACGATCTGAACGCTACACTATCCTGCATAAACTGAATCTGGATACAGAAGCCTGCAAGAAGACAGCCAAAGCCACTGGAATAATCAATTAAACAAGAATGGGCTGGAATAGTGTAAATTGGTTGTCTTCCAGGTCTTTGGCGGGGTATCCACCCGATTTTTGGTAACCTTTTGGTTTGAGTGATTTATAACCAGAAATTTTATCATCGAATTGGTTTTTAACTCCACAACTAATGGTTTTGGTGCTACAAAAATGTTGAAAAAGTCCCACAATAACTACAACAGCCAAAAAGAAAACCCAAGCAAGCATCGCTGCAAAGCTCTACCAATACTGCAAAAACGTTTTTTCCTGTCTGACAATTATGTCTATAAAACAAATTAGAAAGTAAAAGAAAGGAAAGTTAGAGTTGATTGCTTATTTGGCGGTTTTTGTAGCCTTTGGAGCTTTTGCGGGCTTTGGTTCCTCTGAAGTTTTAGTTTCTGCCGCAGACTTAGCTTCTTTCGCTGGTTCCTCTTCTTCTTTCTTTGCCTCTGGAGCTTGTGTAGGTGTTGAAGCAGGTGGAACTGGTTTTGGCTCAGCTTTGAAGGTTTCAACGAACTTTGTCTCAGTCAAAATTGGAGCGAATTTTTGGATATCCATGGCGATGCCTCGTTTGGCAATTTGGATGCCTTCAACGTAGAAGGTTTCTTCAGGCATGTCGATTGTTAAGTCCGTGCCTTTCATGGTTAATTTGAATTTGTCTTGCTCAACTACTGGTACTCTGCGGTGGATTAAAGCGCCTATTTTTTCTGGCATTTTGTCGAGTTTGCTATTTATTGTGACGTCGTAGATGAGTGTTCTTCCTGCCAATGGAGGATTAAAGTCGAGGAGAACTCTTCCTGCGCCAACTGAGCGGATAGTGGCATTCTTACCTTGGTATTCGATGCGTGCGCCGACGACAGGGTTGATTTCTTTTGCGTAGAGTTGTTTGATAGATACCCGTTTGATTTTTTCTGGGTCGCGCTGTCCGAAGCCCTTGTCGGGTGAAATCTCTACGGTTTGGGGCTTTTTTACTTCCATAGTGGCTAATGCTTCGTCCAGGGCTTTTAGGACCCAGCCTTCACCTACAACTACGAGTTCAGGTTCATGGATTTGTCCTTCTTTGTGAAGGTGCTCTTTCTTTGCGACATCATCTTTGGTGGTGTCGAAAACTTCGTTTGTTTCCTTGACCTTGGCTACATAATCTATTAGTATGAAATCTCCTTTTTGTAGGGGCATCTTGAATCATCCTTTGTATTGACGGGACACTTTAAGTTTCAAACCCGCATAAAAACTTTGTCTAAGAAAAAATCTTCAGTTATCTTTGCTTTTGCAGCAACTAGTTGAAGAAGGAAGGGACATTTAAGTTTTATCAGGTTAAAGGAGACTTATGTTTCTGTAAGAGCTAAAAAACTGAACAATTTTTAGTTTATTTCTGAATGATGCAACTGTTGATTTGCAGAATATAGTTGCAACAGCATCTTCTCTCGCTCCTGTTGTTGTTGATTTTGGTCTCGTCAAATATTCTGGCAAAGATTAAAGATTATTTTTTCTTGTCGTTTGCTTGATCAAGTTTTGTAGGCAAATACTCGTCAACGATGTAGGTTAATCCATAACGACTAAAAGCTTCGAGTTCTGTCTTACGTTTAATCTTGAGGAACATCTTGATTTCACGTTGCCAGATAGGGTCGTTTTGGTATCTTGGGTCCTTTTGCAACTCATATAGACGTTTTATGTCTACTTCGTCGAGCGGGTCAGTGGGCAGTTTGTATTCGACAATGTCACTTGCCCATACACCGCTCCAAACCGCATCGGGCGTGTTTAGGTCTCTTAAGTGGGCAGCGTTGGCTGAACCTGAAATGATTACTTGGGCAATGTGCATTCCCCATGGGTCGCCATCGGTCAGGATGTATACTGGTAGTCCGAGTTCGTCATGTAGTCGACGTATGAAGCTTCGAGTCTGTCTGGGCGCTTGTCCACCACACGAAATCAGCAGTGATTTGTGTTTGTTGTGGACGTTTTCTTCGATGAATCTGGTGAAGAGTGCACCCTTCTCTATTGCTATGACTTTATCAGCGCTTGTTTTTATAAACTCTGAAGAAGTTACAGCTGGACCAATTAGTACTCCGTCTGGGTGGCTGGTTAAATTCACCGTTTTACCTTCATAACCGGGAACGGTGTAGCCTATGTCTAAGTCGCCGAAGATTGCGCTGCGTTCTTCGGGAAATATACTGAAGTCTTCCCGTGCAAAACCTGTAAGGGTTTCCAGGTCGGTGATGATGTTGTTTGATTCCTGCTGATCAGCAAAGGTCATCTCGTAGGCTTGCGCGGAGTAATAGACATCTCTCAATGTTGAGGTTTTACGCTGACTGGTAAGTTCATTGCTAAACAATGCAACCCAAGCAAGCTGCGTAAAGGGTTTAATATGGCGAATGTTTCTGGTGCTTCTATCTACGTTTTTTTCGCCTAAAATGTACTGACGTAGAGCTGAGTCGTAGGTGATGTTTTCAGTTGAGCGGCTGGGCATTTTAACAGTTGGGAAGACACCTTGGTCTAGTTGATTGTAAATACTAGTGCCAAAGTTCTTAAGTCCTCTAAGAACCTCTTGTTTTCTTTCAGTTATCTTAACTTTCTTCTCCATACTTCTGTACACTCTTCAGTAATTTCTCTATGTCTGGCTTCCGTGTTTCGCCAGCTAATGTGGTTGAGAATTCGGCGATTTTGGGCAGGTACTTGCTGAATATGCCCAATCGTTTCTTCTCATTATGCACATGTTCCTGTCTGGCTAGGAAATGCTGGAGTTGACGTGCAACCTCGCGCATTGCATTAGCCTCCTCACGCCTTACTTCAGGGCGATCGGAGATGAATTCTTTGCCCACAGTTTTGTAAGGCACTTTGGTACTGCAAATATGGATGACGATAGCAACGGGCATTTCAGGCGTGACTTTGTAGCGTCGCCAGTTCATCGCTGAGATAACTCGGTAGGAAACATCGCTTGCTTCGTCATAAAGTAGGGGGATTTTGTTTGCGAAACGGTAAACTACAAAGTTGCCTCGTTTGGGAATGTTTCCGCCGTAAGCCATAGCCATCTCCACTATGAATGGGTGGCCAGCGTAAGTTGAGGGTTTACGTTGATGCACCACAAGGTACTCAGGGTTTAACTCTTTCATAACACCTGCTTTGAGAAGCTCTTCACCAAGGGGAGAAAGGCAACTTGCATCCGGAGGCAGGAAGTCCTTGTATTTTTTGAGGTTCTGCATCAAACGAACGATTTCTTCATGCGATAGTTTTTTGGGGTTCTTGCTCGGGGGGATGCCTGCGAACTCGAGAAATTTTTGGGCGGTAATTTCACCTACACGGTGAAAATGTCCTCTCAAAAAGCTAGACATATTGTTGGTTTCAGTGATTTGTATAAGCCGCTGCAAAAGCTCCACATCTACGCCATATGGATGAGGCATGGTTTCTTTTGGAGGCTCGGGCATAATGGTGGTTGCCCTTGTGAACTTGTAGAGTCTTCCTTTTGGATCAACAAAAGTTAGGTTTGCATAAGGATTAACCATGGCGGTTTGCTTGAAGTACTCGATTATTTTTGGCATGGCTCTTAGGTAGTCGCCTTCAAGCGTGAACTCGATTATTGTTCCTCGCCATTGGTCTTTGTTAATTTGGACTTTGCGGTCTAGGATTATGGGTTTGTTCCGCTGGATATCAATCATTAATTTGAAACTGTAGATTTTTTCTTGCCCAGTGCTCGATGTAACAAAGACGGGTTGGTGGGTTGTGATTTGTCCATATAGAACTGCCATTTTGCCGCCTAAACCGAAGGTGCCTCTGGCTTGTTTAAGCTTGTATTTGCTGCCGTATAGGACCTGACCAAAAGCTGAGGGTATGAAGCGTGGTGGGATTCCTGAGCCGTTGTCTTCGACTCGGAGTTTGTAGATTTGGGTGTCTTTGGTTGCTTCTGCTTCGAAGGATAGGCGCACGTAGATATCTGGGGGAATTTTATGGCTTTCTGCTGCGTCAAGCGAGTTTTCTACGACTTCTCGGATGGCAACGAAGATGCTGCGTGATGGGTTGGTTAAGCCTGCGATGTCTCGGTTTCGATAGAAAAAGTCTGATGCGCTGATTTCTTCGAAGGTTGCTTGAGCCACTTGTTGCCTACACCACTTTCCCCGTTTTTAGTTTGCGGTGCTTAGTATATTTGTTGCTTGTTCTTTAAGTTAACTGCACTTTGAGGAGAAACTCCTTGTTCTAAAAATGATCTGTAAAATGTTTGAATGGTTATTTTTGCTTTAAACATGTATAATAGATGCTTGTTCTGTGAAATCAGTTGCTCAGAGGGAGCGAATAGATGACTATTTGCAAAGTTAAAGACTTCACTTACAGTGTGCTCTCTAATCTAGTAACCTTTGAGTTTTGCAGGCTACACGTCTCAAAAAACATATAACGACTTTAAGAACCAGCATCAAACAAACCTAATGGAACGGAATAGGGAAAAGTTCGAGTGAAATTTCGAGGATTATGAATAAAACTTGTGTTTCAGTGAATGGTAAGCTGTATAATTTGGGTTTAACTTTGAAAGATGACACTGTTGTGCAAAATGCAGTTGCATCATCATCAGTATCATCATCTTCTCCAGCTCCTATTGTTAAAAGAGAAAGGCCAAAAAAGAGAAGGTTATTTTTTTGGTTGTTTAGGGGTTTCTTTCTTTTCGGGTCTTGTTTCTTGTTTTTCGGGTTTGACTGTTTTGGTGTAGTAGTATTCGCCGATGCCCTTCTGGAACTTATCCATCTGTGAGTCTTCTTTGTTTACTCGGGGGCGGAAAGTAACAGAGTCTCGCCGGAAAGTGATGTCCATTTCTTTGAGGAAGGTGTTCATGCCTTGTCTTAGGCTGGTTGGAGGATGTGCTAAGCCGCTGACGCCTGGTTCGCCGTTGAAAACCATCAATCGGTCAGCAATGAAGTCTTGGGTTACTACGTCGTGTTCAACTACGAATGCCGGGATACCGTGGGCTTCGACTACGCGCCGCAGAGTTTTTGCCACGTTTAAGCGTTCTTCAACGTCCAGGTACGCGCTTGGCTCGTCAAGCAGGAATAGGTCTGTTTTGCGGCTGAGACATGCGGCGATAGCGACTTTTTGCAGTTCTCCACCGCTGAGTTCCATCACGTTTTTGTCCATTAAGACCTGAAGACGAAGTGGCTGGGCGATTTCGGTTTTGTACCAGCTTGAAGTAAAGTTTTCTTTCGCGACATTCATGAGTAGTTCTTGCACTGTGCCTTCGTAGTCAGGTGCGATGTATTGGGGTTTGTAGCTTACAGTTAACTTGCTTAGTTGACGTTTATCGTCAGTTTCCTCTAAGCCGGCTAAAATTTTGACAAAAGTAGTTTTTCCGATGCCGTTTGGTCCAAGGATGCCGATGATTTCGCCTGTTCGTATTTCGCCGGGTTCTATGGCAAGTTTGAAGCCTTTGAATGTTTTCTCCATTTTGTCCCATTTGAGGAGGGGCGCGCCAACCATTTCTCCTGCATTGGGTGGTTTCTCGTGGAAGACTATGGCTTCTTTTCTAAACATTATGTTTTCGTCTGGGATGTAGCCTTGCAGGTAAATGTTGATGCCTGTTCGGACGCCATGAGTGTGTGAAACGACTCCGTAGACGCTTGGTTCACCGTAGAAGACGCAGATTTGGTCAGATAAGTAGTCGATGATGGCTAAGTCGTGTTCAGCTACAACAATAGTTTTCTGTTGTTCTTTGAGGCTTCGAATGGCTCTTGCAACCACAAGCCGCTGCTTCACGTCTAAGTAGCTGGAGGGCTCATCGAAAAGGTACACGTCTGCTTCACGACTAAGCGCCGCCGCAACTGCTACACGCTGAAGTTCCCCGCCACTGAGCACATCAAGTGGCCGGTCCCAAATCTTCTTAAGCTCCAACTCTTCAGCGATCGCATCCAACTGTTTACGCTCGTCGACTTTTTCCAAGAGCTCGCCAGCTTTGCCTGATATCGCCTTGGGAATTTTATCGACGTATTGGGGTTTGCTGCTTACTTTGAGTTTTTTCTCACTTAGTTTTTGGAAGTAATCTTGCAGACTTGAACCCCGATAATACTGGATAATCTCAGGCCAATCAGGGGGGTTATCAAATTTGCCCAAGTTGGGTTTGATTTCGCCTGAAAAGACCTTAAGTGTTGTGCTTTTTCCTATGCCGTTTTGACCCAGCAATCCTAAAACCGTTCCCGGGGAAGGCATGGGCAAACGGAAAAGTTTGAAGCTGTTCTCGCTGAAACGGTGACTGCAATCCTTCTCGAGTTCGTCGGGCAAATTGACGATGCTGATGGCTTTGAAGGGGCATTTTTTTACGCAGATCCCGCATCCACTACACAGGGTTTCTGCTATGACTGCTTTATTGCCTTCAACTTTTATAGCTTCCACTCGACTGCGTACCATTGGGCAGAAACTAACGCATAGTGAATTGCATTTCTTGACTTTGCACTTGTCTTCATTTAATACGGCAATTCGTGTCATGGCTAAACGTGCATAATCAATAAGCTAGTAAGTTATAAATTTAGAACCTAAAAATCAGATAATTACACGTAACTCCAAATAACAAATCTTGATTTAAAAGAAAAATATACAAAATTGTGGTTTAGGGTTTAGCTTACCATTCTTCCTCTTCCCATTCTTCATCTTCGCCTTCTTCCCATTCATCTTCCTCTTCGAATATCATGTCCTTTTTTCACCTCCACACATAAGCAGTATAAGCTACCCTAGCCTCGGCTGGGGTTTAAGCATTTAGATTCGTCAAATGTCGTTAATCTCAAACCAAAGTCTCAAGCAAAGACATGCTTACACATTGATTTTTCTACTAAATCTTTTTGAGTCAGATCTCTCTAAATCACAATAGATAAATCCGCATAAACCGAATTTAGGTGGGGATGATGTAAGGCGACGGCTTCGAGCCTAAAGCTGTGAGAAAACGTCAATCAACACTGACCCAAAAAAACCTAAACCCTTTTGATTCTTTATGATCTTGTTCGATGGAGGAAGAAATTGTTGGCGCAAACAATTTTTTTTCCTCTTGTTAGTTAGATGTTTCTTTAGTGTCCAGTCAATTTGAGTTTCTGGTTCTGTTTTCAAGTTTTTTGTTTGGTTGTAGTGGTGAGTGTTTTGTATGCACAATCTCCATGAGAGACCGTGTTTTGGGTTTTGTTTTTTGTTTTAGGCTGGTTTTTGGATTCCTTCTGGTTGTTGTTATAGAAGTAAAGGGTTCTTTTCCAGTTGCTAGTTGTTAATTTAGCTGAAATTAAAGTCAACAATAACTCGGCACCACCCCCTTGCTAAACAAACAAGTTTTAAGCAGAGTTACAGAAGGGAAATCGATAGATGTAAAATAATGCTCACCTCTGGTTTCTACACAGTATTTATAGAAAAGTTAAATTGATAGCCTCTAAACTAAAAAATCATGGAATTATTAAAAATAAATAATCCTGTGAAAAATAGCGGATAATTATTTTTTAGAGTAGGAATGCTTCATTTTGAATTAGGTTTCTCTTTTATTTTGATTGTTCCAACTATCGTTTCAATTGTTTCCTCGCAGACTTCTGGTTTCCATGTGCAAATACCTTCAATTATTTCGTCAAGATAGTGTGCTAATTCTTGACTTGTAACTTCTTTAGAACAATCGACTTTGTAGCGAATTTCGCCGTTTTCTCGACTTATTTTTACCATTACTAAGGTCTTTTCGCCCAATTTTTTAACCCTCTCAATAGTTTGGCACTTTTTAGTTATAAGCTTCATCGTCGAGGCTTTAGATATGCATTTTTGTCAATTCATTAAAGAAACAATGAACTGGACCCTGAATAACCAAAAATCTCAGTCTTCATTTTTTTTATCAAAGTCTCCGTTTATTCTTAGTAATAGATAATACTAAAATTTGCCCTTTTCAAAACCCGATAATTGAAAAAAGAGTGATTATGGGCTGCAGTTGCAGTTGTTGGTGTTGAGCCATTTTTTGTGCCACTTGAAATTTTCGCAGTCTCCATTGGATTCACAAGACATGCATGGGTCATCGCTAGTGGCTTTGTTTATCATATCGATTAGTTCCGTCTCAGCTTTAGGGTCAAGCCCCAGCTTTTTAACGTGTTTTTCAAATTCACCTGTCAAACGAACAATTCTCCTTTAAGTAAGTCAAGACTGCCCCTTCTTCATCTCCATCGCTTTCTTAGCTAACATGACTGCTTCTTCTCTTGTCTTGCCATACATTGCGCCAATTTTGTCAGCGTCTTCCTTAGTCACAGCTGCGCCGCCAATTATTATCGAGACTTTATCCTTCAAACCTTCATTCTCTAATGCAAGTAAAAATTTGGAAAGGTTTTCTTTAGAAGAAGAAAGACCAACTGTAACTACAGCAATATTGGCATTTATTTGTTTGGCTTTAGCAGCGAAAGCTGCTGGAGAAACTCCTTTTCCGGCATCTATGGTTTTGAACTGGGCTGTTTTGAGCGATTTGCGAACCATTTCCTTTGCTGTATCCATAATATCCGGGTAAAGGGTTCCCAACATAACTGTTCCAATAGGGTTAACTGGGTCTGGTGGTTCTTTCTCTCTCATGCCTTTTAACCAAGACATAAAAATCAACAGTCCTTGCAGGAAATATCGACTAAGAGGATTATTAATTTTGGCATAATCTATATCAAAATTAAGGAAGTGTATTAAACACAGTAAATAGCTATGTACTTTTGTTGTTTCTTTCTGTTTTGGAACCTTTACGACAAGGAATCTAAAGAGGGCATTTAAGTTGTTACGAAGTAGGTGTTGGGATACCCCGCCCCAATTATTTTTTCAGTAACTCCGATTGCTATCCTGACAAACGCCTTAAAAATTACGAGTTATCCTTGAAATATTCTAGATATGTATGTCCATCTCGCCGTAATACGTTTGAACCGATTGTTGAACTATAATAATTGGCTGTTTTTATTTTTGGCTCTAAAATTTTATTTAGTTAAGAATATTTATTCAGCAAATTCAGGATGTTCTATCAGATATTTTTCGGGGGTTTTTTAACAAAAATTCTTTATCATATATTTTGAATAAAAATTACAAATGAGGTCATAGATATAGCTTAAGTTGCCCCTTAAATTATCCGTTATTTCCCCAGCAAAATTTAAAATAACTCCTCTTGTTTATATGAAAGAAACACGTAAGAAAACACGCAAGGAAGAAAACAAGACATGAGCGAAGAAGGCGACACATTCTGGGTATCTTTAGCCGAAAGACTCTTCGGTTTATTTTTGATAATAATTGGTGCAGTAATGCTTTATTTCACAGCTACAAGCAGCTCAGGTACTGATTCGCTGGGACCGTTCAGTTTACTTTTCGGTGCCTTAAGCGTGATTCTGGTTCTTTTAGGCATTTTCCTGCTTCTTGTTAAACCACCTGAATAAACCTCTCATTCCCTTCTTTCCACCACAATGTGGCAGTTAGCAACTAATGCGGCAATTACACCTAGAGCTGCTAACCAAGGAGCCAAGATTACCCCAACAACACCTACGGTTGCAGGAATCTCAAGCAAAGTTTTGCCAGCATCATCTTTAACAATGATTCGTGTTACGTTTCCTTCATGTAGCAACTCGCCAACACGATCAACAACTTCTTTACCTGAAACCTTGTATTCTTCACTGGATATCTTTGGTGCAGCGGCACCACAAATAGCACAAAACTTATCGCTTTCTATTAGTGGCGCACCACATTTTACACAGAAAGGCAAACAATTCACCTAATCTTTCAGAAGCCATCAAAGGAATAAAAAACTTTGCCAAAAATGTGCAAAAAACAAAAAGGAGACCCAAAACACAAAATAAAATAAGCGGATTTATTAACCGACGACGAATAGAATCTAATTCCCACAGAATTGTAAAGGAGAAAAACAAGTTGCCCACACGCCAACCAATAGTCTGTGTCCTAGGACATGTTGATTCAGGTAAAACCTCGCTTCTCGACGAATTGCGAAAAACAAATGTCCAACTTCGAGAAGCTGGAGGGATGACCCAACACATCGGTGCAAGCTATTTCCCAGTTGAGACCTTAAAACAGCTTATCGGCCCCTACATGGGCACTTTTAAAACAGGAATTGAAATTCCCGGCTTATTAATAGTCGATACTCCAGGACATGAAGCATTCACTAATCTTAGGCGAAGAGGTGGAAGTGTTGCAGACATCGCAATACTTGTTGTTGATGCGTTGCGTGGGTTTGAAGCGCAAACCTTCGAATGTATCGAAATTCTCAAAGCACGAAAAACCCCCTTCATTGTAGCAGTCAACAAGATTGACCGAATTCCCGGTTGGAAAGCACAGCAAGGCAAACCTTTCCTTCAGTCTTATGCTGATCAATCCAGCTTTGTCCAGGAAGAACTCAACAATCGTCTCTACAATGTTATGGGTGACTTCAGCCGCCTGGGTTTCAGAACTGACCGTTTCGACCATATCCGCGACTTCACTATTAACGTTGCTTTAGTGCCTACCAGCGCGAAAACAGCCGAAGGGTTATCCGAGTTAGTCATGGTTTTGGTCGGGTTATCCCAGCAGTTCCTCAAAAAACGATTACAAACAACAGAGGGCGCGGCCAAAGGCTCCATTTTAGAAGTAAAAGAGGAACCCGGGTTAGGATTAACACTTAACACCATAATTTATGATGGCACATTACACAAAGATGATTTGATAGTTGTCGGCGGAAAAAACGGTCCAATCTCAGCAAGAGTACGCACCATTTTGGTGCCTAAACCACTTGATGAGATGCGGGATCCACGCGATAAATTCACCAGCGTTGATTGTGTTTATGCATCTGCTGGAGTAAAGATTGTTGCGCCTGATTTAGAGGGAGCGTTGGCTGGGGCACCGTTGTTTTCTGTCCCTGAAGGCGAGGATGCCTCTAAATATTGTAAGCTCATCACGGAAGAAATTGGAAGAATAAGGATTACAAAAGAAATTGACGGAGTCATAGTAAAAGCGGACACTTTAGGCTCACTTGAAGCTATGGCGGAGATTCTCAAAGCCAACAATATCCAAGTCCGCATTGCCGACATCGGCGACATCAGCAAACGCGACGTAATAGAGGCTTCAGTAGTAAAAACACGTCAACCATTGGTTGGAGCTGTTTTAGCGTTCGGCGTCAAAGTCTTGCCTGATGCTGAAATTGAAGCTGAGTCAAACGGCGTCAAAATATTCCGCGACCCCATCATCTACAACCTCATTGACAACTACATGGAATGGGCCAAAAACAAACGTGAAGCTAAAAGCGAAGCTGAATTTGAATCCCTCATCAAACCCGGTAAAGTCGCCGTGTTGCCTAACTGCATTTTCCGTCGAGCCAAACCAGTTGTTTTAGGTGTGGAAGTCCTTGGTGGCAGAATAAAAGCCAAGGTTTCACTTTTACGCAAAGAAGATGGCGCAGACTTGGGTGAAGTGGACCAGATTCAAGAACAGGGCAAAGCAATAGGCGAGGCTAAAGTGGGCATGCAGGTGGCGATTTCTATGGATAAACCCGTTGCGGGACGACATGTTTTTGAACGGGACATTTTGTTTGTGAAGGTACCAGAGGATGACGCAAAAAAACTGTTAACTGCTCACATGGATGACTTAACCAGTGAAGAACAAGAAGTTCTAAAAGAGTTCATAGCGTTCATGCGAAAAAAAACGTTGTTCTGGGCTGGAGTTTAATCTTAGCCAATAAGCGCTACAATAATTTTTTCCTGCCCTCAATTTCTTACATATAAAGGCTTAAGCCAGCAAACTACGCATAAAGAGAGTATTTACAATAAAACTTTAAATTGTGCTAGCCTCAGAGAAAAGGTGCAAGCCAATGTCTATCAGCTTTGTTGCCGGGGTCTCCTAGCCAGGCAGGGAGCAAGCCTGGAGATGCCTTGCCTTCGCAGGACACCAATTAGCTTGTGGCCTCTCGGGGCCACGGGGGTTCAAATCCCCCTCCCGGCGCCAATTTACTATTTAAGACATTGTTTGAGTCTATTATTGCAAAATAAGCTCAAATTATACTCATTAGTTTAACGGTTACTTGGTGAATCAATTGCCCTTGAAGAATTCAAGGATAATTATTATCCAGCTTCTTTGAACATTAAGTCGGATTGGAGATCGGACTCCAAGTCAAATGCCTTAAAAACAACTGACACCTCGCCTGGTGTCCTATGTCAGAACTATAAAAGGGGACTGTATGGGCACAAAGACAAAACAAAAAGTATTAAAATTGTTTTTATGTGTGCCCTGTAGAGCAAACAGTACTTTCCATACGGGCACAATCATACACAAAAAAAGATAATTTCATATAGTTATGTGCCCGTATAATTGTTATGGTTTATCTAGAGACGGTTGAACGCAAAGACAAAAAATATTACTATATTGCAAAAAATTTTAGAGTTAATATTAAAAAGTGGAAGAAAATACGGAGATACATCGGTAACAAACCCCCTTCAAAAGAACAGAGAGAGAAAGCAATTCAAGAAATTCAAGCAGAGGCATTACTCAAGGGGTTCACAACCATAGCATCCAAATATAAATACTTGAGGGATGGGGAAGCGGAGAAGTTACAAGATATAAAAGAAGTCTGCAAAAAATTTTACGGAAAAATAACTGAAATTGGAAAAATAAAATATGAAAACGACTTCGTCGTAAGATTTACTTATAATACAAATGCAATTGAAGGTAACAGGTTAAGTCTTCGCGAAACAAGCATGATTTTAACTGAAAAAATAATTCCCGCAGGAGCTACTCCCAATGATTATAATGAAGCACTTAATTCTAAAATCTGCTACGATTTTATCAATGAATATTCAGGGGAATTCAATCAAAAATTCCTACTAAGGATTCATAAGTTACTCACACAGAACACTGATTGCCGAATAAAAGGTAATTACAGAGATGACAAAATAGTTATCACGGGTTCCGAATGGATTCCACCATCTCCCGAAAAAATTCAGGATTTTATGAAAAAAACTTTTCAATGGTATTATTCTAATAGGAAGAAATTACACCCTGTTGAATTAGGATCAATTCTACACAATAAATTGGTGCGAATTCACCCTTTTACTGATGGGAATGGACGAACAGCACGACTCATAGCTAACTGGATTCTGCTGAAAAACAAATTTCCGATGTTCATAATTGACCTAAAAGACAAGATCAATTATTACAAAGCAATTGAGAAAGGTGATAAGGTTAACGATGAAGAAATCGTTCATTATATTGCTGAAGTTTTGATTAAACAGATCACATTCGAATCAGAAAAATGAGCAATACCTCATCTGTATTATTGGCTCCCAAACATAAAATTAAAAAACCATTCGGTCTGGGTTCAAATCCAAACGCTCCCACATAACAACCCGCAGCAATTGAATTTTTACTGGTAGATTGAAACAATGAGCTCCTTAGGTGCATTTAGGAGCGACCAAGAGACACAAATGGAGAACTACAAGAAAGATCTGCAAACGATTTCGTCACCATATTTTGAGCATATCGAGGTTCAATGATGCTGAAAAAGGAGCGTTGAAACAAGATTCACTTAACTTTAGAACGGCTCAGTTGTTATCTTCTGTACTTCCTCGTATACTTCAGACCAGTTATAAACTCTCTTGATTAAGCCTTTGACATTCTTCGTTTTATTCCAGGGTTGGTCAAAAAGGAGAACATGTTTCACTTTCTTAGTTAATTCTATCGCTTCTTCAAAACTGTCCTCAACAACTAAATCAACAGAAAACTCCGCAGAGGATTTCTTACCTTTAATCAGGTATATTATTTCTGTGTATGGGATATCTTTTTGCTTTAGCCATGTTGAAGTGTGTTGAATTAATTCTTCTGACCGAGCGGTTAAGAGATAAATTTTGTGACCTCCTGCAGCTAGTTTGTCAAGTGTCTCTTTCGCGGACGGATTAAGGGGCAAATCGCTTTTCAAGGTTTCAGTAACTATTTCAGCAACATCTTCTTTCGGTATGCCAAGAACAAGTGTCATTTCATAGGAATACATATCCGAGTCTGCTAATGCCACACCATATTTCTTCTGTATTATCTCGGTAAACTGTTTAGTGAAATTAGAGATCACGTCATCTATGTCAAAGCCAAGATTCATGTTACTCGCCAATTGAGCTAGCGCACTAGCTCAGCTTGTGCAAAACCAAGAACGCAAGATAAAATAAAAGCCTATCTAACGCTTACTCGCTTGCAAAATTTTATATACATGGGGAGTCTTGGCGGCTGTTGTTGCATCGATTGTTGAAAGATACGAAATTGGTCCCATTGACGATAATGTTTTGATTACGGTTGTGACAATAACCGTATTAATTGTGGGAATTATGATTGGCTAATTTGAACATTAGACCTTAAGCGTTCTTAAAAGTTTGTGGGATTCGCAAATTTTGCGTTTTTCCTTGTTATATTTATTTCATATTCTCAAGGGAAATATTGCATGAGTAACGACAAAATGTATGTGTACAGTTTAAACCCCAATTACGCCTAAAGGTCTATTGGATTTACTGAGTGATAGCTTAATTCTAGTCAGTTAACGCCTTTTCCAATCCCAAGTCAAAAAAAATGATTTCTCAGTAAATGGTGAGGATCGAGATACTGCATAGCACTCGTTTTTAACATAGTTTTTGGAGGTTTGGAGATAGAGCGTTTTATTTTGCTAAGTGAGTTCTAAGGTTTGAAGTTACGGCTTCTGTAAGTTGGTTTGAGTCGATGATTATCCAGTCGTCAAAGCGTGTTAGTGCGAGTGCTTTAGCTCTAACTTTTTTTAGCGAATCGAGGTTTTCAAACATTTCAATGTTAGTGCGATTGTCCATGATGCGGGATGCAGCCACTTTTGGGTTGACGTCTAAGAAGAACATTTTGTTCGATTTTGGAACTATGGCTGAAAAGAAATTATAGCCTATTGAGTGGAGAGGTGATGGTAGGTATGCTGTTCCCATCAGATAGCGTACGAATATTATGTAGTCGTCTTTTCGCCAGGAATAGAGAAGTATTGAACGGACAACGTCAAGCATGTAGAGCAGGGCCGATGAAAAATGGGCGGATTTACCTTTAGAATTTAGAAGCGTGTGTGTGTTTCGGCCGAACCAGTTGTCACTTTCAGGGTGAACACGTATTGATACTTGTTTGTTCATTTGTTTTAGTAATTTGTAGATAATGTGTGCTTGGGTGCTTTTTCCAGAGCCGTCCAAACCATCGATTATAATAAGTTTGATCTAGATTCCTCCGATCAAAAGCAAAAATGCTAAGGCGCTAATTAGCGGTACTGTTAAGTTATCTAGTCCTTTTGGGGTTAGTGCTTCGAGGGCTGTTGCTAAAACTGCAACTCCTAAAGAGGCTAATAGTAGTGTAGTCGTTGAGAAAGGACACAGATACGAGAAAAGGAGCAAACTTATCGTTACACTTACTAGAGTTATTGTGAACATAGCGGTTGTTCCTTCTAGGCTCTTTTTTGAAAATATCCTGAATTGGTGACGCCCCATCTTTTGCCCAACTAAGGAAGCGGCTGCGTCTCCAAAAGCCATCGGCAGAATTCCCGCTATGATAACATAGGGCTTAGTGGCAAAAAAGTAGGCTAATATTGTATATGAGATCGCATAGAGGACTAGACCGAATTGGTGTCCGCCGCTTGTTATGTCTGTTAGCCCTGATATTTTGTTTTTTAAATTAATTGGCGAGTAGGGTGATGCTAAAAAAGTCAACAGTATGAAAGGTGATGCAACGAAGAATGGGAAGTTGGCTGGGAAAGTTGTGAAGGTAAAAAAAGGTATTATGTAAACGAAGTTGCCAATCATTATGTGTAGGAACTTTCGTTTTAGGTTTTTTGGGAATCGGTGATCAATTCTTACTGATATGACAATTATGGCAACGATATAGAGGTAGCAGAGTATGAGTAACACCGAGTTTATGATAATTTCAGTGTTGGTAACCATGCTGACTCTATCCTAACATTCCAAATATAAATGCCAATAATCCAAATATGAACAGGAACAGGACGGTTTTCTTTATTTTTCGCGAGTTTTCTCTTTCTGGTTTTTTCATCAGGGAAACTGAGCACCAAAGCAAGCCCACGTCGGTTATTAGAACAAAGGGTATGAACCAGATTGAGACTATGTCTAGGATTACCGGTATTGGAGACAGGCAGACTGCAAGGATAAAGAATGTTGCTGCTGCCAAAGCTGCTTTTTTGCTGCCAAAAACGACCGCTAAGGTCTTGATTTTGTGTTGGCCATCGCCTTCGATGTCGACTATGCCTTTGGCTATTTCTCGTCCCGTGTTTGCGAGAAAAGCCATGGATGCAAAAAGTAATATATTTATCGTTACTGTGTTCGTGGCGACAAGACTGCCGAAGAGGAATGGTGCGGCAACACAAGCACTTACCAGAAGGTTCCCGGGAAATCCAGCGCGTTTTCCAATGGTCGTGTAGGTTACCATGAATATCCATGCAACCGTAGCAAAAATCAGGCAATATAGGCTAATTATGAGAGCAAAGGATAGGCCAATAAGGGTCAATATTGCTGTTGTGACTAATGAAGCTCTTAGGGATACTTGTCCGCTGGGAATGGGCCGGTTTGGTTCATTGATTTTGTCAATGTCAAAGTCATAATAGTCGTTTACTGCCATGGCAGCTCCCGTTAGAGTAAAGGCAGTTATGGCGCCAAAGAGCAGGTTTATCCATTGAAGATTTCCAAGACCAGTCAGGCTGGCACCCACGAGAACCGCAAAACTCATTACTATACAGTTAAGTGGTCTTATCAGTCTTAGCAAACCCTCTATTTTAGCCATCAGTTCTTACCTGATGCTAAGATAGTATAAGTCCAATTTTAAAAGACTAACCCCTAAAAAAAACTTACTGATGTTTTAACATAAGGATTTACCCATTTGGGGGTAAGTTCAAAATAGTTTTATTGGTAAAGTCTATAACGTAAGGCGTTCATAGAAGCGGCATGAAAAACTTTTTTACTGTCAACCGTTCGCACCGCTAACATCAACCGTCTGGACCGCTAACGACGAACCCCGCACTCCTCAAGATTTCAGCCATCTGCTCCAAAGGAACATGCCCACGATAAACAGACTTCATATTCCTGAATGTCTTCTCGAAGCCTTCCTCTACGTAGTTCTCGCCCTTCACCAACAAATGCCAGATAATAGTCAGCATCTTCCTTGCTACGGCAACAATTGCGGTTTTCTCGCCCTTCTTAGCTTCGACCCGCAGGTAAAACGCCCTCAGCCTTGAATCGCGAACCCTCACTGCAGCATGAGCCGCCTCAACCAACACGCGCCTAAGCCATTTAGAACCCATCTTCGTGATAGAGCCGGTAACGAACGTGCCTGCAGACTGATAAACTGAAGGCGCTAGTCCCGCCCAAGATGCAATCTTCTTCCCATCCGCGAATCGCTCAGCATCTCCGACCTCAGCAACAATGGCCGCAGCCGATTTCTTACCTACACCTGGAACTGAAGAAACAATAGCTACATCGCGTTGGTTAACAAGCATCTCTATTCTATCATCAACCTGAGAAATTTGCTCATTCAGATGCTCAACGGTCTCTGTTAACTGTTTAAGAACAAAAATGTCATTTTCACTCAACGCTCCCTTAGCAACAACCATGATCTCATCAGACCTATTCTTCAACCATTTGTTCTGTGTATGCTCCAAAATAGCATCAATTGTCTTACCAGCCATCAATCCCTCCAGAATCTCTTTGCCAGCTTTTCCAAACACATCGCTTAATCTTGAACCTAGTCTGATATTTACCCGATTCAGTACCTTCTGGATACGATTCTTGTAAGCACTCCTGTTCTCAACAAGCTTAACCCGCAGCCTTGTCAACTCTCTCAGGTCCCTTACATGCTTCTCTGGAACATAGCTGGGTTTTATCTGTCCGCCTCTTAGTAAATGAGCAAGCCATTCAGAACTGGATTGATCTGTTTTGCGTCCAGGAATAGCTTTCACTTGATGGGCGTTGGCTAGCATTGCATCGAATCCTGATTCTTCCAGAGCCAAGTAGAGTGGAACCCAGTATATGCTGGTTGACTCCATGACTGCCCGTTTGCATTCGTGTGTTTTGAGCCAGTTTTTGAGGTTGTTTATGTCGTCTTGATCGTTTACAAAGCGTTTGGTTTCTTTTAATTTGTCGTTTAGGATTGTGACGACGAGTAAGTCGCGGTGCACATCTATTCCACAAAATCGTTCAATAATACTCATTTCATTCACCTCCATTTTCTGGAGAACTGGAAGATGCTCCTTGAAGGCTTTGTCATGCAATTTGCTATCCGAGCTCGTAGCCCATCCATCTATCCGCCTAAAGGAGCGCAGATCATTTTACCAGACGAGGTTTCAAAACCCCAAAATTGGGTCGATGTTCCTTCCAGCGTCTCCAGAGTTAATTAATCAAGATGGGAACAAAAAAGTTTTTCATAGCAAATTGGGGATAGTATCCCACTCTTGATGCCAAATCTTTTGAATTACAATTTGGATAAGAAAACGAAAGCCAATCTAGAAATAGTCAGCGGTTTTTCAAGAGAAAGAATTGAGGTGAGGGAAAAACCGGTTCTACTCTTCTTCAATGACATTTAAAAAACGCTTTATAGTCAGCATGATTTCCTGCAGTCCCTTATCAGTTAGGGGCGGATTGTAGGGAATTCTGAGTACATCCCAGCCTTGAGCGGTTAGAAGGTTATCGATTTCCTCATCGCGTTCGATTTGTTTGTCTTTTCTATGAACTGGGTTGCCGTCTAAGTAGACGATTTTACGTTTTTCCATCCAGCAAAAATCGGGAATGGTTGATTTTAGAATGATTGGTTGCTGTGTTACCATGCCACTAGTCAAACCGGAGATGCTTAGGGATTTAAAAACTTCAATTTCCGCCCTGCTGACTTTGGGGTGCATGCGTTCTTTATAACTCAAAGCTACTCACGAGAGGAAACACTACATCTTACCTTAATAAATAATATACTGCAAACCGCTTAACTTGCAAGCAATAAAGTAATCAAAAGCAGGCTTGACGGACCGCCAATGCTAACCTAAGACACGCATCAAAAATATATCCCTAATCCTTCTTTAGGGCGCAGTGACGTATGTCTTGGTTAACGGCTGATCCGTCAAGCGTGGGGTGTACCTCTTGGATGGCTATTTTCACGCAATCTAACAAATATTCGTTAGACTATAAATGGCGTTGTGACTGTATTCCTGTAACAACAAGCATGCGAGCGCCGCTACCCATTTGAGCCTTTAAAAGGTGCAAATGACTGATAATTAGCTCTTAGCTGTTTTGTCATACAGGCTTATTTCTCATTGTTTTAAAAACAGAGGATTCCAACTTAAAGTATCTATCAATTTAATTGTTGAAAAAAGAATTACGACGAAGGCATCGGGTCTTCGGGAATTCAACTATTGCACCTAAACACCATTCTGCTGGTTACAAAAAAAACTTGATCATTAAAGTCAAGTATCAAAAAAATTGTTAAAGAAAGGGAATTTTGTTTTTGTTATTCTTCAATTTTTATAGATGTTGCTACCGAGGTTGAGTATTCTTTGAGTTTCTCCGCCATCTCCCGCAGTTGTTTATCCACCAAGAAATTGACTGTGCCTCCTTCGTAGGTTCCATCGGGTCTGCGCTCACCCGCCTTAGTTCCTGTGAGTACTTCGATGCCTTCGTCGATTGTTTTAACCGAGTAGATGCTGAATTTGCCGGCTTTCACTGCTTCAACTACTTCTTCTTTAAGCATCAGGTTCTGCACATTACTGTCAGGAATCATCACGCCCTGTTGCCCTGTTAAGCCTTTGGCTTTGCATACTTCAAAGAAGCCTTCGATTTTCTCGTTTACTCCGCCGATGGCTTGGACCTCACCTTTCTGGTTAACGGATCCTGTGACCGCTAGGTTCTGTTTTATTGGCAATCCGCTGAGTGAGGAGAGGATGGAGTAGAGTTCGGTGCTTGATGCACTGTCGCCTTCAACTCCTCCGTAGTTCTGCTCAAAAACCAAGCGTGCAGATAGGCTCAAAGGCCTATCCCTTGCGTATTTATCGTTGAGGTAGCCGCTGAGAATAAGGACACCTTTGGTGTGAATTGGCCCGCCCATTTTAGCTTCCCGTTCAATGTCCATTACGCCTTCCCTGCCAAGTCCAATACTTGCGGTAACACGTGAGGGTATGACCGAAAGCGAAGTCGCCCAATCCCATGACGGATAAACCGTTGACTTGCCCCACTTTCTGCTCTACTGTATCGATAAGGAAGAAACCTCGGGTAATCATTTCTTGGATTTTTTCTTGGATAAGTTTAGATCGGTAGATCTTTTCTTCTATAGCTTTCTGGACATGAACTCCAGTTATGTACTCGGAACTGTCTTGTGCCGCGTAATAGTTTGATTCTCGCACGACGTCAGCGACAGCGCTAAACTGTGTCGACAGTTTGTACTGGTCCTCTATAATTCTTGAACTATATTCTACTAGTTTTGCCAAGCCACTACCGTCAAGGTGTTTGAGTCCCTCTTTCTCGCAGAGTCCACAGATAAAAGCGCCGTAGTGCCGCACTTTTTCATCTGTTCGGGGCATAGTTGTATCGAATTCCGCTTTTATCTTGAAAAGTTCCTGAAAATCTGGGTCTAAGCTGAACATTAGTTGGTAGAGATACGGTGTGCCAATCAGGATAACTTTCACCGTTAATGGAATGGGGTGTGGCTTGATTGTCTTTATGCTTAGAAAACCGTAGCGTTCCTCGGGTTCTTCTATAGACATTTTTGCGTCTTTGATGTCGCGTTTTAAGCCGTCGTATGATAACGGGTTTCGAAGTAGATCTTCAACCGGTATGATTAGGTAGCCGCCGTTGGCTCTATGAATCGCTCCCCCTCGTATCATGTTGAAATCGGTTGTAAGGGCGCCGAACTGGGCTTCTTTCTCGGTTCTGCCAAGCAAGTTGTGATAAGTTGGGTTGGTTTCCACCACAACTGGCGCACCTGCAGTGTTAGAGTTGTCAATGATGAGGTTTACCTCGTATTTCTTGTAGGGTTCCTCTTTCATCCATGGCATCTGAAACGGCAATTGCTGTTCGGACTCGCCCCGCCTTATGAACTGCTGCAGATTGTCTAAGATTTCGTTTTCTACTTCCTTAAGGTAAGTTGTAACTTCAGAATTAGCTACGATATTTCTCCATGAGACTTTCCACTTGGTTTCCAAGAGCGTAGAGAGCAACTTCCTTGTTTAGATTCTTCAAGGCTTCATGGATTTTACGTTCCATGTCGATTAATTGACGCATTGTGTTTCGGAATTCAGTTTCTAACTTTTCCCTTTTCTCGTTAATGTTATCCTTCGTTTTTTGAGGTAACACCAGCATTTCTTCTTCACTAAGTGGTTTGCCGTCTAACACTGGAGCAAGCAGTATGCCGATGGGGGTTGTTTGAATTACGAATCCTTCACGTTGGGCTTTACTGTTTAATCTCATCGATTAATTGTTTGCGTTGGTTCTCTAAACCTTTAATTGTTGCTTCCCTTCTGGCAACGTAGTCTTCGCTTTCAAAAGCCTTTGGAAGTGCCGTCCTTACGTTCTCGATGAAGTTTTTCATATCCTCGCGGAATTCTTTGCCTTTTCCCGCAGGCAACTCTATTGCCTTTGGTTCATATTGGTTGCCAAAATTGTTCACATAGCACCAGTCAGGTGGAACGGGCTGGGTTTTAGCTTGAGCTTCAACAAAGTTTTTCACCGCGGTTTTTCTACCTGTTCCAGGGTAACCAGCCACAAACACGTTGAAACCATGGTCTTTTATCCCTAATCCGAATTTTAGGGCTCGTACCGCTCTTTCTTGACCGATAATTTCGCCAAGTGGAATAAGGTCCTTGGTAGATTCACAATGCAGAAAGGTAACGTCACAAACATTCCTTAATTTTTCAACTGGTAATTGATTAACCATAACAAAAATCCTCCTTTAACTAATTAAAAAAACACATACTTTTAACTTTTAACCCTTTCTGCCAAGCGGTAACATGCTTTGAGATGAAGCGGTTTCAGGTCAAACTAGCAATAGCTTAAAAGCCCCGGCGAACAAGCACAGGATTACAAGTGAGGACAAATGGATAACTGGAAAATTGTTAACAAAATCGCTAAAATATTTGGCATACATATTCGTGGTATTCTCTGTGTTAGTCGCAATCGTAAATTATGAATTGGTAACGATGATGTATTCTTCGCCTCCTCCGGCAAGTCTTCATTGCTTTGAACATCTTAACAGCAACGGTTCCGTTCATAATTTCCGCCGTTCTCTCATTCACAGTAGTAATTCATTACCGCAAAGTCGTCAGACCCAACAGAAAAAGTACCCGAAACCCAAACCGAACTAAACGTAGATGTCGAAGAAACATCGCCATAGCTCTTTTACTTTCTCAATTCTTTTTTGATTTTTTTCCCAACTGAAAAACCTATTTAGCTATTAGTTCATTCAGCCAATTGACTGTACCCTGCCGACTTTGCCGTCTGTTAAACGGACTTTTATCCCATGGGGGTGCGTTGGGCTACTGGTGAGGATGTCTTTGATAGTACCCTCAGTTAATTTGCCACTTTGCTGGTCCTGTTTCAAAACGATTTTTACTCGTGATACCTGGCTTGATTTGGATCCTTGGAGGTTGCATTTGCGGTACTAAGTACCTCGTCGCTTATAGTGCATTCCTCTGCAAAACCCAAATGTTTCAAAGATTGCTCAATAGATTAGTTTTATGAAGCGTTGTATTATGTCTTGATTTCGTACTTCAGGGTGAAACAGGACACCGTAGATGTTTTTTTGTTTGTGTTTTATTGCTTGGATGCATTTGGTGGATTCTGCAAGTGTTTCGAAGGTTTGGCAAGGCTTGACTGAGAAGTTGTGAAGTGTATATGCCTTAAAGTCCCCTTGGAAGAGCGGGTTTTCTTTTAGAGTCGAGATTTCAGCCATTCCAATCTGCAGACAAGCCGTCAAAGGTTCGCCGAAAACTAGGCTGATTGTTTGCATCCCTGCGCAGATACCCAGAAGAGGTTTGTCAAATGTCTTAACCCAGTTGAACTTGCCGAGCTGCTTTAGGGTTGCGTGGTCTTTTAGTGCGGTTCCAGAAAGCACAACCTTGCTGTAAGCATCCAGATCTGTCTGGAGCGATTTCGGAAAAATGCTTAACTTCGCATTTCTCAAATGGCTGAATAACTGAAGTAATAGGAATCACAAACTCGTTAAATGCCAGCGAATCCTTTTTCCAGTTCATGTCAACAACCAGAATCATTTTGCAACCAACCGTGCCTGCTTAATGATGTAGACTCCACAGTTTTCCTTCGCCTCAACCACGTGGTCAATGATTTCGATTTTCTGCTTGAACATAGGCGCATCTAAAACTGTCGTTTCTATTTCTCCTCCCTCGCCGGAGGGGCTGATGCCATATTGACTTTGGAGCTTCACCAACCGGGCTATCACCTGCGCATCTATTTGTGTTCCCAAGCCATTTTTCGTCAAGTGGATAAGCAAAAATGCCCGAAATTATAACTCTGAAAGTGTCTTTTAACGAGCGTTTCTAGGAGCGTTTTCTGGTCATGCTTCCATAATGGGTTAAAGCACCAGATATTAAGGCGGTTGCAGATGCGCTGAACTCGTGAAGCTTGGTAAACTGATTCCACTGCTCCCGTGACTACGCCCTCTATTTGGAATCTGCTTTTTGCCTCAGCAATCGCCTTTTCCAAGTCTGTGAGTTCTTCTTCCTTCCTTCCCTCAGTTATCACCGAAACCAGTGGCAACCCCAACGCTTCTGCTTGAAGACTCGTCACGTCGATGTTTGGGGTGTGAAACATGTAGCTTTCCTTGTTCTTTGAGACCACAGTGATTAGGCAGGCTATCTCCTCTTTCTCCGCCGCTATGTGTAGGGCAAGGGTTGAGTCTTTGCCACCTGAGAACAGGACTCCTAATCGCATGGCTACTTAAAAGAAGAAAAGTTGTTTATATGCCTGTTGAAAAAGCAAAGAGTCTAGAATTTTACGTTGCAGATGTTGGGGATGGCTTTGATTTTGCTGGCTATTTCATCTGTGACTTTTTTGTGTAGAACATAGACTGAGATGGCATATCCACTGTTGCCTATTTGCCTCGAATAGTTCGCGCGTATGTTAATATCATTGTCAGCTAGGACTTTGTCAATGTTTGCAAATACACCAGGGACGTCGCGATGGTGAATGAAAAGTGTGTGGACTGGTTTTTCTTCCACTTCGATGTTTTCACCCGCGTTAACCGAGTTGGTGAAATCTCCGCCTAAAAGGTAACCTGAAACGACACGGGCAATCTCGGTTGAAGTTTCCCTTTGAGCTTCAACAGTTGATGCGCCCAAG
This sequence comes from Candidatus Bathyarchaeota archaeon, assembly GCA_963725855.1. Lineage (GTDB taxonomy): Archaea > Thermoproteota > Bathyarchaeia > Bathyarchaeales > Bathycorpusculaceae > Bathycorpusculum. The sequence continues at coordinate 632,276 of CAVSAA010000003.1, read as the reverse complement.
TGACAGCTCATAACTACATTGTCGAGTTCTTTGAATTTATTCTTGAATTCTAAGCCATCTGCTTTAGGTTCATCGGAGTAAACATCGGTTGCTAAACCAGCTATTTTGCCCTCTTTTAGGGCATTGTACACTGCCTGCTCGTCTATGTTGCTGCCTCTTGATGTATTAATAAGGTAAGCAGTTTTCTTCATTTGGCAGAGTTCTTTTTCGCCGATGATTACTTCTTTGCCGCCGGTGTGGATGCTTATGTAGTCGGCTTTTGCGATAACTTCCTCTTTTGAAAGAAACTTTATGCCAGATTCAAGGCATGGTCTGATGTCGTGGCCTATGACTTCCATGTCAAAGCCGCGTTTAGCTATCTGCGCGACTTTTTGCCCGATTCTTCCGCAGCCAAGAAGCCCCAGGGTTTTGTAGGCAAGTTCGGTGCCTTTGAGTTTATCTTTTTTCCAAACGGCATTTCTTAGTGAATTGTGAGCTTGAGGAGTGTTTCTTGAAATGCTTAGCATTAAGCCTATAGTTAATTCTGCAACGGCGTTGGTACTGCCGTATGGAGCGGATTTTACTACAATACCGAATTCTGAGGCAGCCGCTACGTCAATGTTATCATAGCCTACGCCTGCTCTGCCGACGATTTTGAGTTTCCCTTTTGCTCCTGCCTCTAAAACCTCGCGTGTTACTTTCGTGGCGCTGCGGACAACTAAAGCGTCAAACTGTCCAATCTCAGCGGCAAGAGCTGATGAGGTCTCTTTTTTTGGTGTCAGTTTCTATGCCTGCTTCTTGGAAGAGTTTTAAGCCTTCTTTTTCTAAACCGTCATTTAACAGTACCTTCATGCTGAGCGTCTCCGTGAAGGTTAATTGGAAAGTTTGATTGCTGTTGTGGATAATAAAGTTCTCTGAAAAAACATCCTGATCGTTTATGCTTTTGGCTTGACTTTCAAAGCGTTCTTTGATTTGCGGACTCGTGTTGATACTATATTCATAGGTTGATTTCACGTGGCAGTAGGGGCATTTTAGTGTTCGCCTGTTGCGATAAACCAGCGAGGTTATGGTTGCGCCTGGAATCCAGTGGAAGTTGAAGACTTTTTCGCAGTTTGGGCACGTCAACCTTGAGGTGTAATGTGGACCATACCTTGGAAGCAGACACAAAAAGAAGTAGAATACCTATGAAAGCGATTAAGAAGAGAATCGAGAGGAGATCGAAGGTCATTGTTTTCCCGTTTTAAAAGCGAAAAGTGACTTAATTAATGTTTAGCATCAAGAAAAACAAAAGATAAGGGTGGTTTAAGCCTTTTTTATGTAGCTTAAGGCTTCCTCGACGTTTTGGAACCCGTATTTTACGTTGATAAACTCTTTTTTGAGCGCCAAAACATCTACTTTGACCTGTGCGGGCGTGCGTTTGCCTTTTATTACGTCAAGCATCAAATCGCAGAGGTGCTTTATATCGCCTTCACCAAATCCCCGCCTAGTTACGTCCTGGAAGCCGACTCGTAAGCCTGAGGGGTTCTCTTTGGAGCTTTGGTCATCGTAAGGAAGCAGGTTCTTGTTCAGAATGATGTTTGCATCTTCAAGGTCTTGTGCGATCTTGTTGCCACCACCGAAACTGCGAACGTCAACGAGCAATCTGATGTGACCTTGTGAAGCCTTTGTGTTCAGCCAAAACTTTAACGCCGTTTTCGCAGAGATATTGACCTGCAGTTTGAGCGTTTTTGACTATTTGACTTGCCAGTTGTGCGCCGAAAACCTTCATTTCCAACGCGGCTATGCTAAGAGCTGGCAATCTGCCCAGATGGGTGCTTGAAGCGCTAAGCGGAAAAACTGCGAACTGGATCTTTTTCACTGCTTTCTCCATTGCTGGGCTATTTGGGCTTCCCATTATAACTCCACCTTGAGGACCGGGGAAGGTTTTATGGGTTGATGAGGTGATGAAGTCTGCGCCTTCGCGGAGTGGATCTTGGAATTGTCCACCTGCGATTAAGCCTAGTACGTGCGAGGCGTCGTAGGCGATGAATGCACCAACTTCCTGGCAGACTTCTTTTAACTCTCTAATTGGGTGTGGAAACAGAAAGAGGCTGCCGCCAAATGTGACGATTCCTGGTTTGGCAGCGCGTATGACGTATGCAGATTTTTCAGCGTCAATGTTAAACTCATCAATGTTGTATACGTGATTGATGTTGTCTAAACCCAAAATGTTGCCGGCTAAACCAGTGTAATCATGACTTATGTGGGCACCACAACTCAAGTGGGGTGACAACCATCTTGTTATTCTTTGAAGCTAACGACAAACCCTTGAAATGTTGCAAGGTTCGCATGAGTACCTGAAACCAATCGCACATCTGCCCAAGTGCTGTTGAACAGACTCTTCATAATGTCGGTTGCGAAGTCCTCAATCTGCGACATGTATTTTTGCCCTTGGTAATAGCGCTTTTTTACGTGTCCTTGGGCATCGTTTTCTCCTTCAGCGTAGCGGCATGCGAGGTCATGTGAAAGATCGAGCATCTGGTTAACTGCCGGAGATTTTAGTCCTTCACTAGCAATCATGTTAATGCATTCTTTGTCACGGTATTGCTCGTGTTTTCGGGTAGCTTCCAAAATGTCTTGGACTAAATCGGGCAGGTCTTTCATTGTTTTTGCCTCTGCTGAGTATCAACGGAATTAGGCTTTGCAGTATTTAGCCGTTGCTGGGAGTGGGTGGATGTTCAAAGATTGTAACGATGTAGTGTTTGATGGATGTTATTTCTTAGGTGTGCCTAAACCTTTATTAAGATAAGTTTAGGTTTACCTAAATTTGAGACGAGAAAGAATGGAGCAAAAATCAACCCAAGACTACCTCAAAGCCATCTACGGCTTAAGCCGAAACGGAGACCTAGTCAGTACAACCGAAATCTCCCAAAAACTAGACGTGGCTCCAGCAAGCGTAACAGAAATGCTAAAAAAACTCGCCCAAGACGGCTACATTAAATATTCACCCTACCACGGCAGTACCCTCACCGAAAAAGGACTCCAAGAAGCCCAGCGAGTAACCCGAAAACACCGCTTGCTAGAAACGTTCCTATCCGACGTCTTACATATCGGCAAAGACAAAGTTCACAAGGAAGCCTGCCAAATGGAGCATGCTCTCTCTGACGAAGCCGAAGAGTCTCTATGCCGCTTACTAAAACACCCAGATACCTGCTCCGACGACGGAAAAACCATTCCTGCATGCGACCTACCCTTCTCGAACTGTGAAGAATGCATAAAACTTCACAATCAAGGCTTAGAAGAAGTTGGAAAAAGAAACAGAAAACCTAATTCCCCTTCAGCGAGCTCAAAGGATGGGCAATCGGGAAAATCACCTTCATAAGAGGAGGCCACAATGTACTACAGCGGCTCTTGGACATGGGACTAACACCAAGTACAAAAATAACCCTAATGAAAGCGGCACCATTTGAGGGACCCATTCAGATTTCAGTTCGAGGTTCAAAATTAGCATTGGGCAGAGACATTGCATCCAAAGTCTTTGTTGAGATAGACCAAAATAGTTAAGGAGTTCACAAATTATGTCATGCCACTCTATTTCTAAGTCAAAAGGTAAAGCATCCGATGGGAACGGTAAACATCTAACTTTTGCGCTTGCAGGAAATGCAAACGTTGGCAAAAGCGTAATCTTCAATCAGCTAACTGGCTCAAACCAGATAATTGGCAATTGGCCTGGGAAAACCGTGGATCGTGCGGAGGGTACGCTTAGTTTTGAAGGCTACGAAACTAAAATCATTGACTTACCGGGAATTTACTCGTTTTCAACGTTTTCCATGGAGGAACTTGTTTCCAGAGACTACATTGCTCTTGAAAAGCCCGACGTTGTCATAAATGTTGTCGACGCCTCGGTTTTGGAACGTAACTTGTTCTTTACACTGCAACTGCTTGAGATGCAGGCGCCCCTGGTATTGTGTCTCAACCAGATTGATGTTGCCAAAAACAAGGGTATGATCATTGATAAAGAAAAGCTCGAACATGCATTAGGAATCCCAGTAGTCTTTGCCACTGCTACTCGGGGCGAAGGCATCTATGAATTGGTCCGTGAAGCAGTTAAAGTCGCCACTCACAAGCCCAAACCTAAGCAACTAAAATACAGAAAAGAACTCGAAGAAAAAATCGAACAGTTAAAGCAGATAATTGAAAAAGAAAATCATTGGTCTCCAGTATCCTGCCCGATGGCTGGCGATTAAGCTGCTTGAAGGCGACACGGAAATCACAAAAAACGTCGCTGCAAAAGTCCAAGACAGTCGCGGATTCAGCTAAAGTTGTTGCGCAGGAACTCCAAGCCAGCTGTCAAGAACAATGCTTTTCAGTTAATCGCATCTGAGCGGTATGCGCTTGCAAGTTCAATTGCCGCTTCAGCCGTTCAGCAAAACGAAATCTGGACCACCTTCTCAGATAAACTCGAATGGTTAACTACTCACAGAGTTCTAGGCTATTTTACATCAATAGGCGTCATTGCTGGCTTGCTGCTCTGGACGTTTTTTGTTGGCAATGGACTTATCTAGCCTTAATTTCAAATGGCTTGAGTTTCATTAAGCCTGTTGACCCTGCCCTATCGGCGTCCCAACCCATCTTGAGCATTATCTTAAACGGGGTTTGGGGTGGATTCAATGCGGGTTTAACACTGATTATTCCCTTCGTCATTCCATTCTACCTATTCTTTGCAATCGTTGAGGATTCAGGCATCCTGACCCGCGTTGCTTTCATGATGGACAGTGCTATGCATAAAATTGGCTTACACGGCAAAGCCTTAATCCCAATAATTCTTGGGTTACGGTTGTAGTGTACCAGCAATTCAAGCTTGCAAAATCATGGAAACCCGACGCGAACGACTCCTGGCAGCCTTCGCCATTACATTTGCACCTTGTTCGGCAAGAACGATTGTGCTCTTCGGCATGGTTGGCTTATTTGTGGGTATACAATGGGCACTGCTTCTCTATGTTGTAGACATTGCCATTATCTTTGTGTTAGGCAGGATTGCTATGAAGGTGGTTCCCGGCAAATCCACTGGGTTAATAATGGAGATGAGTAGTTTCAAGCGTCCTTCGATTAAGGTCGTTGTAAGACAGACTTGGGGGCGAACCAAATCAATCATCTACATAGTTTTCCCCATATACATAGTTGGTAGTGCTTTAGTTCAAGCCCTCTATGTCTACAATATTATAACGCCCATTAGCAATGCGTTGTCGCCTTTGACCGTTACATGGCTTGGATTGCCGGTTGCCGCTGGGATCCTTACTGGTGCTTGGAGTGGTACGAAAAGAACTCATAATTCTAGGTGCGGTGGCGATTTTCGGTTCCACTAATTTGGGTCTTTTCTTCACGCCAGTCCAACTGGTTGTTATGGCGCTTGTTGCGATGCTCTACATACCATGCGTGTCAACAATGGCGATTCTTGGAAAAGAGTTCGGGTGGAAAGCCACAACGATAATTACAGCAGCCAACGTAGGTGTAGCTCTGTTAATTGGGGGCTTAGCGTATAGGCTCTTGTCGCTGTTCGTCTAAACCTTTTTTCTTCCCTTTTTCGGTTTAGTGAATTTTAGTTGAATTTTCGTTGGCTTAGTCTCTGTAATTGTTTACTTGAGTGTTTTTCGTGCAAGCTCTCTTCCGTCCCTAATGCGCGAGTTTTTTTGTCTTCCAACATGCTTCCACAACCTAGCTCATTCAACATGGAACCATGTATACCGTGTGAAGAAAAACGACTATCCCACAAACAAACAGAAATGAAAAACATTGCAAACACAAAAAGCAACCACCCTCTCATGCAGTCTTGTGGAAAATTTTAAAACCGTCCCACCCACATAAAGAGAGAAAAAGAGGCTTAGACGACGTACATTAGGAGGTAGACTATTTCTCCTGAAAGAAAAGCAAACCACCATATCGGAAAGAGAATCTTGGCAAGTTTGACGTGCCATTTGTTCGACGCTTTCTGTCTCACCTGTAAAATTCCGATGACTAGGACCGCAATTTCCAAAGACATTACTAAGACGGCGATTGCTCCATGGATTCCAAAGTAAACTGTCAAAATTGGAGTTAGCGTTATGGTTACGGTACGAAGTAGCATGTAGCCGATGGACATTACTGGTCCCATGTAATGGCAAGTGTGCCTGTGACCGGGTGAATGGTTTTTTTGCCTCTGCCGCTGAGGAACGCGTGGACAAAAAGGAACGCGACGGGGATTAAACCTATGGCGATTATTGTGCTTGCCAGGGGTGCGGTTGTCATGTTTTTGCCTTGTTCTGGCTGGGATGTTTGCGGTTGCTAATTAGGCTGACGGTGAGTTTAGTCATGTTTGGTTGGCAATAATTATATTGCATCGAAGTAATTGTTGGTTATGTCAGCTAGAGCGCCTAATTGTCCCTGCCCCAAAAAAGATTGCATACGTCATGGCGACTGCCAAGAATGTGTACGCCACCATAAAGCAAAAAACGAAGACCCATACTGTGCAAGGTAAACGTTAATGGGTAAAGACCTGAATTTGGAAACGCAAAAAGGAAGACAGAAGGTGCAGATTCATTTTTGGAACATAGTTGGCTCAGCTGAACACATTAACTTGCCCAAACTTGAAGATGCCATCAAAAAAGAGTTCCGCTGCAGCGACGATAGGTTTGTTGAGTCTCAAATTCGGCTGATGCAGACAGAGGGAAGGATAAGGGTGCAGAGCAACGTTAAAGTGTGGATTAAACATCCCCAAACATACTTCTGAGTCGTTAGGTATCGGCGCTTGCTTGTATGAAGCTATAAATAACTAAACAGCGGATATATCTTGTCAGGTTTTAAGCTTGTTTATTGCAGGCAAGCCATCTATACTTATTATAGATGACGACACAGTCTATTTTACGAACTTTAACCAAAGTTTTCCAGAGGAAAGGCTATTTTGTAGAAGTCGCTGAAAAAGGCAAAGAAGCCATTGAAAAAATAAGCAACAACCACTATGATGTCGCGTTAATTGATTTATGCCTCGACGACATGGAAGGCACCGAACTTTTTCCACTAATACACTCCACTTCCCCACACACCGTAAAGATTATGCTTACAGGAAAATTTCTTTGGCAAACCAGCATTGAAGGCGCAGACGCGCTTCTTAGAAAGCCAATCCAGCCTGACCGTCTTCTAAGCATTATCGATAATGAACTGAAGAATAAAAACACAGAATAGACCTTAGTACCTATTATTTTACTAATTTTTCACCGTAGATTTACCACTATTAGATCAGACTTCAGATAAACAGTTTTCCAGATATACGAAAATTAACTAACCCACAAACTATGTTAGTCATAACGTCGTAACGTTTAAGGCGATTCCTAAACTCATCTCCAAATATACGAAACTTTTTCACCCGACTATTCGTATGCTCCACAACCACCCTCTCCTTTGCAAGCGACCTGTTGAACGCTTTCTGCTCCACCGAAAGTGCCTTAGCCCCTCACGCCCCGTTTGCCCCGTCCAGGATTTTTCTTCTTGATTGGCAACATACAGTTCAGCTTGGGATAATCACCCTTTACTCCGAAGATAACCCAAATCCAAATCTAAACGGACCTTATCTGGCAAATGCGGATGACTATGCTTATACAAGGTGTAGTCATGCATGCTGCCCTTAACATGACTGGTCTTGTGTATTATCAGGCCTTCTTTGTTCACGGTTAGCTGGGTCTTAACGGTATGTTTCTTTCTTTTGCCGCTGTAGTGCGTCTTTCGCTTACGCTTGCCATGTGGTCTTGGGATCTCCTGCTCTGTTGCATCCAAAAAAGCTTTGAAGCCTGGAAACATCGCTTCAACCTCATCAACTGTTTCAGCCGTCTAACCTTGTCATGTTCCGTTTTGGCAGTGGCAAAACCTCGCTGACCATGGGCTCTAGTTTTCTGATGGTTTTGAGCACGCTGGTTTGGCTGAGGATCAAAGAGGTAGCCTAGTAGTGTTGATGATGGGTACATGTGGTAGTACGATTAGCAGCATGAGCAAGCGGTCTGTTAGAGAGAGGTTGAAGGGGTGACCTGCGCCGAATGCTCTTTTTCTGTCTACTCTGGCAAGTCTTTTTTGCTCGTAGAGTCATATTTCTCGTTTATCTTTAGGTTTAAGGTGTCAAATTCTTCTAATTCTACGCCTGAAAAATTCCTGAAATGTTGGGGTTTTTTCGATAATACGCTGTAATTTAGCATTCAAACAGCCCAAAAGGCAAATATTGCACCTCTAAGCTAATAAAACCTTCGTTTTAGCCCTAAAACCCTAATTGAAACTAAGGTCTAATGTTAATTCGCCAGGCTTTCTCCGGTTTTCAGAAAATAACGACTCCACCAAAATCACAAAAACGTTTTAGGGTGGTTATTTGACTATTTCGCCGGTTGCCACTTTTTTGCCCACATAATTAATTTTTACTTTTACGCGTTCTCTAGGCTTAGCCTTCGGGACCTGTATAACGTACCCTTGAATTTTAGACATGCCATCTCCGTTTGGACAGGTACCTATGATGTTTATTTCTAATTCGTCTCCCAACTCGACGGGACTCCGTTTCTCAACATGTTTTATTTTGAATTTCCCGCCCCGAACTCTTCTATGAACCATCGCAAACCTTCTTCCTTATTTTATTTGTAAATAAAGATATAAGGGCTTAAATCTTCCGTAGGCTAAAGTCTGGAAAAAAAACAATTTTTTATAGGGCAAACTCCTATATGTCAGAACTCAAGTTGAATATCAGAGATCGAATATGAACCCTGAAAACTATAAAATAAACAGGAACAAGCCAAAACGAAACAGTGCAATCAGCAAATCCAAAAGTCGAATGCTTGCAAAAGTAAAATTGACATCCACCTCTACACCAAAACTGCGAACAATCTACTCAACCAAAACTGAATGGGCTACAAAAGTTCTTCCTAAAGTAAAAGAGTAGAAGTTGCCCCCAAGAAACAGGAATCTTTTATAATCTTTTATTCTTTTCAAAGATGCATAAGTGAAGTTATATGACTGAAAAAATCCAAAAAAGAGTCCAAGACGCACTCGACGAGATAAGACCTCAAATCCAAATGGATGGTGGAGACGTTGAATTTGTTGCAGTTGAAGGATCAACTGTTAAAGTCCGTTTAGTTGGACATTGCGCGGGTTGCCCCATGTCGGCTATGACGCTCAAAAATGGTGTTGAAGCAGTAATTAAGCAAAGAGTCCCAGAAGTACAAAAAGTTGAAGCGGTAGAATAGTTCAGTTTGCTCTAATCACTTCCATTTGTTTTCTTTATCTTCCACGAATAATATTGTTATACTATTAACCCTTAAGAGGAGATCTTTTGACAAAAATCTTTATCGCATACGACTCAAAATACGGTAACGCGAAACTTGCAGAGAAAATTTCGGAGGGCATAAAAGAATTTGGCGGAATCAAAACCGCAATTGGCTATGTTAAAGAAATCGACATTGGAAGTTTAGTTTGTTACGATGCCATCTATTGGGTGCACCAAATCATATGGGACGGCCTTCCCGAAGCATGAAGAAGTTTATTGATAGAATGGCTGAATATGATTTGAGATTGAAACAGGTGGCTGTTTTCGGGACTTACTCTGGAAATGCTAGACCTATAGACAGAGCTGTGAAAAAATGGAAAAAATGGCAGGAAAGAAACTGCCCAACCTAAAGCTGATTTCTCCAGAGCTATCCGTTAGAGTAAAAGGAATATCTGGACCCATAGTAGAAGGGGAACTACCTAAATGCGTAGGTTTTGGGAAGAATATAGCTGGCCAAATTAGTAGCCAATAATGTCCAGGGGCAGGGAATCCTTTTTAGACACACTTCGGATGTGTCCGGGTGTGGCTTAAAAAAAAGCTTACTTTCTCGGCAAAATGACCTATTTTTTCTTCTTCATGTAGGCAGACGTTTTTGCATATAACAATTCAAAATGTTCACCGAAAGTTTCATCATCCCTTATCTTACGTATTGCACGAATCCAAGGCTCAAGTCTCCTCCAATTTGAAATGATGTAACCTCCTAAACGATCTACAATTACATCAAGATCAACAAACTTTTTGTTTACTAGAAAACCCACCTCTTCAAAGTAAGCTTCAACTTGAAATGGGTAATCACCAACTTCAAATTTTTTAGCTATGTCAACTTTATATTTCTCAAAATTTTCAAACTTGAATTCTTTCTCGATCCATCCGAACGCTTTTCGAAGCCTATCAGTTTCAGCCCATTCGAATAATTTCATTGTGATTTCTAAATCCCTGTGCTTATTCATGTGTCTTAGCTCAAGTAGAAAAAATGTTGCAGCAAAGGTGCTAGCTATTGCTGTTAAAATGGCTGCCCAATCAGTTATAGTTAGCATATTTTCTCTCTCTTAGCTTATTTTTTGTCTTATTAAATACCAATTATGTGTGTATACGATTATTATTTAGGAAAAGAGAAGAAAGGGAGAAACTCAGAGTGCTCGCATTCGATTGTTTTTAGGGTTATGTTCAACTTCCGCCTGACCTAAAGCCTCCAATATTGGCGGTATATAGTTTGCAAATCGCCCTCTCAATCCTTTCTTGATACCATACCATCCACCCACGGGGTTTTTAGGAGATCTACCCCAAGCTTCAACAGTTCCTTCCGCGGCTGGTTTCTGCTCGTCTGCACTACCAAGCGGCATCCAATCTCCTTTTTCTTTCAACATTTTATACAAATCATCCAAGCAGCGGAGTTGATATTTGAGTTCTGTTTTACCAACCCAAACAACAACCGTTGGTGGGTCAGCAGTTTGGTCCCGATATGCTCTAAATTCGGAAGTGCCTGGAGGTGTTTTAAGTATCCACGGATCGTCTTTTGTTCCCTTTTGATTAACTGGCAAAAAATTCACCTTTCTAAAATAAAAGTCTAAATAAATTTTAACGTTTCGGTTATCGTAGACTCAGTCGGGTTCATCGTTCAATATCTAACCTTTTTAATCATAACTTTATTGTTGATTACACAATGATAATCACAGCGTTCCTTACAACCATTTCCAAATTTTATCAGGTCAGAGCTAAACGGAAAAAAGACTCCTAAGAGACAAAAAAAGCCAAGCAAATTTAAAATAATTCTATCTATGATTCAATGTTTTCTCAATATCTACCCAGAGTTCAAAGAAGTACCCATTCATCGTATAATTCGTCCCAAGTGTTTGAGGATTCCGAAATCACTTCATTTGAGAGAATATTTTAAAAGCTATATTTTTCTTAAGGAAGATAACAGGAATTGACAAATCAGCGAAGTGCGCTTCTCAAAAAGTCTTATTTTGTTTTTAGATAGTAATTGTTGCAAGGGGAATAAATTTGGCAAAACAGAACAGAATTCAAATAATTTTTATGTTGCCTTTTCTTGTTTTCACGTTTCTTATTGGATGGTGCCTATCATGGACAGACAGAAAAAGTAACCTCCTAAATAAAAAAACTGAAAACCTATTTTCCTTTTCGAAGAATGCCCATACTTGTGAAAGGCAAACGCTTAGCAGCGTTGTTGCTACAAGATAGAACCAACATTCGTTTAATAGTTTGTTGACGGTTTTTCTTTATTAAGAGAAGGAATTGTTATTTTAATTTTTTAGTTTGGAATCATCAATAAAACTCTATGAGCCAACTGTTGATTTCGCTTCATAGATAAAATAACACTTGACCTTCTCGAAGAACATTAAATCATCTATAACCCTGGGAGAACTAAAATTGTTTAGTCAAAGATATGAACCAACACAACCAACCAACATTTTTATTGCTGCACTCAACGAAGAGGAAGGGATAGGCGCAACCATCTCCGAGCTTTCAAACAATATAAATGCAAAACGTATTCTAGTAATTGACGGACATAGCCAAGATCGAACAGTTGAAGTCGCCAAAGAACATGGAGCAGAAATCTTTTTCCAAGAGGGTAAAGGTAAAGGAGATGCTTTGGCCAAAGCTGTCCAGTGCATGGCTGTCGATGTTGAGTACGTAGTCATCACAGATGCCGACTTCACTTATCCAGCCGAAAATGTACCCGAGATGATTCAGATCCTAGAAAATAATCCGGACGTAGGAATGGTTTGCGGGAACAGGTTTAGTAAACAAGCAGAAGGAAACGCCTTTCAAGGTCGGTTTACTTTTGGAAATAAGATATTGGCTATTGCCCATGGTTTTTTTAATGGAATAAATCTGCAGGATCCACTAACAGGATTGCGGGTTCTCCGTGCAGACATCCTCCGGAAATGGAGCATTAAATCGAAAGGTTTTGACATAGAAGTAGAATTGAATCATCAAGTAGGCAAACAAGGATTTCATACAATCGAAGTCCCGATCGAATACCGTAAACGATTAGGCGAAAAAAAATTGAAAATGAAACATGGCGCAACTATCCTTAAAAGGATCCTATTTGAAAGCCTCAATTAACCTCCTATTTTTTTAGAAAAAGGGCAAAAGGTCAAGTTACCAAAGGGTATTGAAGAGCAAACCAACAGCATTATTCTCTCTTTCGCTTGCCTTTTAGGGTCAATTAAGGATAGTGAAGTAGTAGGCTGAGATAGCTCTGGTTGATGTAATCAAAAAGGTCACCAGTTTACTGGACCCAACTGGTGGGGGGTGCCTGGGTTTAAACCAGAGCCCGCTCTATTGAACAACGAGCCTTAGAATTTCGAGATTTTATTTTCTGTAGATTCCACGCCAAGGCATCTGTTCCGATCGCGGTAAAAAGCCTAAAAGTGTTCCATATTTTCTTAGGGGTTAAATTATGTGAGAACACCAAAGCAACCCTCTGGATGATATGTGAATTGGCGGGTTCGCTTAGCCACTTTAGGTCCACATCAAGAGCTATCGTGGCGTCAGTTTGTCTTCCTCTAATGACACTTATGTACTCAACAGCTGTTTTAGTTGTTTTAAATATGAAGCTAGCATTGGTGTCGTCTAAGCTTAGCGTACATTGGATTTTTTGCGGTCCTAGCATTCTAAGAAATCGGGTCATCTCTAGAACCTCATGGACACCGACTTTTCGGGTATATGCTTCCACTCGCGGGTCTATGTAAGCCTCAAGAAATGTTTTTATGTGTTTTTCAAAGTTGCCTTTTTGTAATTCTGTTCCGTTATTAGTCATGAAACCGAGATTTAGTATTCTTTCTTGGGCAAAATCAAAAATAGTCTTTTTCTGTTTAGTGTGTGTTTGCGAAATCTTTTCATGATCGATAAATGTGTCCATGTTCCAGAATTTTGCCATGCAGTAAGTTGCCATTTCTTCGATTTTTTCTTTTGTTAAGTACTTGGTAGTGTACACGGAGTGCATTTCGTCAAAGGCGTCCCAGTTAGTTTCAAAGATTAATCCTTTTTCACTTGTTTCTTTGTAGAAGTCAGTACCGGGAAATGGCGTTGCAATGCCAAAGGCAGCGCCTGTTAAACCAATGTTTTTTGCGTATGTTGGAAAAGTTTTAATTTCATCTTCAGTTTGTTCAGGTAGACCTATGACGAAGGTTCCTCCTGCTCTGCCGCCGTTTTCACGTATGTTTTTAACCGCTTCTATATGGACCTTATTTGTTGTACCTTTCTTGGTTGACTTCAAGTCTTTGATGTAGGGACTTTCAATACCCATTTCAAACCTGCGGATACCTACTTGACACATTTTCTTTACGATTTGAGGATGCATTGCCATGGCGTCTGCTCTAACTAAAGCGCAAAATTCTAAGTCTAAATCATGTTCCATCAGTAAGTCACAAAGACGATCAACTTGTTTTGGCTTACCCATGAAGTTCGGGTCAGCAAACATCACGTTTACAGGTCTTCTGTTGTGAAATTCTGACATTTCTAGAATCTCTTTCATAACGTTCTCTGGTGATCTACTTCTTAGACAACCTCGACTCATACTTGGTTCGCAACAAAAACTACAAAGGCCATTGCAACCCCGAAACATTGTTATCACATCACAATCTGTGACTCTATCTTGGCTTTTGTAGGAGTATTGCCTTAAATATCGAGCGGGGAAAGGAAGAGCATCTATATTATCGATTGGTTTTCTTTCTTCGTTATGAATTATTTTTCCGTTCTTCTTGTAAGAGAGCCCTTGAATATTCTCAAAATTATCAAGCCCTACGAGCTCTTTCATTGTAGCTTCGCCTTCTCCACGAATAACCATGTCAATTTGCGGGTGGGAAAGCATCAAGTCTGGAACATTTGTCGGGTGATAACCACCAACTACGGTAGGTATATTGTTTTTCTTAGCAATCTTTGCAAGACGAAGACTCTGATTGTGTTCAGTGGCAGATAATGTGATGCCGATAAGGTCTGGGTTGTAGAAGTTGATTATATCTTGGAATTTTCTGTTATCTAGTTCCATGTCAACGATATTGACTTTATCCACTTTGTCTTTGATGTAAGCCGCAATATACTCTAAACCTATAGGTATCAAATCGAAAGAAAAACTCAGACCTTTCCTTCCTGAAGGCTTAACAAGCAAGATTCTCTTAAACGCCAAATAGAACACCAAAGTAAACCAACAACTACAACATCTGACACATAAAAATTAATCGCGTTGTCAGGCATGGTTAGGCATGGAGATTAGCTGAAAAACAGGAAAGGTATTTTGAAAATGCCGGAAAAGTTGATGGTGGGGCCACCCGGATTTGAACCGGAGTCTATAGAGCCCAAGTCTACAAGCCTAGACCAAGCTAGCCGATGGCCCCGCCGTATTGCAGTGAACATAATTTCGCAAGAGCCATAAAAACCTTAGCTACACGTCTCCAAATTTTTGGGAAACCAGTGCTTAATTCTGCTTATTGAGGGGGCAAACCACTAGAGAAGCAGAGTCTGTTGTTTTGCGTTTAGGTAATTGAGTGAGTAAATAAGGAGCTACAGAAAAAAATGCGTGAAAGCGCTTTAAAGCAACATATGCATAGCATTATGCAGTGACTCCTTTGCCACACGAATTCATTCTTTTTTCACGTATAGGGCAAACCACCTCAAATTTTCATAGTCTCCACGACGCAGGCAGACTCGATATAGTCCACGAATGCATCGTCAGCAGCCTGTTTCTTTCGCATGGCTTGCGTAGAGACGTAACATTCCATGCCATCTTAAACGGTCCCCCAAAACCACCTATACATATTCAAATAGACGGCAGCACCCTCTACGATGTACGTACCGACATGGACACATGGCAAGGAATCCTCAAAAAAATTTTGCAGGACAAACCGCACCCAGGCATCACTAAAGACAAAACAAGCTTCGAGGCGCTACTAAAAGACAAAGCTCAATCCCAAAAAGTATACGTGCTAGAAGAAGACGGCAAAGACATAGAACAAATTGAACTATCTGAGAACGGCCTCTTTGTCTTGGGTGACCATGTTGGCTTACCCAAAAAAGCCGAACTCTTTGCCCAGCGGTTTGGAGAAAAAATCAGCCTGGGAAAAACCCCTTACCTCGCAGCTTCATGCATAACCATAATCAACTACACCCTAGATCAGCAATCTAAACGTGGCTCTTAAAATGCTCCCAGCCACGAGCTTCAATTGCACACGTCTCGTTATCAACATTAAGAAGTATTTTACTTTCTTTGGTGGCTTTTCCGATTGGTAATAGTTGCCCGCCAACCGATTCAACTGCAGCAACAGCAGCATCCCACCCTTCAGGCTTAACAGTTAAAACCAACTCGTATTCTTCGCCACCATATAGAGCCAACTCCGAAGCGTCAAGCCCATTTTGATCAGCGAACTGCTTGACCTCGCTTCCCACAGGAACCACATCAAGGATGAAGCCGACGTTACTTAACCGCCCAAGCTCATGCAAACTCCACGCTAAGCCATCGCTGGAATCAATGGAAGCTGAAACCTGCCCTGAACCACTAAGAGCCAAACCCTCCTTAAGCCGGGCTTTGGGCATCAAAACCGAATCTAAAAGCATCTTGCCTAAGTTCAGCTCTGCAGAACAGGCTTTATCTAAAAGCAAACGTAACCCAGCTGAGGATTTGCCAAACAAACCCGTAACAGCCAAAATGTCATCGACTTTAGCACCACTTCGCAACATCAAAGCGTGCTTTTGTGTTGTTCCAAAGAGCGAAACTGAAACAATCAAATCCGAAGCTTCAGCCGTATCGCCCCCGATGATGTAAGCGCCGTATTCTTGTGCGCCAGAATTGAGGCCTTGGGCGATTTCTTCGATGTGATTTTGGGTAAAGCTTCTCGGCAAACCTAGTGCAATAAGCGCCGCTGTCGGTTGTACGCCTTTTGAGGCAAAGTCGCTGACATTCATAACTATGGCTTTTCTTGCAGCTTGAAATAGGCTCATTTTTTTGGGCACATCTGTTTTTCCTACAAGCATGTCGGTTTTGAGAACGGCAACGTAATTTTCGGGAAGGTTTACTGCGGAAACGTCGTCTCCAAATGGGATAGCCATTTGGGGCATCTTGGTAAGATGGTTTTGGATAATTTGGATTATTTTGTGTTCGCCGAGACTTTTTGCTCTTGGAGAATTGCTTTGACTCATTTGGGGTCTGCTCTATTTTTTATGGGTAGTTTATTGCTTTTAAGGTTGGGGTTTGTGAAACTTTAAAAATTGGTTCCGTGTTGTTAGCGTCTATGGTGCCTCGATAGCTCAGCCCAGTGGAGCGGCTGCCTCGTAAGCAGCAGGCCGCGGGAGCAAAGCCCGCTCGAGGCTTAAAATTTTCCAGAGAATAATGGTCAGGATCTTTCTTAATGTACCTTCATGTAAGAAAAGAACGGGGAACTATACCAATGTAGAGACTTTTCTTAATCCTACTCATGTGTGAAGTATACTATTTCTTTCATCTGAAACTCTATTTGGGCAATGACGTTTTCCATTTGTCTCACCATTCTTTAACGTTATTTGTTGTTGACCCAATAAAAACTTGACTAAGATTTGTTAATAAATATTATGAATAATTGCAAACATGATATCCTAAGTATTCTTATTATGTATCAATCCGTGAATTATTATTAATAACTCTCGACAATTGTACAAACAGCTTGGTTCTTAATTATTGTCGTTGTGTTGTTCAGCTCCAGGGGTTTGGGCGTTCGCGGATATCTTTATTAAATGTTACGACACCAACTTTCTAAGACTGAGCATTATGCGCTTTTTCCACTCTCACGGTTCCGATGATAAGTTTCAGTGCCCCTACAAAGGCTGCGAGAAGCAGTTTGATCGGCCAACGATGATTACTGATGACTCTGTTATTCCACGCCTAACGCATTATGCTTGCCCATTCTGCATGTCACGCCTAGAGCTCGACACTATAAAAGAAAAGATCGTGGGCATTAGAGCAACCGAGTATCCTATTGTTTTTGATTCCCCCGCAAAATGTGCACATTTCAGTGGACTACTTAATGCACCATCAGGATGCACGGATGAATGCTTGATTTGCCCCAAGGTCCTACAATGTAATAACCGTAAAAAATAGCAGTTTTCAACTTCTAGTAGTGAATGCAGATGCAAATCTGCGATCTTTTACCTATTCTATTACATATAGTCTAAACATTAAACGAACTTGCAATTCAAATTTATCCGCCACCCACAGGAGGAAGAATTGCCAAAACAGCTCCGTCCTTAAGCTTTGTTTCTAGCCCCTTTAGAGTAGTTGTGCTCGTCCCGTTAACAAGAAACTGAAGGAAACTTTTAGGCTGCATAGTTTTGCTGTTGTAAACGTATTCAACAAAAGGGGCACCATATTTTTTTGAGAGAGTTGTTAGAACCAGATGCACTGTAACAGTTATACAGTCGGCAAAAGTTATGGTTTCTTCCCTTTTATCGACAATTTCTCGCAGATTAGTAAAGAAGCGAACTTTTACTTCCACATTTGCACCATTAAAATTAATGAATAATGTAGAAATTTAACTTTATGTAACAGAGCAAAAATTAAAGAAGGAAAAACCTACAGGTAATAGAGAAACTACAATTGAAGGGTTAAGTATGAAGTTGAGTCTATCCAACGGAATTTTTAGCAAACTTGGCATACAAGATAACTTCAACACCGTTAAAAAGCTCGGTTTCAGCAACATTGAATTTAACATGAAGTCAATAAAAAAAGAGCACGACACTGACATCTATCGGGAACAAAAAGCCTACATTGCTTCTGGACTTAAATGCCTAACCCTGCACTCAGCAGTTCTCCACGTTAAAGATCCAATTGAGGTCCACCAAGCAATATATTACGGCAAAATCTCGCTTGAATGCGCTAGAGCGCTGGGTACGCCACTTATGACGGTACACTCGAACATTTCAAAAAAGCTACCCCAAGACATCAGGAAAAAGTGTTTGAACGAAATTTTCAACGAGGAAATTAGGCCGTTTGCAAAACGCCTCGGCATCAAGTTGTCTTTGGAGAATCTGTCGTATAATTCGACTGGGTTTGGTAAGAACGTTGAACAACTTGAAGAAGTGCTTAGTGTTATTGATCCTAAGAACGAGATGGGGATAACGTTTGACTTATGCCATGCACTAGAAACTAAAGTGGTTGATGAATTACTCGATAAATATGGCAGGCGCGTTTGCAACGTTCACATGGCAAACAAGGCACATGAGCCATTCATCCAAAAAAAGCCTGAGTTAAACCATTTCCTTTCAGCGCTACATGAGTATGGTTATGAAGGCCCCATTACATTGGAGTTGGAACACAAGACATCCATGGAAGATATCGCTAAAACCAAAGCTTTCTTCGACAAGTTACTCAATGAATACTAAACTAATGGATTATTTACTGAATTTTACAGCAGCATATCCGACCACGCTTGAGTGGTCTCCTGTTACGTCGCCACTGTTATGGTAACTAAGTAGTTGTGCTTTGGCACATACTCCGACAGCGTAAGTGATTAGGCTGGAAATTGGTGCGTAGCCACATGCAGTGATGTTTTGGGTTTCTACAGTTTCGTAGAAGCGTTTTGCATCTAATTCCGAAACAGCTTTGAGGGCAGCTTGATCTTTGGCAGCTGCCGCCTTTGCTGGTTCATAGTGTGTCATGTCAGAGGAAGCGATGACTAAAGCATTTGTGACGGATAAAGCTTCAACGAGGGCGCGGCCTATTTCGACTGCAGAGTCGTAATCCTGCATCAAGTAGCAGATTGGAACAATTTTGAACTTGTCTTCGTAGAGGAACTGGAGGAAGGGAAGCTGAACTTCAAGAGAGTGCTCGTATTTGTGTGCTGCATCATCCACATCTAGGATGCGGGTCTGATGCAATATCGAGTCAGCCAACGCGGTGTCAATTTCCACGTCACCCAGCGGCGTTCGCCAGATGCCCTCACGCATCAAGGCCAAAGCGCTACCGTTACCTGTGTGGTTGGGACCTAAGAGCACAACAGTATTAGGTTTGCCATCTGTGGCTAACTCGTAGAAAGCATGTGCCGCAATGGGACCAGAATACATGTAGCCTGCATGGGGACAAATCAAGCCCACGATGCTTCGTGGGTGACTATGAAAATTAACTTGGGGAAGTTTCTTGGGACCCAGTGGATGGAGAAAACAAGAGGTGATTTGTGCTCTGAGCTCTTCGGCGTTGCCCTCATAAAATTGAGAAGCTACATTTGGACGCCGAATCGTCGGCAAAGGTTTTAGGGCTCCTCTTCCTCTTCGCGTGTCACTTTAGCTTCAAAGTCTTCGATTGTTACTGGTGGATCCTTGTCTGGACCAAGTTCGCCTCGTTCACGGAGCACTTGTCTTGCTAAGAGCCAGAACACAACTGCTAGAGCGCGTCTGCCTTTGTTGTTGGTTGGGATAACTAGGTCTACTCCTGCAAACTCGTTGTCGGTACTGCATAGTGCAACGATTGGGATGCCGACTTTGGATGCTTCTTTGACTGCTTGGGCGTCAGCTCTTGGGTCGCAGACGAGGATGACCTCGGGGTCAATGCGACTCGAATACTGAGGGTTACTAAGTTGTCCTGGGATGAATCTCCCGATGAGCGGTGTTGCACCTGTTAGTTTGCAGAACATTTTGACTGGTTCATGAGCATAAAGCCTGGTGGCTGCTACTGCTATTCTTGCGGGTTCGTATCGTGAAAGGAATTTTCCTGTAACTCTGATGCGGTCATCTGTTTTTTTGACATCCAAAACGAACAGTCCATCAGGGCGTACGCGGTAGATGAATGGTTCCATGTCCAGTGTTTTCATCCTAGTCCCAATATGGATACCTGCGGATAGCAGGGTGTCTCGAGGTAAAAGAAGGGTTTCTTCTGGAGCTTGCATTTCTTGAGTCTCTTCTTCTTGTGCTTCACCTTGAGGCTCAGTACTAATGGTTTCAGTTGATTCAATTTCTTCTTGAGGAACATCTTCCACGGTTTCTTCTGGTTCCTCTACGGGTTCGTTTTCAACCGGTTGGTTTTCTTTTACTTGGTCTTCAGACATTCTATTCATCTTCTCTTTAGCGTATTTTTAGGTCAGCCATTTTGGCTCTGTTCCCAAGGAAATGCTCTATTCGGATGAGTTCATTTAGTTTGGCTATACGTGCACCTTCCACAACGCCTGTCTTTATTACGGGGCATTTGTAGGCGACAGCCAAATGTGCGATATGCCAATCGCATGTATCTCCGGACCGATGAGACACCACAGCATCGTAACCGTGGCGTTGTGCCAGTTCGATTGTTTCAGCCGCATCGGTTAAGGTGCCTATCTGGTTGACTTTTATGATTATTGCGTTTCCAGCGTTAATCTTAATTCCATTATTTAACCTTTCAGTATTGGTTGTGAATAAATCGTCTCCGCAGATCATGCAATTTTTGGCTTTTCGAGTAAGCTCGGCGAAGCTGTCAAAGTCGTCCTCGTTGAAGGGATCCTCGACATAGGCAAGATGGTACTTCTCGATTAACTCAAGCATAAACTCAAGCTGCTCGGAGGTGTCCCGCTTTTTGCTTTCCATCTCGTAAACATATTTTTCTTCTTTTGGCTTCCAAAATGATGAAGCCGCAACATCAATACCGAACCCACATTCAAAATCCAATTCGTTGCCGACTTCTTCACAGACTTTAGCCATAACTTCGAATGCATCTTCCGTGTCAATATTTGCGATCCATGCGCCTTCGTCACTCTTACCTCCTGAGAAAGTAGTGCTTTTCTTTTTTAGTGTACTTTCAATTTTTTTGTGGATTTGAGTGTTGGCGGTTTGGGCTTCAAGGAAGCTTTCAGCGCCATGAGGCAAGGCAAGGTATTCTTGTATACTGGGGGTTTTTCCGCCTCGAGCGTGGGCTCCGCCGCTTATGCAATTGCCCAAAGGAAAAGGCATTGTGGTTGCTGCGTTTCCGCCAAGAAACTGGAATAGAAGAAGACTGTGACTATTTGCGGCAGCTTCAGCGTTAGCAAGGCTAATTGCAAACGCGGTATTTCCGCCGATGTTCTTAAAATCTGTGGTTCCATCTATTTCATGCAGAGTGCTGTCGATTTCCTCCTGGAAATCTGCGTTTAGGCCTGCAAGTTCAGGAGCGATTAAGTCGTCAACTTTTTTAATGGCTGCTTCCACGCCACCCTGTGGATAATAAACCACTTCAGCTTTTCCCCGGCTTTTGCCAGCGGGAGCAGCTGCCCTTCCAAACCCGGAAGCAGTAATTACATCTACTTCTATGGTTTCTTCTCCGCGGTTGTTAAAAATTTTCCTAGCAATGAGGTCTTCGATAATGGATGACACGGGTCAATTAACCTCAAGTGGCTATACTTTTGTCACGGTCTTATTTTAGCTTTCGGAAAACCAAACTCTGCTCAGCTAATAGAGAAATCGCCTATATGACTACCTTATAGGTTCGGCAAGGAGTTTCTAAATATACCAAATATCTGCCAAGTTCTATAAGGGGACTAAAATAAAGAAGTTTTAATGCGAGAAGAGTTTCGCGTATGGTCGCTTTGAAAGTGGCAGTATTTTTTTAAATTTGCTGTTTAGAATAGTTTTAGGGTCGGTACCGAAGTGGCTACAGTATTCGTTAACTAAGCCTTCGATCACTCGAATATCACGTTTACCTACTGGTAAGGTTTTGGTTCCATTCACGGGATCAAGGATTTCGCCGCGTTCATAGATTACTCCACCATGCATGCCTGTGCCGACAAAGCGTGCATTGCATTTTTCTCCTTCCTTGAGATTCAAACCCAAGATGAGCATAACTCCACCAGCCATGTATTCTGCAAAGAAGTCGCCTGCAGTCTGCCCAATGACAATCTGCGGAACCTTGTTTTTATATTCTTTCATATGGATGCCCACACGGTAACCGACGTAATCGCGGACAAAGATTTTCCCACCTCGCATAGAGTTTCCCGTAACATCGCCAGCGTGACCCTCAATGACTATTTTACCTTCGTTCATGGTGTTGCCACAGCCGTCTTGAGCGTTTCCATGAACCAACAGTTTGGGTCCACTCATGAAAGCCCCTAAGTCGTTTCCTGGTGTGCCGTAGATATCGACTTGGATATTAGTGTCAAGGCCAGTACCAATGTATCGTTGTCCGCATACATTGTGGAGTTCTAGGCGTTCAATGCCGTTGGCGGCGATGAGTTGCCGTAGTAAGCAGTTTAGGTCTCTATAGTAGAGTCCTTCAGCGTCTATTTTTACAAGTTTACTTTCACGTGTTACGAGTGACTGATACTTTGCGTCTATTTCTTGAGGTTTGCTTTGTATTTGCATTTTTTTATGCTCCTGCCATTTTAACGCCCAGTATCTTTAGTTCCGTCTTGGTTAAGCCGACACCTCTAAGGGCTAGTTTGTTGCCGCGCAAGCTTTCAATTGCGTTTATGCCCATACCACCCATCATGTCTTTGATTTCTATGCTCCAGCTCTGAAGCAGATTCACGAGTCGCTTGGATGCAATGTCGGGGTTGATGCGTTTGCTAATCCACGGGTCGCTGGTCGCGATGCCCCATGGACACTTACCAGTGTAGCATCGTTGGCAAACTGTGCAACCTATCGCAATTAGAGCCGCCGTACCAATGTATACTGCGTCCGCGCCCAACGCGATGGCTTTTACCACGTCAGCTGCGCTTCTGATGCCGCCCGCTGCAACAACACCCGCATGACTTCTGATGCCTTCTTCGCGCAGTCGTTGGTCGATTTGTGCTAGCGCTAACTCTATTGGGATGCCAACGTTGTCTCGGATGACTTTGGGTGCTGCACCTGTTGCGCCGCGGACTCCGTCGATGGCTATTATGTCTGCGCCTGCCCGAACCATACCGCTGGCGATGGCTGGTGCATTGTGGACTGCTGCGATCTTTACTATAATGGATTTGGTGTAGTTGGTTGCTTCTTTAAGGGCATAGATTAGTTGGCGGAGGTCTTCGATTGAATAGATATCGTGCTGAGGGTAAGGTGACAGTGCATCGGTGCCTTCTGGAATCATACGTGTTTTGGCAACGTGTTCGGTGACTTTTTCGCCTGGAAGGTGACCGCCTATGCCTGGTTTTGCGCCTTGACCAATCTTTATTTCTACTGCTGCCCCCGAATACAGGTAGTCACTATGGACCCCGAATCTGCCTGACGCGACCTGCACTATGGTGTTGTCACCATATTTGTAGAGACTCTTGTCTAAGCCGCCTTCTCCCGTGTTCCAATATGTTCCGCATTCGGTGGCTGCACGAGCTAAGGATTCATGGACATTTAGGCTGATTGCACCATATGACATAGCCGAGAACATTATCGGGGTGTCGAGACAAAGCTGCGGGGTGAGCTGTGTCTTAAGAACGGTTCCGCTTTTGTCGTATGCTAAATCCAGTTTGTCGGGTTTTGCACCAAGGTACGTTCGTATTTCCATAGGTTCACGTAATGGATCAATTGAGGGGTTAGTGACCTGGCTTGCGTTTAAGAGCAGTCTATCCCAATAGGTGTAGTAGGGTTTATCATTGCCCATGCCGGTTATGATAACAGCGCCGTTTTCTGCTTGTTTTTTAACATCGCGGATGGCTTCGAAGGTCCAGTTGGCGTTTTCACGGTTAGCGTTAGGGTTCCTTTTAATCGTGATGGCGTGTGTCGGACAAAAGGTCACGCATCGCATGCAGTTCACGCAGTTTTCATCTTTGCTGCATACAGTGTCGGTCTCTTGGTCATAGAAGTGGGTTTCGTAGGTGCATTGGTTAACACATACTTTGCACCGTATGCAGCGTTTTTCATCTCGTTCAACAAGGTATTCAGGGATTACGTAGGTCTTCAATAAGTTGAGCCTCCGGCTTTTTTCTGGAAGTTCTTCAGTCTGCAAACTACGGGTTCACCGCCTCTTGGCGCCCAGAACTTATCAAGCTGTGGAGAAACCAGCCGCATCGCTGATTCCTCCGAGGACAAGTATTGGAAATCGCCGTTTGCGCCAGCAACCATGGGACGAAGTTTGATTCTGTCAGTTAAGCCAATCATTTCGCCATGGTGGGCGATAACTATGCTGAATGGCCCATTCATAAGTAGGCTACCGTATGTTTGGCGAAGAGTCCGAAGCAGAGTTGCCTGTTTGGGTTCCATGAGGTCTATTTCATTCCATAAAGGCGCCGCCAATACTTGGGCAACAAGTTCAATTGGCAGTTGTTGTCTTCGCATAAGCAAGTCCACCGCGTAGGCCAACACTTCAGTGTCGGTTTGCATCGTACATTTGTAACCATACATTTCTAGATATCGACGGTTTATGCCATAAGATGACAGCTCACCGTTGTGTACCACTGTCCAGTCAAGGATGTTGAATGGATGCGCTCCACCCCACCAACCAGGAGTATTTGTTGGGAACCGGCTGTGACAGGACCAGAGGTATCCTTGGTAATCCTCTAAGCAGAAAAATTCTGCAACATCTTCTGGGAACCCCACACCTTTAAAGACACCCATGTCTTTGCCACTTGAGAAGACAAATGCCTTTCCTGTTTCAGTGTTAACACGCATAATGGCTTCAATAACGTAGTCTTCTTCAGTTTGGTTTTTAGGTCGGAGTTTTTTTGGCTGTACAAAGTACCGCCAAACCAGTGGTGGATCACTGACGTTTGCTGGTTTTGTTTGCATCTCCTCATCGTAGACAATGTCAAACTTTGAAGCAAGTATACGATCAGTTTTTACTTTGGCATCCTTACTCAGGTACATAACATGGAAAGCGTAGTAATCTTTGAAGCTTGGGTATATGCCGTAAACTGCGAAGCCGCCGCCCAAGCCGTTACCCCGGTCATGCATGTTCGCCATTGCGCGAACTGGATCTTTTGAGCCGAAACGTTTGCCTTCAGTGTTCATTGCAGCGAAGATACCGCAGGCTGAGAAATCCTTATCATCGCTGAATGGGTTGATGATTTTTCTATCATGCTGATCCAAATCTATTGCACCACACTCATTTTTCTTTGAAGCATTACAGGCAAAACTGCCCAGCCGAAATCGTCTCTCAGCAAGTTTTGCTTAAATCTTTTCACGTTAACCTGGCTTTTCATTAGGTTGAATAGGATTCCAGCGCGGTCGATGCAGTTCACCAGAGTTATTCCAACGATTATGTTGTTCTTGAGGACCAGTTTCTTGTATACATTGCTCTCTATGTCCTGTAGAACGATCACTTCGAGCGTTGGGTCATCTTTTGGGTTAGCTAAACCTATGGAGACGATAGGTATGCCAAAGTACTTGAGGCTACTCATGTTGGTTCCGCCTTCATAGCTGGTTTTTGCTCCCGCCATGTTACAGCCTGCAACTCTGCCTTCCAAAACCGCCAAAGGCCAAAGTGGCAAAAGACGATTTTGGTTAAGGATAAAATCGTAAGCCTCGGCAACATCTCCACTTGCATAGACGTCAGGTACACTGGTCTGCATAAAGTTATCCACAACTATTCCCCGATTTAGTTTCACAGCAGTTCCCGCTACTAACTCGGTTCTTGGAATGACGCCTATGGCTACGATGACTAGGTCGCAAGGTAATTGGTTACCTTTGGTTAAGATTACTCCGCCAACTGCACCGTCGTTTTCGGGTTTGCCGATGATTTTCTGCACTGACTGCCCGGTTGCAAAGTCTACGCCTGCTTTTCTGATGACTTCTTCAACGATGTCGGATGCTTTTGCGTCTAAGAGCAAGCTTAGGATTTTCTCTTGCAATTCGACAACTGTGACTTTTATGCCGCGTTTAATGAGAGCTTCGGTGACACTTATACCGATTAAACCTGCACCAATGACTACTGCGCTCTTAGCGTTTAAAGCATCGATTTTTGCAGCTAAACGTTGGGCATCGGATATGTTTGTGAAGGTGAATACACCCTCTTTATCTTGGCCTTCCATCTTAGGTATGAAGGGTTTGCCGCCAGTTGCAAGTAAAAGTTTTTCGTAGCCTACCTTTTCTTCATCTTCTAAGGTTACGGTTTTGTCAGATAGGTTCAGGCTAACTACTTTTTTATCCAAGCGTGCTTCAGCATTATTTTCTTTCCAGAATCCCTCAGCTTTGCAATTCATTTTTTGAAGGTCTGCTTTACCACTGACTAAGTCACTAATCATAGGACGACTATAGTGTGCGCAAGCCTCTTCGGTGATTACTGTTATCGTGCCTACTGGGTCAACTTTTCTTATAGCTTCTACTGCAGCTATTCCTGCAGCTGACGCACCAACAATCAAGTACTTTGCCATATTACGGTTTTACCTCCTTGAATACTAACGCTTCGTTGGGGCAATTGGCAACGCAAACTGGCTCAGCTATCCCTTGGCAGAGGTCACATTTAGCGACGACCTTGCCTTCCTTATCCATAATTAGTGCACCGTAGGGGCAAACCATAACGCATGTCCAGCACCCCATACACTTATCTTTGTTGTGTGTAACTTCCCCTGTTTTTGAATCTTTTGTCATTGCCCCTGAGAGGCAGGCGGTTACGCATGGAGCGTCCGCACAGTGGCGGCATTGTATTGCAAAAGAGATGGGTTTGTTTACTTCTCGTCTGATTCTGGATACGGGTTTGGGGTGTTCACTATTGTAAGCTTTGATTATATCTTTTGATTTTGAATGCTGGGTGGTGCAGTAGACTTCGCATAGTCCGCAACCCATGCATGCTTCTTGTTTTGCGATTATTTTTTTCATCTTTAAGCCTTCATTTTTCAATGTAAACGCGCGCAAGTGAGCATCAATACGTGGAGTTCCACGTCGTTTGTGCATAAAACACCTTCACTTGTTGTTGCCTGATTATTATTTTGTACTATTATTTTACAGATGTTTAATGGCATTTTGTCGCCCTCCTTTATGGAGCTAGCTCAGCAAATGGCATGTATTCTATATAACTTTGTTGAAAATCATTTATATGCAAGTTTATGAAATATGTAATCTAAATGAAACATTTACCACGGTGACTTGTTTGGCAGAAAAAGACCTCGGTTACAGAAGAGTACAATGCACAGGTAGAGGCTCGTACATCATATCCCTACCAAAAGAATGGGTAGAAGATATAGGATTAAAACGAGGAAGCGAAATCGCCTTCAACATCCAACCCGACCAAACCCTCGCGCTGATTCCCAGAAAAATCATGGAAAAAGAAGGTAGAGAAGACGGCAATAAACCCAAAGAATACTACGTGAATATAGATCCAAAAGAACCAACACAATCCACCCTCCGCATGATCCGAGCGCTCTATGCTATAGGCGCAGACATCATCAGAATCCATTTCAAAAACGCCCCCGACGCCATAAGAAATAAAAATGAAATAAAAAATCTTGCCCGAGACCACTTCTTAGGCTCAGAAATAATTGAGGAAACTGCTGACGAAATAACCCTTCAAATCCTGATTAAACACTCAGAATTCCCAATCGAAAAAGCTGTCCGAAGAATGGCTATCGTAGCCCTCGCAGCAAACAGGGACGCCATAGCTGCCTTCAAAGACAGAAGCACTATTCTATTTGATAGCGTGATTGGCGCTCACAATGATGTAAATCGCCTCGGACTATACATTGTCCGCCAACTCAAACACGGCATAGAACGTAACCTCTATCGGGAACTCGGATTTCGAACACCCAAGGAATTTCTCCTCTACCGCATAGCTGTAAACGATATAGAGAGCATAGCGCAAAACGCCATGAACATTATAAACAACCTCAGATACCTGCAGAAATTAATCGAAAACGAAACCTTATTCATAAAAGATCCCATAGACGATGAAACATACAACCAACTTGTCTATTTCAGCACCCAAGCGCATCAACTTTACGACGACTCCATTAAAGCCCTCTTCAAACGAGATTACAAAGATGCTGAAAAGTTAATTTCTAAACGCGAAGCCATAATTCCTCTCGAAAATGAAGTAATAATGCTAATGTCGAGCAAGAAACTCGACCCAAACATCGTTTCTGTGCTACGGTTAATCTATGACAGTTCGAGGCGCATCATGGATTACAGCCGAAACATGGCAGAACTAACGCTGAACCGCACAGTAGAAGAACAATGTGCTACACTAACTTCTAAATAAGCTCTTTATCCTTTAATTAATTGAATAGTTAGTGCTCCGGCCGGGATTTGGACCCGGGTCGCCGACTCGAGAGGCCGGCATACTTGACCGGACTATACTACCGGAGCTCGAGAGATGGTTCTCTCTTAGAAATAAATACGTTGTGTACCCAGCAAATCAAAATGGAAAATTAACGCATTTTAGCGTCTTCCGTTAAGGAGATGGATATTAAGAGTCTTCGAAACATGCAGAAGGCAATCCTGATAATAGCATGTTATGGTTATCGGCACATGTGAGGGCAATTCTCCGTTGATACTAAAAATGAACATAAAAACCCCAAGACACCTATGGACGTTAAAGCGCTGTTCCTTAGGTACTTGCACTTTGCGATTGTACCTATTCCTCTTATGAGCAATTCCTATTACCAAAGCGCAAATTCTGACGCTTATTAAAATTAGAAATGATTCAAAAGATGAAAAACTATGAAAATTATTTCTTAGAAATAAGAAAAGGAAGTTAGGCGATTTATTCTTCGCCCATGCCGCCCGGCATTCCGCCGCCTGGGCCACCCGGACCGCCTTTTGGCGCCTTGGATGTTATAACGTCGTCTATGCGGAGTATCATAGCTGCCGATTCGGCTGCGGATTTGATAGCTTGTTCTTTAACCATGATTGGTTCGATTACGCCGTTTTCGATGCTATTTTGCAGTTTACCTGTGAACACGTTGATGCCCATGTATTTGCCAGTTTCTTTGTCATGTACTTGTCGTAGTTCTACGAGTATGTCTATTGGCTCTAAACCTGCGTTCTCTGCGAGTGTACGTGGGATGACTTCGACCGCGTCTGCGAATGCTTCTACGGCTAGTTGTTCTCTGCCGCCGACTTTTGTTGCATACTTGCGTAGCTCTTTTGCTATTTCGATTTCGACTGCCCCGCCGCCTGCGACGATTCTGCTGTTTTCTAATACGTCTGAGACGACTGAGAGTGAGTCGGTCATTGCACGTTCAGCTTCGTCAACCATGCGTTCGAGTCCTGCGCGGATAAGTATCGCAACTGAGTGGGGGTCTTTGCATTTTTCGACAAAAATCAGTTTGTCGTCACCGATCTTGCGTTCTTCAACATGGCCTGCACTACCAAGATCTGCTTTCTTTAGGTCATCTAAGTCGCTGACAATTCTTCCACCTGTGGCTCTTGCAAGTTTCTCCATATCTGATTCTTTTACGCGTCTTGCTGCTATGATGCCTTCTTTGGATAGAAAGTGCTGAACCATGTCGTCGATGCCTTTTTGGCAGAAAATCACGTCGGCACCTGAGGCTTTGACTTTAGTAACCATATCTTCCATCATGTTATTTTCTTGGTCTAGGAATGCTTTCATCTGTTTGGGGTCTTTTATTCGGATTTCAGCGGTTATTTCGGTTTTTTCGATTTCTAAGGCTGCATCTAAGAGGGCAATCTTTGCGTTTTCTTTGATTTTTGGCATTCCTGGACTGACGACTTCTTTGTCGATGATTATGCCTTGGATAAGTTGAGTTTCAAGGAGGCTTTTTCCTGTTTTCTTGATGAGTTGGATGTTGTCTATGTCAGCGATTATTTTGTCTCCGCGTTTCTCGGCGATTTGTTTAACTGCATCGATAGAGATTTCGGCTAAGTGATCTTTTGCCGAACCGACTGCTTTGCTGCTCATTGAGGTTAATGCGACTTTGAGGAGTGTTTTGCGGTCGTTAACGTCTAGTGGTACTGCCATTTTACCTATAGCTTCAATTGCCTTTACTGAGGCTTTTCGGTAGCCGCTGACCAATATTGTTGGGTGTATATTTTGGTCAAGAAGTTCTTCAGCTTTTCTAAGTAATTCACTTGCAAGTACAACTGCAGATGTGGTTCCATCGCCCACCATGTCGTCTTGGGTTTTAGCGATTTCAACCATCATCTTTGCCGCGGGGTGTTCTACATCGATTTCTTTGAGAATTGCAGCGCCGTCGTTTGTGATTGTGATGTCGCCTAGGCTGTCAATTAGCATTTTGTCCATACCGCGTGGACCGAGAGTGGTTTTTAAGACTTCGCCGATTACTCGTGCGGCCATGATGTTGTTTCTTTGGGCTTCTTTGCCTCTACTTCTTGTTGTTCCTTCTTTAAGGATGAGGACTGGTTGTCCTGAGCCTGTTGTTGTTAAATACGCCATATTATCATTCCCTACTTAATAGAATCTGTTTAATTCGGATTATTGCAAAAATCAAACGCAAATATAAACTTTAAGGCTAAAAGATATGTTTGTTGTTTTGGTTTGCTTTAGAAACGAGGCTGTTAGCGCCATTGACGTCTTTCTTAACTGCTATGGGATTGAATGAAACTAAACTATAGGAGGACCCTTTTTATAATCCAAGCATGTGTCGCGGTTTTCTCCATAAAAATTCCGATCTTGTTTTCGCCCACCCTCATGCAGAGGACTTTAACACTTTTACCCTCAACCAACACACTTTCTATGTTTGATATGCTGAATTTTTTTGCCATTTCAAAGCTTGAATCAGAAATCTGGGAAGACAAGAGGGCATAATCGATTATTTTGTCTTGTTCGGTTACGTCTATTATAGCTGAGGTTTCGCTTCTTAGAATGTAACCTATGACGCCTTTGAGTTTGCGTATTTCAGCTAAACTGGCAGATAAGTTAGCGAAAACAGCATTGTCATCTCCGACTGAAATCACAGCTGCACTATCGATAAGCTCAGTTGAGGTTTCAGTGTATTTTTTATGTTTCATCTTTTTTCCCCGTTATTATTCTAATACTGGCCCGACCATTACCAGCCTGCCCTTTTCAGTCTGAAGAGTCTGCAGGATTTTTTCAGGAATTTGGATAACCCCTTTGGAGTTGTTCTTTGTCTCTTTTATCGGCTTAACCTTGCAAGTGGTTTTTTTACCATCCAACGCTTCGATATTTACCATTAGGATTTGTTTGCCGCCATAAAGATCACTCCATTTATCCAGTGCCTCACTGTCGATTCGCACGGTATCAGTTGGGACAAGTAAACCTATTATTTTTTCAATTATGAACTGGTTAATGGGCGTTGAGGGAAGAAACGGTTCAAAAGACGTTTTAGTTTCAAGAATTGGTTCGATTCTTGGTTCGTCTATGATTGGCAAAACAACTTTTTCATCTGTTTTTTCTTCAGGTTTAATAATTGGTGATGACTGGATTTCTGTGGGGACAATCGTATTTTGGTCAATGAGTTTGACGACTGTGGGAACTATCACTTGGGTTAGTGATTTTACAATTTCCTGATTTGCTGACCGAGAAGAAACCATTGTCAAATAATGACTATTCGTAGCGGTAATGGTTAATTGGCTATCGACAGCTTGAATTATCAGGTTTTCGACGCCGCCGATGATTTGGGCTTTCTGAGTAATGCTATAAAAGTCGGTTAAGAATTTTTTTGTTTGGTCTTCAGTTGTGGTTTCTGTATTGGCTATGATTTGTCCAGCGTTGTTGAATACTGTGGCGTTTGTGGTTTCTGGGCTTAGAGTTTTAAATTCATCAAGGATTGTTTGGAGCGAATTTGTTTGCACCTCAGTCACTGTCGTGTACTCCTTTCCTTAGGTTTTAAGATATTTTGAATAGGATACGTTCTGGAATGCCATCGTTTTCCACCACAAGATACTTGAGGCCTTCCGTGTCACCAAGTTGGTCAAGCCACTTGAGCGCTTCACGTACCTTTTGTAAAACCAGCAACCGTTCTTGGTGACTGCGTACAACTGATTCTATAGCAATTAGCTCGTGGGATGGGCTAGCATCCAAAACAATGTTTAGTGTGCCTACCGTGATTTCGCTTGTATTTTCAGTTGGGGCTCTTTTGCCTGCCAACCTCATGACAACCTCACGGACTTTTTTTGACTTTTCCGCCAACATGCGGATTTCATCAAGTTTGCGTAGGTACTCGCCCAATACGCTTTTGGTTTCTGAGAGCTGTTTGTCCATTGCGTCAGCTATTGCTTGGGCTGATGTGTATTCTTTGATTTGTGTTACCATGATTTAAACTCCAATATTTTTTTTAAAAGAGAAAAAGGAAAGTTGGGTGAATGCATGCTTCACCTTACCCCGAAAGTCTAAATTTGAAAGAAAGAATTTAAGGGTTGTATACTGCAGAGTTTTGAATTTGAGTGCCTTTTGCAGTGATCAATTTGATTTGATATGAGGTGCCTGCAGCTAAATCAGCTGATGCGGTAACGGTAAATGTTTCTGCGCTAGATTTATCCACTGACCAGGGTTCTGCATTGGTAATAGTTGCGCCTGCTCCATTGACATACGCCTGAGTAATATTTACAGTTGTACTACCTGAGTTTTGTATCAAAACGTTTATTGTTCTGGGTGCCGTGAATGCAATATTTGCAATCGATGCCTGTTCTGCGTTTCCCATCAGACCAATGGTCATTCCGCCCATCCATGCTGCGACGACGACACTGACTGCGACTGTGACAGCGATTAAGATGATTGATGCGATGACGGGGCTGAGGGCTTTTGAGTTTTTCTTTATTTTTCTTAAGTATGTGTTCATTTTTCTTTTTTCCTTCTTGTAGGTTGTTATACTTATCGGCGAATTCGTTCTTTTAAGTATTACGTCTTACTAAACTATATTACAGTTATGTAGAACAAAACTACAAGAAAGAGTTAAAAATCAATAAAAGAAAGAAAAAGGTAAAAGCCACCCAAAATAAAAAACTTTAAACTCCAAGCTCGTCAAAGAAGCCGAGAAGAAGATTAGCTACTTTTTCCCCAAGGGCGGTCTTAACGTAATATTTCTTGAGTGGATCGATACGTTCACTCTTAGCTAAACCCAAGGATTCGATTTCAATCATTCTAGCCCTAAAGGTGCCATCGCTGAGCGTCAAGTTGTTGTCTTTCATGAAGTCTTTAGCGTCCTTCCATTTGCCACGACTAGTATGGAGCAATAACAGGCAGTCGATAGCGTGGTCTTTTTCGAGCATTGTTTTTATTGCAGCCAACTTGGGCTCTGTGAGCACGCGTTTTATTTTTTCTTCTTCCACATTCTTCACCATTTTTCAAGTCTCCTTTCGTTGTTAGTTATTGGAAAAGACGTCTAAGCATTTAAACTATATTACGAAATGCGACACATATCTCCAGACGCCTATCTCCCGAATAACCAAATTGCAAGTCCACCTTAATAAATATGCAACCAAGCAAGCAAAAAACAAATCAAGAAACAACAAAACCCAAGGCAAACATCGAATAGGATGCACAAAAAACTGTTAAATAGCTAAATGGAAAAAAATATGTTGGATTTAAATTGCATGAAGAAGTTGTGCCGTCGAAAGGCTTAACAGACCCAGAAACTGGATACTTCTCTACAGGAGGATAAGAGCTTGGCGGATATCGACTATGAAGTTCCAACATGGAGCCAAATCTACGACATGCTCCTTTGCCAAGCCCAAAAAATTCTGGTCCAAGACTACAAAGCCGACATAGTTATTGGTGTCTCAAGAGGCGGCTTAGTTCCTGCCCGCATCTTAACTGACCTACTGGAAACCCCGGAGCTCGACACAATCCAGATATCCTTCTATCAAGACATCGCCCAGCCAATCTTGCAACCATATCTAAAACAGACTTTGACCGCACCCATCGAGGACAAAAGGGTGCTGTTAGTCGACGACATAGCCGACACAGGCCGAAGCCTAAAACTCGCTCAAACACATCTACACCAGCAAGGTGCCCTCGAAACCAAAACCGCTACTATATACCTAAAGCCTCAGTCAATAACGATCCCAGACTTTTACGAAAAATATGCTTCTGCGTGGGTTGTGTTCCCCTGGGACACCAAAGAAACACTAAGAAAGATCAACCAACGTCAACTGGGCAAACGGAATTTGAACAAAGAAGTTGCAAAACTGGTAAAAGCAGGCTTGCCGAAACTGTTGGCGGAAAAACTACTAAAAGACATACAGAAGGAAACCTAACATGCTGCAGTACTTAAAAGAATATGGGCAATACATAGAAATAACCGGTTACAGAGGAATGGCATTCAATAAGGCAGAAGGGTTCCTGAAGGCTAATCGCAAACAAACAGGACAAAATGTAAATATCCAGTTTTTTGATGCCGACTTAATTGCCACTCAAGAACACCTCTACTTTGCCATACTAAACGCCCTGCAAGCTTTCAAAAATAAAACTAACCATTCAAAAAGCTCAGCGATGGAGACCCTACTGTATGCTTCAGCACAACGTCAAATACAGAAAGCCATAGGATGTTGTGGAATAAAAGCTAAAACTAAAAACATGGCGGTAGCCATCATAGGTGACGACCCAGGGCAAATAAGAAACTCTGTTAAAGCCATTTCAGAATGCATTGGCAGTGAACCAGACGAAACGGTTCTTGACTTATCGAAGGGCAAGGAGACAAGAATCAGAAAAGTCTTTAAAATAACCCCAGAAGAGCTTGAAACCCAAAAAAACTCGTCTAAAGAAAGGGCAATTGCCAACTTGGTAATCGAGCGCGTTGCCCTGTTGTCAACTCAGTTCTAGTTAAAGCATTTTTTCTTTAACTACCGCCAAGACATCGCTGGGCTCAAGCAAAGACAAACCTGTCAACGCACCTAAAACCTCGACAAGCAAAATTTTATCTGGATTTTCAAGGTCCGCTTTCTGTTTAATGTCGCCTACAACCGCCTCAATGAGATCTTTTGTATGCAGAGAAGTGAAACGTTTTTCAATTGTAACCCTGAAGGTTTCGGTTTCACCTATTTTTTTGGCTAATTCTGCGCTAACTTTCTTTATTTCCGACAATTCGGTCGTCACAATTCTTTGGATGGGCAATATTCTTAGCGCATATCGAAACTCGTAGGGACGTTCAGTGAGGATTTTGCGGAATTCTTTAACTACGATACATGGGTCAAGGTTGGTTTTGGCCACGATTAATCCTCGGATTTTGGTTTTGGCGGCTTGCGCTCCTGTGTCGCCTAACTCGTCTTTGAGTAGAAACAGGATTTCGTTGATCATAGGGCGTTCGTTTCCACGGGAAGTGGTAGCTATGATGTTGAAGCCTTCAATCATGGAAGTATCTCAAGAAAGAATTGTCTGGAGGTTATTTGTGTTTTTGCTTGTGCTCCTATACAAAGCAAAGAAGTCAGTGAAATAACTGATGAAGACCTATAGAGGAGGGTGAAGTCACCTGATGCAAATCCAGGGATAAAGCTCATCTACACTTGACATGTTCAAAGAAAATAGGGAGCGACGCAGTGCAGGTTTAGTCATTGAGTCCTTAGAATCTTGAGCTTATCTTTCTTGCGTGGAAGCAATTACGCTTCTAAACTCTTTTTAACTATCAACAAAACAACATGACAATGTAGGGAGAATAAAGTTAAAGTGGAAAACTACTGTGGCTAAGCATGGGCTCGCTTGACTTCTCTTTGCTGCCGCAGAAGCGCAGCTGCTAAAGTTGCCAAAAAAAGAATAGCGAAAACTATCACTACAATACCTATCTTGAATGCCCAATCTATATCAACATAGAATAGAACGAACATTGAGACCAGCATCAACGCCAAAACAAGAGCCTCTTGAATCCCACTAAAAACCCTCATATTCCCAAAACTCAATTCGACTTCACCACTGTCAATGCTCATGACCAAACGTACAATATTAATTTTCTGCACAAAAATCCCATTTTCAGTTAATTACTACAAATCCCTTGACAGCCGGACCTTTGCCTATTCATCGCAAGCATAGTATTAAACTCTAACATGGAAGATGAGATATCAAAGCTTACGACTACTCGTCCTTCGCCGTTTACGACTTGCTATTCCAGAAAATCAAATAATCCACGTATTTTTGCGGTGGATCCAAAGGGGCGCATGATGAGTTCCATATTGAGACCCACTGAAGCGTACGGTCACTGGTCAAGTTAAGGTCTATATTGGTCACATTTAAGTCGCATCCTACGCGCGTCCGAGGTCTTGCAGCTCCAAGGAGTTGAAATGGACCAGCCTGAGCATAAACATTTATCTGATCGCAAGTTGTGGCAACGCCAACTTTGTAACCAATAACGTAGCTTGTTTCAACAACTGGCGACTCGTAAATCCAGATCGATGCGCTGGAGATGACAACTGTGTATTAGGATCAGGGTACCTGCAACTTCGGTTTTTAATATAATCCATCTCCTTGCAAAACTAAAGTCACTTAGATATTACAAATTACCAATATAGACTAAAAGACCAATTAATTATAAAATTCGCGCTATCTTCTAAAGCCGTGGCAAGATTTGTTGCTGTAGGCACACACGCACAAATTAATAATAACTAAAATCGCCAACTGTCTTTTGATGACCCATGTGTAACCTGCCTAATATGCAAACCCATGATCTTAAAAGACTCTTACAAACAAAGAAAGGGCAAGCTAAATTCATTGATTCAGTTGTGCCTGATTGTGGGTTATTGCTACATGCCTGAGAGGTAATTATGAAAGAGATCTCAGAATTATGCCTCACCAGGTAACAAGCTAAAAATCAAAGTCTTTCAAATGCTGGATCCTCAAGCTTGCCCTGCCCAAGTTGGCTTAGCTACTTAGCGGTTGTTTGATTCAATAAATATAGCTATTTGTCGATAAAATTTTGTTCTATAATAAAAAATGAATTTAAAAAACCAATAATAAAAAGAATTATTGAAAATGTGATTGTTTATAGCCTATCACAAATTTTTAAATGAGCTGAAGATCAACATAAGTAAGCGGTACAAGAGAGTTAGTCGAAATGACAAAGAAAAACTACGCAGAAATAAACTATGTTTCTGGACAAGGCAGCAAAAATAAATCCGCCAAATACCAAAAAGGAATGCCTACAATCAGGTGTGTGTGCGGCTTAAGAATTTTGATAGTCCCTGATTTGAAGGCAATGAACCGTGCCATAAAAAATCACGTAGCCAAACATAAGCAAATGGATTACGGTTTAGAGTTTGACTTGTTGGAAGAGTTTTTGACAGAACAAATTCTGATGGCGACAAATAAAATGAACCTGCCAAATGTAAGTCAGTCTTAAACAATCTATCAAGACTTACCAAAAATTTAGCCTATAGACGAAAAGAAGTTATCCGCACTTCATCTTATCCTCAGAACCGAACTTTTGAATAAAATAATTTCAAAATCGTTTGCATTTATACTCTCCAATAATTCGTGGATGCCTTTTATGCAGTATAAGGTTTACAGAGTAGCCAGGTATTGTTTGATAAACTTTTTTAAAAAAAGGTTTGTAGCTAGATTGCATAGTATTTGAGGAAGGATGGTTTCAGTATTTTTTGTTGATCCATGTTTTGACCGCTGCTTGGACAACCTTGGATAAGTCACCTTTTCTGCCACTCGAATCATTCTACGGTTTTAACCTGAACTGTATTTTCTAATTATAGTTAGTCTGAAATGTAAACGTTGACGCGATCCAATTTTAGGCACCTATTTTTGGAAGTTGCATGCTTGACAGGTTGGATAAAGTAATATGGAAGTAATGCCAGAAACCCAAGTGCATTTCTACAAAAACCAAAAAGATTTTCCAAATACGTAAGTTTTAGATTTGAAAAGTATACTTATAAAAACAGTGGCACATGTATAAGCTTTTTTATACTCACTTACGTGGTGACAACTTTGTTATCTCCCGCAAAATTCCTCTTTTTTTAAGCGCGCTAATATTCGGCAATAAAGGAGGCAAACAAATTGGAACAAAAAATCATTAACTGCCCTCATTGCGGCAAAATCATCTCGAAGGACTTTCTCAAAACTGATTCAATACGAAAGACCGTAAACTGCCCAGAATGCAGTAGTCAGAGAAACTAGAAAGATGGGTTAAGGCATACAAGAAATGGAGAAATCCAGCGTTATCTCTGCCGTGACTGTGGCAGCAGGTTTTCATAACTTGTTCTGGGGGGATTTGAACCCCGTCTGAAGTGGAGATATCACCCGTAATTCCACCTTTTTATCTGCAGTCTTTCTTTTCTCCTATTTCGGTTCCAGAGCCTCAGCAAACCCTACTCTATTATTCGGTGTACTAAATAAGAAATTAAGTTTATTGAAAAGATGTTGGAGTGCTACTGGAACAATAGTGTGTAGGGATCATTTTTCAAAGGGTTTACGAACAATCAGGGCTTAATCCTTATTGCACCGCATCCGCTGTTTCGACGGGTTATTTTATTTTCAGAAGATAAAAGAAAAGTCATGAAAACCAACGGAAACCGTGCAACACGTACAATAAGGAACAAACGCTGAACAAGAAAAGCAACTTGAATT
Organism: Candidatus Bathyarchaeota archaeon; assembly: GCA_963725855.1. GTDB lineage: Archaea > Thermoproteota > Bathyarchaeia > Bathyarchaeales > Bathycorpusculaceae > Bathycorpusculum. The sequence continues at coordinate 593,712 of CAVSAA010000003.1, read as the reverse complement.
ATGGAGTCGACGCGAAAGCTCTAAAGTTCTATCGGAAGCATCCAGTGCAACGGGGTTTAAGCTCTGTTTTGATTATTTAAAAGACTTATGAAAAAGTGCCATAAACAGGCATTGAGACGTAAGAGCTAATTTCAGGTAAAAACTAAGTTTCTCACTGAGTATAGTATCAGAATTCAGTCACAAAGTCTTAAATAATTATTCTAACAGACATACTACCAGTGATTTTTATGGCAGAACCAGTTTTTGAATGGTACAGTGATAAAGCAGGAAAGTTTAGATTCAGACTAAAAGCAGCTAATGGAGAAATTATTGCCGTAAGCGAAGCATACAAGTCAAAGGATAGCCTCGTAAATGGAATAGAATCAGTCAAGAAGAACGCAGCAATAGCAAAAATAGTTGAAACCAAAGAATAAAACAAATATAATCTCCATCTTTCTTTTTTTCGCAACACTAAAAGTTTAAGCCAAACTTGAGTTTGTTAAGTCACTTAGAGTTATTCCATGAATAGGATAGAGTTTCTATTTCTTCTTTGCAAAACAGTAAAGTTGTCTTCTCAAAAAATGTTAAGTGAAGATAGCGCTTGGTTATTGTTTAGTGAAGAAATAGTGTGATGCTTGCACCTATCCCCCAACCCACCTCTTCCAAATGGGTGCAAGCATTACTTCCACACTTATTTCACTTCAAAAACATTACAAGCAGAAGTCTATTGATTGATGGAAATTTGGTAAAGATTTGGGTATAAATTTGAAAAACCAACAAATAGTCTTAAATATAAAAAGAGTGTGAAAACCTAAATTCAAAATAGTAGGCGAGAAGGATGAAACAAATTCATAGAGTAGATTTAACTAAGATAGATGGAAACGGAGATATTTCATGTCCAGAATGTGGCGTTGTGATCTCTCCTGAAGACTCCGGAAGAGAAATACTCAATCGTAGAACCAAAGCTCAATAAGAATGGTTTAGAGGAAGTGGAGATTCTCTGTAACAGTTGCGGAAGCCATATTCACTTGACTGGATTTTCATTCCTTCAAGAGATAGCTTGAATTATGATTAACCATATACCTATAACAATCTCTGCCTCAATTAATTTAACAAACATATAGGGCGTAACTTACTTTCTTAGCCCTTGTCTTTGTTTCGATAGAATTTTATGGCTTTTGACAGATTGGGCAGCTTTCAAAATAGGTAGGATATTCGTGACCTTCTGCATATCTTTTCATTCAAAATTCTCTTCAATTTCCAAGTTTGATTGGATCAGCCCTTTTAGGGTCAAATACGAAAAATGTCAAACCTTTTAGTGGCTACTATTAAGTTATCAATAAAGTCAGAGTTGACTTTACATTACTAATAGTTCTAAGACGGTATGAAATAAGTTGCTTTAGGTTCTCCATAGATGTAGCGTTTACTTTCATTATTAAATCATACACGCCATAAGAAAAATATGCTTCCTGTACCCCATCAAAGAGCTTTGCATCCTTCAATACTTGATCTTCTGAACCCGGCGAAATATTAAATAAAATATAAGCTTGCACCATTTGAAGCACAACCTACTTCTTGCTGTTGATTAATTATTCAGATATAACGCTATATATTTAAAGATTTTAAACTGAAAAAAACAGTTAATTTTGTACTTAACAAAATTAAGAGCAATACCTTTACAACAGCGCGTCGCCTTGTTACAGCAAAACCCACGTATTCTATCAGTTGAACTAAGGTCTTTTCGTCATTGGGGAGGCAAAATGCTTGCTTGGAAATCCAAGGGCAATATTTTGCTTAAAAAAAATGTGCTAGGGCATAAGAACGTAAAAAACACGATGAGGTATATCGGAAAGATCCATTTCAAAGATACAGACTATGAAACAACAGCCGCAACCACTCTCGAAGAGATCCTTGCATTAGGAAAAGCTGGTTGGACAAAACATGACGAAATCACCGTTGGCGAACCAGTCGTTCACGTATATAAAAAACCCAAGAAATTCCAGAGTATTGAAGTCTAAACATCGTCGCATTATTCGATATATACTATTAAGGTCAAAACAGAAATGTATAAGCTTTTATAGATATGTTGATGAGAGATGTTAAAAAGAAAACGCATGCTTCCGAGAGGATAAAGACTAAATGCCCTACATAAAAAAAATCGAGTTAAAAGGCTTTAAGTCTTTTGGACCACAAACAGTCAAAGTTAACCTAGACAAGGGATTCACAGCCATAACAGGTCCCAACGGAAGCGGTAAAACCAACATTATGGACGCCCTACTTTTCTCGCTTGGAGAACTTAGCACAAAAAGGCTCCGTGCAGAAAACTCTGCAAAACTGATTTTTCACGGTTCTGAGAAGGCAGGGCAGGAAAAAGCTAAAATGGCAAAAGTAGTTGTCCAATTTGACAACACGGACGGCACTATGCCGGTTGATACCACAACAGTGACTATTTCAAGGGAAGTTTACCGCAACGGGCAAAGTGTTTACCGTCTAAACGGACGCAGAATGTCCCGCACCCACATAACTGAAACTCTCTCGATGGCTGCAATAAGCAGCATGAGCCAAAACATCATCCCGCAGGGTACAATCACGAGACTAACGGACCTAACCGCGCTTGAAAGAAGGAAAATCTTAGAGGATCTCATAGGCATAGCCCAATACGATTCCGAGAAAACTGATGCGGAAGAGAAACTTCGAGCCGCCGACATATCCATCAGAACTGCCATGGGCAGAATAGATGAGGTACAAAAACGCCTCGACGACCTCGAACGGGAACGCAACCAACTCTTACGCTACAACTTCATCCAAATTGAAACCCGAAAATTTCAAGCCGTCAAAATATCAAACGACATCACTCAATTGAACACAAAAATAAATGAAAACACAGCTCAAACCCTAAAAGTCAAAGAAAGAGTTGACAAACTAAAAGAACAACGAGACCTACGAAGGGGAAAACGTCATGATATCGAGGGTGAATGGAGAAAACTCAGCGGAGAAGGCTTAGAGCAAGGCGGCTCAGAGGTTCTCAAAGTCCAAATAAAAGTTGGCGAGTTAAAATCCAAGCTAACTGAGTTGGCGACCAAGATTAGTTCGGGGCAAGTTAGCCTTGAAAGCTTCAAACGGATAAGAGAAAACAACCTAACCCAACACGACACTTTACAGAAGGAAATTAGGGAAAATCGCCTTAGAATCCGTTCGTTCCGAAGTGAACTTGAAAAACTCAAAGTTCTGCTGGCAGAAAAACAAGTCGCACATGAAACGTTGGCAAAGGAAACCGCTCAGCTTTGGGGAGGACTGGACGGCAACAACCAACAAATCCGTGCCCTAGATAACCAGACTCAAGAGCACCTCAAACGGCTGGCGTATCTGCGCTCTGAATACAAACAAGACAAAGCCGCACTACGGCTATGCACTGGGAGACTTAAAAATCTAAATGTGCGGAAAGAAAAATTCCAAATAAGCCAAGTTGAAATAGAAAAATCACTATCTGAACTTGAACATGTGCAACATGACCAAAAGATACAACTTAAAAACCTTGAAAACACAATAGAGCGGAAGAAACTCCAAAAAGAAACCGTTCAAAAAGAAATAGCTGAAGCTGAAAAAATCGCAAGTTCCGCAAAAGACGCCGTGATAGAGTTTGCCACCCAAAGAGACCTTGCAGCAACAATCGCCGCTGAAGAAAAAGCCCTGCGAGGTATCGAGGAAATGAGCAAAGTAGGAGCAATCTCAGGCATTTATGGGAGACTCCGTAGCCTGATAAAAATTGATAAGAGCTTCAAGAAAGCTATCGAAGCAGCCGCAACAGGATGGTTGGATGCTCTAGTCGTAAAAGATATAGACACTGCTTTTACCTGCTTTGAGACTCTAAGGCGCATGAAGCTTGGAAGAATTAAAATCATCCCTCTCCAAGGCGCCATCACTATAAAAAACAAGTCGCCGCCAAAACGGGAAGGTATAATGGGACCCCTCTCCAGCTTCATTAAATACGACGGCAACTTTGAACTGGCAGTCCATTATGTTTTCGGAGACACAATCGTTGCTTCGAACGATAAGACCGCTTTTGCCCTATCAAACGAAGGCTACCGCACAGTCACAGTTAACGGCGATCTTTATGAACCAGGTGCATTTGAAAGCGGCTACTACCGTGCACCAATTGACTTCTCAACGATTATACCAAGTGAGGGAGCACTAAAGAGCCTCGATGAAGCGGTTAAAGCACTCCAGACCCACCTTACGCAACGCGGCACTGACATTGTAGGCATCGAAGAAGAACTGGAACACGCCAAAATTGAGATCACACGGCTCTCCGACTCCATCGCTACCTTAGATAGAGAAATAATTAGAATAAAACGCGGCGTCAAAAGAACACAATTCAACATCCGTCATATCGACAAATTTGGCGGTAAACTTGAACGTGAAGCAGCCGCCTACAAAGGCCGAATGACCATGTTCTTAAACGAACGCAACTCCATCCAAGGTAGCCTCAAAAAAATACACACAGACATCGCAAACCTACGACTAAGAACCGATGTGGCACACATTCAGGAGCTTGAGGTTCAAAGAGAAAAACTAGGCGAAGAAGCCAACACTCTAAGACAACGAATCGGTTCCATGCAAACAGAAATTTCTACTCACCAATCACAGTTTGATAGGGTTCTGCGTGTTAGCTACAAGAATACTAAGATTCAACTTTCAAGGATGGATCAACAGAAGGGCAAGCTTGAGAAAGAAGTTGCCGATGCATTGCTTGAACGCGAGGCAATCAAAAAAGAAACTGACGAGTTAGAGAAGAGCCGGTTAGAACTTTCCAAAGCTGTGCTATCCGCGCGTGAGGAATCTAAAAAATTCACCTCTCAAATCGATTCAATAGATGGGGAACTGCGACTTTTAGATACAGAATACGAGCAAGCGGAGCGGCTTCTAAACCAACTTAACCTAGGCGCAGAAACTACCCAGCTCAGGCTTCAGAATCTTCAAGGACAACTTAGGCAGTTTGGTTACGAGCAGACCTTGGAAACTAACCCTCGTCAGGTTCAGGAAGCAGAAACAACTATCCGCATGATGCAGTTTGAAATGGAACGCATTGGCGCCATCAACCAGCTGGCTGCCCAGCATTATTCTGACCAGATTTCACGTTACCGAGAACTTTCCGTTCGCCTAAACGAGCTTGAGCGGGAAAAGCAAGCCATTGTAGCGTTCATGGATGAGATAGAAGCCAAGAAACGCAAGGTTTTCATGAATGCGTTTGATAAAATCAACATCAGCCTAAAAGTTTACTTTGCCAAGCTCACAGGCGGTGGAGAAGCAACATTCAAACTTGAAAACCCAGAGGAACCCTTCTCAGGCGGCATCGACATGCTGGTGCAATTCCCAAACAAGCCATCCATCGTTGTAAGCGGTGCAAGCGGCGGCGAACGCTCCGTTGCAGCAGTCGCCTTCATATTCTCTCTAAAAGAATTCTCGCCTGCAGCCTTCTACATCCTAGACGAAGTTGACGCCCACTTAGACGCTTACCACACAACAAAACTAGCCGAGGTACTTCTTGAAGAAGCGGAAAAAATCCAGTTCATAGTAATAAGTCTGCGACCCGAAATGGTTAACAAAGCACAGAGAGTCTATGGTGTCTATGAACGTAATGGAATCTCAAACGTGGTGACAGCAAAGTTACCGCAGGAGGCACCACACTAGATGGCAACTACCTCCACGACCCCAATGAGACGACCATTCTACTTGCGTCCCCCTTGGAACATACTATTCGAAATCAGCAAACTAGAAAAACTCACCCCATGGAACGTTAACATAGCCTACCTCCTTAGATCATTTCTTTTAGAGATGGAGAAATCTGCACCTGACAAGGTCGATTTTCGCGCTTCAGGCGTAGCTTTGGATTCTTCCGCTCTGATTTACCTTATGAAGTCCAAGCTTCTTCTCACATTACAGGAGCCACCGCCAGTGTTGCCTAAGGTACCAACGGATTTTGTTCCACCACCCCTATTCCTGCCGCTGCGCCATGAGTTGACATCCACAACCATCCAGCACCTACTCGAAGTCTTAGATGACGTACTAAAAGGCGAAAAACTGCTTGCCCTAAACCACGTGGTTGAGCAGCACCCCGTCCTGCCAGCAGTTACGGATTTGCTTCCGAAATTTGACAAATTCATCGCCGAACTCGAGTTCCAAGTGGACAAATTATATGCGTTGCTCGTCGAGAAAACGGGTGGACAAGGCATCATCGACTTCACAACCCTCACCAGGAACGCAACCCGCATCGAAGCGCTCAGAATGTTTATCTATCTCTTGTTCCTTGCGCAGGATGGCTTAGTTAGCCTATGGCAAAACGAGGAAACAGAGGAACTCTACATAGCTGTGGGGAAACTAAACGTTGGAAAACCCGAAAAATTCAGTAGTTAAACCGAGCCCAACTTCGAATCCTGAAGCTGAGGCGACCCATGAAAACGAGCGAAAAGCACATCATTTAGCATTGCTGGAGGCTGCGCTCTATATTGCTGGTCGCCCCCTTGACCTAAATGAACTCTGCCAAGTGGTTGGGAGCCGCTCCAAAAAAAGGACACAAATATACTTAGATACACTTATGTTGGAGTACAAGGAACGTAGCAGAGCACTGGAAATTTTGGCGTTAAAAGATGAGCGCTATGTTCTGCAGGTGAAAGCAGAATTTACTCCCCTAATCAAAAAGCTTGTGAACCGACCTTTGCTATCATCGGGTCCACTAAAGACGCTCTCTTACATTGCTTATCGGCAACCTATTTCACAGAAACGAGTAATTGAAGTCCGAGGGCAACACGCTTATGGGCATGTAAAGTTGCTCAAGGATATGGGGTTGATATTGTCCGAGCGAAGTGGCCGTACTTTGGCTCTAAAAACTACGGATTACTTCTCAGATTACTTCGGCTTAACTACAGACACGTATGTTATGAAGAAGGACCTCAAGAAGATTTTCAGCGAAGCCATCAAAGAAGATGCGTCAGAAAAACAACAAAAAGAAACAGAGCAAGAAAACCAAGATAATACTTTCAAGCAAGCGTAGGCTGTCGTTTGTCACGATAGAAACTCCCTGACTCGATCTATATGACAAAAAGTGATCTTTACGATAAGCCGTTGTATTGGGTCAATATGGGTTTTCTGCCAAAACATTAAACAGAAAGCTGTAGAGGCACAGAATAGGTGTCCTTAAACGGATAGATTTATATTGAAAACATCGGTTTTAGTTGCTACGCATTTAAGGATAGGTAGAATATGTCTACTCATAGCAGTTTACGCAAAAGAAAACTTACCGGCGGCAAAAAACGAGCTTACCGCAGCAAGAAAAAGTATGAAGCAGGTGGGTTCCCAGCAGAAACAGTGTTGGGTGAACCAAAACGCAAGACCACAAGGGGAATGGGTGGAAACGGCAAAATCAAAGCTTTAACGGACAAGTTCGCCTCTGTCACTGACCCAAAAAGCGGTAAAACCGAAAAAACAGAAATTACTCGAGTTGCTAAAAACGCAGCAAACGTCGACTACAACCGACGGGGGGTTATAACAAAAGGTGCAGAAATCGAAACTGCACTAGGATTGGCGAAAGTCACAAGCAGACCCGGTAGCGATGGAGTAATCAACGCAGTCCTGATAACTAAAGAAAAAGCCTAGAAATTTCTTTTAATGTTTTTTGATGTTAGCCGGCTGTTGCTGGCTCCTAATCTTCAATAGCTGTTTTGCTAACTTTTTGATTATTGCTTCTTTAGCTTCTTGCTTCTCTAGAAGCAACATTCCCGACTTAGCCCAAGGTGACTTGGGAAAATGGGCGTCAACAATCAGCTCGTTTTGTAAGCCCAGCTTGTCGGCGGCTTCTTTGAGTTCTAAGATTCTTGGAGACATCACTGCTTGATTTTTTGAAACGCGGCGCCCTTCCTCACGTGATTTGTTTACGTCGAAGTAGACTGGCCAAATTATTGCTTTATCGAGTTTACGCATATCTTTCACCTATTTTTGAGAGTAATAGACTACTAGTTTTTCTCCAACTTCGGTTACGTGGACAAAGCCGAAGCGTTCAAACTGTATGATGGCGTCTGGCTTTAACTTTTTGCAGTCAGATTCAGCAAATCCCTCGGTAACTGAGGCGTCCTGATTAATGACTTGGGTGGGGTACTCAGTGCCTTTAGGTATCCATTGGATCAGATGGACTTTGATTTTTCGCACGTCTTCGTATGATTCGCCGGTGTAGACGGCGATAACGCAACTGTCGGATTTTTCTAATATTTTTATGTTGAAGAGCTCCATAAGCCTGATTGCCTGCTCAGTCTCAATGGCTTGGGCGTCTTTTTGCGAAATCCATAAAGTGACCGAGTTCTCTTCACCTTCGGGAACGATGGTGTATTCTCTGAAGCCACGTTCGAGATGCTCAGAGTGCAGGGGCAATTTAGCCTGGAAGGCTTTGGGTACTCCCTTGACTTTAAGTTTTGTTGGCTTCGCAACGAAGAAGTAGCGGTTGCTTGTAGCGTCGAGGATTTTGCGGTTATAAGAATAGAGGTTTTCCCAGCTTAATGTGACGTCGTTTGGTTTTATGCCAACGTCGACTATCATTTTTTTGATGGCTTCAGGCGTAATACCGCGTTTTCTGAGCGCTTGGAACGTTCCTAGTCGCGGATCATCAAAGTCCGCGTAATCTCCTTCTTTTATACCAGCAACAATTTTGGATTTACTTAATGCTGCACCTGTGATCTTTAGCCGCCCGTAATGGATAGCTTCAGGATATTCCCAGCCCAAATGCTGATACATGTATTTTTGGCGGACCATGTTAGTGTAATGTTCCTTGCCGCGGATTATATGAGTCACTCCCATCAAGTGGTCATCCAAACCCGCTGCGAGGTTGTAGAGAGGCCAAACTATATACTTGCTTCCCACTCGCGGATGAGGATATTTTTTGGTGTCTATTATACGTAAAGCTGGCCAATCACGGATGGCAGGGTTAGGATGTTCAAGCTCAGTTTTAACACGAACCACAGCTTGCCCTTCTAGATAGGCGCCGTTTAACATGCGGTGCCAACGCTCCAGTTGCTCTGATGCTGACAGGTTTCGGCAGGGACAAGGCTGTTTGGCTAAGGTTGTTTTTCGAAATTCTTCAGGGATACATTCGCAGACGTATGCGTTGCCGTCGCCTACCAATTTCTCGGTGTACTGGTAGTAGATGGGAAGACGGTCACTTTGTATGTATTCTTCGTTGACTTTACAGCCTAACCATTTCAAGTCTTGACGGATGCTGTCGTAGAATTTTAGGGCTGGTTTTTTGATTTTTGGGTCGGTGTCTTCGAAGCGAAGGATGAATTTGCCATTGTACAATCGAGCGTACTCGTGGCTGAGAAGGATAGCTCGTGCAGATCCCAAATGCAAAACGCAGTCAGGGTTTGGTGAAAACCGCGTAACTATCTGTTTATACTTGTCGGCGTTGGGTAATGGTGGCAGATGTTTTTCTTCGACTTTTTCTTTCTTTTGGGTTTCAGGCCAGTTTTTCTCTACAATCGTCTTCTGCTCAACCGGCGATAAATTGTTAATTTCATTAACAACCGCATTAATGACACCTGAGAGTTCTTTGACGCGGCTACGGAGCTCAGCTTTCTCACCGAGAATCTTTCCAACCATAGCACCTGCCTGCGCTTTCCCATCGTGTCCAACCGCGTTCAACAGTGCGGCTTTTCGAATAAACTCACGTAATTCAGTATCATTTTCTAATGCCAAATCCAAGACGCTCGCTTTACCTGCTTCGTTGTATCAAGAATTCAGCGAACGCTTTTAATTTTTCCTTAGCTTGAGGCGTAGGCAACAGTTTTTCTACTTCATTCCAACTCTCCATAACCATTCGTTCCGCGGTTTGCTTGACGTATTCCATGGCACCGTACTTCTGCATCAATGCTATGGCTTCATCGCGGAGAACTTGGTCAGAGGTATGCAAGTTTAGGATTTGGATTAGCCGTTTTTTGTCTTTGCTGTTGGCCTTCTTGAGCGTAAAAATAACCATTAGTGAGCGCTTGCCCTCTGTGATGTCTTGTCCGACGCCGCCCTTTTTTTTGGCGAACTCTTGCCCCGTCAAATCTAAGATGTCATCCTGCATCTGGAAAGCCACGCCGATGCTTTCGGCAAATCGCCCAAGTTTTTCAACGAGTTTGGGGTCTGCACATGCTATGATTGCAGCCATTTTTGCTGCCATTCGGGCTAAGGTACCTGTCTTGTAGGCGCACATCTGTAAGTAATCATCTTCTGTAAGATCGTTGGCGTTTGCTATGCCCCTATGCCACGCGATATCCATGGCTTGACCCATGCTCAAGTTAATCATTTCCTGAACGTAAACCTCGTAAACATCCCGTTGCACCTCAGCCGAGAGCTTTGTCCTCTGCGCCATTAGGGGTAGAAGTGGTAGATAATACATGGCATTTCCAGCGTTTACGGATATGTCTATCTGGAAAATCTTGTATGTGCAAGCCTTTCCGCGGCGCATTTCGGAGGAGTCTTCGATGTCGTCGATGACTAATGTGCCGTTGTGGATGACTTCAGGGATTATTGAGAAGTCTAAGCAGTAATCTGCTTTTTTTCCTAGAGCTTCACAAATCAGAAGGAATAGGGCTGGGCGCCAACGTTTTCCGCCTCGGTCAAGCATATCCCATATTGGGTCAGCAATCGCTCTGTTCATGGGTTCCAAGGTGTAGCTATACATGGGAGGGATAACTTTGAAGAGAACTGCATCCTTGCCAAACTTGCGGGGGATATATTTTTCGATAGCTCTATCGACGAGCGGCGCTGTTTCTTCAAGGAACTTTTCGATATCCAAGTTAGTGTGCTCCTCTTTTAGCGTATTTTTCTATATTGAACCCGCGAGCTTGAAGCCACTGAGCGGTTTTTCCAGTTATCACAACAGGAGACTTTTTTAAATCACTCAGTTCTTCTGTGCCCACAAGGAACATGGCGTTGCGCAGTTCCTCGATTAGACATGTAAGCTTTTCTTGTGTTTCTTTGGCGCCTTTTACTGCTGCTTCAAGGATGGGCTGTGAAACAGCAGTCAAGCTTGCTCCAAGAGCTAAGGCTTTGGCTATGTCTGTGCCGCTTCGTATTCCGCCAGAAGCAATCAAGGGCAAATTGACGGTTTGAGCATTCTCTACAAGGCTCACTGCGGTGGGTATGCCCCAATCCCAGAAAGCTTCGCCCAAATAATTTTGAACAATATCTTTTTTCTTGTCTGAACGGTAGTATTCGACTGCTGCAAAACTGGTTCCACCAACCCCGCCCACATCAATGGCTTTGACACCTGCTTTTTCAAGGGCTATGGCATCTTCATAGGAAATTCCTGCACCAGTTTCCTTGACAATGACAGGTACCTTGATTGCGCCTGCAATTTCACCAATCTTTTCCAGAACTCCTCGGAAGTTAGTTTGTCCCTCAGGCTGTACTGCTTCCTGCAAAGCGTTAAGGTGGATTGCAACGGCGTCAGCGTCAATCATTTGCACAATTTTTTTTACTTCTTTAACGCCGTAACCGTGAACAAGCTGAACTCCGCCGACATTAGCGATTAAGAATGCGTTTGGGGCTTTATCTCGCGCCACTCGATAAGTTTTTTCTAAGTTTTTATTTTCGATGGCGGCTCGTTGGCTACCCAAGCCCATGCCTAACCCGAGCTTCTCGACGGCTTCAGCGATAGAAGCGTTAATGGCGATTGCTTCTTGAGCGCCTCCAGTAATGGCTCCAACAATAATGGGAGCACTAAATTTTTTGCCTAAAAAAGTGGTTGAGAGGTTGATTTTGGATTTGTTGATTTCTGGCAGTGCGCGGTGAACTAGCGAAACATCCTCGAAGCCTGTAGTGGCGTTTTTGGCTTGCGCTTTTCGATCTAAGCATATACGGATATGGTCAACTTTGCGTTTGCCAGTTGCTTCTACCATCTTACGCCTTCTCTATTTCAGTGCCCAACACACTTTGGTCTGTTAAGGCTCTGTAAATAGATAACCCTTTTGTGGCGCCCGTAACAGTAACATGGATACCCGCCTCGATTGCTGGGATTAATGCAGCTATTTTACCCGCCATACCACCTGTAACGTCTTTGCCTTGCGCTTTGCCGAGTTTTGGCTGGATCTCCCTAAGCTCTTCCAACGTTAAGTGTTTGTAAGGTTTAGCGTTGGGGTTGGTTTTAGGGTCGCAGTCAAATAAGCCGTCAGTGTCTGTACCTACCACAATTTTTGTAGCTTTGTATTTGAGGGCTAAGTAAGCAACGAGCTGGTCTCCTGAAAGGATTGTGAAACCAAGCTTTTCGTCAAGGACTGCGTCACCGTACATAACTGGGGTGAAAGTCATTTTTGCCATAGATTTGAAGACGGTTTCGTCGAAGAATTTGACTTTTCCGTTTTCGGTTACCATGCAGGATGATGGTGCAACGCTTACTGCTGGAACTTCATGCCAAATAAGCGCATCCATAACTAAGCCGTTTAAAACAGTCATTACGTGGTGGGTTTCGGCAAACCCCAGTTTCTTGGTTGAATCTTCATTGTAGCCGTCTTTTATACCATATTTCTCTGCGGTCGGGTGGCCAAAACTGCCGCCTCCATGTACTATGATTAGGTTGTCTAGGTCGGCCCGCTTAATTTCTTCTGCTAGCCGATTTATGATTTCGGTTTTTGCAGCTAACTCACCGGTTTTATCGGTAATTGCTGAGCCGCCAAGTTTCAGGATTACTGGGTTTGAATCGTTCATGGGAATCGTAACCAACTATGCATATTTGAGTTCTGCTAATTTAACGTTACACTTTTTCTACTCCGTCGTGCAGGTATGGTGACGCATTGCCATGAATAATCTTAAAGGCGTAAGATTACTTATGCACAAATCCGAGCAATCCCAAAGACTGATTTTCAGCATGCCATGGCGGCTGAAAACGCCTCAAACTATTGAATCAGTGAGTTCTTTGCAAATAATGACGGAGTATTCAAGTCGGCATTAGCATAGCCCTTCGGCAGTTATCTGTTCAAAAAACCCTAACAAAAAAGTATGATAAATCAGCCATGAGTTGCAAGCTTCGATTGGGCAAAGTTTTATCTCTGTGGATATGGGATAAATAGGTGGGAAACATATGGCAACGTCTCGCGTCGACCAGAAAAACCGCATAGTCATCGACAAACGAACACGAACCAAAATCCACCTCAAAGCAGGCGACACCGTAATTATCGAACCCTTAGATAACCACAGCTTCAAAGTCAACGTCTTGGACTTCACCTCAGAAAAAATCGAAGATGACCCCTTTTGGCAGATACTTCAAAAACCCGCCAAAATCAAACATTACATTCCACCCGAAGAACTCGATAAACTAATGGAAGAAACAATGTGGGAAGAATAAACAACCCTGAATCAAAACTTGTCGCAATAGTCGATTCAAACATCTTAGTTTACGCATTGATTAAGAACTATCCAGACAAAGAACGCCATGAAAGATGCCTCACCCTACTAAATAAGGGACTAAAAGGACAATTAAACTACTTTTTAGCAGTTAACCCGATAATAATCGCAGAGGTTTTCACAGTACTAAGAAAAATATTAAGTTGCAACGAAGCCGAATTAAGAATAAGCACACTGCTCAATTCAAGACACATCATTTACCTTTCAATTTCAAAGGAAGCATGCCAAACCGCAGTCGAATGGACAAAAGAATACAACATCCCCGTCAATGATGCCCTAATCGCCGCATCCGCAAAAGAACACGCCCCAACCATCTACACCACTGATGAGCACTTCAAAAAACTCGAAGCTCACCGCATAACAATAATCAACCCAACTGTAGCTACAGTTTAGCCGCGAACATCAACCGCCTAATTAAAACACAAAATAAAAATGGATATTCTCAAAAAGGAAGTTTTCTTGTGGTTTCAAGCGATTGTGACTGTGTCGTTTTCTATGCTGATTTTATCGCCCGTTCTAATCTTACAGATGTCGATTTTGTCTATGGTGGGGATTTCGCTGATGATGGCGCCTACTGCAACAATGGTTTCGCACTCTTTGTTTATCATGCCTGCTGGGGCGGTGCCGTTTTTTTTCATTCGGTAGAGCGTGTAGCTGCCAACTGTGCTGCCTTTGCCCTGCGGAAAAACAAGTATTCGACCATTAACGCTTTGACCGTTCAATTGATGTCCCTTTTCTAAGACAATACCTGTGTTTGGGTCAACACCGCCGTAGAAAGAAATCGGCATCTCCGTAACTAGTGCTTCTCCTTCGGCTTTGCCTTTGTAGATTATTCTACCTTTTAGTTGTTCCATTTTCCAGTCACCGCTGCCTCAACACATTCTTTCATACTGCCCATCTTGGTTTTCATAAGGTTCTGCCTTGAATAGAAGCATCCCTTCGCCGAAGTAGTCGCTAACGATTTAAATCTACCTTTCAGCGGAGCGACAGCCATGCAGGTGTCGCATGCAAATTTGCCGCCAGCCGCCTCGATTGTTTGGGTGTAGCCGCGTTTGTCTGCAAGTTGTTTTGCTGTTCGGGAAGTGGCAACCCAAAACTCCGTGCCATCCGCCACCTTCTTGCCTTGAACTAGCTCAGCAATTTCAGAGATTTCTTTAATCGAACAGTGCGGGCAACCAACGCAGACCAACTCAATTTCGGATACGTCATCGTTGATGTTGTCGTAGGCGTTTTTGAGGTCACTTTGCTCGATGGTTATTTTTTCTTTGAGTTGTAACTGCTGTTCTGCTCCAGGAGTTACGCCTTTCATGTAGAAAAGCGGTTTCGCACCATACGTTACGACGGAAGCACAGAAGGACTTGAGCTCGTCGAGTTCAGCGGCTTTTATGCCTGTTATGTACGGGATTTTGTTTTCTGCTTTTCTGCCAATCGCGTAGCCTAGTGCACCCCAATCGGAAAGCTTGGTTAATTCCGTGTTGACTTGAACGTGCACGTCGGGTAGTCGGTTCTCGTCGATGTGTAAGCCGTAGCAAGGTGTTTTGCCAACAAACGCCGCCGCCAAGGCGGATGGTCCACCTTCACGATTCGTTTTTGCACCTAAAACCGAGTTGGCAAATGTGACTGCACTACTTTCTGACCATGCGACGTGTTCTCCGTAGAGTGGTAAGTTACCAATTAGGTATGGTGTACAGGTGCAACTGATTAGGATGCCCATACGTTTGAAAGCATAAATGACAAGGTTCTGTTTTTCAGCGAACTCGGGGCTGATGCCTAGTTGCTGCCAGTTTTCAAGGTCCATACCGGCGGGGTTTAGGGTAGTGAGAACTTTAACTCTGCCGTCAACGGCAAGTTCGTTTAAGAATTCGAGTCCTGCATCGCCCAAATTGTGGTAGGACACACCTGCTACCTGGACACTACCCACTTTGATAAGGCTTTTAGCGCCGAAGATGTCGCCGAGCGCAGTTAGGATTTCCATGCTTTTGCGGACGGCATAACCTTCTTTGCCATCCAACATCGCTTGTTCTTGCTTGGTTAGTTCCATGGCAATCACACGTATTTGTTTAGTTCAACTTTGACATAGTCCGCTTTCTTAAAGCCCTTGCCTGTGGATATAAGCGGCGCGGTGGCGTCTAAGCCTGCTTTGGCGGTTGTGGCTTTTTTGCCTTCTGACAGATCTCCTGATGGATCAAGCGAAGAACCAGGCTGGTTAGAAAGTATTACAACGTTTTTGTCTGCTTGGAGCCTTGTGGCGATTGCCCATTCAACATCCTGCGGGTCATAGATGTTAATGTCTTCATCCACAACGACACAGTGCTTAAGTGATCCATGTCCTTTAAATGCGGCGGATATGGCTTTTTTGCCGTCTTCCGCATTCTGCTTTTTTATTTGTACAATGGCGTGGAGCCAGCTGCATCCGCCTGGTGTAACATAGACGTCTCTGACTTGGCAGACTTTGCCAACTTCGCTGTAGATTGTAGGTTCTTTGGGCATACCCATAAGGAACTTGTGTTCGTTTTTACCGGCGAGGATTGTTTGGTAGATGGGGTTTTTGCGGTGGGTAATGCATTTGATTTCTACGACAGGTTGTTGACGTTCGCGGTCAACGATACCTGTTAAGTCCAGAAATGGACCTTCTGTTGCTTTTTCCTTTGTGATTCTGCCTTCTAGGATGAATTCGCAGTTAGCAGGGACTTCAAGGTCCACGGTTTTGCATTTAACCAGATTAGAATTCTCCAAGGCATTTGCCATTCCCAGCTCATCGACACCCATCGGCAAGGTTGTAGCCGCCGCCAGCAGCACGGCAGTAGAGTTGCCAAGGCAGATGGCAATATCGAGTTCTCCGCCTGCTTTCTTGAGCGCCGAGTCGGTGCCCCGGTTCTCAACAATTCTGGCTACAAAATGGTTCTTGTCTTTAAGCATTAATCTGTGGAAACACATGTTTCTGCCAAGCTGCGGGTCCTTAACGATGGAGACCGCCGATGCGATGTATTTTCCTCCATCTTTTTCCGTGTAATGCATTATTGGAAGGGCGGTTAAATCAACGTTTTTCTCGACAAATTCCTGACAAGGTGCATTCTCAACCATTTGTGGCGCGGTAGGCTTTTCGATGGCTGAGAGCAGTTTCGGTAGAAGTTGCTCTTTGGTTATGTCCATTGAGCGGCAAATCAACTCTTTGGAGGACACAAGTCCAGCTACAACAGGATAGCTTGATTCCTTAACATTCTCAAAAAAGATTGGTTTTTCACCAAGAGCGGCGATTATGCCTGCCATTTCGTATTCGGTTGAGACAGGCTTTGTAATCTTTGTTAATTCACCTTTCTTTTGGAGTTGTTCTATGAAATCTCTTAAGCCCACTTTGGTTTGCTCCTATAACCCCAAAGTTACCTGTTTGTTTCTTAAAAAACAATCGCAAACAAAAGTTTTTTTCTTTGTGGGGATGAGTGTCTAATAAGATTTTATAACCTAGGGGTTGATACCGAATTCATTATGGAGCGCTATGACCTGCTCAGAGACGGCAACATTAGCTTCTTTGACCCAAATAGCATACACGACGACGTCCTCTGGAGCACAGCATTGGTCATATATGCAACATCTAACATGGCGCCTGAACTCTTTGGCAGTTGTTCCCCGAAGCTAAAGACAATCTAATGCCACAGATTTAAAACTAAAACTCTACCCCAGAAGCTGCCTTCCGCCTCAATGGATTACAAAGTCAAAGTCTGTTTGTTGTGGACTGCCGGGATTTGAACCCAGAATCGCAATCGCTTCAGGCATATATCTTAATCCATGCTAGATGACGAACCTTAAACCACGTCCTTCGACTTATCTTCCTCTGATATTCACCAATTAACTATTTATACTGAGAACGAATTTGCCAAAGAAGGCAAATCTACAGTTTCTTTCGCTCTTTAAGATGAAACATTAACTTCGCCATCAATAAAGATCGAAGAAGCGTCTGAGAAAAGGTGCTTTTCTAAACAGATTAGATTAATATCTGGTCGCTAAATTCATTTAATAACGTTTTTAGATAAAGAGGGTAAACGATCTGAAAATCAAAGTCTTAGGCGCCGCAAGAGAAGTCGGCGGCTCCTGCATCGAAGTTGCTACAGACCATTCCAAGGTCGCCTTAGACTACGGCATAAAACTCGAAGGCACAACGGACCAATACCCCAAGAACTTCGATGCAATAGTAGTCAGCCACGCCCATCTAGACCATTCCGGAAGCCTTCCACGCCTCTCAAAATCCAGGAATAAGCAAGTTATAGTGGGCTCAAAAATTACTCGCGATGCAACGGTTGAATTGCTCAAAGACATGATTAAAGTTAACGAATACAACGGGACGCCCCTGGGCTACGACAACCAAACAGTTGACCAAGTGAAAGGGGCATGGGTACCCACGGATACCTTGGCTTTAGCAGATATGAACATTGAACTTTATCCTGCGGGGCATGTTGCCGGCGCCGCCATGACGGGCATTCGTGCCGAAGGAAAATCTCTTCTGTACACAGGCGATTTTTGCCTGCATGACACTGAAATCCTTGTTGGCTGCAACCCCCAATTGCTTCCCCAGCAGCCCGATGTTCTTATTTCGGAGTCAACCTACGGTGGAACAGTAAGGCAGCAGCGAAGCGAACTCATCGACCAAATGTACGCCGAGATTAGCTATACAATAAAGCACAGGGGCAACGTTTTGATTCCAACCTTCGCGTTCCACCGAAGCCAAGAGATGGCTAAACGAATAGACCAAGCCATTGAAAGCGGAGTGCTCCCCAACTGCAACGTTTACATGGTTTCAAAGCTCGCAAATAAAATAACGAAAATCTTCAATGACTACTCGCCCCTATTCAAGCAACAGACACAGAAGCGAGCAAAGCCGTTTGAGTACAAGCATGTGCAAGAAGTTGAGCGGACAACCGACATCGAAGAGCCAGCCATAGTTATTTGCACACCGGGGTTTGGTCACGCAGGAGCAAGTTTGAGCTTACTTAATGCGTGGGCTGAAATTGAGGAAAACACGATCATTGTGACTTCAGGTTATCTGCCGCCAGACAGTCCCTTAAAACTGGCAAAAGATAAGCATTACATAAAGATTGATGGGGAAAGATTTCCGGTGCAAGCTAAAATTGTCCAAATAGAGCTCTCAGGGCATGCCGACCAACGGGAACTTGTGCAATTAATTCAGTATCTGAAGCCTAAGCGGACAGTTCTTGTCCATGGCGATTTAAAAGAGGCGGAAGCGCTTTCCAAGCAGGTTTCCGAATTAACGCAAGTTAGTATTCCAGAAAAAAATGAAACCATAAGTATTTAGACAAGCACTGTTGCTCAGTTAGTCCCCTGCCTATTCTGGTAATCAAATAATCGTAGTCCATGCCTTAAAGGCACCTACTGCTTTTGCCCTATATTTCCTTGCCCAGAGTCAACGTTATCATGCATCCGCCGCCTGTCAACTTTTCCCCCAGAACACATGACGACGATGTCTGAAGTATAGCATTAGCAGGATAGGCAACTTGAATTATCGCTCAAACCGTTCCTAGCAATAACTCCAAGATGAATAAAAGGGAAGGAAAAACACGAACATGCCAGAAAGGGAGTAGATTTTATCTATTGGTAGAGCACCACAAGAAATAGGTGCCGGAAATTCACAAAACTGCTGAAACAAACAGGCACTACTATCGTTCGGTACGTTAACTTCTTAACTTAGCTTAGTCGAATTAGCCAATCCTGAGAACAAACATATTATTGTTAGAGGGGGTTTGCTGAGGCTCTGGAACCGAATAGGAGAAAAAAGCAAATAAAAACTACTTGTAAAAAAAGTGGGCGATGATCTACTTGATTTACATGATGAAGAGGTCAGCTTTCTGCGAGAGAAACAAAATAATCCCATGAAAGGGAAAGGTTGGGCGGTTTAACCGTCTCTTTTTTAGTACTCGGTTACGACACCGATCTTGGTTGCTAAGAACTCGTAGCCAGCCGTCTTGAATGCAGACGCAACTTTGCCCTGCAACTCTTTACCCGGGGTCAACGCAACCATGCAGCCTCCGCCTCCGCCGCCTGTGAGCTTAGCTCCGATTGCGCCCTGCTTTCTGGCTAATTCAACAAGCAAGTCGAGTTCTTTGCTCGATACCTCGATTTCTTGGAGCAAGCGATGATTTTCGTTCATCAGATCACCGATTTTTTTAAGGTTGTAGAATTCCAAGGCAACTCTGCCCTCGTAAGCCAGTTCTTCTGCTCGTTTGAAGATCACGTTGTATTTTTGGGGGTTTTTAAGTTTGCGTTCCGCTACGCCTTCGACCATGGCTTTGGTGTTGGCAACCCTGCCCGTACTTCCGATAACGATTTCCATAGGCGCCTTGATGCTTAGGGGCTCAACTTTGTCTGGTCCTCCGCCCAGATTTTTCTTAAACCACATAAACCCGCCATAAGTGGCTGCTGTATTGTCGATACCTGAAGGGTTACCCGCATACGCTTTCTCACCTTCGTAAGCAACCTGATTGATTTTCTCGTTGGAGATTTTCATGCCGAGTTCTTGAGCGATGGCACGCGCGATGGCAACGCTGCTTGCGGCGGAAGCTCCAAGTCCACTAAAACCTGGAAGGGTACCGCCGACCCAGATATCCAATGCAATTTTGGGATCAATGCCCATTGCTTTTAGCATTCTCTCAATGGATTCAAGTTGCTGGAGCCTTTTTTCCTCGCTGTACCCTTAGCGGTTTTCCGTTCATCTCGAACGTTTATTCCTTTAGCCGCTTTTTTTACTTCTGCGTCTGTTGAGGAGTCGATGGCTGAAACGATTCCCGGCACACCATGAACTACGAAGTGTTCGCCAAACAAAATCACTTTTCCGTAACCTGAACCTTTACCCATCCAAATTTACACCTTGAAATGAAGTTATAACATGAAACTAAATAAAAACATTATTTTAGTCAAATAGACTGAGTAGCTCAATAAGTCAAATTTTCGCTAAGAGTAAAGGGTAAGTATTGATGGTTTCTGAAACAAAAGTATGTTAAAAAAATGCAAATAAATATAAAAGGGAAGTTTAGTAGAAGTTGCGGGCTTCTTTACGTTTTTCTGCTTCTTCGTAGAACCGCAGGACTTCGTCGATGATTTCCACGTTAGAGAGCAACATGCGTCTGCAGCAGTACCGTTTCAAGCCTAAGCTGTCCAGCACATCGCTGGCGTTCTCACCGGTCTTTATTCGACGTGTAAATTCGTCCCATCGGTCGCCGACGAGTTTGCCGCATGTGAAGCATCTTACGGGAATAATCATTTTGTTTTCTCCTACCTGTAGCTTTTCTGTTCTTTGGACCGTGCGCCTGCTCCGCCGACTTTCTTTGTTTCTTTGGTTCTGCTGTCTCCGGCAATCAT
Organism: Candidatus Bathyarchaeota archaeon; assembly: GCA_963725855.1. Classification (GTDB taxonomy): domain Archaea; phylum Thermoproteota; class Bathyarchaeia; order Bathyarchaeales; family Bathycorpusculaceae; genus Bathycorpusculum. Next base: position 572,934 of record CAVSAA010000003.1, on the reverse strand, counting down.
GGTTCTGTCGTATTCATTGAAGACTGTGCGTAGATGTGTGCTCTTGGTCCATTTGAGGAGTGCGTTTGAGATTGCCATGCGTGCTGCTTCTGCCTGTCCCATGTAGCCTCCGCCGCTGGTTTTTACGTCCATGTCGAGTTGCTGCCAGACGTCTCCGCCTGCCTGCAGGAGTGGCTCCATGATTTTTGCACGGGCAATATCGGGTTCAACTATTTCTACTGGAGTCATGTTAATTCGCACTTTGCCAACGCCCTGTTTAACTATGGCGCGTGCAACGGCGGTTTTTCTTTTTCCACTAACTACTAAGACTTTTTTTGCGGGCATAATTATTCCATCCTGTTTCTCCATCCGATTTCTTTTGCCAATTCACCAAGGGTCATGTGTGGACCTTTCAAGTCAGCGGATGAGGCTTCTTCGAATGTAATTAATTGTTGATCTTTAAACTCAATGGGTATTCCCATGTATGCCTTGAGGCGTTTGTAAGCATTTTTGCCTTTGGGCTGCTTGAAGGGAAGCATGCCTCTGACGGTTTTGCGTAGGAAACGGTCTGGTCTTCGATAGTGGAAGGGACCGCGTTCTGGAGCGCCGACTTCAAGGAAGAGGTGGGCTTCGGCGATTTTGCTTTTGCGTTTGCCTGAGAAGACTGCTTTTTCCGCGTTGAGTATTATGACTTCTTCGCCGTTTAGCAATCGTTTGGCTATTTTGCTGCACATGCGACCAACGATTAAGCCTTCAGCGTTTACAAATGTGACTGATGGTTTTGTTGTTGTTTGCATTCTTTTCACCGAATAATTTTTACGTTTGAGCCTTTGGGGTTTTTCTCCATCAAGCTCTGGAATTGTGATGTGTTTTGCTTTGACAGCCTCAAGTTTTGCCTTGGCAGATTGAGAGATGTCAAAGGAAGCAACTGTTAAAGCGTGGTCTATGGTGCCTGTACCCAAGATTTTGCCTGGAACAACCACTACGTCGGCTTTTTTTGTGTGCCTATTCAACTGGCTCAGGTTAACGGCGACGCGTTGGGTTCGTGACTTGGCTAGGTGGTCAGCGACGTCTAGCCAGATGGCTGCTTGTTTTTCTCTGCTTTCTTTCTTTAGAAGACCTATAAGATCGATTAATTGGGGGTTTGTAGTTTTGGTTTCTCTCATTTTATTTCAGCCTTTACTAATTCTTCAAACTCATCAAGTTGCTTACCTAACAGTTTAGTGGCTTCTTTTAAGACACGCTCTGGAGGAAGCGCACCTGTAGACTCTATGTTCATTATGAAAGTGTTCTTTTCCCATTCAACCTTCAGAGGTGAGGGTTTCTGTGGGCAAGCATCAACGCAATCCATACACAGGTTACATGCCAACAAGTCGCGGACATCGACTTTTTCGTCCTTGAAAACGTAGACTTTTTTGGGGCAGATGTCAACGCATTTTTGGCATCCTTCACATTTTCCGGTTGGAGTGGTGATCTTTGGGTAGTACTTGTATGCGCACATGGATACTGGCTGCCACTTTGCATGGGTTTTGCCCCTGCCGAGCCGTGCGTATGCTTCAAGCTTGAGCTTCTGGTTTTTTGCCAGCTTAACTATTGGAATTTTGTCGGAAACTGGAACTATTTCCTCGTTTTCAGACACGATTTCTCCTGAATAAACGGTTCTTGTGCCGTCTTTTGCTTCTGCGTCAAGAGTTAATGTTACGCGGCATTGTGCGCAGCCGAACTCGCTTTTACATTCGCACTCTTCAGGAAGACTGTAGGCGTCTAAATCGGTCTTTAACGGTGTGAGTCCCAGTCGGTGCGCGATGATTTCGTCTTGGAGAATTGAGCTGTTTTCTATCATGACGACTTCTTCGATTGCCATGCAGGGAACTTCAGCAAGTGCTAGACGTCGCAGAGCGTTCATTAGGGGCACGTCGGCATCTCTGACGACTATGCGTAGGTTTGTATCGTTTTTTTCAAGGACTTCTATTTTCACTTGCTAGACACTCCAATAAGTTACTGTCAATAAAGGGAGATGATTGCAGATTAGACTCTTCTGCCTCTTCTGCCACCGGGTCTTCTTGTTCCGTCATGGGGGATTGGCGTGACTTCTTCGATACGTTCAATGCGGAAGCCGAATCTGGCTAATGCTCGGATGGCTGCTTGTGCGCCTGGTCCAGGTGTTCTTGGTCCTGCGCCGCCTGGTGCTCTGACTTTGATGTGGATTGCTGTTATTCCTTTGTCGCGTGCGATTTCAGCTGCGCCTGTTGATGCTCGCATGGCTGCGTAAGGTGAAGATTCCATGCGGTCAGCTTTAACGAACATGCCGCCGGTTGTGCGGGCTATTGTTTCTGCGCCCGATATGTCAGTTATATGGATTAAGGTGTTGTTGTAAGCTAGCTGAAGATGTGGACGATTGCCCATTTCTCGTTTCGCTTGTTGTTGGGAGCGCTCAGAATCTGCCGCCTCCGCGTCCGCCTCTGCGGCCTCTTTGAGGTGGTCTAGCTTCGACTTGTTTAGCCACCACTGTTAATCCAACGCGTAATGCGTGTTCTGGGGTTGCGATTGCACTTTCTGGTGAGTATACTATTTTTGCTTCATCCTCTCTTAGAACTATATAACCTGGAATTGTTACTCGGCGACCATCGATCGTTACGTGTCCGTGAGTGATTAGTTGGCGTGACTGGAAAATTGTTCTGGCTAAGCCTTTGCGGAAAACGATTGTTTGTAGTCTGCGTTCCAATATGTCTTCTATAGTTAAGTCTAATACGTTGTCCAATACTGCTGTCTCCTGCAGAATACCCTTCTTTTTGAGTTGTGCCAGCAACTCGTTTTCCATCTTTGTTCTTTCTTCAGTAGATTTGCTGATGAGTGAACGGGCGATGCTTCTGTTTTTGGACAAGGCAGTTTTGTGGCGCCAGAGTTCATGCTTGTTTCTTAAGCCGAATTGCCCCAGAAGTTTTAGTTCTTCTTGGAGAACATCTTTACGCCAACGGAAACGTGGAGTATCGAATTTCTTACGTTGCTTCTTTGGATCGCCCATGCTTATTTGCCTCCTTCAGCTGGTGCTCCACCTGGCTTCTGCATCAGAGTCTTCTTCTTAACTCCCAAAGCTTTGCCTGCTCTTCCAGTGGTTTTGGTTCTTTGTCCACGAACTTTCAGGCTGTAAGCATGGCGGTATCCACGCCAAGACCTGATTTCTTTGGCTCCGTCAATGTCGGTTTTTATCTTGAATGCAAGTTCAGCGCTTAAAAAGTGGTTGTCTTTTCCGGAATCTGAGTCTTTTCGACGATTAAACATCCAACCGGGTATACCATATTTTACTGGGTCCCTGATTACATCCTCTATTTTTGAGATGTCTGACTCTGTAATAAAGCCCACTCGCAGGTCAGGGTTTACGCCTGCCTTCCTGAGGATGGCGTTTGAGAGAGCTGCGCTTACACCTTTGATTTGCGCTACGGCGTAAGACGTCTTTAAGGTACCTTGAACGTCTGTACCCATGATACGAAGTATATAGCGATATTCCTGCTGTGACATGCTAAATTTTCATCCGTTTTTTTAACTTAAAGCATATACGAAATATGACGGTATTTATTTAAACCTTCCTTTCCAAAAAGAACCATCATCCGTTAATGCAAAACAATGATTATTGCAATGTTCATATGAATAATCGCTTTGGCAATCGAAAACTAAATACCGTTCGTAACGCAAGAAAAGCCTTCATGGACGCTATAACAGGCATAGGATTAATTGCTGCCCTATTCACCACAGTCTCGCTTCTCCCTCAGTTAATCAAAGTTTATAAAACAAAATCAACCAAAGACATCTCCACAGGAATGTTCGCATTGTTCTGCGGTGGAGTGTTTCTATGGTTCATCTACGGGGTTTTCGTTAACGATTTTCCAATAATTATCGCGAACTCTTTAGCTTTCACTCCAAGCCGTAGTGATTCTTTTTTTCAAAGCAAAATACAAATAGATTCCAATTCGCAAATTACCTAAATAGTAATTTAAATTAGTGACTAATACGCCTTCATAGTTACCAGAACGAGTTTCCTATTGGCTTCAAAATATTTCGATGAAAACTTGCAGAAGGCATCTGGAATAAATTAGAAGTCTTCAACCAATTGAATAACATTAACTGTTGAGTTTATCCATCGCAGATAAGCGTTTAATGTTGCTCGCAGGGCAACAGTGTCTTCAGCCTCAACTGTTAAAACAAGAAATAAGCCGTCTTTTTGGAGTTTGATGTTGGCTCGCCTTGTAACCGGCGCGTTGGCTTCAGGAGTTAACGCATCAAGAAGTGTTTTGACTTGTTTTTGATTAGCTGAATTTTAAGCGTATGTCGGCTTTAGCGCTGGTTGACATTGAGTAGTCCTTACGCTAAAACGAGTTATTCAAGGTAATAAAGAGAAATTAAAAATTAGACAAAAATAAAAGAAAAGAAAGTTTATTCGGTTTCTTCTTCAGTTGCCGACTCAACTGCTTCTACAGCTTTGGTGGTTTCTTCAACTGGCGCACCTTTAGCTGCACGTTTGGCCACAACACCCAGCTTAGTTACTGGCGTGTATGCTCCGCCTGCAAAAGTGTATTCGCATTTGCTGCATTTCCAGATGCCGACGCTTTCACGTTTAACGCGGGTAAAGCCGCATTGTGGACATCTGTGGGGCTTTCTGAGTTCAGTGATTACTTTGATGTAGCGTTTTCTAACTGTTGAACCGTACCGTACTCCTAAACCTCGTGTTGGACCAACTTTCTTCATCTTAGGCAACTTTTTCACCAATCAAGTTTCTTGCGCAGTTCTGCTGCTTTGTCCAGAGCAATCTTTGAGGCTTCTAAAATCTGTTGCGGTGAGAAATAGCCTGAGCCGCCCTTCTGAATGGCGCATATGTTTCCGTCTTCTTTGGTTGCGAATGTGATGCGTGAGTCCATGACTTGTTCTTCTTCCGCCATTGGGTCAACGATCAGGTGGTTGCTTATTTTGCCGGTGGTGACCGTTATTGGGTGACCTTTTATGGGTAGCGGTGTGTAGCCTTGCTTGATTTTTAGTTCGCCGTCTTTGATTTCGAAGTTGGGCATTTTAGTGTTCATCAATGCAGCCATAGCTGCTAGAGCTGCTGCGTCAATTAGGTTTCCATCGTGGTTTAGAACGTAGACGTCAACGAAGACAACGAATACTTTTTTGCCGGGTTCAATGCATAGTTTCTCGTTGTCGATGCATTTTGATTCTCTGATGCCTCTGTCAACGACGCGGGCTAATTCGATGCTGTTTTCGTCTGGTGGTCCTGGTTCAAAGTTGGGTGAAGCAATTGGAACAAGCTCTGCGTTTACGGTTAAGACACCTTCGTTTGGTGTGTCTGGGAAGGGTTCTCCTGTTTCGACTTTGACGCCGACGAGAACTTGGGTTTTGCCCAGAAAGACTCTTGCGGAGCCTTCAGCTTTCTCGATTACGCCTTGTTCGATTTTGATTTCGCGGGTATCGAGTAAGCCTCTGTCGTCTAGACGTTTGCCTTTCTCAATGAGTTGTTCAATTTGCTTAGTCTAACTTTAGTTACAAGTGATGACATTATTCTTCAACCTCTTTTACAACCATGTACTTAGTCTTTAATGCTTCCTTTTGCATTTCATAGATTTTCTTGCATCCTTCCATCGCCATGTTCACGGCTTTCTCGAATTCCTCAGGATCCAAAATGCCATCCATTTGTAGCAGGGTAATTGCGTTTAAACTTGGCATGTAAGCAACTGGAACGTCTGCAGCGCCGAGTTTGTCTTCTGCATCGTATAGGTCAAGAACTACAGTGTCGTCGACTTTTCCTGCGGCGCATCCCACGACTAAGTCGCGCATTGGAACACCTGCATCTGCAATTGCTAATGCGGCTGCGGTAATAGCTGCACATCTTGTTCCTCCGTCAGCTTGCAAGTACTTCAACGAAGACGTCAACGCCTGTTCGTGGATAGAGTTCAAGGAATAGGGCTGGTTCTAAAGATTCTTTTATGACTTTTGAGAGTTCAACTTCTCTTCTTGAGGGTGCAGGGGATTTTCGTTCTTGTACAGAGAATGGTGCCATGTGATATCGGACTTTTAAAACCATTCGGTCAGCTTGCATTAGGTGTTTTGGATGCACTTCTCTTGGGCCGAATGCTGCGGCTAAAATCTTGTTTTTTCCATGTTCAATGTAGGCTGATCCATCAGCGTTTGAGAGTACGCCTACTTGAAGTTTTACGGGGCGAAGTTCATCGGCTTTTCTGCCGTCTAATCGGATGCCTTTCTTGTCGATTAATTTCTCTTGTTTTTCATTCATTCTACTTTTTCCTCCACTTTAACTTGTTTCTTTTCTTTTAGCAACTGTGTTATGCGATCTGTTAGACCGCTTGTATGGGATTCTTCCTCGATTTTTCTGATAACGAATATGGCAAGTTCCTCGTCTTCCAGATTTTTGCCTGTGACCAAGATGACGCCGTTTAGTCCAAGGATGATTTGGCAGTTAGTTTCCTGTTTTATCATCGAAATCATTGAGCCTTTTCTTCCGATTATTCGGGGTATCTTGGTTGGTGTTACATGTAGGATTTGTCCGCGTGTAATTTTTCCGAGTCCTGGTTCGCCGACGGTTAATTGTGGGTCGTGTGCTCTGTCGAAGGATGCTATTTTGGCAACGATTAAGTCGCCAGCGGTTAAGACTTGTGATAACTCGTCGTTTTGGGGTTTAAAGGGTCTTGCTAGAACATCTGATGCACGAAGCATTGCTGTGTAGGGTGCTTTAATGTTGACGGTCCAGCCGTTGAATCCAACTTCCGTGACTGTTCCGATTATTATGTCACCCATTTTTGGCACATAGAAGGCTCTTAGTGCAACAACGTTTACTTTTTTATTTTCACTGTCTACGAGTCCAATCCTTGAGGCATAAATCTTGCCTGCTTCCACATACGTGTTTTCGCCAGGCAAATAGTCGCCTTCAGCGAGTAATTCTCCGGGCGTAACAAGCTGTTTTTTTTCAAAGAATGTTGGCATAAAATCACCTATCATTTTTTTCCATTACTATGAGATTATTTTTGCTTCTCCACTTCCCTTGGTTGCGTCACCAAGTTTGTTTAGTAGTGATGCGTAGGATCCTGCGGGTAATTCAAGTTCGCCGTACCATGAGCCGTCACCGCGCCATTCTTCCCGTTTGATGGTTCCCAATGTTTTGACTGTGCCGTAAGCTCTTGCTGCATATTGTGTGGGTATTTTGATTGCAACCTTAACTTGCTCTATTTTCAGGGGCAGAATTGGTCTAAGTAGTTTAACGATGTCTCGGGCTTGTTCTTCCACTGGCTTGTAGGGGTCTATGGGGTAGCGGATTTGCTCCATAGCATTTTCGATGCGTGCAGGTGGATGCGGCAAATTGGTTTTTGGATCCACTGCCTGATGAGAAATAAAATCTATTACCTGTTTTCTTTTATCATCGACCATTCTTCGTCTTTGGTCGGTTGTTAATTGAAGGGTTCCTTTTTTTAGAATTTCATCTGCAATTTTGAGCGGATCAATCGTCTTAAACGCCTTTTTCATAGCTTCTTCAGAAACTTTGGTCCCTTTGTTTGCATCAGAAAAAATCATTTCCGCGGCTAAAACCTCAGTTATACCTGCGATTTTGCCGTTTCGGTAGTCGAGCGCTTTTTGGGGTTTAACTAGAATTTCAAAATGTTCGTTTTCTCTTGTTAGGCGTGCGACGGTGAACTTTTCGCTCATTAGTTTTTCACTTGCTTGAACCCAGCTCTTTGATGTAGCCTTCCACTGTGTTGTCGTTTAGCATTTCCATTTTTTGTGTTGCAGCTGGGATAATGGCGATTTTGATTCTTGGCGGCAGCTGGCGTGCTTCAAGGGCTTTTACTAGGCATTTAACTGTAAGTTTTATGCTGGCGTCGAGGGTTAGGTCTTCTTTGTATTCTTCTTTTAGGATGCCAAGGACTGTTTCTCTTCCTGCGCCAAGTGCTGTGGCTTTGTAGCCGCGGTAGGTTCCGCTTGGGTGTGTTCCAAAGACGCGTGTGCCTGTTTTGTCGACTCCGCCGAAGATTATGGAGACTCCGAAGGGTCGGACACCTGCGTGTTGGGTGTACATTTGTTGGATGTCGCATATGCGTTTGGTTACGACTTCCACGTCGATGGGTTCGTCGTATGTTAGTTTGTTGCTTTGAGCGTAGATTCTTGCTTGGTCAATTAGGATTCTGGCGTCGGAACTTAACCCGACTATGGCTGCGCCAATGTGATCGTCTACTCGGAAGATTTTCCATGAGTACCCTGCTTCTTCAAGGACTTCAATGTTTTCTTCTGAACCTAGAACTAATCCTTCTGTGGATTGGATACCTATGATGGTTGCTCCGCGATTTACAAGTTCCATCGCGTATTCTACTTGGAAGAGTCGTCCATCAGGCGAGAAAACGGTAATGGCACGGTCATATGCTCCTGGTGCTGCAAATACAGACATAATGTTAACCTCACTTTACACTATTCACTTTTTCACTGTCTCATATAATAACTACACTAAAAACCTTTCCTATAAAAGCAAAACCCAAAACTTAACAGCTAAACAGTAAAAACTTCAATATAGCAACAAAAAAACCATAATCAACAGAGTAAACCACTCGATGTCTTAGTACACAGGGTGTTGTGTTTACCTCGGGATTATTCAGCTACCTTAACATACTGAAAAATAACCGAGTAAGTACTCCACATTAGTCACTTCTCCATATCCTTTTTCGTTTTTCTTATTAAGATGGTATTTATAGTTTGCAAACCATACTTGTCGCTATATTTTCCTGATGGAGAAAGGCAATGATTAAGCTGCCAAGCCAAGTTGCAGAATACTTCCCCTACGATAGCGTGCGACCCCACCAAGACGAATTCATCAGCACCGTCTACAACGCTGTAAGTAGCCGACGTTCGGTTTTAATCGAAGGCAGCAACGGATTGGGGAAAACAATCTCCGCTCTCTCAGCAGTGTTGCCCATAGCCATCGAGAAAAAACTTAAAATACTCTACGTTGCGCGGACGCATCGTCAACATGACCGTGTCATCGAAGAATTGCGAGCGGTTTTCCGAAAACACCAAATTTCAGGCTTATCAATCCGTGGACGCAACGAAATGTGCCTCAACGTTTTTGCAGCGAGGGGCGCTTTTGACTCGAAGTCCCTTATGGAAGTCTGTGAGCTCCTAAAAGCCAAGAGCAGATGCCCATACTTCACTAACGTGGACGAACGCACCTACGATTACATGCAGCTTCAGCAGCAAGTGGCCAGCCGCCCCTACATGGGCTCCGAAATCCAGCGTATATGCAAGAAAAAAGAAGTCTGCCCCTACGAACTTGTAAAACACGCTCTCTCAGACTGCAAAGTAATAGCCTTAAGCTACCTCTACGTGTTCGACCCCGTAATACGCACAGCTTTCCTCAAGAACCTTGAAACGGAACTGCAAAAAATCATACTAATCGTAGATGAAGCTCACAATTTACCCGAAACCGCCATAGACATCTCCGGCAGCAACCTCACACTGTTTGTGATGAAGGCGGCAGAAAATGAAGCCAGCCGATTCGGCAACAAAGACATCGAAGAGTTTGCCCACTTCTTCAGGATTGAAGTGGAAAAAATAACCGATAAAATAAGCCGCGAACAAATAATTTCAGCAGACAGCATCATCGAAATTATCCAAAAGCAAGGAAACATCACACGACCAAGAGAGTTCTTTGAGCACATGCATGAAATCGGCGGCTCAATCAAAAAGAACCTGTTGGCTGAGGGCAAAAACCCACGTTCCTACGTCCATTCCATGGCTGAGTTTCTGCTAAAATGGTATGACACGATGCATGATGACTCTTTTATCAACGTTGCAAGCCGATACTTCAACAAAGAAAACAATAAAACCGCCAAACTGGAAATAGTGGCACTTGACCCATCCAAAGTCACCCAACCCGTTTTTTCCTCAACATATGCAAACGTGATTATGTCAGGCACACTTCAGCCGCTGGAGGCTTTTGCACGAATAACACGATTACCCGAGAGCACAGTAAAGTTTCTTGTGCCCTCTCCTTTTCCGAAAGAGCACGTTTTCTCGGCGGTCAGCTGTGGCGTTACAACATCTATGGAGAATAGGACCCCCGCAATGTATCAGAAGATGATAGAACGCATAAACGAGGTTGTTAACAGCACCCCAACCAACACAGGAATATTTACAGCATCGTTTGATGTTTTAAACTCGCTGCTTGCCGAAGGCTTAGAAAACACCCTTTTAAAACCGCTGTTCCATGAGAAGCGTGGCATGACTTCTAAAGCAAACGAGAAACTGGTCGGAGACTTTAAGGCGTGTGGTGACAAGGGAGGCGCCGTGTTTTTGGGTGCTCAAGGCGGCAGGACTTCGGAAGGCGTAGATTTTCCAGGTAACCAAATGAACTCAGTTGTGGTTGTGGGTGTTCCGTATGCGGAGCCGACTCCAAGAGTTAAGGCGCAGATTGAATACTACGACAAGTGTTTTCCTGGGCTTGGACGCGAATATGGCTACGTTTTACCCGCTATGAAAAAAGCTTCGCAGGCTGCAGGAAGACCCATAAGAACGCTGGAGGACCGAGGCGCCATCGTCTTCTTAGATTACCGTTTCTCAACAGCCTACTGCAAGAGTTTCTTGCCATCGTGGATAACCAGTGGCATGAAAGTTTTGCCCGACAAAAAAGGCGTTTTAGCCGTTGAAGTTAGCAGTTTCTTTCGAACTCAAGCCTGAACTTCTTGAAGTTTCTGATCTACAATAACTTTTCCGATAACAATCCTTAACGGTTTCGCAGAAACTGACGTCTGAATTTTCAGCGTTTTCCTTTCTTGATTTACCTCGCGAAGTACGCCGATTCCTAAGAACTTTGTTCCGCGACCATATAGGCTGACGAGGATACCTTTTTCTGGTTCCTGGTTTTTTGGAATAGCGCCTCTGGGTTCGATTGTTACTTGGCTTTTTGGTATACATAGTAGTTTTGCTTTTTTGAGGTAACGTGTATAGGTCATTTCTCGGAGAATCTTGCGTTTTTCTGGAGTGCGCTGCTTAAGAGCAAAAGATGGCTCAACCACGATTGCTGGCATTTCCAAGGCTGTAATCAGGGGAGCAAGTTCATCCTGTGTTTGAAGAGCTACGACAACATCGGGTTTTAACGCCTTTACCAAGTCAGCTTTGTATCGGACCGCAATGTCGCCGTTTACGAATCCATCAGTGTTAACTATGACAAAATCAATCTGTCCCTGTAAAATCTCGGTTTCCATGGCAACTAAGCCTTCAATGGTCTTTGGTATGGCAGTTATCGGTGAGGTAACACCGACAAAAAAAGCATTCTTCAGCTTTAAGTCATTAAGCTCAGCTACACACTTGGAAACTATAGCGTAACCAACAGTGGCTGATGGCCCGATATCAGATTGACCAACGTCACCGTCTAAAACTGCAACTTTGCATTTTCCATCGATTAGACTGTTTAGCAGATAAGTGCAGAGACTACTTTTTCCGCAGTCAGCTCCTCCTAAAACCACGGCAACTACTGGGCGTTTCTGTACGCCTGAAATGGCTTCAACCGCTTTAGCCCATGACTGCGGACTTGTGTTGCCCATGGTTTCAGCTATGCCCGAGTTGGCGCCCAAGGAAACATCGAAAGTTGATTTCTCCATGACAAAGAAAGGCAGACGTTTTCCGCCCCTTACTCAGAACCCGCTGGGTTTCTTTCATTGGGTAGCCGAATACTTCTGCTTTTCCAGTAATAAGCCGCACGGACGCTGGGCCATCAACAAGCATTGTTTTATTGGATTCGACGGTGTGCTGCAATTGTTTTTCTCCTTGGAAAGATATTTCCGGCTCTTCCAGTTATACGTATAGCTGACGAGATATGTCTAACTCCCCTACTAGCGTTTGTTTTCTTTTAGGGGTTTATTGGTTCCTGCCTCATCCACCACTTCCAAAGCGACCTGCGGCGGTAAGGCATCATCTAAGTCTCCGAGCAGTTCCTTGTAAACAGGAACACCCTTCCCAATCTTAACTGAAACGGTGGTTTACAGCAAAATCAACGTAGCCCAATATTTTGATTATGCTGCTGATTACTTCTTCACTGCTAAAGCAGTTACCTTCCTCAATAACTTTTCCGTCAGCCACAGCCACCAACCCAGTTGCCACCCCCGGGTCTAAACCGATAACTATTTTTGAAAAGGCTTTCTTTCCCAAAAGAGTTTTTTTTACTTCATCAATTAGATAATCAAGTTTATCTTCACCCTGGAAAATAAGGATTTTTTCATGGTAAACCAAGTGCTTCTCTTCAGGAGTTGTTATAACCAACTTTATTTTTACAGGTACAGATTGCCCTGGAAGTAAACTGATGAAGGAAATGTTTTTTTCATTTAACTTGTTAACGATGAGGAAATAGGCTTTGCCTTGTACTGTGGCAACGGCGACTTTTTCTTTCATAAACCAGCCTTAAAGGGTAGATTTAAGTGCAAAACACAATATCTATCTTCAAGTTAATAATCCTTGACGTGTAGAACATGGTTTCAATCCAGACAGGTAGCAAATACATCGACGGAGCCATCGGCGGAGGCATCTTCCCTGAAACGGTAACTCTGATTTATGGTGAACCTGAAACTGGAAAAACCACGCTTGCCATGCAATGCGCCGTAAACTGTGCTATCCAGAAGCTTAAAGTGCTCTATGTTGACTGCGATAATACTTTTTACGCTAAGAGGCTGTCACAGATTGCAAAGGAGCAGTTCGATGAGGTGGCTGAACGCATTGTTCTGGTTAAGCCCAAGGATTTTAAGGAACAAACCGCCGTAATAGACCAAATTCAAGACTACACCGCAAATGTCGGGTTAATAATTATCGACACGTTTAACTCGCTTTATAGCGCAAAAGTCGCTGAATCCTCATGTAAAGCGTTTAGCGTTAACCGCGAGTTGAATCGGCAATTGGCTATTTTGGCGCAAACGGTGAAGATTCAGAAAATACCAGTGTTAATCACTAGCCAAGTCCGCAGCGTCCTTAGCGAGCAGACGGCAAGTGTTAGACCTGTTGCAACCCGAGTTTTAAAGTTCTGGGCTGATAACATAATTGCCCTCAAACCCACTCATAACCGACAAACTATCAAGGTGGTGTTGGAGAAGGCACAGGAAATTGGGCAGGAAACAACGTGTTATGTACAAATAGGGGAAAGCGGAATACAAGATACACAACTGCCCCAATGATGGTTGAAACCTAATGGATGTAGCCCTGCTATTAGTTGAAGCTTTAAAATTTATTTTTCCAGCCTACTGTGCCAATGCGACGCCGGTGCTTGTAGGGGGCGGAACACGAATGGATTTTGGCAGGAACTTTGTAGATGGCAAACGGATTTTTGGCAACAATAAGACGTTTAGGGGGTTTTTTTTCGGTTGGGGCGTCGGCATAATGGTCGGGTTGGCTGAGGGCGTGGTTTTTGGTTTTCAAAGTTACCCCGTTATATTTAGTCTGCTTATCCCGTTGGGGGCACTATTAGGCGATTTGACGGGTGCTTTTATTAAACGAAGAATCGATATTGCACCAGGCGGGCTTCTACCATTAGTTGATCAGGTTGACTTTGTGGTTGGCGCCGTCGTGTTTTCGCTTCCTTTAGCTCTGGTAGGTTGGCAAACGGCATACACGCCTTTTTGGCAGGTAGCAGTTGTAGCACTTTTAATTACGCCGCCTATTCATCTGTTCACTAACTTTTGTGCTTACAAGTTGAAATTGAAAAAGCATCCGTGGTAAACAAGTTAAGAATAAGGAAAAGATTTTGCGGAAAAAGGCTATTGTCCGCCGCTTGATTTGAACTGGATTGAACCTTCAAGGAACAAATATGATAGTAGCAAGAACGTGACGCCTACGACAAGAAGCATGTAGGCTTGTCTTGGTTTATAAGCGCTTTTTGTACTTTGGTAAATAGCAAGTAGACCTACAAAACCCAGTGCGTAGAGGATGGCTGAGATTATGGTATCAGAAATGAATTGGCGGCTAAGGTCTGGGTACAAGAAGAAGAAGCGCCCGTTAACGTAGGCTGAAGGTTGATGAGCTGCGGCATCCGGACCAATAAGAGTATACAAACCTCCGCCCAACAGAAATACTGCATAGGCTAATCCAACGACTGAGACAATGAGAGCTGTCGGTGCATTTGTAGTAGTTTTGCGGAACCATCGACTAAGCGAAAATGAGAGGCTTTCAGAACTTTTCTTTATTTTTTGAGTCATCTTTGTTCGCTTCCTCAATTAGGTACTTTAATACATCTTTAGCCCATACTCCAGTTAATGAATTTTTCTGAATCTTGACCAGGTATTGACTCCAAGATACATCACATGCCTTCTGCCAAACCTCAAATTTCTCGTAAATATTCTTGTTAGCTTTCAAATGTATCTTGCAAAAGCCTTCATCTTTTACTTCGCGGCCACACACTTTGCATTTCATTTGGGATGGGCTCCTTTGGATGGGCAACTAGGGTTCAAGCATAGCCACCAAGGCAACTTACCTTTATAATAAAGTGCTATAATGGGAGAACCACATCTTTTGCAGGCAGTGGATTGAGGTTTAATGACGCCGGTTTGGGGAAGCGGATATGCGGTGTTGCATTTTCCGTTGAAATAGTTCGTGCAGCCTACAAAACGTTTGCCAGATTTTTTAGACCGTAAAACGACAAGTTGTCCATCTTGGCATTTTTGGCAAATCCCAACGGCACGTTCGTCTAGCCTTGCTTTCTGCAACGCAACACTTAACTGGACGCCGATGGCTGCCTCATTGTCTTTAAGTTCAGAAATAACAGCTTTCAGGGTTTCCGTGGCATCCTGAAGCACTTTCAGTCTAGTTTGCCGTCCCTGCTGGATTGCCTCCATTTCTTGCTCAAGCTTCTTCGTCATCTGAGGCGAAACAATGGTTGGACAATACTTTGCAAGAACTCCAACTACCTCAAACCCTATTTCGCTGATAACCAAGATGTCTTTGCCGTTTAGGTATTTTCGGTCGTAGAGTGTTTGGATTGTTGCGGCTCGGGTGGCTTTAGTTCCGATTTCCTCTTTCTCCATCGTTAACAGCAAGCTTCGGGGGTTATAATGGGCGGGCGGTTTAGTGAAGTGATCATTTAGAGTCATTCGTTTAACATTTACGTTTTGTCCTTCGGTTAGATGTGGTAGAGTGGTTTCTTTGGTTTGGACATAGGGCTTGTAGAATCTTCGCCATCCCTCGGAGACCGTCCGTGTGGCTGCTAGATGGAAGCGGTTGCCGTTGATGCTTATGGTTACCTTAATTCTTTGCTGGATTGCAGGTTCACCAAAAACCGCGAAAAATCGCTTTACCACTAAGTCAAAGATGTTGCGTCCGGCGGAGTCAAGGGGCTTTTCAGGCAAATTTCCTGTAGGATAGATTGCTGGGTGTGCGGGGTCAAATTTTTTCCCCTCATTAGGACTCAGCGATGGCTTAGAAAGTAAATCTGCTGAATGTTTAGCGTAGGCGATATTTTTTGAGAGTTTTTTCAGAATATTTTTATAGCCGATTGATGGCGGTAGTTTTTGGCTGCTTGTTCGCGGGTAAGAAATTAATGCTGCCAAATAGAGGTATTGAAGTATGTTTGAGGTTTGCATTGGCGTGTACTTGAATATGCGGTAAGCTTCACTCTGCAATGCGGTCAAGTCAAAAGGCACAGGAGGATTCTGCAAAAAATCTTCCACAAGTACAGTCTCTATGTGTCCTTCTTTTATCTTGCAAGACTCTAAAATCACAGTTGCTTCAGACCTAGTTTCAAGCGGTTTTTCGAATTCAACTTCAAGGGCAATTTGGTCTATGCTTATTTTCGCAGTTATGGTCCAATATGGTGTGGGTACAAAGCTGTTTATGGTTTTTTCTCGGGCTTCAACGAATCTTAGAGTTGGTCCCTGTACCCTGCCAGTGCTGAGTGTGGCGTATTGTCCACTGTGATTTTTGGCAGCCTGTGTTAGAGTCCGCGACAGGTTGATGCCGTAGAGCCAATCAACTTCATGGCGGGTTAACCCTGCTTCAATAAGTGAGAAATCTAAAGATGGAAAGAGTTGGCTGTAGGATTCTTGGAGCTCCTCGTTGGTAAGGGTGGAGTACTTCATTCTTTTAGCTGCTTTTTCTTTGCCGCCGCAAGCGTACTTTAGGATTGTATAGCCGATGATGCTACCTTCAATGTCAAAGTCGCAGGCATCTACAAAGTTTTCCGCATCTTGCGCCAGTTGAGTGATGACTTTTAGCCAAGCCCGAATACGCGAGGTTCCCCGCTCGGCTTGGTACCGTGGAACCCACTTATAATCAAAAACACGGTAGCTAAAGCCTTTTTGTTTGCTGGTTATCGTGTATAGGTGGCCTAAAGCTGGAACCACTACAATGTTGCCATTTCGATATGCTTGGTAGTATGGGACGCCGTTGCTGACTGCTTTTCTGGGTTTTCCATCCTTGTCCAGCGCTATTGCTATTCTACTTGCGGCATCAGGCTTTTCTGTGATTATCAGCGTGTACTTCTCCATGCGTGTCCCTTTATTCTTAAATATTGCAAACAACTTTTGCCGTTAAAAGCTTTACAGTTGTTCATCAAGGCGTTTGGGTTTCATTGTCTTTAGCAATCAATAAATATTCCATACCTATGTAAATACTGGGGAAATTGGGTGCCACAACGCGTTATTTGTCATGGTTGCCACCATATTTTGTATGAAGGTAGTGAACTTAGACCTCCAGACGAAATTATTACGCAGCACAACGGAAAATGCCCGAAATGTGACAGAAAGCTATCGTTATTACCTCTAGATGTGGAAGTTAAACCTCTAAGCAAACGCTAAGAACAACTTGCTTGCCTCATTAGCTAAAGTTTGTTAAAAGAAAATTAAACACAAAGGATTTTTGGGTTCCTCCTTCCAGTAATAATTCATGTAAATAAATTCTCTTAATCAGCTGATACTGCATTGCCTGGTTTTGGAAAGCCATAAATAAATCGCCCATGTGTAAAATAGTACAATCGCAATATACATTTGGAAGAGATGGCTTAAAGTGGGCGAAGGAATAAAGGAACGACTTGGTAATTTATCAATTTTTAACCGTCTAAGAATACAGGTAAGCCACGGCACAATCCTTGCTTTTGCAGCATTAGTTATGATTCTCTTTGTTGCATTTACGGTTCGTATTTTGCCTCTACGCTGGGAAAACATGTCTGGAGGAACAGCTCTCTTAAACGAGTTTGACCCCTACTACCAATTCAGCATAACTCAACATATGGTACAAGACGGATTACTTTCGCCCTATTGGCCAACACACTGGATTAACACTATGAAATGGTATCCTGACGGATTAGACATGTCTACTTCACTGCCAGCCTTGCCCATGACAGCGGCTGCAGTCTACCAAATTATCACAGTGTTTGGCGCAAAAATTGATTTAATGACTTTCTGTTCAATATTCCCAGCTCTTGCAGCAGTGATCGCATGTTTGGTGCTCTATTTTGTAGGCAAAGATATGGGTGGAAAAGCGGTCGGCTTATTTGCAGCATTATTCCTTGCTTTGGCGCCATCATTTTTGCAGAGAAGCTCTCTTGGATTCTTCGACACAGAAGTGCCCGGTGTAATTGGGCTAGTAGTTTTCATATTTTTGTTCCTCAGGTCTCTCGATACTAATAGGTCCTTACGCGGATCAGTATTGTACTCGTTGGGAGCGGCTGCAGCTTTAGGTTACTTCATAGCAGGGTGGGGAGCAGCATACTACCTAATCGGATTGTCAGTCTTGTTTGTATTTATCTTGGTTCTGCTAAAGAGATACAGCCAGAGAATGCTTATTAACTACAGTATAACCTTCGGTTTGGCATTGTTTATTGGGACAAAGGTTCCATATATCTCACAGAGTTACCTAGTTTCAGGAGCAGTTCTTCCAGTTGTGGCAGTTTTCATCGTTCTCATAGTGGCAGAGATTCTAAGAAACAACGTATCAATGAAAACTAAACTCTCACTGGTTGCAGCATCAATTGTTGCTGTCATCGGTGGCTTCGCTGTTTTAGTACTTAGGGGCGACATCGGGGGGATTACAGGAAAATTCATAACCGTCTTAGACCCATTCATCAGAGCTGCGTCACCTCTAGTTGACTCGGTTGCAGAACAAAGAATCTCAGCTTGGGGAAACCTCTACTTAGAATTTGGCATTACGATACTATTCTTCATACTAGGTCTATACTTCGTGCTTAAGAACCCAACTAACAGAAATATCTTCCTGCTACTGTTCGCTGTAACTGGATTATACTTCGCATCTTCAATGATACGTCTACTTGTTCTCTTCGCCCCAGCATTCGCCATAATAGCAGGTATAGGCATAATAAGCATGCTAAAGCCCTTCTTCACCCTGCTCCGAGAAGCACCACGCACTCTTGCCAAATCAAAACGTAGATTGTCACGTGTAAGCAAAGAATACAGCGGAGTAGCAGTCTTCTTAATCTTCATAATTTTGGCGACAAACCTTGCGTTTTCACCACAGACAGGCGGAGTACCAAGATCCATCACTCAAGCCTACGTACCAACAGCAATCAGCTCTTCAAGTCTCCCAATAGGCGGCTCAAGTTTAACCGCTCCGGTAGGTGCCTGGCTTGAGGCTATCCAATGGATGCAGGGAAACATTAAGTCAACTGACGCTGTTGTCATGTGGTGGGACTATGGCAACTGGCTAAGTGATCTTGGAAACGTAACCAGCCTAGCAGATAACACAACAACAAACGCTACACAGATACAGAACGTTGGCTTCATATTCATGGCTAATGAAAACCAATCAATGGCTATGCTCAACACCTATGGACAGGACCGCGTTAAATACATCGCTGTCTTTGAAGTCCTACAGGTATCTCAAGCATCTAGCGGGTCGTCAGCTTACGTTGTAAGCCCAGCAGGCTACGGAGATGAAGGCAAATGGGTATGGATGGCTAGAATCTCAGGACAAAATAAAGATGGTCTGATAAAGGCAGGCTTTATGAACTCGGCAACAGCATGGACAAACGAAACAACCTTCGGCACAAGTGACCCAACAACTGGTCGGTGGCAATGGAATGACCAAGGCCTAAACTGCACAGTTTTCGAATTGCTGAACTATGCAGAAGTCGACTACGCCAATACCATGACCGCAGCGTTAAGTTCACAAGGAATCACAGTTACTCCAGACCAAACAACCACAGTACCAACATACTTCCAAAAAGCCTACACTGCAGGACTAAACACAGCACCAGGACAATACGGCGGCTTAATTCCACTTATTGCAATCTACAAGATTGACTGGGCAACATACGACGCACAACACGGCATAACACCGCCATCCTAAGGAAGCATGAAGCAACTTGGTGTTTCCAAAGGTTCCTGACCAACACAAAGTTGGTCGACCTTTAATCCCCAACGGGTTAGGCGTTCTTTTTATCCTAACCACCACCGTCTATCTTTTTTCGATTTATTTTTTGAATAGAGTCTTCATTTTAGGCTTAGATACCTCAGTAAACGGCGTCTCCGCCGCTTTAACACTTGCAGTTTGTATACTTTTCGGCGGTTTTATGGGGCTCCTTGACGACTTTATGGATTTAAAGTGGCGCTATAAGGCGTTCATGCCTCTGATTGCAGCCCTGCCATTGATGTATTATGCGTTTGAGGGACTACAAACTAACGCGATTAGAACTTCCATATCTCTTCCCTTTCTTGGAACTTTTGATTTCGGCGCATACTATGTTCTCCTTATTGTCCCGCTTATCGTTATGATTGTCACAAACACAGTTAATCAACTTGGCGGATTGAACGGACTTGAAACCGTTTGCCCAGCCATAGTCATCATTGGACTCATGGCTTTTTCCCCCTCCTACATCCTCATGATTGGACCCTTATTCTTTTGGCTAATCTTAGCGTATTTTAACGTTCGAGGCAAGATTTTCGTAGGCAACGCTGGCTCATTTGCTATCGGAATAACCATAGCCTCATTTGCAGTTATCTCTGACCTAAAAGTTGACCTATTGATTTCGCTTCTACCCTACATCTTTAACTCAGCAATCATCCTGCTTGCCGTGTTCTTCACCCGCAAACGTGCAGGAGTCACCTTCGACGGCACAAAACTTAGCTCCGACAGCAGAAAAAGCTTAGTGACTGTCATAACTTATCGCCGCCGCCTAACCGAACGTAGAGTAGTAATAATAATTGCCTCTATAGTTGCCTTATTTACATTACTTGGAGCTATAATCCAACTTTTTTAGGACAAAAGTCCACGAAAGAGGGACGTCTTGGCTTAGGCGCCAAGGAAGCTTTCAAGCCTAGTTAATCCTATTATTTCGTCGAAGTTCAAGCCTAACGCATCTAAAACTTGGTCAAAAGTGCTATGCAGGTAAGCGATGTATTTATCAACGTCCACTTCGTTTTTTGATGTTAACTCAACGGGCTTGACACCAGCGTTAACATTAGGATCATCTGAAGAACCGCCGCGAGACGACGACTTGATAACTTTGACAAAACTAATCAAGTCTCCAGCTCGCAACTCTTTGCCGCTTTTCTCAAGAATCTTGGCGGCTTTGACGTGTTGCGGTGTTGTTTTTGTGTAACTTGAAAGTTCATCTCCTAATACTACGTGAAATGCAAGGTCACTCATTTCGCCCCATTCCCTTCGTTTGAGGACGTTGTAGCGTTCGCGGACTATGGCTGCAATGTCCTTTCGGGCTTTCTCGAAATCCTCAGGGTTCTTAACCTTTGCCAGCCGCTCCTTCATTTGGTTAAAAGCATCTTTAATAAAAATTGGAATGTGTTTCTTCTTTCCAGTTAAACCTTTCACGTCAACCGTACCGTCTTCTAAGACGCCCAGGTAGTTTTTTTTCCGGGAACTAAAAACCGCGTACCGATACACCTTGTCCACATCGATGCCCATACATAATTCGTGCTCTGTATAGTGCACGACGTCCTCGATTTGTTCTTTAGTGGGGTTTTTTAGGAATAAGCTGTCTGTGTCACCATAGAGCACTTGAATCCCAACGGTTTCGGCGTGTTTAAGGATCTGGGTGATACTGTAACGTCCGATGGCTGCAGTGGCTTCCGCAACTGGCGGGCAATAGAGGTCAAAGCTATCAGCACCAAAAACACCATAGCTTGCATTCAAGATAACTTTGAGCGCACCTTGGGTGATGTTGTACCAACTTCGTAGTTCCGGCGGCAACGACTTATCCTTGGCGCGGCTTTTGTACCAACGCACACGCAAATCCCGAAGCGAACCAATCAGCAGACTTTCCAGCGCCCGTTTTTCGATGCAGACCCAATGCTGGGTGTCAGGTATCGTGTGTCCTTTGCAGCCGGGATGGTTGCAGCAGATGGATTGATAGCCCAAGTTCCAGACCTTGATGATGGAGGGGTACAGACTCGGGAAGTCCATTACGGCTACGTTGAAATGCACGCCCGGTGTTGGCTCAACAACGATGGCGCCCTTGTATTTCTTGCCTTTAATGACCGCGGTCGTAGAGGTTTTGCCTTTTTTAGTCAAGATATCCTCGGCGTTTGGGATAAGCCAATTTTTTTTACGGTGTTCACGGTGCATAAAGCTGCGTATCCAGCGGCTTACACCTTGGCGGCTAACATCCTCCATAGGCATGCTAGCTATTCTTGTTAAAACCAGCATCAACTTCATGGCAGAGTCGTTATCGTGGCTGGTTAGTTTATAGGTGATTTCTGAGTCACGCATGCAGTAAGCGGCGAGTTCGCTGTAGTTGAGGTCGCTAAAGCTTTTCTCTAATTGCATTTTTTCCATGCCCAACAATGCTTTGGCGACATCGTCTAAGCTGACGTCCTTGTAGCGTCCTCCATAGGCATAGATTTGCACACTGCGGTTGAAGAAGAATTTGTAGAGGTCAATGTGGATGCCGTATTTTACGGTGCAGACTCTTTTGCCTATGTCGATTGGGATGTCTTTTTTGTTGAAGCCCAAGTTGTAAGCGCGATGCGCGAGGTATCTTAGGTCAAAGTCGTCACCGTTGAAGGTTAAAATGAAGGGATAATCCCACAGTACGTCGAAGACTTTCTTGATGAGTTCCCCTTCTGATTCACAGTATTCAACGTCGATACCTTTAGTTAAGGCCGAATCACCTAGTTTTATGCTCTCACGTCTCAGAACCAGGACGCGTTTTTCGCCGTCGCTACTATATACGGAACAGGCGATGACTGGGCATGCGCCTTCACGTGAATCAGGCACCCTTGTGGATAATGGAGAGAGAACTTCGATGTCTATGGCGGCTCGGCGGAAACTAGGTGCAGGATACTCCAGAAGTTTTGCCCACATCTCCGCATACTCTGCATACTCTCGTTCTGCCTCCGTTTTGCAGTTAGCGAAAAGATCTTTTATTTTGTTAAGGTTCTCCGAAGCGGTATTATTTATGCTCTCGACGAGGTTGCCGTTTTTAACCTCATAAATCATACCTGGTGATAATTGCCTGTCAAAAATGTAAGATTGATAATACTTGATTTTGGATTCCCAAATCTTCGTGTCGCTGTCATGTATTTTGCAACCGAATACTTTGGGGTAATCCGCTGGAATAATATCACGGATGGTATCACCAGGTCTTCCTCCAATCGCCAACGGGTCTTTACAGACAATTTTTGTGACATCAATGAATTTGTCGTTTAGGGGGTCAAATTTCTTTTCAGGTTGGAACCTTTCAAATCCTGGGTGGCTGGTGACAGCGGTAAATCTTTCAAGTTCATTGGGCGTTAGGTTTGTTATGCAGTATGGTAGATGGCCTGTGTTATCATACCAGTAATAGAGATTTCCCGACTCAGGCTCGTAGAGTTTGACTATTGCCTTCCTTAGCCTCCCGTCATATGAGGCAGACACGAAGTAGGAGGGCGGAAGGTTTTCTGGAGCGATGGGCGGGTAAGGCTGGCGATCCCGTTTTTTGTGCTTAATTATGGTTGGCTCGGAGGTTTGGACTACTATTTGCGGCGCTTGCGCTTTAGCCTCCTCTTTGACGGGAGGTTTAGCTTGTTGGCTGATGCAGTAATCTAAGAGAGTACGCGCCATCCCCAGTTAACCTTATCCACACATAGGCGTGTGGCGACTAAAATCTTTAGTGACTAAAAAAACGAAGATTTATCCAAAGTTAAGCCACAAAAAACAAATTGAAAAAAAATACGATTGACTTGTGTTCAAAGGATAATAGGTTGCATTGATGCATATGCGAAAGGTTTGTTGTTCTTTTTGTTGTTCTTCTCTGATTTAGAATACTTTGCTGCCTCGATTACATAATGAAGCTTTTCTAGAGCGGGATTATAATAAAAAATTATTCCTTAGGGCAGGTGATTGTCAACATGAAGTAACATCACACCCTGATTTGAATTCTTATTACCTTCGGTTACATTGATAGGGTTGTGTGAAAAAATTGTTACGTGACGCTTGGACCATAGCCATAGAGACTCTTAGCTGGATAGAGATGCGCCGACTAAACGAGCGAGCAGCCCTGATGCGGACAGTAAAACAGCTCGGCGTCAAGGACCCAAGCGCGATACGTTTCGCTTACGGTTTAGTTATCGAGACAGAACGCCGAAAAAACCTCATAGACAAATTCATCAATGAAGTTGTGGCTCCCCAAAAAATCGGCGAATACAACTTGGGCGTCCAAGCATTTCTCCGTCTTTACATTTACCAAACTCGAGTGGCTAAAAACTGGGAAAAAATTAACCTAAAAGAAGCTGAAAGCATCGCAAACATGGGCAGAGCCATATTGGGCTGGCAAACAATGCGTGAAGTAGAACCATTCTTGGGTTTTCTGCTTACCAAAAAAATTGTGCTAATCATGGAAAACGCCAGTGAAGTTGAAAAAATCAGTTTTCAAACCTTCCATCCCACATGGTTTGTCGAGTACTGCATTAAACTCTTCGGACAAAACGAAGCCATTACATTCTTGAACGGAAGCATGAAAACACCACCAACCTACATCCGCGTCAACACGCTTAAGTCAACTGAAGAAGCAACCATGCAAAAACTCAAAGAGGAAGGTGTAGAATTACAAAAAACAGAGCAACTAGAGTACACTTACAAAGTTCTATCAACCAAAAAACCCTTAAATGCCCTTCCAGCCTATGCGGAAGGCTTATTCTATGTACAAGACAAGGCAAGCTGCTTTGCCACCCAAGCCGCAAACCCACAACCAGGCAACACCATTTTTGACGTTTGCTCTGCTCCCGGCGCCAAAACAACCTTCATAGCCCAGCTAATGCAAAACCAAGGCAACATAACCTCAGTGGATTTCTCGCCAAAACGCATGAAAACATGGCAAAAAGAAACCAAACGCATGGGAACCAAAATTGCCGACCCCCTAGTTGCAGACATCAGCATGTCCGTGCCGCTAATGGGAGAAGCGAACCTCGTGGTATTAGATCCCCCGTGCACCAGCACAGGTGTATTTGCTAAACAACCTTCAGCGAAATGGCGCCTCAGTCCCAAGTCAATCCAGAATATGTCGAGGCTCCAATGGCAAATGATCAACAATTGTGCAGAAAATGTCGCCAAAGGCGGCTTCTTAGCCTACTCAACATGCAGCATAACCATGGAAGAAAACGAGAGCATAATCGAGCGGTTTCTAAAAGAACACCCAGAATTCACCTTGGCAGAAATTGAGCCCAAAATAGGCATGCCAGGCTTGAATGGCTTAACTAAGTGCCAGCGACTCTACCCACATATCCACCAATGCAATGGCTTCTTCATAGCAAAACTGCAAAAACAATGAGTTGAAATTATAAAATCATGACGCATCGAAATCGCTCAGAGTCCTTTGTGGAGTTTCTTTGGTGTACAGCGGGTAGGTTATTTTTGTTCCTTCAGCGTGTGAAAACTCGTTGAGTTGGTGGTTGATTACGCTCTCTTTACCAATGATGTGTTCAACTTTTACATGGCGCACCACAAGGGCGTCGCTTATGAGGCTTCGGTGGCAACGCCAAGGTAGTGCTTCCGCACACATCAACACCAACCGATTCTCCCGTGCTAAGGAGATTATTTTTAGCAGGTTATCGGTGAATTCTGAGGTTTGCATATAGTCAGCGTAGCCTCGGAAACCACTGTTTTTCCATGCCATATTGACGGAGTCGTGTTTGGGGCGTCTTAGGCCGCCGATTTCTGGCATGTGAATGTATCTGATGCCGCAGGGCTTGAGACTATTTGGTAGGGTTTCTTTGTTAAATTGGGGGTTGTGCCTCGAACGCGGAACCGTGCGGACATCCACCAACATAGTTACACCATAAACCCCCAGTAAATCTACGAATTCCTCTAGTGTTCGAGTGGAGTGCCCGATCGTTAAGACTACTGTGGACTCGGATGTTTTAGCCAAACCGCAAGCCTTCTTAATATAAGCTATGGGCAATAAAATATAAGAAGTCTAAGCAACTGCCATTGCAGGTGACCAAAGAAAAAAGAGCCCAATCTAACGCTCCTACCTATCGACTGCTTTTCAATCACTGTACGTCAAACAAGAATAACCCAAAACCGTTTTTCTTTCGCAAAACAAAGAGGAACATTTTTACCCTCAAACGTAAACAAGGTACAGAGGCAACGAGACGTGGACGTATTCAAACTAACGATAATCCTTACCACAATAGTATCCGTTGGCATTTTAGCAGGAATTATGTTCATCGCCCAAGACATGATAAATAACGCAAAAATTCCTGACGTTCAAAGAGGCTTGGTAGCTTCAAAAGCGCCCGTTTTAGACAACCACCCAGCAAACTTCACCGTTAACATCTCTGATGGCAAAACACTCTATATCCAAAACAACGCCACTCTATACCAAAGCATACTAGTAAACCAAACTTACGTCTTTACCTGCCGCGTCGATTTTAACAATAAAATGACCCTAATCGACAGTGCAGATTTGGTGCCCACGACCAACCCCTAACCGGCAAAGTGCATCAAATTCCCGTTCATTTATTCTCCACGTAAATATTCCCTTAATCGATCTCTAAACCACAAAAATTTATTAGTTCAATCCATACTGCATAAGATAAGGCGAAGCATCTCTGTCCTTAATATCCAGACTAAAAACATTTAAGCCCTTCGAAATAGCATCCTTAGCTTTCTACGGAGTCGCTGGAATTATTCTACTGACTTTTCTCCCCCTAACAGGTTATCCACCACACGTTGCTTTTCTGGGAATCCTCAGTTTAGTAACTGCCTACAGCCTCTTTGCAAAGAGAGTTTGGGCACCGTGGTTTGTCGCAGCCTTGGTCATTATTAACTCGGCTTTTGCGCTTGATGTACTCTTCTCAATTGGTTTTAGCAACGTGCTTGTTGCGTTAAGCATGCTGGGTTACGCTGTTTTAACATGGCTGTTTACGGCATACCTTTTACTCATGAGAAAAGACTAAACCTTAGCAGCGGAACGGAACAACACAACCGCCACTTCTTGGTCTACATCCACGAACTGCTCGTTTTCCGCAATCTCTACAAATCCATCAGCGTTCGCCAAAGTAGTTATTGCGCCTGAAGCACCGGTCTCCACCGGCTCCGCAATCAAACGGCAAGTCTTATCGAACTCTAATTTTATCATGACAAAGGTTCGTCTGCCTTTTGCACTAAACATTCTTGCGCCAGCAATAGCCCTAACCATCTTCATAGATGCTACAGGTCGACCGGCTAAACGTTGAATTAGAGGTCTTGCGAAAAGATAGAAAATTAGCAAAGCTGACGTAGGGTGACCGGGAAGAGAGAAAACAGGCTTGTCACCGACAAAACCGATGGTCGTAGGTTTACCTGGCTTTACCGCTATTCCGTAAACGATGATTCCTGGCTTGCCCAAAGAATCCACTATTTGCGGCGTGTAATCGCGTGGACCGACCGAAACACCACCCGAAGTAATCACCATATCCGCTGAATATACAGCGGTCTGCATAGCCTTTTTTAGGGCTACTTTGTCGTCGGGAACTACGCCAAAGCAAACGGGTTTTCCGCCACTTTCGATGACGGCGGTACTTACACTGTAGGCGTTGATGTCGTAGATTTTTCCAGGCGTCAATTCTTTTCCGGGGTCAATGACTTCCCCGCCAGTGGATAGCACTGCAATTATGGGGATTTTAAGTACCTTAATTTTGGTTAAGCCTAAAGCCGCCAATACGCCGATCTCAGAGGAACTCAGAACTTGCCCTTTATGGAGTACAACAGCGCCTTTTTTTATGTCTGAGCCCTTCTTCATGACGTTTTCCCCTGTAGTGACGGGATCAAAAACTTTCAACTGAGCATCCACGCGTTCAGTATCCTCAACCATAACCACCGCGTCTGCACCCTCCGGTATTACAGCGCCTGTGACGATTTCAACTGCTTCGCTCTCTGACAATTTGACCTTTGGCTGTTCCCCAACGAGAACTTCGCCAGAAACCTTGAGTATTGCAGGCTGATTTTCGTCGGCTCCAAACGTATCCTGGGCTTTCACGGCGTAACCGTCGACAGTTGAACGGTTAAACGGCGGAATATCAAACGTAGAAACCACGTCTTGGTTGAGCACTCGATTGTAGGCTTCTAGTAAAACGGCTTCTTCTTCACCCAAAAATACAGGTTTAAATTGGTCGTCAATGGCTTTTTTTGCTTCCTCAAAAGTCATAAGCTTCCTAAACATTACGCAACCTCTAAGCTGCCAAACATATGTATAAAGACTGTTTCGCCCTCGTTTACGCCTTCCCGGTTTTCGGGCACAATTAGATATCCATTGCTCTGCGTAATTGTGGATATGCTTCCTGAACCTTTCGCGGAAACTGGGTCAGCAGACAATTCGCCATCTTTCAACGTAACGCAAACTCTGACATAGGTTTTTCTGCCAAGTACACTTGTTACTCTTCGCGCCAAAACCGCCTTAACAATTGGTCTTAGCTCCTCTTTTTCCATACCAAGCATCTTGCAGATTAGGGGTCTACCAAAAACTTCAAACCCAATAACTGCAGCAACAGGGTTACCTGACAAAATCAGAACGGGTTTACCCTCTAAAACTGCAACGGCTGTGGGCATCGCAGGACGCAAAGCAACCCCATGGACAACAACCCCTGGCTTTCCCAGCCCGTTAACAACATCGGGAACCAAATCCAATCCACCAACACTTGTCCCACCCGTAGTGATAACTACATCAGATGTTTTTAGGGCGCTTTGGATTTTCAGGGCAATTTCCTCGCTATTGTCTTTTGCTAAGCCAAGGTCTTCTATTTCGGCACCGAGTTCCCTACACATCGCGGATACCATGACTTTGTTTGAATCGTAAATCTGGTTTGCTCCACGTCCAGTGCCTATTTCTACGAGTTCGTTGCCTGTGGGCAAGATGGCAACTCTGGGTTTCTCAGAGACTTTTAGCGCTGTGTAGCCTAATGCCGCCGCCAGTCCAATATGATAAGGGTTCAAACGCCTACCAGCTTTAGCGACAAGCACGCCTTTTTTAATGTCTTCTCCAGCCACAGAAACATTACCCCATGGTGTAAGTTGGCTCCAAACCTCCAGTTCGCCATTGCGCATCTGGGTGTTCTCAAGCATAACAACTGCGTCGGCACCTTGGGGTATGGGATTTCCTGTCCAAATCTGCTTGGCCTGCTTTGCTTCAACATGGTCTGTTGGAGTTAACTGTATAACCACGGGTTTGGACTGGGAAGCGCCTGCCAAATCAGAGGAGCGTACCGCGTAACCGTCCATAGCTGACTTGTCAAAACGCGGCAAATTCTCCAAAGCAACTAAGTCTTCGGCTAAAACCCGACCTAACGCATCCTGCAAACTCACAAAAACTACTTTGGGCTTGCTTAGTTGTAGTACATCAAACCATGTTTGCAAGGCTTTGTCAGTTAACGTAAGTTTTTGGAATCCCTTGAGTTTCACCAAAATGGTCCCATTTATGCACTAGCGATTAACCGTAAAAAACATATCGAACTCAAAAACCCAAACGCAATCAAGTTAAGACAAAAGGATAAAAAAAGAAATAGCGCAGGAAATAGCCTTTTGTGGTTTATTGCTTGGCGGCGGATTCTTTGGTCATTTTTTTAATGAATTCTTTGATGTTATCCTGCTGGCCGTAAACTACAAGTTTTCCATCTTTCTGAGGTTTAATTTCGAGACCAAGTGTACAAGCGATTTGACCCATCCGCTCGGTTGAAAGGCTGTTAACGGGTTCAACTCTGACCCATTTTTGATCTCGGGGAACACCCGTCACAAACTTGTTTTCAGCTACTGCCTCTTCGCATACTTCAGCGTTAGCCTCCCCGAGCCGCCTCAGCCACAAATCCAAGTTCTCGGAACCCAAAAGGCTCTGTCCTTCAGTCACAAGATAAGCCTCAACATTCGCCGTTAACTCTTCGGCTTTTTGTATAACATCTCCTGCTCCTTGGGCTTGGGTACAATGAAGTTTTATCATGGATTTGGCTGATCTCAAGTCGCTCAGGATGTTTTCTGGTAAAACTAGACCTTTTTTCTTCAATTCGATTGTCATTTCTTCGAGAAGTTTCCAATACGCCATGTTGTGACCCATAAACTCGCCTAATGTTATGTTAGGTGTTTGCGCTATAAAGGGTTATCAGGTTCGGTTTTGGAAAGAAATAAATTATCAACTAATCTGTAGTTAGTTACAGAGGTTTGTTACTGCGGAAAGAGTCGGACGACAACCTTGCCAGTGCTTACGGACTTTGTTGGGATAAAAATGAAGATAAAAAATATCAAGTCTGAAGGCTTAGCCCACAACAGCTATATCCTCTTTGACCAAGAAGAAGCAGTTGTCATTGACCCACGCCGCGATTGTGAAATCTACACCGAGCTTGCCAAAGAAGAATGCGTCCAGATCAAGTATATTTTGGAAACTCATCGAAATGAAGATTATGTGATCGGGTCATTAGAACTGCAGAACATGACAGAAGCAGAGATAGGTCACAGTAACGCCTTGCCGTTCAAGTATGGAGAACACAATTTTGCTGAAGGCGACGTACTAAACATTGGCAATTATGAAATCAAGGTGCTCAATACTCCTGGGCACACGGATGAATCCCTCTGCTACGTCGCCTATCAATCTCAAAGCGCTGAGGCGACTTTAGTGTTTACAGGTGATACTCTCTTCGCAGGCTCTGTGGGGCGAACCGATCTTTATGGTAAAACCAGCCAGCCAACCCAAGCAAACAAACTCTTCAGCAGCTTAAACGATAAGCTTCTGCTTTTAGGTGACCACGTCCTTGTTTACCCTGGACATGGGGCGGGCAGTGTTTGCGGTCACGGCATAAGTGACATGGAACCGACCACAATTGGCTACGAAAAGAAAACTAATCCTTACCTTCAATTGGGTAGGGAAGAGTTCGTCAGAAAAGTAAGCTGCGAGACACTGGTCGTACCCCGTTATTTCAAGCGGATGGAAGAATACAACCTCAACGGTCCACCGTTACTAAGCGAGTTGGCTTATCCTAAACCTCTATCTCTTCTGGAGTTTGAGAAAGAAATGGCTGAGCAAAGCATGATAACCATCGATTCACGCTTACCCTATGCTTTTGCTGGCTCGCACATTCCTGATTCGCAGAGTCTTTGGCTTGGCGGAACCAGTGTTTACCCTGGCTGGATACTCGACACCAACCAATACATCGTGTTCGTGCTTGAACGCCCCCAAGACATTAACACGGTGGTACCTCGGTTTCGTAGGTTGGGTTTTGATAACATGTACGGTTTTCTCTGCGGCGGTATGAATGAATGGCAAGAAGCTGGGAAACCAATCCGCAGCTTCGGCACCATGTCTGTAATGGAGCTTAGGGACAGATTAGGTAGAAGGGAAGTTTTGCTTTTGGATGTGCGGGATCCGCCTGAATGGGTAGAAGACGGCTATATTGAAGGCGCAACAAGGCTGTTCTTCGCTGATTTACCCGAAAAGGCCGACTTGTTGCCCAAAGATAAGCCGATTGCAGTCACGTGTTCTGTTGGCAACCGCTCCAGTATAGCCTCAAGCGTCCTTGAAAGAAAAGGTTACCGAAACATCATTAACGTGCTTGGCGGAATGACTGCTTGGACGAACCTTGGCTACCCAACAAAAAAAGAAGCTTAGCTTTCTTCTTTTTCTTGCTTTAGAGTTTTGGCTAATCTGGTGCCTTTGCCACTGTCTTTGGGCTCCAAAAGCTCCTTAACAAGGTTGTATTGACGTTGGTAGATATGGCAATTCTTAGAGTGGAAAATTAATTTGCCAGTTTTCAGCGACATGTTGCCGCGTTCATTTATTTCGTTCACCAACGCTTCATTAAAAAGTTGCAGTCCAGCGATGTTAGCTGGCAAACCGCCAAATGCATCCCAGCTTCGAAAGTAGCAAGTAAGATGCATTCGGTTTTCAAGAATCTCTGTGTCAATTAGGCTTAAACAAGGTGGTTCACTTTTATTGTAGTTGTCATCGAATTTCTTTATATCGTTTGGAAGCCTGATGACCATTGTGACTTGTCGGTCGTTTTGCTCTTCTATGTATCTTTTTACTGCTTCTTCTACTTGGTTTAGCGGATGATTAAGACGACTTCCATAGGTGTAAGTTTCATCTTCTTGTTTTTCTCCACACCATAAGTACTCCAATGCGTAACCTTGGACGTACTTGAAATCGCATGGAGCTTTATCGCTGACAAGAGGTCGATTTTCCGGGTTTGTAATTTCGATGGAGAGATTCAGCTTCTTGGTTTCAGTTTCTTCTGAGCCAAAGCCTACCCGGAAAACGTCGCCATTGTTCCATATGTTGCTTAATGTTTTGAACCATGCGTCAGGGCAATCGAACGCTGATATCTTTACATGCTTCAAATACAGGAACCTCCAAGACACCTAATACTGTTTAGATAATCTGAATATAAGGTTACCATGAAGGAACTATAACCAAAGCAGATCAGATAACAACAATTCTCTTTAAAATTAAAAAGGGAAAAAAATTTTGGGTTTAGTAGGGCATTCCGCCCATGCCGCCGCCCATTCCACCCATGCCTCCCATACCGCCCATTCCTCCTGGGGGCATCGGGGGCATCTTGCTGCCGCCTTTGATGCTGATGAGGTCGTCGATTTTTAGTATCATGTTTGTGGCTTCGGTCGCTGATTTTATGACTTGCTGCTTTACTCGGAGTGGCTCAATGACCATCTTTGTGCACATATCGACGATTTTGCCTGTTGTGACGTCTATGCCGAATGTTTCACTCTTTGGTTTCTCATGTTGCGAGCGTAGTGCGACCATGATGTCGATTGGGTCTAAGCCTGCGTTCTCTGCGAGTGTGAGCGGAATTTCTTCGACTGCTTCGGCGAAGGCTTCAACCGCAAGCTGTTCACGGCCACCAACTTTAACTGCGAATGCACGTAGGTTCTTGGCTAATTCTGCTTCAGGTGCACCGCCGCCTGCAACGATTTTTCCGTCTTCAATTGCGTTGCGGACAACACATAAGCCGTCGTGTAAGCTGCGTTCAGCTTCGTCAATGACGTGGTTTGATGCGCCTCGGATAACGATGGTTACTGCCTTGGGGTTCTTGCAGTCGCGTATGTATATTAGTTTGTCATCACCGATTTTGACTTCTTCGACACGTTTTGCTTTGCCCAGTGAGTCAGGTGTCAAGTCTTTTACGCTTGCACCGATACTGCCGCCTGTGGCGCGGGAAAGTTTTTCCATGTCGCTACTACTTACGCTTTTAACAGCCAAAACTCCTGCTTTACTCAAGAAGTGCAGTACCATGTCGTCGATGCCTTTCTCGACGAAGATAACGTTTGCGCCTGACTTGGTTATTGTGGTAACCATTTCCTTTAACATACGTTCTTCTTCGTCAAGGAACATCTTCATTTGATCGGGGCTTTCAATGTTTATTTTTGCGTCGAACTCTGTTTTCTCAATTTCAAGTTTAGCATTTAAGAGAGCGATTTTTGCGCCGTCGATGAGCTTAGGCATGCCTGAGCTTGCAACTTCCTTATCTAGAACCATGCCTTTGACGAGTTCTGTTTCATCTAAGCCTTGACCATGCTTCTTAACGATCTTAATCAAGTCGATGTCTGCGACGTATTTTTTGTCAACTTTTTCAGAGACTTGCTTTACGGCTTCAACAATTATCTTTGCAAAGTGGTCTTCAGCAACATTGATGCTTTTGCTTGATATTGATGTGATTGCTATGTTCCTCAGGGTTTTTTCATCCTCGAAAGCGACGGGGATAGCTATTTTGTCCAAGATTTCTTGGGCTTTGTCGCTTGCTTTCTTGTAACCCTCAATAATTACTGTTGGGTGGATGTTTTTATCAAGTAAGCTTTCGGCTTTTGCGAGTAGTTCTCCTGCTAAAATGACTGCAGTGGTTGTTCCGTCGCCGACTTCGTTGTCTTGGGCTTTTGCTACTTCAACGAGCATCTTTGCTGCTGGATGCTGAACGTCGAGTTCCTTCATGATTGTTGCGCCGTCGTTTGTGATTGCAACGTCACCCATGCTACTCACAAGCATTTTATCCATGCCGCATGGACCGAGTGTTGATTTGACTGATTCAGCCACTATTTTTGCAGCCATTATGTTGTTTTTTTGTGCTTCGCGGCCACTTGAACGACCGGTGCCTTCTTTTAATACTAGAATTGGGATGTTTCCTCCACCTTGAGACATATTTTTCACCAAATAGTTTCCTTTTTGAGTATAGATTCTAGACGGAACAATAAATCATTCAGATATAAATTTTTCTAAGAGGCAACGACTAAAAACAGCTAAGATAACATAAACAAACTTGTAATAAAGAAGTCATCTATTGTTTCACCTTTTTCTCGTTTAGTTTTGTTGAAAGTTGCAGCGGCAACCCCTCCTGTAGTCTCTTCAGATGCTCCTGCTGAAACTCAGAAAATATGTTATTACAGTACTGGACTGTACCAGTAGTAAATTCTTTATAAATTCAACATTTTTTGAAAAGAGAGAGACAATGTTCTCTTGTTGATCCATCTATAAACCTGTTATTCTATTTTGATTATGTGGTAGCCTGAAGCTTTCCGAAGCCTATTCATCACAGCCAAGCCAATACCCTCAGAAGATACACCCTCAGCGATTATAACATCTACATTTTGAGCGTCAATTTCCCGAAGCAGGCGAAAGAGGTTTTGGGCAACCCTTGGCAAATTTGATCGGCTTCCAAGCGATTTAACAACAGCAGCTTTGTATAACGCTTCAGTTTCATCGGTTGCTAATATACCCACTTTTTCTCTCTTAAGGTCAAAAGATTCAGCCAATCTTTTCACTTCAGCAACAATCGCGGGCACTTTTCCTTCAACCAAGATTACTTTTGCCTTTGGGGCATAATGCTTATGTGCCATACCAGGGGAACGAATCTCTTTCAGGGAAAGTTCTTGTTCCGCTTGGACAAAAACATGAAGCTTCAGATCG
Organism: Candidatus Bathyarchaeota archaeon; assembly: GCA_963725855.1. Classification (GTDB taxonomy): domain Archaea; phylum Thermoproteota; class Bathyarchaeia; order Bathyarchaeales; family Bathycorpusculaceae; genus Bathycorpusculum. The sequence continues at coordinate 538,616 of CAVSAA010000003.1, read as the reverse complement.
CTAAGGACTTCCTTTAGTGCTTCAAACGGAGTACCACCCGGTCTAAGAAGCATTGGTGGATCAACGCTCAAGTCAACTACTGTTGATTCTATGCCGATGTTTGTGGCGCCTCCATCGATTATGGCATCGATTCTTCCGTTCAGGTCTTCGTAGACGTGCTGCGCTGTTGTTGGGCTGGGTTTGCCAGCGAGGTTTGCGCTTGGCGCTGCGATAGGACAGCGGCTTTGCCGAATCAACTCTAGAGCTACCTTGTGTTTGGGCATCCGGACTGCAACAGTATCTAACCCCGCAACCGTTACTTTTGGCACAAGATTTGAATGCTTAAAAATCAGCGTTAAGGGTCCAGGCCAGAACTTCTCCATCAACAATTCGGCTTTTTTTGGCACCTCAATAACTAAGCTGCTAACCTCCGATGGGTCTGCCACATGAATTATTGGCGGATTATCCATCGGACGCTTCTTTGCCTTAAAAAGCGCCAACACGGCAACAGAGTTTAGTGCATCTGCGCCTAAGCCATAAACTGTCTCGGTGGGAAAAGCTACTAATCCACCCTGCTGGATTATATCTGCTGCTAGCTGGATTATTGCTGGGTCAGGATTTTCTGGGTTAACTTTTAAGACGAGTGTTTTCATGGAGTTTGCCTTTTAACTCAAGTACCACTGAGGTTTCAACTTGTCGCTCAGGAATACTCCAGTACTTCTTTAACAGTTTATTTGTTTCCTCTCTACAAAGCAGTTCAAACCCTTGTTTCTGGTAAAATTTTATAGCCCAGGGTGCAGATTGCCAAGTACCAACCAAAATCCGTTGGGTTTCCGCTATTCTGAGAAGGTGATCAAGAAGCTTTTCGCCTAGACCCCTTCGTTGGTGACATGTCAGCGTGTAGGCGTGTCTGATTAAGGTGACATCGCCGGTGGGTTGGATACCCATAACCGCGATTAACGCATTATTTTCTATATAGCCATAGAATTGAACGCCGCTATGAACTTCCTCTTTTAACTCTTCCAGGATCATATAGGGCTCTTTCCATCGGTCAGCAGGAATTTTGCCCTTGTATACCACTGCGGCGTCGTTGACGATGGCAAGAATTGTTGGGAAGTCTACGCCGCCAAGTTTACAGATCATATAACTCACAAAGTAGTACTATATTGCTTCAGCTTCTTTTTTAGTGTCCGACTTCAGAACCTTCTCGATTAGGTGCATAAAGAATTCTTGCGCATGAATCTCACTTACATGTTCCAAATAAACGGAAACCATGGCGATTTTGCCCTTCTTGGACGCCACATACTCTGCGAACATCCGCGCAGAAATCATGTTTTTATCGCCCAAAAGCACTGACGAAGTCACAGACCCCAATAGATCCTTGGGTTTAGGAACAGCAATAGCCATTGTACCAAGTTTATCTTCTTTTTCGCTAAGCATAATCATTATGGAGTTTTTGGCTTCAACATACACTGCTAAGAAATTAACGCCTTGCTGCTGGAGTTCTTCCTTTACGACTTTAGCACGTTCCACACGAATTCGCTCCAAAGTGCTTTAGTGCTCTGGATACTTAAAAAGACTTCACAAAGGCTAACTGAAGGAAATGATAATTTTAGCTGCAACCCATCTACTTATTTCCCTTAAAGAGCGATTTGGGGCAAAACATTAAGGCAGGAAAAATCAACATAAGATAAGAAAAGACTTGAGAATGAGTAGCTCCAGAAGAAGCAGAAAAGTTCTGATTCCAGCTTTATTGATTGTGATTTTAGTGGTGTCGATGTCTGCTGCTCTATACCTGTCACAGCCTGCTGGATCCCAAAGTAAAACAGATCCCAACGCATACGTTGGCGTTGCTTTCTGTGGAAACACCACTCAACAGGCCAAATCTCTAATCGACAAAGTAAAAGGCTACACAAACCTTTTCATCCTGGATTCAGGCAGAAACCCGATAAGCGCAAACCAAACCAAAGTGGAGGAAATATGCGACTACGCCGTTTCCCGAAACTTGAGCGTGATAATAAATTTGGGAATCAAAGATGCGGGTGACTCTTCATCGTGGGGTTGGTTCTGGAATCAGCCGTCTCTTGACGCAATGAAGCAGCGCTGGATCGAGAAGTGGGGAAACAGATTTTTAGGCATCTACTATAACGACGAGCCCGGGGGAATTCAACTCGACGCTTCATGGCGACGATTCTACGAGTATGTTGGTGAAAACCTAACTAAAGTTGACTTCCCAGCTGCTCAGTCACTCTACGACATCTATCAAAAATTGCTCAACTACGTTGACAACGGAACCAAACCAATGCCCGACGACTATGAACTGGAAGCTGACTTCTTTATACAGCAAGTCATTATGGGAGACCCTGGAATTCAAAACTTAACAGCTTCAGGCATCACCTCGTTCACGTCCGATTATGGCTTATACTGGTGGGATTACATGGGTGGCTACAACGTAATGTTTGCTGAGTTGGGATGGAATGCGAGTGTAGCTGAACAGATAGCGTTGGTAAGGGGTGCGGCAAGGCTTCAGGATAAAGAGTGGGGCACTATGATCACTTGGAAATATTCCAATCCGCCCTACCTTGACAGCGGTGACCAAATCTACAGCCAAATGTTGCAGTCGTATCAGGCTGGAGCAAAATATATCGCCGTATTTAATTACCCCTACAATGTCAGCGGCGCCTACGGCACCTTAACGGATGAACATTTTGCAGGCCTTGAAAAATTCTGGAACACGATAACCACTAAGAACCCTGTCGATCTTAGTAGTCCGCTTGCGGCTTTGGTGTTGCCTAAAAATTTCGGTTGGGGCTTACGCAATCCAAACGACACCATCTGGGGTTTTTGGACATCCGATAATCGAACGGAGCAGACTGCATATGTCACAGCTAGGCTTTTGACATACTATGACATCAGGCTCGATATAGTCTACGATGACCCGCTCTTCCCTATAGAACACGCCAATTACCAACACATCTACTACTGGAACTCAACAACCCCCTAAAACAAACATAAGTTCCTCCAAAGACTATCGCTATGATCGCGGTGCAAGCGCGTCTACGCGAACTACGGCCCTTGCGAATCTTACCCTTTTATTATTACTACATCAACCTTTTCAAAAAAGTTGAAGCAAACCAAATTCTCTATTATTGTTCAAAGAGAAACAGAAGGCACGAATTTTTGACACACAAAGACTCAAAAACTCAAACATCAACCAAAAAATGACCCCGTTTTATGAGCGGATAAACCGTTCATGGACGCATACTTTCTCGAAGGGGTGCCTACTGAATAATGACAAAATTGTATGCTCATCAATTCCATTATCAGAAGGATCAAAAGTTAAAATGCTGACATTTTTAAAAGGGATTAATTAAGAAATGGTTAGTTTTGTTGAAAACAAGATAAAGGTCCTGTTGAGACTTACTCTATCGTACTTAATGCCGAAAGGATTAAAGACAACCCTTAACTCAATTTTAAAAATTACTCTTTGCATTCTGAAATTTCTGGGTGTCTGCTTAATTCATCAATACACTTGTTTAGCAGTATATTATCTCCAGTTTGAGAGACTAGTGAGATAGGAAGGCATACTGTTGAGCTTCTGAATCTTTTTTTGAATCCAAGGTCCTCAGATGCTGGTTTTGACAACTTGACATGTAAATGGGTAACTTGCCAAGTAATAGTGTTTATATCTATCCCGTTAACATTTCCGAGGTCAAAACCGCCTGCACAAATAACATACATTCCAGAGATTTTATCGAAGCTTACCAAAATCAATCGCCAATTTTAAAATTAGCTAAATCATGGATATAATTCTTTCTGTAATTACATGTTTGGTTCTAAAATACCTAGATAATAGCCATAACTGAAATTAATTAAGAAATTTTCGATACAAATGGTTCTTGGTGTCTATTTAGCTTGGGTTTTGTTGTGTATGCGCAAAGCTGTCCATTGGATTGAAGAGGTTATATTTTTTGTTTATACATTTTTATAAAACACGTCAAGCCAACATAGCTAATAACCGCCAACAAATCAACACGAGCCCTAAAGCTAAATACTCACATTTATTTTAGATTCATTGAATAAATTCAAGGAAGCCGACACTTGAATTAACTTGAATTTATAGTAAAAAAAGACGAAAATAGGCGAATTAAACCAACAGTTAAAATAACAATCTGAAGAATAATTGAGATAGGAGGTATAACCATTAAGGGTCTGGTTAGGCTCTGGAACCGAAATAGGAGAAAAAAGGAAAAATGCGTTAACCTCTTTGGATTGGAGCTTCAATAATTAAATTTGATTCAGTCTCTACTCATTCCATTATTTTTTCCCGAATTTTCGATTAATAAGGGAAAGAGGGAATGGTTATTTGGCATTTTTTGGTTGTTAATTCGCCGATACCAGTCTCAAGTTTTAGGTTGGAAATGCTTAATTAAGAGCGCTTCTCATTTCTGGTACGGAAGGTATAGAATTTGAGTGACGAAATTTCAAAATTACCGCCTAACGTTCAAGAAAGGCTTCTAAGATTACAGCAACTCCAGCAGACTCTGCAGACAATTTTAGCTCAGAAACAGCAGGTTGAAATGGAAAAAACCGAAGTCGACCAAACCCTAGCTGAACTGCAAAAAACAGCAGACGAAGCTGTCATCTACAAGGCAATCGGCTCCCTACTGGTGAAAGCAGAGAAAGCAAAGGTAACTGAGGACCTTAACGAGCGTAAGTCTCTTCTGGATACGAGAAGCACTGTTATGGCACGCCAAGAAGAACGCATACGAAGCCAAGTCAAAGAAGCACAGACCAAACTGCAAGAAGATCTAAGTCCAGTCTCTGGTCAGCCCCTATCTTAAAAGGGGAGGGGTGCTTGATGGATGAGCTCGGATTTCCAGAGCTAACCACCGAGCAAATCGAACTTTTATGTCAAACCGCTGAAGACGCAGCCAGAAAACATGTTCTATCCAAGGTCTCCAGCAAAGAAGTTGATGGTTTAGACATCAGTGTCGAAGCGGAAGGAACAAAACCAGTAAGCGTAACAGTTGAAATAAATCTTACCTTGTCGCCCCAGACAAAAAACGTCGACGCACAAGCCCTCGTCAAAGAAGCCGCAAGTGAGGGGCAGAAGGCTGTAGAAAACTTTTTGAGAAAAATAAAATGAGCTTCAAAGAACTAATCCAGATTTTAGAGGAAAATCAAGCCTCGTTTGTTTTGTTGTTATGTCATCGCAGTGCAGATGCCGATGCTATTTGTTCGGCTTATGCCTTGCAGGGTTTGCTCAAACGGTTCTTGCCCAATACTGTCTTTGAGATTGGTTGTCCACAGGGCGTCAACAAACCCGCTAAACTCCTCTTTGAACATTTACCTATAACTGTAAACCTTAAGCCCAACATTGAATCAGCCGAAGCCATAGTGCTGCTGGACATGAACACCATCGACCAACTAGACGAAGTGGCAGACACAATAAGAAAGTCACCCTCGCCGAAAATAATCATAGACCATCATGCGCCAAGCCCCGAGACTTTGCAAACCTGCAAAGTCTGTATGGTAGATGAGAAAGTAGCCGCCAACTGTGAACTAGTTTTTCGGCTCTTTAGTCAAGCAGAAGTTGAGCCTAACCTCAACGAGGCAAAAGCATTGTTTGTTGGCATTGCGTTCGATACAAGACATTTTGCTTTAGCTAATTCGCCCACTTTTGAGATTCTTTCAAAACTTGTCGTTAAGGGAATAGATGCGCAGAAGACATTGGCACTATTTGCCCTCCCAATCGACCCTTCAGAGCGAATGGCGAAGTTAAAGGCATGCAAACGAGCAAAGGTAGTAAAGGTTGAAGGCTGGATTATTGCGCTTTCCCATGTTAGTGCTTACCAAGCGTCCGCAGCTAAAGCCTTGGTTGACTTAGGTGCACACATGTCTGCTGTTGCGGGCAAGAAGGAAGGAAAAGTAGAGTTAAGTCTTCGGTGTACGCGACAATTCAATGAGATTGCAGGTGTCCATTTAGGAGTAGACATTGCAACGCCGCTAGGCGAGTATCTGCAGGGAGTCGGGGGAGGACATGCAATGGCCTCTGGCGTCAGCGGTAAAGGCGAAATCCAAGATGCGCTCAAGCAGTGCCTTGTGCTCTTGAAACAAAAGATAGCCAAAAATGCGTAGCTACGCTTAAATGACCAAACTGTCACGCTTAAGGTGAGCAGGCACAAAAAATGGCTATAATTGAAACAAAAAACCTCACCTATACCTATCCGGGCGCCACAAAACCGTCAATTGTGGATGTCTCCATTAAGGTAGAGAAGGGAGAATTTGTTTTAATAACGGGTCCAAGCGGCTGTGGAAAAACAACTTTGTGCCGAACCTTCAACGGACTGGTCCCACATTTCTATCAAGGTGAAATGAAGGGAGAAATTTCAGTCGCTGGAATCGACACCCTCAAACACCACACTTACGAGATGGCAAAACACGTGGGTTTAGTTTTCCAGAACCCAGAAAACCAACTTTTTGCCTTATCCATCGAAAAAGACGTTGCATTCGGCTTGGAAAACATCGGGGTGCCCCGAGAGGAAATGCGAAGAAAAGTCGATTGGGCGCTAAACCAAACAGGAATCTACGACATACGTGAACGTTCCCCCCACGAAATCTCAGGCGGACAACAGCAACGAGTGGCGATTGCGGCTGTTTTAGCCATGAAGCCGGAAATTATCGTCTTAGATGAACCAACATCGTTTCTTGATCCTTTGAGTGCCGAAAAAATTTTTGAAGTAATCTACAAGTTAAACAAAGAACAGGGAATTACCGTCATCCTTGTCGAGCACAGACTAGATTTGACAGCCAAGTACGCTAATCACCTTATCGTTATGGATCGAGGAATGATTCGCTCTGAAGGCGACCCAAGACAGATTCTAAGCAACGAGGAAACAAGGCTAATCGGCGTTGGAATTCCAAAGGCAACGTTGCTCTATCAAATGCTTAAAAAAGAAGGCTTAAATTTAGGCGACAAAACCCCGCTGTCTTCTGAGGAACTAGCTGATCTACTGCTGGAGTCACTGGGGCACCAATGATTGAAACAAAAGAAATCAGCTTTTCATATCTCAACAAGATTGAAGCCCTAAAAGGTGTCTCAATTACCATAAAAGACGGCGAATTCGTCGCTGTCATGGGGCAGAACGGCGCAGGAAAATCAACATTAGTTAAACACTTCAACGGTCTCCTCAAGCCCTCCAAGGGAACGGTGCTTGTGGACGGAGTTGAAACGACCAAGTCAAGCGTTGCAGCCCTAGCACGAAACGTAGGATTTGTCTTCCAAAACCCCGACCACCAACTTTTCAGCGAAACAGTTGAGGAGGAGATTGCGTTCGCACTCAAAAACTTCGGTTTTGCCCCAGAAGTAATCGAGCAACGAGTCACGTGGGCACTGAATCTTTTATCGTTAACTCAGTACCGGAAAACCTCGCCTTTCCTGCTTAGCGGGGGCGAACGAAAACGGGTGGCGTTGGCTTCGGTTCTTGCTTGGGACCCTAAAACTCTGGTTTTAGATGAACCGACGATTGGGCAGGACCATGAGCAAAAAGAGATTCTGCGACAATTCATCATGCAGATGCAGACCCAAAAGAAAACAGTGGTAACGGTTACCCATGATGTGGAGTTTGTGGCTGAATGTAACCCACGTGTAGTATTGATGAAGGACGGCAAGATTGTTGCCGACGGGGAAGGAAAAGAGATTTTAACTGACCCTGCACTGCTTGAACTGTCATCTATTGTTTTGCCGCAGATAGCTCAGGTTTTTAACAAGCTTGCACCTCTGGGTTTTCCTAAGGACATAATTGACATTTACGAAGCTAAACAAATCATCCTAAAAGCTAAGGAGAAGACTCGCTGAACATGAGCATTTTTGACGGGTTAAGATTCCGCAAAGTCTACTCTCCAATCCACAACCTCGACCCCAGAATCAAATTTACATACGTCATCGGCATATTCGTTGTAGCCATACTTTTCTACCAGATTATTCCCCTGTTGATTCTGTTCTTCATGCAAATTCCATTTGTTTTACTGGCACATGTACAGAAACAGTGGCTGCGCTCTCTTCGGGGAGCGGCGTTTTTGGCTACATTCATCTTTGTTGTTAACGTTGCAACGACCTATTTCACTTCAGGCTACCACTTGACGGCACCTAACGTGGAGAATGCAGCAGCGATGACCTTGCGCTTTGTTGTACTTGTTGAATCGTTCTCAGTCTTTTTCCTAACTACTTCTCCCGATCACCTTGGGTTGGCGCTGGAAGAGTCCCGTGTGCCTTACGAGTTTGCATTTGCCTTCACTACTGCAGTTCGCTTCGTCCCAGTTTTGGCGGAAGAAGCCCAAACTATAATGGATGCACAGAAAGCCAGAGGACTCGAACTAGAAAAGGGGAGCATACTCAAGAGAATCCGAAATTATGTGCCCGTGCTTATTCCCTTGATTGTAAGCGCCATCCGCAGGAGCCTTGAATTGGCGGAGGCAATGGAGTCTCGTGCTTGGGGAGCCACAAAGAAACGCTCCAACCTTTACGCGTTAAAGCTGCATTGGGGCGACTTTGCTCTGGTGGGAATTACTATCGGGATTATAATAGCAGCCGTCTACATCCACTTCTTCATCCATATTCCAACGATCACCCAACTAATCTAATTCTTCGCCAAGCCTTAATCCAGTTATATCAAATGTTCTTACTGATTTTTGGAGAAAAAGTTATTGCCAACGTATTGTTATCGGAGAAGGGGAGAACTGATGAAAGAGCACACGAGGTTTGGTCCAGCTGGCGTTCCGCCAATGTTTCGTTTAATAGGAGCAACTACAATGGATGTGCCTAAACTATTGCATGATGAGGGACTTGACGCTTTTGAGTATCAAGCATCACGTTGGGGACCTAAACCTCAGATTAAGCAAGAAGACGCCCAAAAACTAGGCGAAGAAGCCAGAAAAAACGATGTCAAACTCAGCATGCATGGCTCCTACTTCGTTAACTTGTCAGGTAAAAAAGAGGTTGTGGAAGCCAGCAAACGACGACTAGTCGCCTGCGCAACTGCCGCCGATTGGATGGGCGCTTATGTCGTTGTCTTCCACACAGGCTTCTATGGCAAATTCGAAAAAGATTACGCATTTAAAACCTGCCTTAGCGCCATAAAAGAAGTCACCGCAGAAATAAAAAACCTAGGCTTAAAAGTAAAGCTTGGACCCGAAACCATGGGAAGGAAGTTTCAGGTCGGAACGTTGGAAGAAATCCTCACAATTAACCAAGAGGTCGAAGGCACCCAACTTGTAATCGACTGGGGACACCTGCATGCCCTGCACTTAGGCACCCTGAAAAAAGTCGAAGACTTCCGAGCGATCGCCGAGAAAGTTGAGGAAAAACTGGGCACCAAAACGCTGCGAAGTATGCATTGTCACTTCTCAAAAATCGAGTTTTCAAGCCAAGGGGAGAAACGTCATCATACGCTCGATGAAGAAAAGTATGGACCAGAGTTTCGTATGTTGGCTGAGGTTATTGTTGATTTTGGCTTACATCCAACGATGATTTGCGAGTCGCCAATCCTTGATGTAGATGCCAGAAATATGCAAGCAACACTAAAAGAGGTCTTAGCTGAAAAGCAACCGAAAACTGAACTCTAGACTCACTTTTTGCTTTGGTCTTCTTGGACTCGGAACTTTGTGATTTCTTTAATGAGGCTGATTGGCATTGGCTTGTCTAAAGGAAACCTAATGGTGCCCTTGCTTGTCTGGTAGCCTGCGAGCTGTTCTTTGAAGGCTTCCATGGCTGAGACTTTGGGGAAGAAACCGATGTGGTTTTTGAACGCTGCAAACCAAACTAATATGCTCTTTTGTTTGAATGCGGGCATGTTGTAGCTGATGACTTCTTGGGCTTTTGGGGCAATGCCTTTGATGGCTTGCCTTACCTGCTGAAGAGTAGCTTGAATGTTCTGTGGAAAAGAGGCGATGTACTCGTCTGTTGTTTTGAACCCTTTCTTAGGAGACGTCATACACTCTTTCATGAAGTGCTGGTTACTTATTTTGGTTGCGCAGGATTGAAGTGATGAAAAACCGATTACTATGACATTGCTACAACCTGTGGTTCATACTGCTACAACCATGTTGGAAAAGGCTTCCACAACCATTACTACAACCCGGCAAACCCACTTCTATAACGCACATCTAAAATAAAACCCAGAACACAAAATCCCAAAGAACTTGCGCCAACAAAACAAACCAACAACATCCAAAAGAAAAAACTCAAACAAGGGTCCATCAATGCGTATTAATTGGAAATGAAAGCAAACTTCTAAATTTCTAGAGGGAGAAAAACTGTTTTTAACCAACAATTTCGTATTCTTTCAACCAAAGATCAAGAAAGACCCGCAAATTCTTTTCTAAGGTTTCTTAGATAGCAATCGTTCTGCCAGCTGCAACTCTGGCACGGTGTTGATGTTTACTGCTAGTTCTCGGTAGTTTAGCAGGCAGATGTCTTGGTCGAGCCATTCATCGCCGTACCGTTTGCTGCCGTCAATGACGTTTATGCCCACTGGAACCACATCCATTTCCCCTATTTTAAATGAGTATTCGATGCACATGCCCAACTTCGTCTTGGTTGCCACAGGAACCGCCACTGTCAAAGCGGGTTTACCACAGAGCTCATAACGCTCCACCACGGCATCTATCATTTCACCTTTCACCATGGGAAGGTCAGCTGCAATAGCTAAGAAAACGCCGAGTTTGAGGTTTTGGACAGCGTATCCCATGTCGGAAACATAGTCTTTGCCAGGGGTTTCTACGACTTCAACACCGAGTTGCTGCATCAGCCTTGTGGTTTTAGGGGTGCAATTGCTTGTGGCAACGATTATGCGGTCGATTTTCTTGGCGTCTCTGAGCGCTGAGAGTACATACTGGATGGCGGGTTTGCCGCAGACTTCTACAAGCGGTTTCTCCTGCGTCAGCTTCATGCGGGTGCCTTTGCCGCCAGCCATAATAAGTGCAACTACCATCAAATCACCGTCAAAAGGACAACCACACAGACCAGCCTTGTTAACTCGTTTGTAGCGCCGAACACGTCACCAGTGACGCCACTGAAGTGTTTGTGGGCAACGGCAACCATGACTAAACCTGTGATTAAACCTGCCAGCACGACGAAAATACTTGTCAAACCAAGTAGAGGTATAGCAATTACAAAAGAAATTACTAACGCTGCCGCCAATCGGAGGTTACCTTTTGTCCCATGCATGGCTTCTAGAAACGGCGAATTCATGCCTTGATGCACCGATTTGCCTGCCCAAGCAGCCACAACCATCGATAACTTCGCACACAACTCGACCACGATTAAGGCAGGAACTACCAGGGGAACATCAAAATTCCCGAAAGCCACATTCCTTCCAAGTTCGCCAAAGGCCAAAGCTGTAACTAAATAAGTCATTAAAACTAAGCCGATAGCTCCTGCACCCGTGAACCGGTCATGCATTACCTCAATTTTATGTTCAAATGTGCCGTGTGCCATTACACCGTCACCGAAATCCAGTAACCCATCCATATGATGCAACCCAGTCATCCATAATAGCAATGCCAGAACCAAAGCTCCTGCCGCGAAATCGGGCAGAAAATGGTACGCTACCCACCCAAACAACCCCGCCAATAAACCAAGGAAAGCGCCTATGAGGGGGAAAGCCCACATGTTGCGGGCGCAATCAGTAAGCAAGTCCTTGTCCATGGGGACTGGGAAAACGGTTAAGAAAGATAGGAGGTTTTTTAGCTGTTTAATGACCAAGCGCGCTTCACTTTATGTTCATCAGTGAAGCATAGTTACGCTCTATTTCCTTAAGAAGTATATCCTTGGTAACTGCGCCACCTGTCTTAGCCATCGCAGCAATTGAAGCGCCGCCTGCACCTACGCCCTCTTTGACAAGCCCGGTTTCATAGATACGCAAGCCAGGGTACTTTGAGGGAGCAAAATCTAAGTCAGCTGCTATTACCGGCACTTGGCAGAATTGTTTCACGATGCCGCAGATGTCAGATTTTACGTCTTTTGCAACCCATCGGGTAGTGCCTATGGCAACGTTGCAGAGCGATTCAGGGTTCAGGGCATTAATTACTGCTAAAACTGCGGTCATTTGGGTTCCGCCAGCCATCAGAACTGGCCCCTGTCTTGCTCCACCGATAACTATACCCGCCATAGCAGCCATCATGGGGTCACCAACACAGGAGACAGCTTTGATGGGGTTGTTTTTTAGGGTGCCGAATTTTTCTCCTGCCGCCTTCAAGCCAGCCGCAACCACTTCTGCCTTCAAACTATGAGGGTTCTCGGGGAGAGTGCTGCTAACTTTGCCCTGAGCATTGACACCTAAAGCCGACAGAACGCCGAGTGCTGTCGTGGTTCCGCCGGGAATGCTCTCTCCGACAACAAGATAATCCGACACTTTCGCCAGTTGTTCACCCAAAACCTTGGCACGTTCAATGACTTCCCCGACATTATCGACAGAGTTGCCAGTGCGAATGTCGCGTCCGGAACTGCCACCTAAGTCAACGTAGGGAATCTGAGGCTTAACCTTCACACCGCCGTTGACTACCAACACAGGTATGTCGGACAAATGCAAAGCTGAGGTGGTGATCAAGCCAGGTGTCGGAATACCATCAGGAGTAATGGGGACACCCTGGATAGATTTACACTTGCCCAAAAGCAGCAGTTCCGCATCAGCAGGTGGGGTGAAGTCGGTAAAGTCAGGATTCGCTCCAGCCGCCGATAACCCAGGAATTTTCCCTGTTTCAGTTGTTGCTATGGTGCATATGAAGAGAGGTTTTTTGGCTTCTATTTCATCTATGAATGCTTGTGCTTTTAACTTATTATTTGCAATCAGGACATCCATCTTAGTTTCCCTCTACTTGGGCACAACTTTGAACTTTTTAATTTCCAAGTATCCAAAGCCGCCCTCAAGCTTATGCTTCTGCGTTTCTTGGATTTCAATCTTGTTCTTGAACGTGGAGCCATCCGTTATGACGGTGTGGTATTCTCCGCCTTCTCCGCATACGTCCACATTGCCAAGTTTTAGGATGTCGTCGTAGAATTCTCGGTCCAAAACTCTGCCAAGCCATTCAACACCGAGTAGGTCGAGTTTAGTGCGTACAACGGTTGCTTTAAAGCCTGTCTTTAGATAATCAAGATATATCTTCTTGGTATCGCCCATCCAAAGTGGCTTTACGGGTGTTAAGCCGACTTCCTTGCAGATTCGTCCCAGCCAGCCTTCCTCATGCCCTGCAACTTCGTAGATGTCGCCTGTAACTAAGCCCTGTGCGCCCTTTGTCTTGCATTCAAGTAATACATCTTTGAAGTCCTTCTCGTAGGTCGCTGCCGACGTGGTTTTCTTTATCAGTGGTATTCCAATGGCTTCTGCCTGTGCATCAAGGATACCTGAAGGTATCATGTGGAAGTTTGATTTGGTTTCACTCATCATCATAGTTAACAGGTTAATTACTTGGTGACCCTGCTGGGTAGCCAAGAGGTATGCGTAGGCACTGTCTTTGCCGCCGCTCCATGAAGCAACAACTTTCATTTTCAATTTTTTCCCCCTATTTGGCTGGAAACAGTTAGACATGAAAATAAGGTTTTACTTGCCAAGCATTCAGATAAGTCGCCATAAGATAAAACTTTGAGCGATGAAAGCAAAGTTTTCTTTATGTTTAACAAATTCTTCACTCCTGCTGTTTGGGTGGTTTATCCAACCTTTTCATATAAGTATATCGGTAATTGCCTTTCACAACACTTAAAACAGTCACCGCGACTAAAAACTGAGGTTGAACTACATGACAAAACAAAACCCTCCCTTGCAGACTTATCTTGAAGAGAGAGGCATCACACTGCAAAACCTAATCGACAGCGCACTGGAAATGTATGTACCCCACCCAGGCATAGAAACCGCCAAAAAAGCCGCAGAACTCCTCAAAGAAGAATTCCTCGACATCCTCAAAGACGTAAACGTCTCCACCCTCATCGTAGCCGCTTTCCACGCGCAAGAAGAAGCAGAAAACGGACGGATTCCAGGGTTGACAAAAGAGAGGTTTCTGGGCAGACCGGGATTGGTCGCTGACGAGTTAATCGGAATAGCCATCGCCACCTACATCGGCGGATCCAGAGGCATGTTTGAGTTTGTTCGCTTTGACCAAGTAAAACCAGGCATCTTAAAACAGTTACCACCGCTAACTAATGACGCGATTGGTGCTCTAGTTGCTGGGGCGTCCTCGAACATCTACACCAAAGCTCTAAAGACCATATAAGCAAAACAATAGAACCGTTCAATTTTGGACTGATTTTGGCTTTTTCCGTGTTTACCATAAGATTATAATAGGTTGCCGATTGAGGAGTTACCCGTTGGGCTCCCATGGCTAAAACACAGCTCTGCATTGTTACACATACTTTCTTGCCTCATGTTGGTGGAATCGAGAAGGTGGTCAATGAACAAAGCAAGCGGCTGCAAAAGAGAAATTTTTCGCCCCTAATTGTAACCAACAGGATAGACACGCCTAAAAGCTACGTGGTCGACGGGGTGCCTGTCAAATGCTATGAATCACTCAACACTGGATTTCGACTAGGGATTCCCTATTCAATTCCGACTATACCAAGTTTTCCCACTTTTCTAAAAGCGGTAAAATCAAGCAAAATAGTCCACGCCCACGGACATCCATACTTAACCTCGCTTACCGCAGCTAAACTAGCCAGATTATGCAACAAACCCTTCGTACTCACCCAACATAACACCTTCATAGACTACAATAATGTCTTCGACCATGTCGAACGCTTAAACGATTTAACCGTAGGAAAACAAAACCTCAAAAGCGCCGACAAAATCATTGCAATAAGCGGCGCAACCAAAGAATATGTGCTAAGATTAGGCGCAAAACCAAGCAAAGTCAAAGTCATCTATAACGGCGTTGACTTAGCAAGATTTCGACCTATATCAGGAAAACGCGAAGAAATGCGAAAGAAACTTGGAATCCCCCAGAACGCCATCGTGGTCCTAACGGTCAGACGACTGGTTTACAAAAACGGAATCAGACACACTAATAGACACCGCTAACATAGCGGTCAAAAAGAACCCAAGAATCGTGTTTTTGGTTGTTGGAAAAGGTCCGGATATGAATAGCGTCAAGTTGCAGATTACGCATTTAGGGATTGAAGCTAACTTTAGGCTTGCAGGCTTTGTCAGCGATGAGGATTTGCCTTCGTACTACAACGTTGCAGATTTGTTCGTATTGCCTTCGAAATCTGGTGAAGGATTGCCGCTGGTAGCGCTTGAAGCCATGGCGAGCGGACTTCCAGTTATCGCTACAGATGTTGGAGGAATAAGAGAAATCCTAATGAAGGATTATGGGAAACTGGTTACTCCCAAGCAACCTGAATTGCTTGCGAAGGCAGTTTTGGATTTTGCCACAGTTGATTTCTCCTCACGCAGAGGTGAGCTCAGAGCTATGGTTGAGAAGCGGTTTAGCTGGGATGCAAATGTTGAAAGGCTCATCGAAATATACGAAGAGCTTATTTAATCATGTGACGGAAACATATTAGCCCTTTAAAATGGAAGAGCGCCGATGACATCGAAAGTAGAACTGGTTTCAGTGGTAATTCCAACACTCAACGAAGCAGGTAACATTCTGGAAGCAGTCTCCACGATCCATAATGATTTGTCTTATCCCAAGGAAATCATCGTCGTTGACGGTAATTCTACAGATGGCACCAAAGAAATTGTTCAAAGCTTAGGCTACTGCCGACTCATCGTCGAACCCAGACGTGGTTATGGCTTAGCGCTAATGACGGGTATGAAGAACGCTAAAGGCAACATCATAATCATGGTTGACGGTGATGGAACCTACGAGGTAAAACATATCCATCGTATGATAAACACTATGGTTGAGAAAGACGCTGACATGGTTTTAGCCACCCGCATGTATGACCCCAACAAAGCCATGGGACTCATGAATTTTATCGGCAACAAAGTTATTACAACCTTCTACGATTTCTTTTTCAGCCAATTCCTAAGCGATACCCAATCAGGCTTCCGAGCGATTTCCCACCAAGCCATCAACAACGTGGAACTCAAAGCATACGACATGGCTTATGCAACAGAGATGCTTATTCAATTCGCCAAGGAAGGCTTCAGCATGATAGAAGTTCCCACTACCTATAAAGCCCGAAAATACGGGCGTCCTAAACTAAGAAGATTTAAGTCTGGAATTGAGATATTTAGCACTATATTTAGAGGATTTCTTAGATGCGGATACGTTTAGAAAGTGCCAAGAGAATTGGAAACAGAATCGGCTTAAATGAGGAAAAAGGCTTTGCAATCGCCATTCTTCTTGCATTGATAATTGTAGTGGCTGTGATTGCAGGCTTCTTCACTTATAATGCGCTTACAGCAAAGCCTGTTGGCTATAACACAATTTACTTGCTTGACTCAAACAAAAAAGCGGTTGATTACCCTGAGGTATTAGTCGCCAACCAAAATAGCACTTTTAACGTTTATATTAACGTAGAAAACCACATGAGAGACACCGCCAGCTATCAGGTGAAGATAAAAATTGCACAGACACTCACCACGTTTCCAGTCGATGCCCAGCCGAGCCAAACCATAGATATGGGTAGCATAAAGAACGATGGGAAACCAGTGGAGAAAACAGTGACCATTACCCAAAACGTTTTGGGGAAGTACTCGGTAGTTTTTGAGCTCTGGCAACTTGACAGTGATGGATCGCTTAACTTCACCCAAAACTACTGCGTCCTAAAAATCCAAGTAATAAATTAAGACAGCATATTTTCGACTTCAAACATTGGGGCAGTAGACAAAAAAAGAGATATTCGAAACAAGTTAGCCTCAGAAGTATTGCTTAACAGTTCTTAGGCTTTGGTTAATTTGTTTTCAAAAGTCAGGCTTTCTTGTGTCTAGCCGCATATTCTTTTTCTATAGCAACACGGTGCACGTTGTTGTAGGCGCAAAACGGAATAATCTTCAAATCCGGCGTTATATAATGCACGACGCATCGGCGTACACGATTTACGTCGAAGTTGTAGGAGTCCATAAATGCCATACAGCCCAAGAGGAAGATTCGTCTTCGGATTTTGCCCAGCGACTGATAAGATGGCGAAAGATGCATTCGCATGATTGACTTCATCAGGGTTGGCATGCCAACTTCTTTTGTAACTAAGAACATATCCATCGAAAGCATTGAAGCCATAAAAAGTGACGAAAGCAATGACATTTTACCTTTGGACTCCGCTGACTCAGCCGTCTTGCGTATGCTGTTGAAGAACCTGTCGAAGTTTACGAAGCGGTTAATAGGAAACATTTTCCCGCTCTTCGATACATAAACCCAGTTGACTATGCCGCATTGTGGGCTGCAGGAGAACAGCGGCCATGGTTTCTGCATGAATTTGCGCATAATTTTGATAGGAGAAGTCATGACCGACATCGGATATAGGTCAGTAGTCTTTATTTCACCGTTGGTTTGCTTTTCAACGTCTTCGGCAAAGCTCCATTCTCGGAAGTTTTCGCGAAACGGATTCTCGGTTGCTCTGCCCGTAAAAGCGATGGGCTGGAAGATTAAGCCTCTGACGATGTCGGTGTTTTTGGCTGCGAAACGGATCATGTCGCCGA
Source organism: Candidatus Bathyarchaeota archaeon (assembly GCA_963725855.1). Lineage (GTDB taxonomy): Archaea > Thermoproteota > Bathyarchaeia > Bathyarchaeales > Bathycorpusculaceae > Bathycorpusculum. The sequence goes on along the minus strand of CAVSAA010000003.1, from coordinate 521,001 downwards.
CTTCTTTATCGTTTAGGCTCTTCATGAGGGTGTTTACAAGTATGATTTCCATGTCGTGTATGCGACAAACATCAATAGCCTTAAGTTTCATGTCTAAGAGCTCTCGACCCCTAATCTTTCTATTGAAGTCTTCATGAAAGCTATCAAACGATAAATAAACAATGTTTAAGCCATTTTCTTTAAGCTTCTTTGCCAGACCCGGGGTGTCAACCAAATGGGTTCCATTGGTTGCCAGAATAGTCATGAACTTAAGTCTGTGAGCAGCGGCTATGATTTCAGGCATATCTTCCCGCTCAAGGGGTTCTCCGCCTGAGAACAGAATTGCTGGTGGTTTAGGATTAGCTTTAGCTGCGAACTCGAGCATGTTTATGAGGGCTTCTTTGGTGGGTTCATAATCTGCTTCTTGATCTGGAAAAGTGGAGAAGCAAACTGCACACCTGAAGTTGCAGCGTTTAGTTACGTCGATTACGCCTATGACTGTGCCTGAAGCGTGTTTATCGCAGGTTTCACATTTGTAGGGGCAGCCGTCGGGGTTTCTGGGTGCGTTGAGATCGCCGAGATACTGGAACTGGTCGTATTTCTGCATGTGGTTGTATATTGGTGTGCTCTGCCAGTGGGTAGCTTTAAAATCACCGTGTTCGGGGCATTGTTTTGTGATTTGGATTTTGCCGTTGGATTCACGCAGTTGTGCATCTATTTTCTTTTGGCATTCAGGGCAGATGCTTTTGGTTTCGCTCATAGTAACCATCCAAGGATAGCCTCAACGATGAGTGCAAGCGGCAGCAGCATCATTGACATCGTTACCAAGCGTTCATACTTGCGTATATTCGCTATAGTTGAATTTGACGTGAATAGACGAATGGATGAGTAAATCAGAAGGGCGCTCCATATTAGAATTAGCGGCAGATAGTATATGGTGAAGTGTCCCTCGAAGAAAGGAATAGCTGGAAGTGGAGCAAGAATACCTGTCAAAAGGAAGAATACGGCTCCAACTTTTGCGGCGTTGACATTGCCTATTTTCTGTGGCAATGTAGGATATCCGACTTTGGCGTCGCCCTCCGCGCTGAAAATGTCACGTAGAACGTTGCCGCCGATTGTTCCAAAAGCGATTGGATAGAGGCTTAACGAGACTAAATCAACGGTGCCTGTAACGCTTGCTTGTCCAAAAATGAAAGCAGTACCAGTCAGGACTCCCATCAATAGGTTGGCGGCAAAGCCCGACTTGCGCTTAACCAGATAAGAGTAAATCAAAAGCAAAAGTGAATCGATAGCGATAATTGCGAAACTTAGCCAATTGATGAAAAACGACAAAACCAAACCCAAGACAAAGAGCACGCCTGAGACTACAACAGCTTGCTTGTATGAGAGTGCTCCTGAGGGGATTGGACGTTTGGGTTTTATGACTGCGTCGCTTTCGCGGTCAAAATAATCGTTTATCGCAAATCCTGCGGATGCAATGAACGCCATCGAAAAGAAAGATAGTAACGCAACTATTCCAAAACTCATATTGCCCAATGTTGTAGGGATGTTTGAAAAATTTCCCTTAAGAATAGCAAACGCTGTTAAAACCGCTAAGCCGCCTGTCATAAGCCAGTAGGGAAGCCGCAGAAGCGCGATTAAGCCTCTGGCTGGAGCTGGATGACTCATATACTGATTTTCCTGTCAGCGATGACTTCCTTTATGCTGTCTTCCAAGGTTACTTTTGGAGTCCATTTGAGTTCTTTTTTGGCCTTGGAGATGTCAAACCAGATTTTGGTTACGTCACCCTGCCAGGAAACACCCGTGGTTGTAACGACGGTTTTGTTTTGGAGGTTAAGTATAGTTAGCATCATTTTAGCTAATTCAAGTATGGATACGGTTTTACCGAGACCTAAGTTGTAAACTTCGCCGTTAGCTGAATCTCTAGATCCAACCATGACTAAAGCTTCCACGATGTCGGAAACGTGCACAAAGTCGCGACATTGCTGACCTGTACCGATAATTACCAGTTTGTTTTGGTCTTTAGCTATTTTGTCTAGGAAATCATGGATTACACCATGACAACGTAATCCGTAAATGTTAGCGAATCGTGTGATGACAATGTCTAAACCATACTGTTCACGGTACATTTGGCAGTATTCTTCACCGACGACTTTAGATAAGCCGTAGCATGAGAACGGGTGGAACCCATATGATTCGGGTGTGGGAAAGACTGTTGGGTTGCCATATACTGCGGCGCTGGAAGCAAATACTACTTTGGCATCGTCTTTGCGTGCTTTTTCTAGAACATGGAGGGTGCCTTTAGCGTTTGTTTCAAAATCAACCAATGGATTCTCCATGGAGTATCCGACAACCACTTGTGCTGCTAAATGATAAATCAAATCGGCCTTCTCTTGACTACATAAGGTCTTGAGGTCTAGGATGTCGCCTTTGACGAATTTTGCTTTTGGGTTATCTTTGATGTTTTTCATCAAACCGCTGGACAAATTATCATAAATCGTTAAGTCATCTGTTAATTGTGACATTTTGTTGCAGAGGTGGTAGCCTATGAATCCTGCTCCACCAGTAACGAACACTTTTTTTCCTTTCAAGTCAGCCATCCAATTCACGACAAAACCTATATTCTCTATTAGTAAGGTTGTAAGTATATGTCGCCTGTGAAAACTATAAAAACTTTTAGGGATTTGCTGTCTTTCCTCACCATTATTCCAGTCGGAGGAAAAGAAGACTTCATTTTCACGACGGCAGAGAACATGTGGCTTTTTCCACTCATTGGCGGCTTCATCGGTTTGCTTGGTGCAGCTTACTTTGTCGGCTCAAGCATCATCGTTGCATTTCTTTTAGGTTTAGTTAACAGCCTTGTAGCTTTACCCGTTGGGCTTTTGGGGATCCTGATTCCCGCAGCCATGACTATAGCGTTCCTAAGCGTAATAACTGGACTGCAACATTTCGACGGCTTAATCGATTTGGGCAACGCTGTTGGCTTAAGAAATGTACATGACCGAAACATGAAGGCTCACGTTTGGACAGTCACTTATGCAGGTGCAGTTCTGGCGATAATAGTCGAGTTATTGGCATTTGTAGGTTTATTCTTAACTAACTGGCTGACAGTGAATGTAATAACTAATCTTTTGCTTGTCTTTTCAGTAATCTTTTTGGCGGAGGTTTCAGCAAAACTATCCATGGTAACGATTGTTTGGGTTGGCAAACCCTCACATAAAGGGTTAGGCTCGATTTTCCTTGCGAAAGCCAAAAAGAAACTAAACTTCGCAGCCTACTTAATTTCTCCCTTGATTGTATACCCAGTTTTCTACTTTTCAGGTTACCCAATAGCTGGTCTAGCTGCAATTGCCTTAGTGTTTGCTAGCATTCCAGTGGCATACTTGATGAACAAAGTTTCCAACAGCGTCTTCGGCGGCGTTTCGGGCGACATGATTGGAGCAACCAACGAGGTTGCAAGGGCAGTTGTCCTGGTTTTGTTTGCGGTGGTGCTGATTCTAATATGAGAGTTCCTGCACTTGTGATGGCTGGCGGAAAAGGTTCAAGGATGGGTTTGTCAACGGAAAAGCCGTTATTACCGTTTCTGGGTAAACCGCTGATTGATTGGGTAGCAGAAGCAATTTTGGACGCAAAGAAGGTTTCCGAGTTCTACGTCATAACAAGTGCGAACGCAACACAAACTGAACAACACTGCCAAAGCAAAGGGTGGAAGGTCCTGCATACAGACGCTAAAGGCTACCACAACGACCTAAAACAAGCCGTTTCGATGGCAAATCTGACTGGACCAGTGCTCACCATGCCTTCAGATGTCCCAGCCATAACGGGACAGGTGCTTGACAAAATCGTCGATGCCTTTGAGGTCTGCAGAAAAGATTTCTTAGCGGTTTTTGTCCCTATCAAAGCAAGGCAGGATTTGGGCTTATCTATCTCCTCCACCGACGAATACAAAGGAGTATGGTACGCTGTTTCAGGAATCAACATCATAAACGGCACCAAAATCCTCGGCGAAGGCAAAATCGAAACAAGCGCCATAATTACAGACGAAACCGAGGTTCTGCTAAATATCAATACAACCAAAGATCTGGAAATAGCCCAAAACATTATGCTGAAAACAAAGAAGCACTAAAGCGCTATGAATATGCTGTTAACTGAAGATCTGACGCCACAAACACCATGTTACCTGACAGCACTGGCGCCAGAAGGTAATGGTCGAAACGCTGATTTCTGGCCACACCACCGTTTGAAGCGCTAAGAACCCAAAGAGCACTGTTCTCGTTGAGATATACAGTATCCTTGTTAACAACTAAACCAGCAGAAAAACCAAAGAATACTCCGCTGTCTTCTAATTGTCTATTCCATAACAGCTTTCCGCTTGATAAGTCAAGACTGCATACAACTCCAGCATAACGGTCATGTTTGTTTTCACTTGATGTTCCAAGTTGCTGGGTTACGCCAAAACTCCAGTACACCCGATTATTTTGGACTTGGATAGGATATGCAGTAAGGGTTATGTTGCCGTTGTTGACTGTGGACATGAGGTTTTGGTTGTCGACGCTAGTTTTCCACTGGATCAATCCGTTTGAGAGGTTTAACCCGTAGAAGTAGCCATCTGAAGCGCCAAATAACAAAAGGTTATTGTTGGCCGTTGGTGGGTATATCGATGCACCGAGATCGTTGTGCCAAAGGTACTCGCCGGAGCTTTGGTTGAGGCTTAAGATTTGGGTGCCGCTCTCTACGACAACTTGCCCTTTATAGGTTGCCAGAACGCTCGGAATGCCAGCGAAAGAAGTAAGGTTACTAAGCCATACTATGCTGCCGTTATCGGTGTTTAACTTGAAAATATTTGCGTTTGACTCGTTGCCTCCCAAAGCATAGACCAAATTGTCTTCAAATGGGTCTCCTCCCAGTGGATAGCCAGCGACCCACCAAGTTTTAGAGTCAGAGATGTTCCCAAAAATGTCGAAACGGTAGGGCGTTTGCCAGAGAGTCTGCCCGGTGGAAGCATTAAGGGCTGCAACGCCTGCTGCGGGACCTTCTGAAACCGCAAACAAACGACCATCTTTTATGATTATGCTATCAGGGGCCTGATTGACGCCAGCAGTATTCATGTGGCTCCATTGAAACTGCCCTGTTGCCTCATCCAAAGAGCCCACTGAAGCGTAACGGAACCCCCCATAAACCCTGCCCTCACCAACAGTAAGACCCTTCGCGAAGTAGCCGCCAACGCTGCTGCCGTTCCAGATGGTTGCGCCAGTTTGCTGATTGTAGCAGTTTACGTTGCCAGAAATATCCATAGTGAAGACTTTGCCATCGTCACTGGATAAAGCGGTGGCGAAGTTTGGGATATCGCGTTGCCAATCCTCATGGGAGCCCTCTGGGTTTAGGACGCTGTTAGCATAGATTGCTATCGAAGAAACAACTATGATTGAGACCAAACTGATTGTAATAATCAGAATATTGCGCCTTTTCAAGTTCTTTCCTTGAACCCCGTAAGATTGCCAATCATATATCGTTTTGTGAATTTAGCTAATTCGTCCAGTAACTTGCCTTTCTGCAACTTTTTGAATCTGAACTTCGATTAGAGAAATATTTAACATCCCAACCATCCAATTAACTACCAAAGCTACAATTGGAGAAACCGCAATGAGCATCCTTAGCCACGACACATTATGGAACGCAGTCATCTCCCTGCCTATGACTAAGAAGATGCTCCAGCTCTCGCTAAAAAAATGCGGCAAATGTGGCAGAACAGTCCTTGAAGCAGCTTTGGATGATTACGGCGGCAAAACCGACCGCAAATGCGACAAATGCAGCGGTTTGTACTCTCAGATTATCGGTTTCTGGATAGAGTTCCTCCGAAAAGGTCTCGGATTTAAGCGTGAGAAAGCCGAGAAACTCTTAACTGACCGATATGCACGAGCAGCGGTTATAAATTTGGTTCAATCATTTGATTATTTTGGCATCAAAAAACCCATGTCGCTGACTGCGCCGTTTCTGGTGGTTTGGGATTTCACTCACAAATGCAACTTACAGTGCAAACATTGCTACAGTAACAGCGGCGCTGTGGAGGAAGAGGAGTTGTCCACTAGGCAGGCTTTGGCGGTTGTGGATCAATTAGCCGATGCACACGTTACGGCTTTGGCTTTCTCGGGAGGAGAACCTCTCATGCGCAAAGACTTCTTTCAAGTTGCGCGACATGCCTCCGACCGCGGACTCTACGTTTCGCTGGCTTCCAACGGCACACTCTTAACCAAAGAAAACGTAGCTAAAATCAAAGAAGCCAAAGTCAACTACATCGACGTCAGCATCGACGGCGCCTGTGCTAAAACCCACGATGACTTCCGAGGGGTTCCAGGCACCTTTGACAAAGCTATTGAAGGACTCAAAAACTGCGTTGAAGCTGATCTTTGCGTCTGCATTGCAACTACTGTTGGCAAGAACAACATGGCTGAGCTGCCTGCCATTATCGATTTAGCCGAGAAAATCCATGCGGAACGCTTCACCTACTTCAATTTTATCCCGACTGGACGCGGCAAAGCCCACTTCGACCAAGACCTCTCCCCTCAGGAACGCGAGGACGTTATGCGTTATTTGCTGAATCGTATGTCTGCGGGCTGTAAAACAACCATCCTAGCCACGGCGCCCCAGCTAGCTCGCGTCGCCTTGCAATGTCAGGGTCCAGCGGGAACAAACGAAGTTACCATGTCATTGGCTCACATGCAAACCGTCAAAGTCACAAAAAAAGCCGTCCCTCTTGGCGAATTTATCGGCGGGTGCGGCGCAGGAAGACTCTACTGCTCAATCTCACCAAAGGGCGATGTCCACCCGTGTGTATTTTTGCCTGTGAACGTTGGGAACCTGAGGACAGAAAAGTTCCAGGATATCTGGCTAAACGCGCCGTTGTTCAATTCCTTCCGTAACCGAGCAAACCTTAAGGGTACCTGCGGCAAATGCACCTACAAATTCATCTGCGGCGGCTGCCGAGCACGTTCCGCAGCATACCACAGTGGAGATATGTTAAACGGCGACCCGGGATGCCTCCAAGGAGTGAAGTCAAAACATGCCTAATCCACATAAAGTTACGATTTACCGTGCAGGAGAAGACGTAAGCAGCATCGTCGCCCAAGCCGTCGCCGACTCAGGGTTACATGGCAAAAGAAAGATTTTCATAAAGCCAAACCTTAGCCACCCCGAATACTTGCCTGGCGTAGTAACCAGCCCACAGGTTATGCATCAACTCGTCGGGCTATTGAGGGACGCCAACAGCGAAGTTGTCGTAGGCGAATCTAACGGCTTTAACTATCCTTGCTGGACCGCGTTTGATAAAACAGGTATGCAGAAAGCCGTCGAATCCGCAGGCGGCAAAGCCATCAACCTCTCGGAGGACAAAGTGGTCGAAGTCAAATTCCCAGACGGCTGCCCCCTCAAACGGCTGTTTCTACCAAAAACTGTACTGGACGCCGATGCGGTGGTGGATTTGCCCTTAATGAAGACCCACGAGTTTATGGCTTATAGCGGCGCAATCAAAAACCTCTTCGGCTGCGTACCCAGCAACAAACGCATCTACCTTCACCCCTACCTACCTGAAGTCATGTACCGACTCTACTCGCTCTTCAAGCCACAACTAACCATAATGGATGCACGAATCGGCATCGAGGGCAACGGACCCACCAAAGGCAAGCCCGTCAAGATGGACTTGATGCTGACCGGCAATGATGCTTTAGCGGTGGACATAGTCGCCGCAAAAGTAATGATGCTGGACTGGAAAAAAACCTACCTTGGCTACATCGCCAACAAAACTGGCATGCGCGAGAAAGACATCGGCATCGATGGCTTGCAAGTAGTGGAGGTTGCACGCCGATTTGAGCCACCCAGAATCGATTTGCCCGTAAAGGCACAGATGATGATTTACCAACATGAATACCTAACAAAAGCGCTTTTCTGCTCACTAGACATAGTAAAGCTGTTTCAAAAGGTCACAATAGCTTATCGAGGTACGACTGTCGAAATTGGGTAACTAACGAACTTATCCTGTCCCATTTCGGCTCCAGACTAATGCCTCAACAAATTACATACACTGTTATTACCAACCGTTTGAAAACCGCTATCCTTCAGTTATTATGAGGGATAAGGATACGTGCCTGGGGCACATGCGAATCCTGGGTTCAAATCCCAGCGAGACCTCTGCCCAAATAATTAGCACTGACTTGGTCTTAGTGTGGGGAAACTACTGTTAAGAATGGTTCAGGCGCCATGTCGGTTGTTGCGTATACGGCTAATGCTATGCTCCAAAAGACGTCGTCGTGGGTGCCGTTGGGGTGGCTGTATCCTATGTTGCCATCTTTGCGCAGTTGATATTTCTCAACGTTGAGTTCACTGCATATGTCGCTTCGGTAAGGCTTCTCCCAAGTGAGCAGTGGAAAGCGGAATTGCTGGTTGAGCATACGTTGCTTTAGTAGGCTTGCCATTTCGCTTTTGCGGGGGACACTAAAGTTTACACCTTCGGCGTTGTCTATGCCTGCGTTTTCCATGTCTTTGATGAGGCTTGGACCTTCTCGAGTGAAGTCTACGCGGATCTTCTGAAAGCCGCCCCACAGGTCCTGAAGACGCTTGATGTAGCCTAAGACATGCGCGTGGGTGGTTGGATGTGGAAACAGCTTTTGATGCCTCAAATAAATCTTATCGTCGACCAGTTCTACGATGCTAAGCGATGTGTAATCTCTTACTTGACCGATGTCTAAGCCCAAAAAAAACTCGCCGCTGCAACTCTTATCCGTATCGTATTCTTCGAGGTCTTGTCCGCAGTTCTTTTTAGTGCCAATACAGGAAACGATCAAGCTCTGCTGCAGCCAAACGTCCTCATCTTCAGCCCACTCAGCCTCCATCTCCCGACGCCAACGAGCAGGATCATCCCCATACTGTTCCTTGATCCGCTCAATCATCTGCGGATTCAATGGGCCTTTTGGTTCAAGCGCTACCTCATAGGAAAAGTGGTGCTTTGCATAGTTTGCGAACCTTTTGTGGTTGCACATTCTCCAAAAAAGCGAGTCGGTGTTAAATGGGGTGCTGCTGGCTACGAGTTTGCCATTTGTGGTTCCCAGGGTGTATAGGAGGGCGTCGTATAGGTCGTCGTCGCCTTGGGTGAAGTTGACTTCGTCCCACCAGACACGATGGAATGTGTTGCCTCGGGTGGTGTCGGGGTTGTTTGGGAAGGCTTCGATGAATGAGCCGTTTTCAAAGCTAATTCTTGTTTTCTGCACATGGCAGGTTCCTTGGGGCAGGTTGCGGCAAAATCCCGCTACACGTCGCAGGTTAAGCTTGGTTTGGCGCCAGCTAGGACCAATGAATGCAATGCTTAAGTTGCCATTCTCGTAGGCGCCCTGCAGCAGCAATGCTCCAATCGATGTGCTCTTGCCTGTCTGCCGTGGCCACCTAACCGCCAAAAACTGGTTTTCACGGTACAGTTTTGCGAGCTCCAACTGGTAGCCAAAGGGTTTTAGGCGACAGATTTCCTTGAAAAATGCTGCAGTGTCACCCTTAACTGCTTCAACTCTTGCGTGGTTGGCTTGCTGGCGAATTCTGTACGCTTCGTCCAGGTTTTGCCAGTGTGCTTGGATTTCTTGGGCGTTGAATCTGCGACGACTCTGCCCACTATGGATTTTATTCTCTCGCAAGCCGTTTTTCTAACTCAAAGACTTTAGTTTCGAGTCCTCGGTAATCGACAAATTTAGCGAAAAGTTCATTGTAGACTTTTACGCCATCAATAATCTTTGAGTTCCTTGCAACTTCAGCCCGGCTAATACCTGGCCTGTGCAATTCTACTATCGCAGCGTTTAAAACATGAAGCTGCTCCTCAATGGTAGGCAAAGGTGCATTCTCCTTGAGTTGAGTCGTAAAGGCATCAACCTCACCTGGCAAAGAGGCTGAGTCAGCAACGGGTTGATGGTCTAAAATTGGAACCTGAGAAGGGGCTTGACCAATAGGTGGCTTATCGATTATGGGTTTTGGAGTTGATGCAACTGATGCAATTGATGCAACTGATACAGCAATGGATGTGGAAGGTGCTGCTGCATCAACTACAGACAAACCTAAATGATACATCTTAGACCTCACAGAAACACGGGTCTTACCCATAACTCTAGAAATCTCAGCAATACTAACTCCCTCTGCGACGAGCTCTCGCAGTTGCCGCTCCTGCTCAATTGACCATAACTTACCCCTCAAACACAACCAGCCAGACATCATAGCAGGAAGAATGCCCTTAAACATTATTACAATGGTTTTGTCAATTTTGCCAGTGTCTGATCTGCCATTAGCACTAGGATTATTCTAGCACTCTATCATAGACTTTCATGGCTTCTTTAACTACAATACGCCAATCCAGTTGCTGCTCCACGGTCTGCCGCGCTTTTTTGCCCATCTCTTGTGCCTCAGCGGGATTCTCAAGTAAGCGCAGGATTTTTTCGCTGAATTGCCTCGGGTTAAAGGGCTCAACTAGATACCCGTTTTTACCGCTGTCGATTGTTTCGGGAATGCCCCCCACGGTGGTGGTTACCACTGGCAAGCCTGTTGCCAATGCTTCCAACACTGCAAACGGGTGATGTTCATAGAAGGTGCTAAAGGCGAAGACGTCTGCGGCTTGGTAGAGTTTTGGCAGTTCTCGGTCGGGGGTGTAGCCTGTGAAGACTATGTTGCCTCTGACTCCTAAACGCTCAGCGTGGGCGTTGAGTTTGTGCATTTCATCGCTTTGGCCTTTGCCGCTGATGATGAATTTGGCTTTTGGAAACTTCTTGATGATATCTGGCATGGATTCGATTAGGGTAAAGAGTCCCTTACGGGCATAAAGACGCCCGACCGAGACTATGGCTAAGTCATCGGGGTTAAGCCCCATCGCCACCTTTACTTTTCTTTTGTCGACGGCTGGCTGGAACTTTTTAATGTCTACGCCGTTGTGGATAACTTGGATTTTGTGGGCTGGAATTTTGTAGTATTTGGTGAGTTCCCATTTTGTGAAGTGACTGACCACGATGATTTTTCTGGCTCTATGAATCATGCCTTCCTCGAAGAAACGTAAAAACCAGTTAAAACTCACAAGGAATTTTTCGTTGGCGTTCAGGCGGCTGTAGGGTTCGCCTTGAATGGCTTTTGCTTCGCCTTTCCATGTTGAGTGAACTGTGCATACGAGGGCTTTTCCAAATTTCGGTGGAACTGCAAAACTTGGTGTTAGCGGCAATTGGGGATGTGTGATATCTACATTGGCAGTTGCCCTGACGCTCTGGAGTTTCCGATAACTGTTACCTGCGAGTAAGAAGGATTTGACTATGGGCATTTTCGGGATTTTTAAGAAGGACACGTTGAGATTTGGGTTGACTTGGACATCCTGAGTTTGGTTTGAGCCGGTTACGATTTGGATTCGGTAGCCGTTTTTGATCAGTTCATTAGAGAGATAGTATACATATGCGCCTGTTCCTCCAGAGAGCGGCCAGTATTCTGGAGAGATGAAGCAGACTTTATGAGGCATTACCTGTTCCTCCCGACCAGGTATCGAATTGTAGTTGAAACGGCACCTACAAACCACGCCACCGATCGCACATAATAGAGCACAACAAGCCTCATCGCAGACCGATCACTAAATTTGACCGATAACTTCACGGCTGAGTAAACAAAGTAAACAAAAATCGACAACAAGATTAAACCCGAAACAACCCACAGCAATCGAATCTGTGGAATGAAACCCAAAAGAAAAGATACAACCACAGCCAACAGCAGGATGGGCTGAATGTTCATACCTAAATCAGTGATTTCGTCACCTTTCGCTAAGTGCCCATGTTTAAAATACAGTTTAAGCGTATTCTTGCCATACTGCAACTGCTGGCGATAGAACGCCTTCAACGTCGGGCGATTAAAATGGTAACATACCGCGGTAGGTTCATAAGCAATCTTGTAGCCCCTGCCACTCATACGAAACCCAAAATCAGTGTCATATTGACTCGGCAACTTCTCGTCCCATCCACCCACCTCCTCGATGACGGATTTTTTGAGCAGCAAGTTCATGGTTGCTATACGACCTGTATATTTGCCTATACGTCGGTAGCGACTTTTAAGTTCATAACCGATGTTTCTTGCCCACGGATTATCAACGTTCCAGGTTTCAATGCTGCCACTAACACCAGCCACTTCGGACTCAGCTAGATGTGGAGTAACTTTTTTGAGCCAATCTGGTTCGACTTTAGCATCCGCATCGATAAATCCCAGTATAGGGTAGGCAACGATTTTCATTGCATAATTGTAGGCAGCTGGACAATTCAGACGGATAGAAAACACTTTAACGGGGAACTGTTGGGCGATTTTAACCGTGTTATCTTTACTTTCGCCGTCCATAACTATGACTTCGAAGGCATCTTTTGGGTAATTCTGCGCTAAAATGGATTTGAGGCACTCTTCTATTGTGTCTTGGCTGTTGTAGGATGCAACAACGATTGAAACTTTCACTGTTCCGTCTTCAGCCATTTGTTATCCCCTAAAACGAGCAAGCCAAATTGAGTATAGAATTTTTGAACCATCCCATAAAGGATCAACACCTGAGCGGCCATATGTGCGCTGCTCAAAGCTAATCGGCACTTCAGCTACCCTAAAGCCTGCTTTGGCCGTCTTAACTAGCATTTCCGATTCTATTTCATATTCGCGAGCGTAGAGCTTTAGCTTGTCGACAACTTCCCGTTTCATGGCGCGGAAGCCAGACTGGGAATCGGTGCTGGCTGTTCCAGTAAATAGTTGAATTAGGAAATTGAAGATCCGTACACCAAATTGGTTGAGTTTTCTTGCAGATACTCGTTTATGATTTAGGTATCTGGAACCTATTACCATATCTGCTTTGTCTTGGAGAACAGGGGCCAAAACTTCAGCTAATTCTTCCGGTCGGTGGGACCCATCTGAGTCAATTGTGACTATGATGTCGCCTTTTGCTTGTGCGAACCCAGCGCGTAGAACATAGCCTTTGCCTAAATGCTGTTTCAGAGAAAAGAGCCTAACGCTATGTCTTTTTGCCACTTCAAAGGATCTATCATGTGACTGATCATCAACAACAATTATTTCAAAATCTAAGCCTTGTTGCTGCAGAGCTATTTTCGTGCGCTCAATGATGTTGCCGACTGTTTGCTCCTCATTATAAACAGGAATAACTATAGATAGCTGCATTTTACTCGGGTGCATTTGATTTTAAGAAGCCAATGGAAGACCTTATAAAGTTTGGCTACCCCAACCTTGATAGCAATCGAATGGAAAGTCTGAACCTACATGGAAACTACTATGCAAATTAAAGTTGAAGGAGACCGAAAGGTCTGGTTTTCCATGTGGTTCTTAGGGGCCATCGTCACTTTCGGCGTCGCCTTTTTTCCGATGTTTTACCGTTTAGTCGAGGGTAGAAACAAGCATTTACACAGCGAGACTGAGTTTGAGAAGCAGATTGCAGTTTACCTGAAGGCTCAAGGGAAGGAGCCACCTGTATTAAACGAACGAATCAAAGTGATGAATTCTAAGGTATGGGCAGCAAGTATAATTCTAGTTGTGCCCGTTTTCATTATCTTGTATTTATTGTCTAAGGATTTGCGGGTCCATGAAAGCAAAGAGGATGCTTATCTTGCAGCTGCTCTGCCAGAACGAGTTTTTATGCCACAAACAATACCGATAAAAACATATGCAATAATTACCTTTGTTACGTTGGGCGTTGGGGGTGTATACTGGCTATACAAGGTAGTTAACTTGTACAACGCCCACTTTAAAGCACATTTACAAGTTGAAAAAGAAATAGTCAGGTTGATGGGGGAAGAAAAAACTGTCAAGCACATGTAAAAAAAGAAGGTTCGTTAGCCACGGAGGAGACATCTGGGGTTTTAGCAGAAAATACAACATTCCCCTAGAAGAAGTACTTGAATTCAGCGGACCCATTAACTTTCTTGGACCTTCACCCAAAGCATTGGAAGCTGTAAAAGAAAACGCCAAACTCATTCGTTACTACCCTGACCCAAACCCAGTTGAGTTTAAGGAACAAATCGCACAGTACATCGGCAACAATGTCGAACCTGAAAACCTGCTGTTGGGGAACGGTTCAATCGAACTTATTTACATGATAACCGAGATTCTGCCAAGGGGCTTTAAGGCATTAATCCCAGTGCCTTCGTTTTCGGAGTACGAGAAGGCTACTTTAAGAGTCGGCGGCGAACCCGTGTTTCTGCAACTGCCCCAAGACTTTGCCTTAGAAACAGAAAAAATCAAGAAAGCAATAACAGACGACACGAGAATTCTGTGTATCTGTAACCCGCATAGTCCATCGGGCGCGCTCTACAGTAAAGAAGCGCTCTTGGATCTGGTTAAGTTTTGCAATAGAAAAGACGTTATCTTCAGCGTCGACGAGAACTACATCGAATTCGCAGATAAGAGCCTCGAAAACACGCTCGCGGGCATGGTTAAGGATTACGAGAACCTGTTTGTTGTACGCTCAGTTACAAAATTCTATGGGATGGCGGGCATACGGTTTGGCTATGCCATCGCCGCTAAACCCCTCATCGACAAACTACAAACCACACGACTTCCATGGAGCATCAACGGCTTAGCAAGCCAAGTTACATTGGCAGCGTTTAACGATAAAGAATTCATAAAAAACACAAAAGAAACAATCGCCAAAAACCGAGCAATCCTCGCCAAAGCGCTTGGTGAAATCGAAGGTCTAAACGTCTACCCATCCGTCACAAACTTTTTACTCATAAGAATAGACAACAAAAAAATCACATCTACCATACTCAAAGAGTTGCTAGCTAAAGAGCGCATCCTAATACGCGACTGCTGTACATTCATGGGTTTAGATGACCACTACTTCCGTGTTACAATCCGTTCAGCAAAAGACAACCAACAACTCGTTGAAAAAATTAGAGAATCTCTAAGCAAAAACTAAATTAATCGAAATAGCGGGGAGAGGATTGTTTTGCAGAAAAGAAGGTTGGCAGAACAAACCTTCAAGTGTCTATTGTGGGGTTTGGGGGAACCTGGCTCTCCGAGCTATCCACGCCTGAAGCAATCAATGTTGTTAGGCATGAGTTTGATTTAGGTATAAACTATTTTGACACGACCCTACAAACTGCAGGTCACAGAAAAAGGCAAGGAATGCGAACCTGGAATTGCCGTAACACTATTTTTATCCGGGTTTTTCTCTTTTTTGTTTTTGTCTTTGGGCTCCGCTGGGATCTTCGGCAAAAAATCATACAGTGCTCCAGTACAATTATTTTTTTGCTATCCAGTTACTCATTTCTGGCTGGCAAAGAAGCCTGTAAATTGGGAACAGTGGATTCGGAGTCCATGTTGCGTGCTGATAATAGTCTGTTCTTTTGGAGAATTCGAAGCCTTCTTTGTTGAAGACTTCTGCTATGGTTTGGTGGTTTAGGGCATGTTCTTTTTTATGCCAGTAATCGGAAAGGGTATAGTCGATTGTCGGGACTCTTAACCCTATAAGCTGGAAGTATAAGCTGTTTATTGCGGGGTTTGAGTGAAAGTAAATTCCTTTAACCAAACTGGCTAATCCACTGGGTTCGCTTTTCCAGTAGGAAGGGGATGCTTCATGATCGATGTACATTACGCCGCCGCTTCTTAGGAAACCGCAAACCGTTCGAAGAGCTGAAGGATAGTCGGGTAGGTGATGGAGCACCGAGTAGAAAGTTATTAAATCGAACTTGCCTTGATCAAAACTTAGCTCTTCAATGGGCGAGTTAATTACAGATAGTCTATTAGACAAATATCTGTTGAACTTTTTTTTAAGAATCGTACACATTTCAGGTGAAATATCCGTTGCAGTCACGTTGTAGCCCATCTGCAAAAGTTTACCTGTTAAATTGCCTGTTCCTGCACCTACGTCAAGGGCGTTTTTTTGGTTACTTGAGATTTGCTGGTTGATGGCTTTTAGTATGGCAGTTATTCTTTTTTGTTCTTGTCTACTGTAGACTTCAGGGTGGAGCATTTCGTAGTAGGGTGCTTCGAAGCGGTGTACTATGACATTGGCTTGGTGGATTTGGTCTTTGAGATTGTTGTCTTTGGGCATTTTACCGCCTAAACTGTGGCATGAGTGAGGTATTGTTTGTTTTGGGATTAATATATTGTTTGAAAAAGTAGTTAAGAATCAATACAAAAAAGAAAGGGGATTTCAGCCCAGACTTACTCAGCAGATTATTAGATGAAAAAACTATAAAAACTGAATTATGCACATTTCTAATCAACTATGTAAAAATTTTAACCTTGAATTTGGTATTTTTCTATTTTCAAATTTATTGGTTTCTTATGCGAAATGTTTAAGCATCAAGCACCTCTTTTGGAACCAATAAATAGTGATTGGAAATGAAGCTTCATGTTACTTTGGTTAACCCAGCTGCTCCAGTTGGCGCTGCAATGCATATGCCCTTTGCACTGTTAGGCTTAGGATACTTAGCCGCAATCTTAGAGAAAAATAATTACAAAGTTGATGTGATTGATTGCCAAGTGTTAAAGCTTTCATCTGAAGAGTTCAAAACCGAAATTAGTAAACGCCAACCAGACATTGTCGGAGTAACATCCTCTACGCTCACCTATCAGTCGGGACTTAAACTGGTAAAAATTGTAAAGGAAACTTGCCCAAACTGTATAACGATCGCTGGTGGCTCCCATGTCACGTTTTGGGATGACAAAGCCCTACAAGAATGTTCAGAACTTGACATTGTAGTCAGAAGAGAAGGTGAAAACACGATGTTGGAACTAGTGCAGAGGATAGAGGCAAAAGAAAGTTACGATGACGTTGTGGGTACCACTTGTAGAAAAGACGGCAAAATCATAAGAAACCAAGATAGACCTTACATAGAAGATTTGGACAGCTTGCCGTTTCCAGCACGTCACCTTTGGTCAATGGAGAAGTTCCGTAAACTCGAAGATGTCCTGTATTTGACAACCAGCAGAGGCTGCGTGTACTGGTGCGAATTCTGCACGACTGTTAGGATGCATGGACGCAAATACCGCATGCGCAGTCCTAAAAACGTGGTCGATGAATTAGAATTTCTGAATAAGACCTATGGAGTTAGCAAGTTTACTTTCTGCGATGATGCTTTCACCGTTGACCAACCAAGAACTGAGGAACTCTGCAGTGAAATCCTAAGACGTGGATTAAAGATTCAATGGAACTGTGGAACACGTGTTGACATGATAACTAAAGAACTGCTAGCAAAGATGAAGCAGGCTGGATGCATAACTATTTGGTTCGGAGTTGAATCAGGTACACAACAGGTTCTAGATGCAATGAAAAAAGGAATCAGCCCCGAATTAACCATCAAAGTCCTCGGTTGGGTACGCGAACTGGGATTGAAGCCTGTCCCAAACGTAATTCTTGGCTTCCCAGGGGAAACTAAAAAGAGCGCATGGAAAACCATCAAATTCGTCGAAAAAATCTCCCCCGATGATGTGGGCTTCTATAACGTAGCAACCCCCTTCCCAGGCACACCCATGTATGACCTGGTAAAAGATAAGGGTTGGTTACGAGTAACCGACTTTGACCTCTACGACACCACCCACCCAACTTTTGAGACACCTCAACTAAGAATGAAAGATCTTGGAAAGCTTCGAGAAGGCGCATTCCACCACTACTACCTGCGCTGGGCCTTTCTAACTGACAAAAAAAGAAGGTTTAAAGTGTCTACAGCATTGATCTTTGCCGCTAACCTGATTGCTGACGTTAAGCTAAAACTTAGAAGAAAATAGAAAAACCACGCGTTGTGTCAAGTAATAGAAGAAACGTTGTTTTTTCCAGTTTCTTCCTTTGGATTGGCTGGTTTATCGTTTTCGTACCATTCAAAGTCCCCCATCAATAGTGCTACAAAAGGCGTTTTGCTGATTAAATGGAACAATTCAGAGAGACCATCCATGAATAAAATTTGATAAAAAAAAGGCACCGAGAAATTGACTTAAATCAGTTAACTGCACAGGTTTTTCAATAGTAGCCAACCCTATATTTTTAAAAAATTATTATACAAAACGGCATGTTTCTGAAGGATAAGATTCCAAGTCTAATGTATGGGTTAGTCAACTTATGGCACATAAAGTAAAAATCGATGAGACTGATGCAAAAATATTAAAGATAATCCTATTGGAATCTCGCACTAGTTTCACCGATATCGCTGCCGTCTGCAAAATTACTGTTACGGCTGTTAGAATGTGCTACAAACGGCTTTGGAAAGAGGGGCGTTATTAACGGCGAAGTAATGCTCATTAACCCTCATTGCTTTGGGTACCAGCACATCGTTGATCTATGTATAACGAATGCCATTGAAGATGACGTAGAAGTAACAAAGTTCCTCGAAACCAAACCTTACATTGCCGGATTGGTCGGTCCATGGGGCAATTACAACTTCTTAGGCAAAGTTCCCCTGCGAGATCTCAAAAAATTACAGGATATTATCGAGGAGTTTGAAGCTAACCGTTACATTAAACATGTAGATGCATTAATCTGGGCGAAAGCCGCAAACATAGAGTACCCAAAAAACTTAGTCATCAGACCGTTAGGGGAAGATAGTCGGCAAGACAGAAAAGTTACGTTAAAAAAACATCAAGAACGACCAGTTATTAAGCTGGATAAAAAAGATAGAGATTGTAAGAATACTTTCGGTAAATGCATGCACACCCTCAAGAAAAATTGCTACCGAGTTGCATCTTTCATGTAATACTGTAATTCAAAGGTACAAAAAACTAAGAGTCAACTTGTTCAAACTTCCTCTAGTATGACTGATGACCCCTCCAGATTAGGATACAAGGCTCTTGCAAACTTATACATAAAAGTATCCAACCGCAGTAAAATGAATGAAATTTACGTTCAATTGCTTGAAATTCCAAACCTAATAGTTATCATTAGGCCCTAATCGGCGCCTATGATTTGTATTGTGGGCTTATCCTTGAGGATTTTGAACAGATGTTTGATGCGGATAATAAAATCAGAAAAATAAATGGTGTAAAATCGACAACCGCACACTTAACCATGTTGCTTTCAACTTGGCCACTTAACTTGGCTCCGTCGCTAATCGATAGAGAGGCTATCGCACCCAAATACTGGCGGTAATACCTAAAGACCAAAAAAGTCGGATGATTAATGTTTTGGCTTTTTCCTAAACCGCCATGCTTCGACTAAAAAGACTGCTGCAGAAACAACCGTAACTATCGTTAGAAGCCAAAATGACTCCTCGATGGCGGAACCTTTTAGTAGATGGGGAATCAGGACAGCGATTTCAGCGATTAAGACCCCAACAAAAATAAAGCCATAGACAGCGAAACTTGGGATAAGTGCTTTTCCAATCCAAACATAACCCTTTATTGTGACCTTTTTCTTAAGAATATAGTTGCTGTACTCGTCTTTGGCGACCAACCCCAAATCGATCAGTCTTTGCAGATTACGGTAAGCTACGCTTGGGCTACTCAGGTCGGCTCCACGCATCAAATCCCGAGGACCAACGGGCTTTCCAGTCTTAACGAGAAATACGTAAGTTTTAAATAATGTTGAATTTAGCTCTTCCTCAGCCAAACAAGATCAGTCCTCTAATTAATAGCAGAGTCCACAAATAAAAAACCAAGCCCAAATTCTTTAGATCAAATTCGACAGACAATTAGGGTTAAGATTTGGGCTTTGTCTGAGCTGATTTGTATGGATCTTTTGTGAAAAGAAAGAGAACCATGGCAGCGGAAGCTCCCAGCGACCCGAGAATAGTCATTAATAGCTGAAAATTATTATTGAAGCAATTTAGCACCAATCCACCAATAATTGCACCTAAAACTATACCCACATTTTGGAATGACCCATTAATCGACATCATCGATGCCCTAAATGTTGGAACCTGTTCCAGTGTTAAACTGGTAAGGCCAGCCATTCCCAAAGTTGCTGTAGCAGCTGCCAAGGTCCATAAAGCCACCGAAACACCAATTATTGGAATAAAAGTGAAAAGAATACTTGTAACGCCCGAAATGAAATAAAATATAACTGCTAGCGATTTTCTACCAAACCTATTGACTAGTCTTCCGCCGACTACTCCGCCGACGAACGCTCCTGCAGCCGCGATTGAAGATAAAACGCCACCAATCGTAGGGGACACAGAATCAGCAGTTCTGTAAAAGGATACAGCGTACATAGGAACGACGCTTATAAACGAAACAAGTGTCGTGCTTATTAGACAAGCAACTGTTGATTTGCAAAGAAAAATACGTTTGTATGCTTGCACATAAAGAGAATTGCTTGAAGCTCCTATTTTGGACTGATTCGAAGGAATACAAATCAAACTAAGAGCCACGCAAACTAATGAAGTCGGGATTATGAACCATGAGAATACGGACCGCCATCCTGCTAAGCTTGCAATTATCCCTGACAAGGGCGCAACTATAATAAACGCAGCCATCCCACCTGAAACGAGTAGACCGATTGCCCAGCCCCTTTTCTCCAATGGAAATTCATCCCCAATCAAAGCGTAAGTAATGATGAGGAGTATTGTAGAGCCAGCTGCAACCAAAAACTGGCTAAAAACAAGTATGCCAAAGCTTTGTGCCAAGAAAAAGCCAAATGTTCCAATTGAAAAAACCGATATTCCGCCAAGGAATAGAGACCTATGTTTAAACTTTATGGAAAAGGCACTCATAGCTACTCCAACGATTAGGCCTGTGAGACTGCTAATCAGCACAAGTTCGCTTGCTGTTCCAATTGAAATTTTGAAAGATTCTGCAAGATCCACAAGTAGAGTACTAAGAAAAGCAGTGATTGTAAATCCAACAAAACTACATAACACCAAAGTAGGCAGCAGCAAGGCTCTTTTTGATTTGTTAGCCCCTTTTGGTTCCCAACTCATAAAATTCTTCTAGCCCGCTCAATGCATATATCATTTTTGATGTGCCATCTAATCGACTGAAATAAGCGAGACCAAATGGTCTTAGGATTTAAGGCGAAGCAATACCTTTTTCAGCAAGTAAAACTCCCGGCGAAAGGTCAAAAAGGTTAGGGTTTGCTGAGGCTCTGGCTTTAAGGAGAAAAGAGCAAATGCAAAAGCTCTTTTTTAACTATAGCAATTTCGTTAATAGTTACCAGAGACTACTCAGTCCCAGATATCTATCCTTCTGCAGCATTATCGTTCTCTTAATGATGAAGATAATCGAATCTTCCTTCGTGTTTAAAACTTTGCAAAAAAGTCTGATATAACTGATGATATTACTTTTTTATTTAAAAAATAGCTATAATACCTTGATATTTCAAGATTGCTGAATCGGCTATTCTATGTAAAAGACTAAATACGCGGCAATGTTAAATATTATAAAAAATTCATTATCTCTCGACAAGGGGAATAAGTCTTAACTAAGCAAGTTACAGAAGTCCAAGCAAAAATTCTTAAAGAATTAATAGCTGATGGACGCAAAACCGAAACTGAAATTGCGAAAAAACTAGGTTTAACTAAAGCAATTGTTAAGAAAAATTATCACCGATTGGAAGCAATCGGTGTTATTACTGGAGCTACAATTCATATTAACTACAAAAGTTTTGGGTACAAAGCAGTTGCACACATCTTAATCAACATAGAGGCCAAGCAAGCAGACAAGCTTGTCGAATACTTACAAAAAATGCCCGAGGTTTATTCGGTCTTCAATAAGGAAGTAAAAGGAAACATAGACTTGGTTGTGATCCTTAAAACGCTTGAACAACTGAATGTAATTAAGGATTCAATTAAGAAAAATTTCCCAGTCTTAGAAATGAAAACTGCAATCTGGACAGATGTAAAAGAAATGAACCAGAACCTAGCTATAGTTAGACAAGATATGAAAGACATAGCAACAGAGAATTGTGAAAATAAGCTAAATGAAAAGAACCCTCAAACCACAATTGTTGATGAAATCGATCAAAGAATTGCTGATAAACTGGCTGAGAGCGGTCGAATTTCCATGGATGTTCTAGCTAAAGAAATAGGGATCTCACCTGACGTTGCAAAAAGAAGATATGAAAAGCTGAAGAAAAAAGGCGTTTTAAAAGTTACAATTCAAATTAATCTAAACAGAATTGGATACCAAGCAATGTGTATTTTCTCTGCCACTACGTCTAATGAAAAGCCAAATTTGATCGTTGAAAAAGTCAGCAGAATACCTAATATCATAAGCATCATGAAAACATCCGGAGACTGTGACCTACAAATATATGCAATGGTCCAGGACATCGGTCAACTGCTCTACATTCAAGAACAGATTGGTAAGATTTCAGGAATAATAAAAATTGAACAAGAAATTTCAAGGATAAATGAAGAATGGAAGAAATGGCCCAGCCCGCGCCAATATATATCGACCGTTTAACAGGCTTGTTAAAAGGTAATTCATTCAATTCGCCATAATCCAATAAATATTGGATATTATGACTGAAATTGTCAAGAGAAAAAACGAAATCTAAAAATTGAATACTTAAAAAAACTTAATAAAAGGGAAAATAAGTTGCCCAAAATAAGTGAACTTGACTCAAGAATCCTGAAAATATTATTGAAGGATGGGCGGATAGGCTACGACTCAATTTCAAAAGAATGTGGGGAACCAAAAAATAAAATCTGGAAACGCTGCAAAGCTATGGAAAAAAAGGGCATCATCAAGGGCGCCACAATTCAGATAAACTTTGGATATTTTGGGTACGCCGCACTTGCAACTCTGCTCATAAGTGCAGAAGCACAGCAAATGGATCAGGTCATGGAAGTTATAAAGAAAATATCGGAGGTGCGTGCTTACAGGCAATATAATAACATTTATAATGTCAGAGCAGAAGCGACTCTAGGGGACCTTAACGAATTAGACCATGTGAAGAATCTTATTAAGCGAAATCTACCCACTCTAGGAATAAGAACTTTCATCTGGGCTGGAGTAAGGAATATACCTGAAAACATGAACTTATCATGCGAAACCAAAAATTGCCAAAAAAGCCCAGAAGGAACAAGTCAAACTATCCTTAAAACAATTAATAAGATAAAGATTGATGACTTAGACAAGCAAATAGTTCACAAATTAACCCTAAATGGGCGCGCATCATTTTCGACGATTGCCAAAGAAATGGGCTTATCAACAGACACAGTAGTAAAAAGGTATAATAAACTTCGAGAAAATGGCGCCATAAAAGTTTCAATTCAGATAAATCCAAACATTATTGGCTATAGTTTAATATTAGATTTCAACATGGCTTCTGTGGCTTCTTGCGTAACAGGAAGCGTTGTTGATTCACTAGCAGAAATACAAGATGTTATTATTATTACAAAAACCAGTGGTGACTTTGATCTTCATGTGGCTGCGATGGTAAGAGACGTTGCACACTCGTTTGATATTCAGGATCAAATTGCTAAAGTCTGCGGCATGACAAAAATCGAAGCCAGTGCAAGAAAAATCCCCGACAGATGGCCTACACCATTACAACACATATCCACATTTTAACCGAAAATCTTAGTTTTATGAGCAGGTTTCACGGCTCCCTTTTCTTGTCATATTGATATGACAGCCAAAATATAACGTCGTCATAAACAATGTAATTGACCAAATCACATTGTTAAATCTGGTCCGACTTTTACACAACTGTGATTTTGGCGCAGAAACCGTAATCGATATTAACTGTTTACTAGAAGTATGTCAAAAAGCAAGCTTGGGTCATTTTGGAGCTAAACCTCTTAAACGCGTTGGTTGCCATCGTAATTCTAGTTTTAGCTATCTTGTTGGATTTGGTTCTTGGCGACCCTTCACCCAACAACCCCGACAGGTGGATCTTCAAGCTGCACCCGACTGTTTTGATGGGTAAATTCACGACGAAAATTGAGCCTGCATTTAAGAACCCCGACGCTAAAATAGAAAAGTTACTTGGCATCTTACTTGGTTTAACTGCGATTGCCGCTTTTACGCTTCCAATCTTCTTCGGGTTATGGGTAATATACACTTACGCACCTTTCTACATCAACACAGTCGTATACAGTTTCATCGCCGTAATCATTGTAAAAATGACAATATGCATCAAACTTGAAACAGACTGGGCAAAAGCCGCCGCCAAAGCCATCGACGAAAGCAACCTGCCTGAAGCAAAAAAATACAGCCACTTCTCACGCCGAGAATCCAAAGACCTAAACGGCGCACAGATGGGCAGCGCAGTCATCGAATCCATGTCAGAAAACCTCATCGACTTCAAACTCTCCCCAATGATGTCGTTTGCCCTTTTCGGGGTAACAGGCGCAATTGCATTTAGAGCAATCAACACATTGGATGGCATGGTAGGCTTCAAGACCAAAGAGCACATCAACACCGGGTGGTTTAGCGCAAACCTCGACAACATTGTAAACTACATTCCCACACGGTTAACGGCTCTGCTAATGATTGTTGCCGCGGCACTTCTGCGAATGGACGCAGGAAACGCATGGAGAATCGCATGCCGAGACCATAAAAAAACACCCAGCCGCAACCATGGTTGGCCTATGGCAGCGGCGGCAGGGGCACTTCGTATACAGCTCGAAAAGCCAGGACAATACATCCTTGGCGATGCCCAAGAACCCTTGACGGGAGACAAAATTTTAGGTGCTTTGCAAATTCGGGACGTTACGATAGTTCTATGGGGACTTCTCTGTGTTGCAGTCATCGTGCTTGTGCGGTTGTTCTTCTTTACGCCGATTTAGTGGAAAGTTTTAATCGAAGCGCATAGGTATTTGTTTTTCAGAAGTGCCTCTTGAATGCGTGTTTGCCTCATCAATCCGCCCAGAATTCAGCCCAAAGCGTGGGGAAAACCAAACGTTTTTCCACCAATCGTCTTGGCATCAGTCGCCGCTGTCCTAGAAAAAAAGCATACCGTAAGCATTATTGATGCTCCGACGGAGGGATGGCTAAACCTCGTGGAGTTGGATGAAACCAAATACCGTGTGGGTTTAAGCGCAGGAACCATTGCTGAACGCGTTAGGGGTTGGAGTCCTGATGTGATTATTATTGAGATTCCGTTTTCAGGGTGGTCAAAAACCTCATTTGAGGTTGTTGATGCCGTAAAGGCAGCCAAAAAAGACGTAGCCGTTGTGCTTATGGGTCAGCATCCCACAGCAAGACCGGAAGCTTGCCTCTCCGAGCTCAATGTGGATTTTGTAGTAATCGGTGAACCAGAAAACACCATTTCCGAACTCGTCGATGCACTTGCCTCCGGCAAACAAGATTTCAGGGGCGTAGACGGCTTAGGCTACAAAGAAAACGGCCAACTCACACTTACTGGCAAACGTGAGTTTATCAAGAATTTGGATTCGTTGCCTTTTCCAGCAAGACACTTATTACCTATGAAAGTTTACAATGAAGCCGTCAAGGAAAATCCGCTCAGGGGCGAAATAAGCAAGCCTTGGACCATCGTCACAACCACCCGCGGTTGTCCCTACAGCTGCGTTTTCTGCTCTGTCTGCATTCTCTGGGGAAGAACCTGGCGAGCAAGAAGCCCAAAGAATGTCGTGGACGAACTCGAACAAGTCGTGAAAACTTACGATGTTAAACAGGTCGATTTCTACGACGAAAACATGACTCTCGACAAGAAACGGATGGCTGAGATTTGCGACTTAATTGTTGAACGTGGCGTACACATTGAATGGTTCACGCCTAATGGTGTAAGGGCTGATACTCTTGATGAGCCGTTGCTACGAAAGATGAAGAAGTCAGGCTGCAAAAAAATCCGCGTCGCCCCCGAATCCGGCGTGCAACGTGTCGTCAACGAGGTCATCGGTAAGAATTTAGATTTAAAGAAGGTCGAGCAGGCAGTTGTTTTATGCAAGAAAGTAGGCATCAAAGTTGGCTGCTTTTTCGTGTTGGGAATGATTGGGGAAACCAAAGCGGACATCGAAGAAACAATAAAATTCGCTTACAAACTACGCGGTTTAGGCGCGGACAGCCTCATATTCAGCATAGCCATGCCTTTGTATGGAACTGCGCTCTATGAGAAGGCAAAGGAAGGTGACTACCTACGAGAAGGCTTCTGCGATTTCGCCCTAGCCGCAACCGAGCCACTTATTGAGACAACAGAATTTTCAGCCAAGGATCTACAGGAACTATGCATTAGAGCAAACATGGCGAACCCAACCTTTACCCGAACTAAAGTTCTAAGGGCAATGCGGCATCCCAAGAAAACCCTTAAAATACTCCTAAAAATTAGGTAGTTAGAAATCAAAAATTGTTACGATCCATTTTTTTCATTTGTTTGGATTGGTCGTTATGGCGGCATTGGAGCAGCCAGATTTCCGCGCAGTTGAAAATTCACAATTATAATATTATCCAGGGTGTGAAAGTTGTTTAGAGCTTTATTGGTTTGCCGTCTATGAATACCATTTCAACTCTCATATCTTTGATTTTCTCCGGCAATACTTCATTTGGGTCAGCGGAAAGAACGGTAAAGTCGGCTAGTTTGCCCTCCTCAATCGAACCCTTAATGTTTTCCTCACCGGAACAGAAAGCGGCATCCAAAGTGTAAATACGCAGGGCTTCCTCAATGTTTAAGCGCTGCTCAGGATAACTTGACCTGACTACGGTTTCTTGCATACCCAGCAATGGGTTAAGGGGCTCCATAGGGCAGTCGGAGCCGCCGGCAACCTTGATCCCTTCATCCAGGAGGGTTTTTAAGGGATGCAGCCACCTTGCCCTTTCAACACCCAAATGCGCGATAGCTGACCATACATCGAATTCTGTGGGAACCATCTTGGGCTGAATCGAAATCACGACGTCCTGCGCTTTCAAGCGGTTGACCAGTTCTCTGTTTAGAACAGCTGCCTGCTCGATACGGAACCTAACTTTCTTGTCTAAGTGCTCGATAACGCTGAGTGTTGTGTCAACTGCCCTATCGCCCATCGCATGGATAACAGGCTGAAGACCCAATGCTAAAACCTGGGCTACCCAATCTGATAATTCCTGATTGGTGCACATTATTTTACCGCTGTTTTTGGAGTCATCGCTGTATGGGTGCATTAGTGCGGCGGCTTTGGAGTCTAAGTAACCATCGACGAAGATTATGACGCCTTTTAAACGTAACCACAGAGGGTCATTCGATGTAAACCCCCGAGCACACTTTAGGAGTTCGTAGGGTACAATCACGTTAACTCTAATTGGCAGTTTGCCTTGTTCATAAAGTAACTGTATTAGGACGAGTTCGTTTTCTTGAAGGATTATCCAGTCGATACTGGTAATTCCTGATTCCACAACTTTTTGGCATGCCACTGCCGTTGCATCAGCAAGTTCCTGCAATGATGGTTCGCCGGTTTCTTGCCAAACTAGGTTGGTGGCGTTACCCCTAAATATTCCCGTCAGTTCGCCAGTTGTAGTTTTATCTATGGTTCCGCCTGATGGAACTGGTGTTTCGCTTGTAACACTTGCTTGTGCTAGGGCTTTGCTGTTTACTGCACAGGCATAGGCTGCTCCATGATAGAGAATTACAGGGTTGTCTGGTGCAACAGCGTCGAGGTCTTCAAGGGTTAAAAGACGTTTTTCTTTGAAGCAATTTTCGTTCCAACCACGACCAACGATCCATTTTCCGGCGAGCGTTTGCTTTGCTTTCTCTTTGAGAAGGCTTTGCAGTTCCTTAATTGATTGGACAGTTGAAAGGTCAAGCCACATCAAACACTTACCAAAATCCGCAACATGTATGTGAGTGTCGATTAAGCCAGGAACCAGTGTTTTTCCGTCTAGATTAATGACTTTTGTGTCCTTTCCGATAAGATTTTTTATTTCCTGGTTTGTGCCGACTTTTAAGATTCGGTTTTTTTTTATGGTTACTGCTTGGGCAAAGGGTTGAAGTGGGTTCATTGTCATAACGTTCGTATTTATGAGAGCCAAATCCGCCTTCATGTGCACTCTGCTCCAAAGGTAGTTTCAATGACAATCGCTAACATTGCTTAACATAAAAACCCTTGTGTACTAGCAAAAAAACAAAAGCTCGATCAGTCTACGATATCTGCAAAACACATAATAGCCCCAACAGCCGTTTTTCACTTTAAAGATGGGAAAACAAGTGAAAGCTCACATAGTCCTTGCAAATCCACCGTATCCAGACGATGTGCCTCAAGCCGTCTTCATCCCTCTGGGCATAAGCTACTTGGCGGCGGTGCTTGAGGAAAAGGGATACAAGGTGGATGTTGTTGATTGCCAGGTTAATCGGCCAAGTCAACAGGAGATGGAGGACAAGTTCAGAAGTCTCAACCCCGACATAATTGGCGTAACTGCAGCAACCGTAACTTATTTTCCAGCTCTTAAGATTTTGCATGCCGCCAAAGCAGCATTGCCTAATTGTGTAACCATGATTGGCGGACCACACGTTACTGTTCTTGATGAGCGCACCTTCACCGACTGCACAGATGTAGACATCGTTGTCCGCGGAGAAGGAGAACAGACTATGCTTGAGCTTGTAAGCCTATTTTCCGAGGGCAAACTGGATGACCTCAGCAGTGTTTTAGGTATAACTTTCAAGAAAAACGACAAAGTAGTGACTACAGCAGACCGTCCCTTCATTGAAGACATCGATTCTCTTCCTCGCCCAGCTCACCATCTCTTTGATATGACCCGCTACAGAATCAACGGTAAAAACTACATGCCAATCATAACTAGCCGAGGATGCCCCTTCAACTGCGCTTTCTGCTTGGCTTCAAAGATGTGTGGCAGCGGGTTTAGAGCCAGAAGCCCAGGCAAAGTCGTCGATGAGCTTGAGTGGCTAAGGGACACATTTGGGGCAGGAGCGTTTGCCTTCTACGATGACACTTTCACACACGATATAAACAGGGCGATAGCAATCTGCGACGAGATGCAGGCAAGAAAGTTTTTGCTTCCGTGGGATTGTAGAACACGAGTAGACCGAATCTCCAAGGAATTGCTTGCGAGACTCAGGGCAACGAACTGCCAGCTTATCCACTTCGGCGTGGAGTCGGGCAGCCAACAATTGTTAAATATTATGCGGAAAGGCACAACTGTTGAGCAAAATGCTAAAGCCATAAAGATGGTGAAAGATGCAGGTATCCTTGTCGCTATATCACTAGTTATCGGCTATCCAGGCGAAACCCCAGAGATGCTTCAGCAAACCGTGGACTTTATTCGGAAAACCAAACCTGACTACGTTTACATGTGTGAAGCGGTTCCGTATCCGGGCACTGAATTAGCTGACTATGTTCGAAAACTTGGCTTGCCAATGAGTGAAGACTGGAACCGATACCATGAGCAGATGCAGGTTTTTGAAAACAAACTTTTGCCGCTTCCTAAGCTTGAGGCAACCAAAAAAGCCGTCTACGATAGCGTCTTTACCCCAACTTACTACCTGAGGATGAGGCGCCGGGGAGACTTCCACAGCCAAATCATGGCACGCATGGCACTAAACCACCTAGTCTGGAAATACCGATTCACAAGATGGGCGTTCAGGCAATTGGGCAAGGTGAGACGAGTAAAGCAGAGTCCAGGTGGACACAGCACACCCAGCAAAGACCAATAAAGCTAACGCAATTTCTAAAACGCTTATATGCGGGAATGATTATCCCTCATCAAACAGGTTCAGACGAGAAATTGGATGTTGATTTAGCTTGAAAGTTATTGTTCACTGGAGCGGAGGAAAAGACTGTTGCACCGCATTGCACAAAGTAGTCGAGCAGGGACACGAAGTCGCTTCCCTCGTCACTTACATTTACATGGAACCCTACGTTTTCCACAGCCTCAAAGTCATAGAACAACAAGTCAAAGCCTTGGGTATGCCACATCAATTCGTCAAAATCACCGACAACCGCTACGACGACATAATGGGAACCCTTGAAAGGCTCCACAAAGAAAAAGGCGCACAAGCCATCGTCACAGGCGACATCGACAACGTTCACCACCGACGAGTCTGGAAAGACGCCTGCAACAAACTTGGAGTACAACTTATGATGCCACTTTGGGACCGCCCACTCAACCTGATCCCAGGCAATCGACATCGCAAGCGCATTATGGAAATGGAACAAAATGCTGGAGTCAAAGCTATTCTGAGTTGCATCGACCAAAGATACTTCACCCCAGAATGGCTAGGACGCCAAATTGACAGAAAATGCATCGAAGACATGCAACCGCTCGTGGGTTCAGCTGGCAAAGGCATTGATGTTTCAGGCGAACCCGGAGAATACCACTCCACAACCCTCGATGCACCACTGTTCAAGCAACGCGTCGAATTAACTAAGTACGCTAAGAAAAGTAAAGTGGTCGATTTTGGCGGCTCCCCCTTCCGCGAAGGTGATTTCCTCTACTTGGATATCGAAGAGGCAATTCTCAGGCCCAAAGAAGAAAAGTCAGTTAACTAGAAGCATAACATAGAATTCAAATCCAAATGCTGTTTTTTGGACATTGACGAGAAGAAGAAAAACATCATTTTTTTCTCGGTAAAAGTATGTCCTTCTTCATTCAATTACCCATTACTTAAATCGAGAAGAAGAAAAATGGGAATTTTCTGGAAAAAACAAGTTTTTTCTATTTTCAAAGACGATTGAACTTAACTGGAAGAACAACAGCACTGCATTTCCATCTGTTGTTGTTCTACCCGTTAAACAGATACCGAGTAACTGAAGAAGAGACGCCGATTTTTTTAATCTTCTGCTTTTAACTTGATTTGAGTCTGTAGAACAACAACCAACTTTTCCTGAAAAAACCTCTCGTTGTTCCCCGATCAACACAGACAAAAAGAAAAAAGTGTTCAGTAAAGGCAACACCGTCGATTTCGTTTATTGTAAGCCTCCACAACATCACACAACAAAAATTGTGTCG
Source organism: Candidatus Bathyarchaeota archaeon (assembly GCA_963725855.1). Taxonomy (GTDB): domain Archaea; phylum Thermoproteota; class Bathyarchaeia; order Bathyarchaeales; family Bathycorpusculaceae; genus Bathycorpusculum. Next base: position 490,218 of record CAVSAA010000003.1, on the reverse strand, counting down.
CCTCTTCTATCACAATGTTGATAAACCAACCAGAGCCTAAAGCATTGCATAGTTGGAGTTGAAGGAGACGTCGCAACAGAAACAGGTTGTTGGTAACTTGACTTTGAACATTGCTTGGATCTGTGGTGGAACAACCGCCGATATAACTCCAGCGCCCCAAGTAAAGTTTAGTATGGAGCAGGCATGCGAGAAAATAAAGAGGCAGAAAATTAAGATCCGCGTTAAGGCACCAATGCTTGTGATTTTTGACTACCTGAAAATGGAAGTTAGCCTTTTCGATGGAGGACGCATGCTGATAAAAAATGTGACCGATGAGAAGTTGGCGCCTAAAGCATACATGGATATACTTAAAGTCCTCGAAGTGCCTATCTAATGGATGATTAGTTTGGCGCCTTTCTTAAGAGCGCTTCCGATGCCTTCCTGGCGAATCACACGTATCAGGTTTGAAGTCAAAGACTTCCGAAAACTTCCCTGAAACTCTTTTTGGATCTTGACAAGCATTTCATAATCAAAGTCTGAAGTTTTAACGCGGGCAAGGTAGTTGTCCATTTGATCGTAGAGGTGTTGGCTCACTACTTCGTCGTAGAGTTTACTGCCAGGGCAAGCAATGTAGATGTTGAACATACAGATGTCGGCCTTTAAGCTCTTGGCAAACTTGAAGGTGGCATGCATGTCTTCTATGGTTTCGCCTGGAACTCCAAGCATGAAAGAGGTAGCTGTTTTTATTCCGACCTGGCGGGTAAGTTCGAAGGTATGTTTGACTTCTTGGAGGTCGATGTTTTTGCCAAGTTTCTGCTGGATCCGCTCTGACCCAGATTCAGTGCCAAAGAAGATGGTTTGGCATCCCGCTGACTTCATGTCCGAGAGTACCTCTTTGTTTACAAGGTCTGCACGGGTTTCGCAGGTCCATTTGAGATCAAGCTTGTTTTCTTTGATTTTACGGCAGAGCTCGATGGTGCGGTTCTTGTTTATGGTAAAGTTGTCGCCTACAAAATAGATGCCTTTAGTGCCATAGTTCTGTATAATGTTTTTTACTTCGTCGATGACTCTTTGGGGCGAAAATGCCCGGCAACTGGTCCCCCATAACTCGCGGGTTTCACAGTATGTACATTGGTATGGGCAACCTCGGAGAATACTCATGGTGTCGACGGGTTTAACGTCGATGTAGGGGACGGCGCGGTCATACATTTTTATAGGTAACAAATGGCGCGCTGGAAAAGGAATCGTATCTAAGTCGCTAATGAATTGTGGGGGGGTCTTAACGATTTCGCCGGCGATTTTGCATGCAACCCCTGGAATTACAGCCGAAATACCTTTGGGGTCACCTTTGAGAATACTAGCTACAAGCTTCACTATCGCTGTTTCGCCTTCACCGACAACTACATAGTCAACTTCGCTGTGCTGTAGCAGGGTTTCAGGCATGTATGATGCATGAGGGCCACCGACAATAACCTTGCAAGATGGATATGCTTCTTTGATAGCTTTAGCCATCTCTATACACCGCGAGTAAGTCAGGCTACTGCAGGTTATACCCACAATTTCAGGTTGCCGTTTTCTAACTTCGGCTTTAACCTCCTCTATAGGTCGCTCCAAAAGGTAATTATCGTAAATCTCAACTAGGTATCCGTTTTTTTCCAGTGCCGCAGCAACATAAGCTAAGCCCAACGGTGCAAGTTTTCCTGCCATACCCCAAGGTGATTTCTCAGGCATGGTAGTAGTCATCAATAGAATCAATTTTTTACTTTCTCCATGTTTTGCAGTATCTATTTGTCTGGGCTACTTATTTTAGCCATGAGTGCCCTTCGGAAATGTGCCATTATGAGCCGCGTTGCACCCAGGCCCCACATTTTTCCTTTCTTGAACATGCCTATTGCGCTGATAAAGTATCTTGGGCTGAGGTAGAAGCTTTGGAAGGCTTGTTCGCGGATTTGGGAGAGTTCCTGCATGGTCATGTTTGGAATCTCGAAGGTTGGGGTGGCTGTGTCGTACCTGTCGAAGTCAGTTATTTTTAGTGAGCCATTGGCTATAACTTCCTCGTACATAGGTGTGCCGGGGTAAGGTGTAGCGATGTAGAAGCCAACGTCATTTGGGTTAAGCTCCTTCACGAAACGTATGGTCTCCCAAGCGCTCTCTTTTGTCTCTCCCGGGAAGCCCAAGATTACACCTGCAACGGTCATTAGTCCGACTTCTTTTGCCCATTTGAATGCTCGCCTTGTCTGGTTTAAGTTGAAGCCTTTGCCCATACTGGTTAACTGTTTCTTTGAACCAGATTCCACACCAAACCAAACCGCTATGCATCCTGCTTCACGCATTTTGACGAAGAGTTCTTTGCTGACCATGTCTACACGGGTTTCGCAGTCCCATTTGATTTTGAGCCCACGACGGTGGATTTCATCACAGATCTCAGCGGTTCTTGCTTGATCCACAGTAAAGGCATCATCGTAGAATGTGAATTGGTTTGCGCGGTAGTTTTTATAAAGATATTCTATTTCGTCGACGACGTTCTTTGGGCTGCGCATACGGTATTTTCTGCCAAACATCCTAACTGCCGTGCAGAAGTTGCACCAGTACACACATCCTCGGCTGGTCATGACTGGGTAGGGTATAGTTCCGTATTTACGTATTTCACCTAGTTTTTCCCATAGGTGAAGCGCTGGGAACGGTAGGCTATCGAGGTTTTCTAGGAAGGGGCGGTCAGGGTTCTTTACGATTTTGCCGTCTTTTCGACTAGTTGTGCCGATAATATCGTGGAATGCTTGGCTCTTGTCCACTCTTTGTGCAAGCTCAAGCATTGTTTGCTCGCCCTCACCCCTTACGACGATGTCCAATGATGGCTCTTCCTGCAGAGCTTTATCGTCCCAGAATGTGACATGGGGCCCTCCAATAGCGGTTACACAGCCAGGGAAGACTTCTTTGGCGGTTTTTATTATTTTTAGAGCGGATTTGTAGGTGAGAGTGGTCGAAGTGACGCCAACTATGTCTGGCTTGTACTTGGCAATTTCTTCTCTGAATAGTTGGTGACTAATTTTTTGTGCTTGACAATCAATAACGTTAACTTCAAAATGATTCTTATACAGTACCGCGCCCAGGTACCCGATGCCCAGGGGCATGAATGGCGGATGCTGATGAGAACCGGCAGGGTAAGGCGGATTTACAAGGGTTATGCGAGTTTTCATGTTCTTCACTGAAACACGTAGAGGTTATGGCTTGGGGTTCATTTACTTTATGCAAAAGCTCCTTTTTTTTATTGAGACAACTTTCCCGCGACAACTGACAGCAAATCAAACACTGAACTCTTTAGAACTCTGAATCCGTGTCCAAAAACCTCCAAGCAGACCACCAAAAACTAATGACTAAACCTGTACATTACCGAACACGACTGAACAACCTGCTCACGCCAACATATGCCACACCCACAACCAGAAAAACCAACATGTTTGTGAAACCAAAGCCGCCTACACCACAACCAAACAGCAAGCAAAAAACAACCCAAACCCGAATAACAACCCAGAAAACAAACCAAAAAGCGTGCTACATAAAAAACCACAACCACGCAAAGAAATCCGCAAATTAAGCAGAAAATACGATTCTAAATTACCAAAACAAACAATGCACTCCTATCTCTAAAAAATTTGAACTTACTAATAAAAGGCGAAAGTGAAAAAAGATTATTTATCCGCTTGTTTAGGCTGTAGAGAGCACTCTTTGATGTCCATATATAGCCAGTTGCGTTTCCAATTCTTCGCTTTTTCTTTCTTCTTTTTGGTTTTGTACTTGCTAATGACGATGGATTCTTTGAAGAGCGGTGCCTCAACCACCATGCTATGATAGCCTTGTCCATCTTCGCTTGCGACATCTATGCCCTTCTCGTCTGCTAACGCCTTTAATTCTTTGATAGATTCAGGGTTAAGTTGTTTCCCCAGCCAGTCTTCTCCAAGAAAATTTGTATTGACACAGTTTAGGACAGGCCGAAGACCGATGTCTACGACCTCTTTGAGGACGGCGTAGGTTTCGCCTTCGTTTGGCATCATGAAAGCAAGTCCCAGCTGTTTAGCCATGCTCTCATAATAGCTTGAGTGAACCAAGGCACACCCCGCTCCAGCTATATCGCCCGTGACTATGCCTTCGATGCCCTGTTCTGATTTGAGCTTTGTCAGGGCGCCCAAGATGTCTTCGTAGGCTTTCTTTATTCTAACCACCTTTAAGGGAATACCCAGAGTTTTAGATTGAAGCTCCATGACGGAAAAACTGTGGAAAACATATGGTCTTTGATATTCGAAGCTAAGAAGGCAAGCAACTTGATGTCCCTGCTTAATGACTTTATGGTAAGCTAAACAGCATTCCTTGCCCCCGCTCCAATGGACGACGACTTTCATCTCGATTCTCTCTTCGTCTGAAAAATGCATCTAAATTAACTATAAACCTTTTTATTTTCGTACGAAAACAGCAAAAAAATCTGCAACCGCTTAACAAAATCGTAATCCGCTAAAGCTATAAACTCGCGAATCATCAAAAGAACCAACAAACCTTTCACAGAGGCAAAACCGTGTCCGCCAGACCCAAAAACAACAGTTCTACTTCAAAAACGGAAAATAGCATAGTTCTGCTCATGACTACGGCGCCACCTGAAAACGGCGCATGGTATCTCGGGAAACGGTTGCCTCCAATCGGCTTGATGTATGTTGCCGCTGCCCTTGAAAAAGCAGGCTTGATGGTACAGATGCTCGATAACTACCTCATGAAGATGCCGCTTGAGGAAGTTAAAGAGTTAATTGCAAGAGTCAACCCGGCAATTGTCGGCATTACTTGCGGTTCAGCCACTTATCGACGCTGCATAGAAACTGCTCATGCCATCAAAGAAACCCTTCCATCATGCAAGATCATTGTAGGCGGATGGCACGCTTCCTACGTACCTGATAGTTTGCTTGAGAACCCAGAAATTGATTATGTAGTCATGGGTGAAGGCGAGAGAGCTGTAACTGAACTTGCCATGTGCATTGTAAACGGCAAGGAACAAACCGCTATTACAATACCGGGTGTGGCGTGTAGGCGTGCAGGGGCAAACATCAAAAATTCCCCACGATTTATTGAGAATATGGATGAAATCCCATATCCCGCCAGACACTTGTTGCCACTTGAACTCTACGACCGCACAATAGAGTACCTAAACGCTAAACCCGCCGACGTCATGAGCATCAGCCGAGGATGCGTCTATCACTGCGGTTTCTGCGAAACAAGAAAACTCTGGGGAAACATGTGCCGAGGCTTTAGCCCCCAGAGAGTGATCGGAGAGATAAAGGACCTACAGAGTAAATACGGCACAAAAGGACTCTACTTCATCAATGACAATTTTACTCTTAGAAAAAAAGAAACCCTTGAACTGTGCGACCTGATGGTGAAAGAGAAACTGGATTTGGAGTGGGTCTGTGACACACGTGTCGACTTGGTCAACCAAGAACTTTTATCTGCAATGAGTCGGGCTGGCTGCAAAACCATTTGGTTTGGGGTTGAATCTGGCTCAGAGAAAGTCTTAAAGCGCATAGGCAGAGATACAACGCTACGGCAAATAGAAAACGCGTTTAAGCTCTGCCGCAAAAACGGCATACAAACCGCCTGCTCGTTCATGCTAGGTGTTCCCGACGAAACACTAAAAGATATGGAAGCTTCATTAAAATTCGCTAAGAAATTGAACCCTGACTGGTGCATTTTCAATGTGTTCATCGCCAATCCAGACAGCAGACTATATCAAGAAGTGTTAGATTCTAAACAATTCACTCAGCTCGATGACTTTTTGCTTGCGGTAAAAACAGATCAGTACGATTACAACTCGCTTTTGGCAGTTCAGAGAAGATTCTTCCGAGACTTCCACCGGTCACCCAACCAGATTCTTAAACGTGTTCGCCGTGAAGGAGCATTAAATTTCGCCGCAAGAAGACTAAATCCTAAGGCTCAAAAAAGGGTTGGAATAGCATAAGTCCTTTGGTTACCGTTTTTTCCACGTTTCTAGTTGCTGCCTTTAACATAGATAGGGGGAAGAAACTATGAAGTCAATTAATGCTGGATTTATAAATGACCACACAATGTCGCCTGTTGTAGCGTTTATGCCATAGTAAGCTCCCAGTTCGATGGAGCAAAAACTATTCCAGCTCTACAGAGGGAGAACCAAGCATCTCAGTGCCGCCTACGAACAAAATCTGGTATGGGAGTTCTTGTTTCCAAATCACAGCCCCTGAATTGGCGTCGAGCGCTGACTGCTGGTTCAAAAAAGAGCCTGTGAATACTTTGCCGCCACCGTAGGTAGTACCGATGCCTGTTAAGCCGCCGCCTGGAATGTAGGTTCTCCACACTAAAGTGTGGGTTTGAGAGGTCAGATAAGCTCCAGCCTTCAATGAAGGTGTCGACTGTGACGTAGAACATTTTTTCTTCTGGATTGTAGACATTAGAATTAAAAATGCCGGTATCAGTGGTAAAAGTAGAACTGGTCCATAGTATGTTTCCCGTTTCTATTTCAAGGCAACTACTTGTTGCCTGCGTCATCGTTATAGAGCTCCGTGAGCGCCGCAGTTTCAGAGCCGAGATAACCATCAGAAACATGCCAAAATCCGAGTTAGATCTGAGATGGTATTAGTGTTTAATTATATGAACCTGGATATGAGCCTCTTTGATGATGGACGCATGAAATAAAGGGCGTGCACAACAAAGAAATGTCACTTGAATTGTAACGCGACATCTTTAAAACTATAACCTTAACAGTTTAGAAAACCTTGCGCGATGGAATTCTAATATAAAGATTTTAGAAGAATTATAAGAAAATGTCTTAGAAGTGGCTTTTTGACGGTGGCTTTGGTGGTACCTTGTTGGGTTGAAGTGCCATTCTCATGTCGATGATCCTAAAAGTGACGGCTGCTTTCATAGCTGCTAAACCATATATAAAACCCTTTTTGAACATTGCTAGAATGAAGCTTGGCCGTTCGTAGAAACTTGACCACGCTTTTGCACGAAGCTTTCTTAGTTCTTGGATAGACATTGTTGGAGTTTCGAATGTTGGCGTGGCTGTGTCATAGTGGTCGAAGTCTGTGTCTTTTAGCCAACCCTTTTCTTTAACCAGGTAGTAGAGGGGTGTGCCAGGGTATGGCGTAGCTATGGTGTAGGAAGCCATGTACATAGGCGCAATTTCTTGGCATAGCTTTATAGTCGCCCACGCGGACTCTTTGGTTTCACCTGGGAAACCCAAGACAACGTTTGGGTCTGGTTTCATCCCCGCCTCAACGGTCCATTGGAACGCCTTCTTCGTCTGCTCCAACGTGATGCCTTTACGCATTTCGTTGAGAACATTTTGTGCGCCTGATTCGACGCCGTACCACATGGATTTGCAGCCTGCCCTAGCCATTTTCTGCAACAATTCTTTGGTAACCATATCAACGCGAGTTCCAGCTACCCAGTTGATGTTGAGGTTACGCTTGATAATCTCGTCGCATAAATCTTCCGTGAACTTCATGTCAACCGTGAACGCTGCGTCAACGAAGCTGAACCAATCTGCATCGTACTTTTTCTTGCATTCTTCTAGTTCGTCGCAGACATTTTTTACGCTGCGATTCCGGAAATTTTGCCCGTGCATTCGAACTTCTATGCAGAAGTCGCACGCGAACGAGCAGCCCCGGCTTGCGATTATGTCGAACATAATTCTGCCGTATCGTGAGGTTGCTTCGAGTGGCCACAAATGGCGGGCTGGGAAGGGCAACTCATCCAAGTTCTCGATGTAGGCTCGTTTGGGATTTCTCACGACTGTGCCGTCTGGTTTCTTGACGGTCGTACCTGTTACGTCGTGGTAATCCTTGCCTGCCTCCACTCGTTCGGCGACCTCCAACATCGTGTATTCGCCCTCGTTTCGTACGACGATCTCCAGCGTAGGCAAATCTTTGAAGGCCTGTTCGTCCTCGAAGGTGACGTGGTGTCCGCCGATAACTGTTATGCAGTTGGGTAAAGCTTCTTTGGCTGCTTTTAGGCATTGTAGAGCTGATTTGTAGGTGAGGGTGTTGCAGGTACAGCCGACGATGTCTGGTTTCCGTTTTGCTATTTCTTCTTTGAAGGCTTCGTGGCTTAGGTTGTAGGTTAGGCAGTCGAGAACATCAACGTTGAATTTGTTTTTTTCCAAAATCGCGGCGACATAGCCCAAGCCCAATGGAGGAAAGGGAGGATGTGGAAATGATTGGCCAGGGTAAGGCGGGTTGACAAGGGTTATATGAGTCTTCATTTTTTTCCCCATTTATGGTGAAATTATTAGTTAATGGAAGCTACATAATATTAAGGTTGTCTAGTTATGCTGAAATTCCGCTTCGTGAAAAAAGGTAAATTGCCTTTAGCAGTGAAAGACAAATAATGTCCCTTTCTTGAATGCGCTACCTAAGCCTTCCTGCTTAATTACACGCATCAACTTAGATACAGCGGATTTTTCGCAACTTCGCTGAAAATCCCTCTGAATCTTTACAAGCATTTCGTAATCGAACTCGTTAGTTTTTACCCTTGCCAAGTAGTTATACATCTGGTCATACAAGCTTTGGCTTATTACTTCATACAATCGGCTACCTGGACATGATACATAAATGTTGAATTGGCACCAGTCAGGGTTCAATTTCTTAGCGAATTTTAATGAAGCTTCCATATCCTATAGGGTTTCGCCAGGAAAGCTTAGCATAAACGAGCAGGCAACTTTTGTTCCGTTTTTCTCAGAGTTTAAAAGCTACTTCAACTTGCTTGGACGTTGCGTTTCTGCCAATGAGTTCAAGCATGCGTTCTGAGCCTGATTCAACCCCAAACCAGATAACCTTGCAGCCGACCCTATTCATCAACGTAACATGACATTCTTTCGCGCAGAAGCCCAAACAAAGTTGTGAATGAACTGAAGTGGCTACGTGATGAGTATCATGAGGGAGTATTCTCGTTTCATGATGACTTTCAAGTTTGATTTGAAACTGATATTTGACGTCAGCGATGAGATGTAGAAGGTTGATTTGCCGTGGGATGAAGAACATGAGTTGATCGCATATCCAAGGAGCTGCTGGCCAAGCTTAAGGCTACGAACCGTCACTTTATTCATTTCGGTGTTTAATCGGGACGGCCCAGAAATGCTCAAGCTCATTCGCAAAGGCACAACTGTGGAGTTAAATGCTAAGGTGATTAGGTGGCAAGAAAAGCAGGCATATCAGTTGCTGTGTCGTTAGTCATAGGCTATCCCAATGAGACACCTGAGAGGCTAAAGCAAACCATTGATTTCCTCATAGAACTAAATGACTATGTTTACTTCTGCGAGGCCGTACTTATCCTGGCACTGAATTGGCCAACTACATCAAAGAACTCGGTTAATAGGTTGACTCAAACTGGAACAAATATCACGAAAAAACCAAATCTTTACAACATGCTTTTGCCACTTGAGAAATTAGAGGAAGCAAAAGAAGAGTTCTTTGATCGCTATTTCAGCTACAGCTAATTCTTGCGCAAAACACTCTAGAGACTTTTGCAGCCAAATCATGGCGTGGCAGCCCTAAATCACTTGTTGTGAAAGAATAAAACAGCTATGTAGACTATTGCAAAGTTAAGTAAGTTCAGACGCTCTCAAGAAGAGAACAAGTTAAAAAATGAATTATTTTCTTGTCTGTCGCTTAAGCGCGTAAACGAGCGCTATTATGGCGATAACAAAAGAGGTCACTAATATTGTTTCCAAAATCGTCGGCAATTGTGTGAAGCTGTCGTTTGCCGGAGGAGTATTCGCTGAAGATTCGTTTGTTATGGCTTCATTGAAGCAGTAGACGTTCCAGTCGTTACAGCCAATGTATAATCGGTTGTTAGCTATTGTTGGGGAAGACCAAGTGCTTGAAGGCAATGTTGCATAGGCAAGTACAGTTCCATTGTTAGTTGTATCGAGCACGAAAATGTTGCGTTGGCTGGTTACCATGTAGGCTTTACCATCGGCGTATGATGGGGAAACATATAGCTCGTCGCCGGTGTATTTGCTCCAGATTACCCAACCGTTTGATGCATCCACACATGCAAGATCGAATTTATCAATTAGCAAGACTGTGCCATTGTTAACATAGATGGGTGAGGAAACTATGAATTCGATTGCTCCTGGGTTCTGGAAGCGCCAAAGTAGCCCTCCTGTCTCAGCATCAAAGCAGAAGTAATCTCCCCAGTTCGAAGACGCAAAGACCATACCCTCGGCGATGGATGGTGAACCAAGCATCTGGTTTCCGCCTGTAAACGAGGATCTATAAGCCAACTCCTTCTTCCATAAGACGTTGCCGGTTTTGGCGTCGAGTTTGTAGAAACCGCCGAAGATGGGTTCTTCTGCTGTAAAATAGACTGCGGCGTCAGCTACAGCAGGGGAGGATTCTATGGGACCCAGTGCTTGAGTTTTCCAGGTTATGTTGCCGTTATCAGCGTTTAGGGCGTATAAGTACCCATCTAAAGAGCCGATGTAGACTGTGCCATTTACTACTGCCGGAGAGGACTTTAAGACCAAGTTGCCAAACGTAAAGGGCAAGTTGCCGTTAACAAACGTCTTCCATTGAAGGGAGCCTGTGTAAGCATTGAGGCAGTAAACGTAGCCGTCGTCGCCGCCCGTGTACACCCTGCCTTCGACAACTGCAGGTGAGGACTCAATCAAATCTTCAGTCTTGAATTTCCATTTTAAGCTGCCATCCCATGCATCCAGTGCATAGAGGTACCCATCCGTTGAGCCGACATACGCAATGTTGTCGTAGACACTTGGCGAAGAAATAATTGAGCCTCCGGTCTTGTATCTCCATGATAGAGAGAGGTTTGAGGGACCAACTTCTGCGGAGGAGGAATGCGCGGGGTCAGCTCGCCACTGAGGCCAAGAGGTAACCACTCGGGGAGCGGTTTCTTGAAATTCAGTGTCTTGTATTGCCCATAATTCGTTGTTTGTTGCATATTCGTTGCCTGATATGGTGTCAACCGCGGTCGTTACTCCTCCGGGAATGAGGTATAGAGTGCCATAAGCGATGGCAACTGATTCGCGGGGAGGCAACGCTTCAATGTCTAACTTCCATAGCTGTTCACCTGTGAGAGCATTTATGCATGAGAACTCTGAGATGCCGGGTGGAGCATTATATTGCGCTTCTTCGCCTGTGGTCATGTAGATTTTGCCGTCAGCAACCGTAGGCATCCCAGGCCAAATTAACGAGTCGTTGGGACCTTTATACTTCCACATTACCTCGCCTGTGTACATGTCAAAGGCGTAGAGGTAGCCGTCCTTGTTCATTTCATATACCATGCTATATGCCACTGCACAACCTGTTGTGAAGTAGCCGTCGGTGTCGGGTCGATTTCTCCAGATGATGTCGCCGGTTGTTGCGTTAAAGGCATACATGGTGTTGTCGTCGCTTCCACCCTTGAAGTACATACCATCGGCATAGGCACCAGTGAAAATCATGGGACCATTTGTGTTGGTAGTCCATAATACCTTCCCTGTTTTTGCATCAAGCGCCAGCTGCATATTTTCAAATGAGCCTGTGAAGATTTTGCCATCGCCATAGGTTGTTCCGATGCCTGTTATGCCGCCCCCTCGAATGTAGGTCTTCCAAACCATTGTCGGGGGTTTAGAGGGGTTAGCAAAACTCCATGCTTCGATGTAGCTCTCGACTTTGACGTAGAACATTTTTTCTTCTGGGCTGTACACGTTGGAGTTGAAAATGCCAGTGTAGGCATTGAAGTCTGAGCTCGCCCAAAGTATGCGACCTGTGTCAGGGTTAAGACAATAACTCTCTATAACCATATGCTGATTGTTGATTTTGTAAGCCACTGGCCAGTGGGTAGGCTCTGGGAAAGCAGTTTGCCACACGATGTTCCCTGCTTGATTAACCGCGTAAGCATGGGTGTGGTTGGCGACATAAATTTTGCCATTAAACGCAGTGACGTAAGGTTGTATGCCTGGTATGTTGGCCTTCCATAGTATCTTAGAGGTAACCGGGGCAGGTCCAGCGGAAAAGCGGGTGTTTGAGGAGTCGCCTTGATACTGTGACCACTCATACTGGTTCAAGTTGGTGCTGGTTTGAGCAAGTACAGGTATGGAAGAGAAAACCGCTGAAATAATCAATACAGCCGTAAGAATTATGACTGATATTTTTTTCTTTATTACTATTTACCCCCAAGAGGATGTTGGGGCAAGATACAGGTTATTATCAAGAGATCGCGATTCTTACCCTAAACATATACATAACTAACTTGTACTATAAGCTTTATGGAAAATTCGAAATGACAATTTTTTAGTTTGCTTAACCAGAAATGTTGCATGGTCACCTTGTAAAAAAAAACATTCAGGCAACGCACAATCTTTTTTAGGATGTAAAGAACCCTTAACTTACAAAAGGGAACCTGATAGAGGAGTTACTTTGACCCAAAAAGGTCCACTACTTATGACTTCTTGGCGATCCACAGGCGCCTGCAACGCCAGATGCAAATACTGTAATGTTGACGCAACAGGAAAACACGCTCCAAGAGAGATGACAACGCAAGAAGCCTTCCATTTGGTTGATGAAGTACACAAGTTCGGTGTAAGATGGTTTGGCATTAAAGGCGGCGAACCCTTAATACGAAAAGACATCTTTGAAATTGTAACATACGCTAAAAGTAAAGGCTTAAATGTGTGCCTGTTAACCAACGGCTGCTTCGTTGACGGAGAAATTTATGATAACTTGGTGAAAAACCAAGTTTGGACTTCTGTCAGCATCGATGGACCAGAAGAAATCAACGATCAACTTCGGGGACAAGGCTCATATAAAAAAGCGCTGGCAGCAATCGAAAAAATATCAGCAGGTAAAATCCTAAACGGCTTAGCCGCAACCATCACAACCATCAACTACCAACATCTAGACCATGTTGCCGAGTTGGCGGATAAGTACCATGCGAACTTTGTATGGTACAACCATCTGGTGCCAAGTGGAAGAGCGAAATCAACAATGGCGTTAACTCCAACCCCTGAACAATACGAGTGGGTGCTAAATCACATTTGGGATTTGACCGAAAAATACGAAGGCAAATTTGAAATTCATGTTCACTGCCCACACTACGCCCGAGTAGTCAAGCAGAAAATCCCAAATGAAAAGTTCAACGAGTGGTTCGAGAAAAAGTTCCATGGCAAATGCACTTACTTCGCGTTCGGCGGCTATCTGAGCGTAACAGAAAATGGCGATTTGATTCCATGCTTTTACACCGACCTGCAACCATCCGAGCCCATGATGCTGGGAAACATTAGAAACAAGAGCCTAACCACGGCTTGGAAGGAAATCCAAGAATCAAAATATTACAGCAGTTTCCATAACAGGAGTGCTCTTAAGGGTAAATGCGGAGTGTGCGAGTACCGAGAACTTTGTGGCGGATGCAGAAACCGAGCTTACGCTTATACGGGCGACATTTTCGAGTCAGACCCAGCATGCGTATATATACCGGAGAGTTTGCGCAAAAAATAGCTTAATCTCCCCCTTTCTCAACTGTGGATTTAAGAAAATTTCTTATAATCCAAAGGAACATAAATTGGAGTAAAATGAAAAGAAGAGCGACCGCTTGTCTATTCTTAATTGCTCTAATGTTAGCCGTAACCCTTCCAAGAATCGACGCCACGGCTGAAAACGCAAATCCAGATGAGTGACCTAAGTTCCGAAACGATTTGGCTCAGACAGGTTTTGCAAACTCACATAGTCCAGAAACAAACCAGACCAAGTGGACTTTTAATACAGGTTTAGAACCAAACCAAGCCCAAACTACAGACATGCATTCTGAAGGCGGAATCTAACTACTGATGATAGTTCCCATAAAAAGCGTAGTTTAGCAAAAGGTTCAAATCTTCAAATAACAAGGTCTAAATATTTAAGGTCCAACGTGCATTCAAATGACGGCAAATAAAAACAAAATAGCGCTTGTTACTCCACCCTACATGGAAGAAATGGGTCACCACCCAATTTTTCCACCGCTTGGATTGGCTTACATTGCTGCTGTACTAGATGAGAACGAATTTGAGGTAAAAATTTTTGATTGTCCAGTATGCAAAATTAGTCCTCAGAAACTTAAGGCAGAATTAGATGCGTTCCAACCAACAATAGTTGGGATAGGCTCCATGACGTCTACGATTGATTCAGCATTCGAATCTGCTCGTGCAGCTAAAGAAGTTTGCCCGACCTCTAAAGTAGTTATGGGGGGATCACACGCAACATTTGAAGACGCACAGATATTAAAAGATGAGAAATCAGTCGATATTATAGTGAGGGGTGAGGGAGAAGAAACCCTCCTTGAACTTGCTCAGCAGCCGTCAAGCATGCAGAAAATCGGCGATATCAAGGGAATAACTTTTAGGAAAGGAAACGATATATTCCAAACACCTACACGCCCCTTCATCCAAAACCTTGATGCCCTACCACGTCCAGCCTACAGGTTTGTGCCTATCGAAAAGTACTGGATTGCTGGAAGAAAACTTCTTTCCATAATAACAAGCAGGGGATGCCCCTTTCAATGTTCTTTTTGCGTAGCCTCTAAAATGTTTGGGTCAAAGTTCAGAGCTAGAAGCCCAAAAAACGTTCTCGACGAGCTTGAGTGGCTAAGAGATGACTATGGTGCTGAAGGAGTAGCTTTCCAAGATGATACATTAACTTTTGACAAGAAAAGAACCATGGAAATATGCGATGGAATAATTGAGAGAAAAATTAACCTGCCATGGGGATGTGGAACGCGTGCAGACATCGTGACAAGAGAAATCCTTCAAAAAATGGCTAAAGCAAAATGTAATGAAATTATGTTTGGAGTTGAATCAGGATGCCAGAAAATGCGCAATGTACTAAAGAAAGGAGTTACAAACGAACATTGTGATAATGCAATTAGATGGGCAAAAGAAACAGGCATGTTCGTTACCGTATCAGTGATTCTGGGTTATCCAGGTGAAACAAAAGAAACACTGCAAGAAACTTTAGATTTTGTCCGCAAAGCTGAACCTGATGATGTTTGGCTCTGCTATGCAACACCCTACCCGGGTACTGCCCTCCGCGAATTGGTGAAGAAAAACGGTTGGAAAATGACAGAAAATTGGAAGCATTATAATACATTGAATCCCACTTTCGAAGACCCAAATCTGCCTGTATCAGAAATAACTCAAATAAGAAAACGATTCTACAACAGGTTCTACTCTCCAAAGTACATAATGCATGAAGCAGTAAAAGGGTACTTGAAAGGCAACCTGTATAGCAAAATCATGGCAAGAACAGCACTAAATTATAACCTCTGGCGAATCAAAGCCAGCCTTCAACACCATTAAAGGATAATTAAGTGTACTCTTGCGGTAAACAAGAGCATCCGCCATCTTGAAGCGCTTAGGCAGAACCTTTACTTTTTCTTGAGGGAACCATGAAGTGGACATTCTCTTTTTTTAAGTCCAAAAGAAGCTTATATGAGCTGAAGCCACGGTCTGTGTAGTCGTTAAGAAGGCCATTACGCTGTTGATTTGATTTTCATATGCGAGTCGCTGTTGTAGCCCTTCTCAGCAGTTTGAGGTTTTGGAGTAAGAAAGTACGGCGGTTAAGTCGTAGTAGAGCATACTGCCTTCTTATGCAAGCTTGATGTACAAGTTCGGAATTCCGCTTCAAAAGTATATGTTGTAACTAATAAACTGAAAACAAAAAAGGGAGGAAGATTTTGGCTGATTTTCAGGTTTATGGCCGCTTTCTAAGCAACAAGAGCGCTAATACAACCCCGATTACAATGATTGCAACAAATAAGCCTGCGATCGCGGGAACGAAGTATTGGTCAGCTATCGACTCTTCAGTGAGGGGCAATGGTGTTGATGTTGGTGCTGGAGCGTCAACTGCAAAAACTGTTGTTGCTTGCGATGACCAGTAGGATTCGCTGCCGGCATATTGTGCGAAAACAGTGTATTTGCCTTCAATATCAGGAGTCCAAAGTAAGCTATACATGCCATTAGTATCAGTCGTAGTGGTGCCAATCGGTCGATAGTTGTTGTTTGAGTCACTAACAAACAGGTCAACCAAAACGCCAGTAGCGTTATCTGGCTTTGGCTGCTGCATGTAAACATACTCCATCCAAGCGCTTTGGCTTTCCTCAGAAACAGCTGCAACACCATTAGGGAAACGAGCAGACCTATCAGCATCCGTAGTGCCAGCAGAAATATCAAGAACAGTACCCTTAATCACCACACTAGTGCCGAATGGAACAACATCTTGCGTGATTGTAGCTGTAGTGGAAGTTGGACCCTTACCAAACACATAGATCTGGGAGTCATAACTGTTCCAACCCACCAAGTAACCGTCAGCAATAGCACTGCATATACGAGCATAAAAGCCAAGAACACTCCAAACCAAAGTACCGTCAGTAACGTTAATAGCTAACTTGCGAGCGCCAGGGAATAGCGGCGGATCATACATGCGACCCTCAGAGAGGAACAGTTTGCCATCAGCAATACTGTGTGAGCCAAAGTGCCAAATCGGGTTAACACCGTAAGGAGTAGCATAGCCAGTTTCGCCTCGGTGATAATACCAAGCCAGTGTGCCAGTTGCCATGTCAATAGCGTAAACGTTGCCGCCGAAATCGAAAATGTAGCCTTTACCGTAAGCAATAGCTGCGCCACGTGAAATGTAACCTAAAGCGTTGCCTTCAAGAGGGAGCGGTGAACCACTTAGTTGTCCAGTTTTTAGCGAGTAAGCGTAGGCTGTGTTTGTGTCTTTGTCATGTGAAAGATACCATTCTTCGCCGCGTGCAATTACTGATACTTCATGCCATACGGGGTATGTTCGGTTTACTGGTCCCCATAGTTTTTCGCCAGTTCTAGCATCATAACCTGCTTCAACAGCCCAACCTGCACCACTCTGTGATGCAAGGTTTGAACTTTGACGCAGAAGTACATAGTCTCTAGTGTATCCTGAAATGGTAAGGCTAATCGGGGTGCCGTCAGGCATTTGGCTGACGATTGGTTTTTCCCACATTATGCCTCGTGTATAGTTGATGTTGCCTGATGGTCGGATAGTGGAAGAGGAAGCACTGGACATTAAGCATCGAGTGGAGTTCCATAGTGACAGCGAACGGGCAGCGCCAGAGCCTTGCAACAGACCAAGTCAGTACTGCACCTTGTGTGCCGTCATTATCTGTTTCAACTACTCCTTTCTGTGTAAGGCTGGGTACGTTTGTAATGTTAGCGATGGGGTATCCAGTCATTGGATCCCTAAGTAGCCAAACGTTGCCAAGACTACCAGTAGGAAGAGTAGAAGTACTGAAAACAAGGAAATCTGTCGTACCGTACTCCTGAATAGTGTGATACTGCATAGACCAGCCGAAAAGCAAAGTATCATTAGTGTCCAAGTGCCAAAGCAACTCGCCAGTACGCAGATCAACTGCGTTTATTCCAGGAGTGCCGAAAGCGGTAGTTGTTGTTGTGGGCGTGTTAGTATAGACTTTGTAGAAGATGACGCCGTTCATGATGACTGGCTCAAATTGTCTGTACAGAATTGATGTTGATGCGTAGTGGCTTTCTTGGTCGCCGCTAATCGGCAAACCAACCTGACCGCCAGGCTTTGTAGGCTTAGTCCACATGATGTGAGCAGAGTTAGGCGCTTTACTGTAAGGATTGAAATTATTGCCAGTAGCATCATAGCCGCCAGTGTCAGTAAACGATGGAGCAAAAAGACCGTACCAGTTACCGCCAAGCTGAGCCCACTCATAATTAGTGGAGTAAATTGGACGCGACCAGTACTCAGTAGGCAAAGCCGACCATGGAAAACCAGGGATATGCTCTTCCTGCACGGTAAAGGTGAAAGGCGCACTCATCGATGCCATCACGTAATAGTTGCCGGGCAGGGCGTGACCTGGGAAGAAGGCTTGAATAGTATAGTTGCCAAGCTCAGTGGGGGTATACTCGATTCCGCCCACACCGCCAGTAGTGTCAGTGGTGTATGGACCAAAAGTCTGGTTAGTACCATCCGGTTTAACAAGATTAATAGTTAAACCGCGGTATACTTGGTTGCCTTGAGTAGCAATGGGTTTTGTGAAGAATAGACTGAGGAATATAGTTTGGCCTACCCCAACGGGGTTAGGCGCCGCCATAGTTTTGAGAAAGGTGGGAACTTCGATTGTTTGTGCTTGAACTGTCATCGGAAATGTTTGCATCATTAGTGGAGTTATTAGCATTATCAGTAGAAATAATGCAATCAAACTTTTCAGATTTTTCATTTTTCTTTTCCTTTAAAGTTTAAGCAAGTCCTAAAGGATAGGGCTCACTGTTTCCCCAATACTGCTGTAATATTTTATAAAACTATCGCAAAAATAGGCTTTGGGACAAAAGTCATTTGAGTTATTTTCTTCGTTTCCCCCGTTGATGATTGTTGGTTAAGGAAAAATACTTTGTGCAATCTAGAATCACACGAAAACAAACTATGATAACCTTATAACTAGCCTGCGCTGTAGAGTTTTAACCATGAAACTGAAGGTTAAAAACGCTAAAGAAATGCTAGCGGTTCTTGACGAGACCAAAGAAACAATCTTCAAAGAATAGAAAACATTCAAGAAAAAACAAGCGGTTGCTTAACATTGAGAGTTGGTTTTGCTTTAGGAGCAGCATTTTATGTTGGCGGCTTGGTTTCCGACAACTTTAGTAACCTAATGCTCCATAGCTGTGTAGAAAACGGTTGCTTACAATTTTCACATCCAGCAACTTAAAAAATGACGGACACCTCCCAGTCTACACTTTATCAAGGTTTAGCGTTATTTCTTTCTCGTTTTAGTTTTGCTTGCTCTGTTGACTCTGCTATTTTTCTTGCTCCGATGCACCCTCAAAAATAGTATAATTGAAACTACGACACCGATGACCACGGCTAACACTGAGGCGTATAATAATCCCGTTGGCAAAGAATCATTTGAATCTGTGGGCTGCCCGCCTGTTGACGAAGGGTCTGATGTGCCTGTAACAGGTGGTGAAGCGGAAGGCACGGTTCCTTGCAGAATTGGACCAGACGCAAGCACCTGAAGGGTATATTTTACAATCTTTCTGCTCTGCTGAACCGTCATTTGATTATAATCAAATGCAACAACTTCAAATGTGGATGAAGCGGTCGGCGCCAATTGCATTGGGGTAGCTTCCCCGTATCCGGCTCCGACAACTACGCCTGATGAATTGTAAAAGGTAGCAATTATTGTTACGCCTTCAGCTGTTTGAGTGCCGATGTTTTGAACGTCTCCGTTAACCAAATAGAATCCATCGGCTGCAATTTTAGCGGAATGAGAAGTTATTTCAAAATCACTATATGGGTATAGAGGTGTCGACCTTGCTTCTTCAACATTCAAATTGACATGTGTAACCTTTAGATTTGACCATGATCCATCCTCCGTTGTTGGACAGTAAAACTCGATGACAAAAGGCGATATTGCTCCAGGCACGATACGTGATACCAAAACTGGACCGCTTGATTGAGACTGAATACCGCTTTCAGCAAAGGCAGTTCCGCTAACTTGGATGGATGAGATAGTTTCCGTTCCTACGTTTTTAACTTCCCCAATTGCTATGACATATCCTAATGAGTTAACATACCAGCTATAGGTGAGAATTTCGACGTTTGAGGGTTGACCACAGGAAAGCGGAATGGTGAAGAAGCTCATTGATAATATAACTAGAAGTATAAAGCAACTAAAGATGACTTTTTTCATGCAGTTATCTTTTGCCCCGTTGGTTTATGTAAATAATGATGTAAACATAAAAAGTTGCTGTTATCCCGTCGTGTTACCGAAAAAATTCGATAGTTCCAACCATGTTGGCTCATGTAGTTTTGAGGAGTCAGTGGAAACATTGGTTTGATATACTATGAAGCCCTGCCTATCTAAATAATTTCAGAAGCCCTACTTTTACTCTTCTAACAGAAACTTTATTATGCCATTATCCTTTTTTAACGTGAAAAGGGGAACATCCAAATGACAAAAGCCGCGGGGCTTGAAAACGCCAAGTCAGAAGCCTATGATTCACGGGAAAACTGGCCGCCTTACACATACAGGGATTACCTAGGCATAAAACCTGAAACTTACGGAGCCTTCATGAAATTCCTAGATACCGAGAATACTTCAGGTCGCTTAATGGAGTTGCAACCGTGGGTTTCGGTTTGCGATAGTAGGTGCGCGTTTTGCTATTTCCCGACCACTGCATCAAGCAAAGTGCAGATTGGATCCTACCTTGACTTGCTCAAAAAAGAGTTGGCAATGTATGCAAAAACCAAATATGTAAAAACGAGCTTCTTTGACGAGATAGTTTTAGGTGGAGGAACACCCAGCGTTCTGAGCGCTGAACAGATAATTGATTTAATCGATTTCTGCAAAGCAAACTTTAACACAAGCAAAGAATACTTCATCAAAGTCACTGGCTCTTCAAAGACATTGGCGCTTCCAAAAATCGATAAATTAGCAGAATACGGCGTTTACCAGATGGATATGGGGGCACAAACCTTCGACGACAAACTCCGCAAGGCATTGTGCTTACCCGATTGCGCTGCCGATGTCGAGAGAGCCATAAAGCATGCAAGAAAACTTGGATTAGTAGTCTGCGTTGACATCATGTATAACCTGCCAGGACAAACAATGGAAAGTTGGGTAGACACACTCAAGAAAACAATCGAGTTAGACGCAGAAGTTGACGCTTACTCATTACATGTAGATCCTGGAACAATTTTAGAGAAAATGATTAAAAATGGTACCTCACCACCACAAGGCAACGCTGAGAAGGAGAAGCAAATGTTCATAACCGCTCACAAAATGCTTACCGAAGCAGGCTACAAAGCAGTTGGTCACGACCGCTATAGCCGAGTGGAATGGCACATGCGTGAAAACTGTCTTAACGGCTGGCCATGGGGAGGCATCTTAACTACGGGCGCAGGCTGCTTCATGGGATACCTTCAGAAATTCTCCTATTCCAACATTGAGAACATAAACGATTACATGGAGACAGTGAAGTCGGGTAAATTGCCAATATGCAGACTCTCCGAATCAACAACTGAAGACATGATGCGCAGAACCATGACAAGGCTATATCTGCGATTGCCAGTTAGCAAAAAAGAATTCCTGGAAAAATTTGGCACTACCCCCGAAAAGGTGTTTCCAAAGCAATTGCAGAAACTCAAGGAACAGGAATTGATAGATATTGACGACAAAGAAATTTGTTTAACCAAGAAAGGCGAACTCTGGAAGGGCAACATAGCTTGGGAATTTGCGCCTAACCAGGTTAAGGCATAAATTTTTTTATTTTCCAAAATTTATTTTCAATGCCAGCTTTTTAGAAGGGCTTAGTTCTTACAAAAAGAAGTGGGGGTTAATAGGCTGCGTGCCTTTGAGGCTGGATACCATACCAGGTCATGACTTTAGCGAGAATCGGAACGATTACGCCTAAGGCGATGCTTGGTACGAAACCTGTCACTATTGCCATCAGAGGATCGTTTGCCCATTGGTTTTGAGCCATCTGTCGTCCGAGTTCAAGCGAAACGGTGACGTTCATATAGGCCTGAATGACGGCAGTTATTATCGCCGCGGTTAAACCTGCTCCTAACATTCGTTTAAAGCTGGTTGAACCGTTGTTGAGTGCACCTGCCATGTAACCAATGATAACAGCGTTAACTAGGTAGAAGAGCATACTGATGTCGCCGAAGTAGTTGTAGCTAGTAACTCCCTGAGTAGCAAACAATCCGTTATATTGGCCTGCACTTGCTACATAGTAGAGTCCACCCATGACGAAGCCTGCTGCGCCGCCTGCCCATTTATTCCATAGTAAGCCAAGAATCAATGGAACACCCATGACAATCATTTGGGCAAAGCCGTTTGTTAAGATGACGCCAATCACATCCTGACCAAGTAAATGGTATTGACCGCCAACGTTGACGTAAACCGCAAGAACATAGATGAGAATTACCAGAATTATTGGAATGATAATGCCGCCGAAGATTGTTGATATGTTAATTTTGTTTTCTGCCAATTTCTATCCCTTAACCTATTTTATCATGGTGGGATATTTATAAGCTTTAATGCTGAAGGCTTGTTTCTAAGAATTTGCGTCCATATAAATGCTCAAAAAGTGGTCGCTATTTCAGTAACCTACTAAGCCAAACGCCTACACAGCAACACTCTACACTATATATTTTCATAAATATTTTTTCTTTGAAGGTTCTCCGCTGCTAGGTCTTGCCTAGACTGGCGTAAAGTAGAGTGATGGCGAGTGAAACAATGCAGGGTATGAACACCAACCGTTTCTTACTGAAACCTTACTTTTAAAAGGGTAATTTGAATCTAAGGATGAACTGTAGTCAGACTCAGCACTTCTGATGTCGAAATAGATCGATTAAGAAAAGAAGTGGGGGTTAATAGGCTGCGTGCCTTTGAGGCTGGATACCATACCAGGTCATGACTTTAGCGAGAATCGGAACGATTACGCCTAAGGCGATGCTTGGTACGAAACCTGTCACTATTGCCATCAGAGGATCGTTTGCCCATTGGTTTTGAGCCATCTGTCGTCCGAGTTCAAGCGAAACGGTGACGTTCATATAGGCCTGAATGACGGCAGTTATTATCGCCGCGGTTAAACCTGCGATGAGCATTCGTTTAAAGCTGGTTGAACCGTTGTTGAGTGCACCTGCCATGTAACCAATGATAACAGCGTTAACTAGGTAGAAGAGCATACTGATGTCGCCGAAGTAGTTGTAGCTAGTAACTCCCTGAGTAGCAAACAATCCGTTATATTGGCCTGCACTTGCTACATAGTAGAGTCCACCCATGACGAAGCCTGCTGCGCCGCCTGCCCATTTATTCCATAGTAAGCCAAGAATCAATGGAACACCCATGACAATCATTTGGGCAAAGCCGTTTGTTAAGATGACGCCAATCACATCCTGACCAAGTAAATGGTATTGACCGCCAACGTTGACGTAAACCGCAAGAACATAGATGAGAATTACCAGAATTATTGGAATGATAATGCCGCCGAAGATGTCTGCCAGCTTAAATTTGTTTTCTTCCAATTTTTATCCCTTGACTTATTTACGTGGTGACGTGTTTATAAGCTTAATGCTTGCATGCTTTAACACCCAACGGCAACTCGATAGAACTTCACACAAGTAACAGCACGAATAACACAATCAACTGAAGTTCGCAATTAGAATAAAAAAAAATAAAAGAAAAGATAAAAGGGGAGTTCTTTATTGACGCGCCATCTTAATGGTGCTAGCTAGGGGCAGTCGTGATGGACACACAAACGAGCATGTTCCGCATACTAGGCAGTCTTTGGCCCAGAGTTTTTCAGCTTTTGCGAAGTCGCCCTTCGTTACGGCGTTGTAGATTGCTATGGGCTGTAGACGTACTGGACAAGCGTTGAGGCATCTTCCGCAATGAATGCAAGCTGTTGCTTTTTTAGCTTTTTTAATGGTGCCTTTTGTAAAGTAGATTATGCTAGATGTTCGTTTGGTTACTGGTGCGTCGATTGTTTGGAGAGCGGTTCCCATCATTACTCCGCCAACGACTATGTTTCCGATGTCTTTTGTGTCTATGTTGTTTTGGCTTAGTATGTCAGCTATTGGAGTGCCAATTTTCACCAGTAAGTTTTTGGGTTTTGCGACTTCGCCGTTTAGAGTGGTGACTCTGGATATGAGTGGTTCACCTTCAAAGACAGCATTTGCTATTGCGTTTATGGTTGAGACGTTCTGTACTATAGTGCCCATCTCGTAACTACGTTTGCCTGGAGGTACCTCATAGCCAAGGATTGCTTTCTGCAGTACACTTGCATCGCCCTGTTGGTAAGTTAGGTGTTTTGCGATAACTTGGGTTTCTGTTTCTTTACCGAATGCTTCCTGAAGTTTAGGTATAGCTTCAACTTTGCTTTCTTTGGTTACAACGATGACTTTGGGGTTACCAAGAAGTTTGCGTATGACTCGTACTCCACGTACGAGGTTTGCGGTTTTCTCAATCATTAAGCGTTCGTCTGCCGTGTCGTATGGTTCGCCTTCTGCGCCGTTTACAATCAGGGTTGTTATTTTTTTGTCTGCCGGGATGGAGAGTTTGATGCTTGTTGGGAAACCTGCGCCGCCCATGCCGATGATTCCTGCTTCGCGGATGCGTTTTATCAGTGCTTCATTTGAGGTGTCTTTGAGTTCAGCTTCAGAAATTGGAGTTAAGATTTTGTCTTTGGTTTTTTTGCCGTCGCCTTCGATGTAGATAGCTTCGGTTGCGTATTCAAAGCAGCTGTTGTATACATTTGCGATTTTTATGACTTTGCCGCAGATTGGACTGTGTACGGGTGCGCTAATGCGTTCTTTAGAGTCCGCGATTTTTTGTCCGATGACAACGGTGTCGCCAACAAAAACCAGTGGAGTGTTAGTTGCCCCGGATTGTTGGTTGGTGAGTACGACTACGATTTTTGGGTCAGGAAAGATTTCAATGGGTGTTTTTCTTGCAACGTCTTTTTGTTCTTTTATTTCAACTAAATTTGCCATTTTGTTCATCTCCCGAAGGGTTTACCGATGCGTATTTTGTCAATGAGTGGCACCGTTAAGTTCATGATCAACAATGCAAGCAGTGAACCGCCAAAGAAGCCCATAAAGGTTTGTATCAGAATAGTCAAAACTGCGAGACCGACGCCGAAGATGATTTGTCCAACTCCACTAAACGGTGTGGTTGCTGGATCAGTTGCCATAAAGAACGCCATGAACATTGAACTGCCGATGAAGAGTTCGAAGAGAAGCCTTGTTGTTAGGTCTGCGTCGCCGAACATGAAGCTGAATATCAAAGATAAAACTGCGATGCTGATGAGGTAGCTGGCAGTGATCTTCCATTTGAAGTATTTGCGTCCGATTGCAAAGAGTACTATTCCTGCGATGATAACTGCGATGCTGCTTGCTCCACCGACCCATCCGTGGTACTTTGCCAGGAACATGACTGATTCGAGGGTGGCTGGAGAGGTTGCAGTCGGTAAGCCATAGCAGGTTTGTAGGTAGCCTGCGAATGAGGAATAGCCTGCTGGACCGCCGTTACTGCCAACGATGACTGTGCCGATGGGGCCTGATAGGGCTGGAACCTGAAGGAGCCCGGTCTTTAGGTGCCAAATTGTAATGAGGGTTGTTGGAATTGAGGGTAGTAGAATAAGGAATTTGGCTGCTGCAGCGGGGTTAACTAGTTTTCTGCCTGCTAAACCTGCGATTTTCTTGAAAACAACGATGCCTATAAGCGATATTAATGCGATGTAGAAGAATGCGAGGGGTGCTTCGACGGGTACTCCAGTTTCCATTCCCATTGCCATTGATGGGAATCCGAGAGTAAAACAATTAATGACGATTAAACCAAATACTCCGGCGGACCAAGTGTTTACTTCGCTATCAGCTGCTAATTTGCCGATCAATAGGTCAACTGCGACTGCTATGCCGACTGCGATGAGTGCGCCGATGGCGACAGTTAAGCCTAGGTTCCATCCTGAAGGAGTGGTGACTTCTGACCAGAGTGCGATTGTAACAACGGTTACTGCAAGTATAGCGAAAAAGGTGTACTGCATCATGCGATTCTTTGACATTGAACCGGTAATGTGGGGTGCTGGGTTTACAACTAGATCGTTTGGTGATTGATTACTCATTTGATTAACCTTCTCAAATGAAGAATTTTATTTAAAGTCTTATCTATTAAACTCTTTCGGAGACAGCGGATATGCAAATCCAAGCCAGCAAACCGTGCTTTGGGTAAAGCCTAATACATGTACGCAACAAACTATCTTTAGCTAAGGAGCAGAAAACTTTGACGACTGCAGAGAATAATGCACTTGAAGGAATAACCTTAGCAGTATACATGTATACTGTCAATAAGGGGAAGCCTGTTGGTCCCCGAGACGTCATGAAAGGCGTCGGACTTAGCAGCCCCAGCGTCGCCTACAGGCACCTGCAGAAGCTAGAAGATCTTGGAGATTTACAGAAAAACGAGTATGGTGAATATACCGTTAAACGAAAAGCGCATATCAGGGGACAGGTTTGGGTTGGCAACCGATTGTTACCCAAGATGTGGCTCTATGCCTCATTGTTCCTTGTAATCTTAATCGTTGAAATCATTATTTTAATCCTTCATTATGCGGTTGAGACAAGTGAATTCAAAGTTTTCTTCTTCCTTCTCACTCTTATAACGGGGTTGGCTTTTGGGGTTTTCGCTGTAGAAGGGATGCTACAGAGCAAACGAAATACCAGTGCTTTAACCGAATAAAGACGCAGAAGGTATGGGAAAATTGTTGGCATGGTTTTATCGTTTTTTTCTTTCAGTAAATTTAAAGATTAAAAAGTGGTTTCCCTAAAAACATTAATTTCTTCCTCTAGTTTGTAGTAGCTGTAAAAAACAAAATACAGGCAACAGAAAAGTCTGAAGAGAAGAAGAAACGATTTATGTGAGACCATTTTCTTCTTCTAATTAGCAAAAATGAGCTGCTTTTTGCAGTTTTTTAAAAAAGGAAATAATCATTTTTTTAGAGTAAGTTTTATATCAGCTGGGCAAACTATTTCCACTGTGAAATAAATGAATCCAACCACAACTCCCTTGTTTATGGTTGTTTGGCGGTGTACCCGCAACTGTGTCGGCACTTGCACATATTGCAGTTACATTAAAGATTACGCTAAAGACCAAGAGCTAAGCACCGAACAAGCCAAACATATGATTGATGAAATGGCAGAGTTCGGCTCGCAGTGGTTCGGAATCAGCGGCGGAGAGCCCTTGGTTCGACCCGACATTTGGGAAATCATCGAGTATGCAGAGAAAGAGCATGGCCTCAACGTTAGTTTAATCACAAGCGGCTATGCCTGGGATGAAGAACGCTTTGATAAGCTGCGGAAATATAATGTTAAAACAGCCATCAGCATTGATGGTATGAAAGATACAAATGACAAAATAAGGCGCCAAGGCGGCTATGATAAAGCCATCCACGCCATGAAGAAGCTCTCAAGCGTTGGCTTACTTGACTGCTTAGTCACTACTATGACTAAGTATAATATACACCAGATGGCGCATACAGCTGCGTTGGCGGAAGAATATAAAGCGCGCTCAGTGGTCTACCACAACCTTGTGCCAGTCGGACGGGCAGGCGAACATATGGAAGATCTCGCACCGACCTCCGAACAGTATGAAGTTACATTCAACGAAATTTACGATATACAACGCAAACTCTACGGTAAAGTCAAAGTCAACGTTTACGCACCATTCTACGCACGCATCGTCAAACAGAAGAACCCAGTTGATTTCTGGGACTGGTTTAATGAAGGTTACCTCGGACGGTGCACCATCGGCGGCAACTACATCGGTATAACCGAGAACGGGGATTACCGAAGCTGCGGCTTCCACGAAGGCTACCGTATCGGCAACGTAAAAGATACAAAGCTACGCACTGCATGGGAGCAACTCCAAAAAAGTGAGTTCCATCTCAGACTACGCGATAAAAGCAACCTCAAAGGCAGATGCGGAGTTTGTGAGTACCGTGAAATCTGCGGTGGATGCAGAACACGCGCTGAATTCTACACTGGCGACCTCTTCGAGTCAGACCCAGCATGCAACTATATTCCGAAAGTCCTGAGAGAAGACCCCAAATATCTTGAGAAACTACGCAAGAATCCACTCGGCAAAAAACAATAACCTACCACTTTCTTTCACTTTTCTGCTTTCATTTCTAAGTGACCTACCTCAACTGATATTCGTAATATTGCGAGACACATCCTTGTCTGTTTCATTTATAATTGGTTTTACGCTCTCATCATCAAAGTTGTCTCAGTCAGAAAAACAAACAGACTGGTCAGCCAAAGCTGAACAAACCTCAATTTTGGCAAATTGGATTTGCTTGTAGCTTGTTCTATCTCTGGGGTAGAAATCAATTATTTTGAACTATTTCAAAAACAAAATCGCGCAAACACTGAACACGCCAACTCGATAATAACTACTTTATTTGACGGCTATAATTTTTTCCGAGTAACATATTGAGCAGAAAGGTTCTTTACCCTACACATAATAGACGATAGATTGGAGATAAAACTGTGCCTTTAGCATTTATTATTGGAACTGCAGGCTCTGGCAAATCCCTCTTCACAGCAGCTTTTGCCGAATGGCTTAAAATGTCAAAGCAGGACGTTGCCGTAGTCAATTTGGATCCCGGAGCACTAAAACTGCCCTACCAACCAGATGTTGATGTTCGGAACTACGTGGAGGTTGGTAACATAATGGAAAAGTACGGTTTAGGTCCAAACGGCGCTTTAGTTATGGCGGCTGACTTAATAGCGGATGAGATTGAAAACTTAACCCGCGACATCGAGGAAGTTCACGCAGACATCGTACTTGTGGATACTCCTGGTCAGATGGAGCTATTTGCTTTCCGTGCAAGTGGCCCATACATCGTTAACGAATTAACCAAAGAGCCTAAAGCATTAATCTATCTCTTCGACGCTGTTTTCTCAATTAACCCGTTAAACTATGTTTCAAACATGTTCTTGTCTGCGGCAGTATACAACAGGTTTTTCCAGCCACAAATTCATATTCTTTCAAAGAGCGACTTGATACCCAAAAAAGATGCACAAGCCATTGCAAGTTGGTCAGCAAACACCAATGCATTAGAAGATGCAATTGAAGAAAGGCTTGAAGGAACAAAACGCCTGTTTAGTCGTAACATGATGCAAGCTATCAATAAACTTGGCTTAAAGTTCCTGTTAATGCCTGTTTCGTCCAAATCGAACGAGGGCATGGTAAACGTTAACACTATGCTTGAACGCATTTTGAACGAAGGAGAAAAATACACAACCTAAACGCTAATCAATGACCAACTTGCAGCAAAAGCGCCGCGTTTAGCCTTCAGGTATGAATCACCACCCGAAATAATGATAACATCATCTTCCTGAGGCATCAATTCTTTGAGAATTTGGCTTGCAGCTTTAGGATACTGCTTTTCTATGCATTCGCTCACAGATTCGATGCATAGATGCCCCTTCTTAAAAACGATGACTAACGCTTTACGGGCACCCGCAATAATGGCTGCATCACGCTGGTCAATCCCAGACTCTACCTTTTGCCCACTTTTCTTAACTAAAAAAGCAAAATTGAACTCAGAACCAGCCAACTCAGACTTTGGAATTTCAACCCGCTTAGGGAAGATTTCTTGAAATTGCCGCCAAATATCCATGCCTTTTTTTGTCAAGTTACAACCTTCTTTAGATGTATCAATCAAAGCAGCTTCCTTTAATCTACTTATTATGGTGCGTACTGCGCCATCCCCGACATTGAGTCTCTCTGCCAATTTGTTTCTGCCCAACGACTTCTGTGACAATAGCTCTAAAGCATAGAAAACATGAAATATTGTGAAGGTGGTCGATGGACCAGGGGCTTTTTTTCCTGCAATTTGTTGCATGAACTTCTTGAGGGATGATACCATATTCTCCACGTTAATAGTTAAGCGTTGACAGGGTTTTTATAACTTGCCAAAATTATCAAGGTAAGTCTTTGTAAGCAACAACAGAAACCTCAATGAGCGCACCTGGCTTGAGTATTATTCCAACCGTTGCTCTGGCGGGAAAATCACACTCAAAGTATTTCGAGTATTCAAGGTTAGACTCTTCAAACAAAGACATTGAAGAAAGGAAAACTGTGGATTGAACCACGTCTTTAATCTGTAGCCTGCAGCTTCCAAAAAAGACTTTGATGTTTTCCATGACTTGCCGTGTTTGCAGTTTTATGTTTTCAACAATTAGTTTGCTTCGTCCGGGTCATTAGCAAACTGTCCGGAAACAAACAAAAAATTACCTGCGTACACTGGTTGACTGTAAGACCAAGTGGTTTTGGTACATTTTGGCTAGTCACCGTTTTTTCATATTATCCTTGTTGTTTGTTAGTTTGGAACTTAAAATGGGGTTCTGCAATGCATTCAGCCAGATTTGTTTGTTGAATAGTTGCCTGCATTGTAGAAAGCCTTTTAAGAAAAACGGCAAGTTACTATGCCTAGCACACGATGGAACGGAAGAGAAAGCCCAATGAAAAAAAACGGAAGATACTTGTTCACATCCGAATCAGTCGGAGAAGGTCACCCAGATAAAGTTGCAGACCAAATATCCGACAGTGTTTTAGATGCAATATTCACCCATGACCCTAAAGCGCGCGTAGATTGTGAAACCCTCGTTATGCAGGGAACAGTAATGATTACGGGTCAAATAACGACCTGCTCCTACGTTAACATCCCAAAAATTGTTCGTCAGACTCTGCAGGAAATTGGGTTTGACAATGCAAAGGATGGTTTAGACTGGGAAACATGTGGTGTTTTGGTTTCATTGACTGAGCAGTCGCCAGACATTTCCATTGGAGTGACCGAAACTAAAGGTCACGAGCAAGGTGCAGGTGACCAAGGCATGGTCTTCGGCTATGCTTCAAACGAAACAAAAGAACTCATGCCGCTACCCATAATATTAGCGCATAAACTTGTTAAACGCTTAGCAGAGTGTAGGAAAACAAAAATTATGCCCTATCTGCGGCCAGACTGCAAATCTCAGGTCACTGTTGAATATGACTGTTGTAAACCAAAATGCGTCAGAACCGTGGTCATCGCTGCACAGAATAACGGCAAAGTTGACGACGCCGTACTGAAGAAGGATGTAATTGAAAAAGTCATCAAATACGTAATCTCGTCAAATATGCTAGCTGAAGATATAAAATACGTCATAAACGGCACAGGCAGATTCGTCATTGGTGGAACCCTTGCAGACTCAGGTTTAACAGGCAGAAAAATCATCGTTGATACATACGGTGGAGTTGGAAGCCACGGTGGTGGATGCTTCAGCGGCAAAGACCCATCAAAAGTAGACCGTTCTGGTTGCTACATGGCTAGATACATAGCCAAAAATGTTGTCGCTTCCGGATTAGCCGAACAATGTGAGGTCCAAATTTCTTACGCTATAGGTGTTGCCCAACCAATCTCGGTGTTAGTAAACACTAATGAGACAGGCAAACTTCCAGATGAACAAATCCTAGCTTTAGTCATGAAGTACTTTGACATGCGACCTAAAGCAATCATCGACCAACTAGACCTGCTAAGACCAATCTATAAGAAAACTGCCGTCTTTGGCCACTTTGGCCGAGAAGACGCAGAGTTTCCTTGGGAAAAAACTGACAAGGCTGACCTGCTTAAAAAAGAGTTTGAAAAAGTTAAAAAACCATAATTTTTCCTCTTTTTGTGTTAAGAATCGGCTTTTACCAAACCGCAGTTCTGCTCAATCAAAACGGTAAGCTCTTTTGCCGCTTTTAGAAGTTTTTCGTTAGGATCTTGTTCAAGTTTAGCTATTATAGTTAGGTGAAGTTCTATGCGTGGCTCACTTTCTATTCGCAAAGGATGCGACTTTATATAAACTCCCTTGTTATCGCTCATTACCTTGTCGATTAACGGCGCCAGATGTGACTCCATGATGTTATCTGCGAAAATACTTCGTTCGCAAAAGACTTCATCTCCCACTGCCTGCTTTATCAGCGGAGCGATAGTTTCATTAAAAATCGCTTCCATTTCGATGGGTACACCTGGTAGAGCAAACAGAAAAGTTCCATCCACATCAATTTGCAAGCCTGGTGCGGTTCCAATGGGGTTTTTAACTGGTTTGGTTTTCGTGGGCAGAGTCGCCATCTTAACTCTGGGAGGTGTAAGCTCGATATTTGTTGGCAGCCCCCTTTTTTTGGCATAGTTTACGCATTTCTCCTTGACCATTACCAAGGCTGTTGGGTCAACTTCTAAGTTTTGGTTTAATGCTTTGGCGATACCTTGGAAAGTTTTATCGTCGAAAGTTGGTCCTAACCCGCCTGTGGTAATTATAAACTGTGGTGTTCGAGCTATGGCCTCGCAGACGGTTTTGGCGATCTCGGAGATGCTGTCTTGAATTACTGTTACTCGTTTGACTTTGCTACCGAGATTGGTAGCTTGTTTGGCTAGGTAATGTGCGTTTGTATCTTTGATTTTTCCTATAAGTAATTCGTTGCCTATGCATATGATTTCTATGTCTGTAGTCATGTCTGTTTCATCCTGTTATGTGCTAGGTTGTTTTTCTTTTAACCCTTTGTCTACCGCCTGAGGGTTGTAGGTAATTGTTGTAATTTATGTTTTAGTTTAGACATGCGCAATTTTTTTTATGTACATATCGACACCACCAAAAAAAGAAAACAGAAGGCTAACACAAAAAAGCGGCACTTATCAAATTCTCATTTATTTTAAGATCCTTCAACAAACAGAGTCAAGGCTAACGAAAAAGGTTCGTTAACCTTTTAGATTCAAGCCTATTTCTTGCTAAGGTACCATTTTAGGTATTCTTTTCGGCGGCTCTGTCTAACTTCTTCTTCGGTTTCTTGAGCTGGCCTGTTCTTATCGTGTAAGTCGTTGAGTTCTTGCCCTGTACAGGATAAGCCGCAGCTTTTGCAAACGTAGTGCTTGGTCATAGAGATGTACTGTATTTCTCCGCCGCATTCGGGACAGTAATTTACCATTTTATGCTCCTTGTTTGAGGTTTGTTAGTAAATCGCTGTTGCGAAGATATTAGTCTTCGCATGAATTTCAGCAAATTTAACCCAAAAAAAAGAGGTTTTTACACGTGAGTGTACATTTGGTCGTTGTTATATTGGCCTGTGTTCATTTCCTGTTCAATCTCGCGCAAGAGCAAGATGCGCTTAAACGTGGGCGGATGGGTCGCAAAGAGACTATTCATTTGTGCCCATGTTGATTTGGATTCTTTTTCCATAGCCGAATGCAATTCACGCTCATCTAAGACGCCGTCGTGATCTAAATCGTACTGGTCTTTTTGCTCCATGATATGCTGGACTTCCTGTTTTGCTTGGCCAGGGTCTTCGATGTAGAAGGCTCTAGCACCTTCTGGGGCTTTGGGTGAGATGGATAGTCCGTAAGTGATTTTTGCTAATGCACTCTCGAGTTCTCGGGGAGAACCAGTCACGTAAGCTGAATATGCATCGGCATAGTGTTCTCGAAGGCGGCTGAGCCTCATAACAATGAGAAAAGTAATGATATAAACGGCAAAGGAGATTATCCCGATTACAATCAAGGCTGCACCTGAATTATCTTTACTGTTTCTTCGTCCACCGCTAATAGCTCCTGCACGCAAAGCAAACTGAGCTATAATGTAGGCAATTAGCGGTAAAGCAGAAAGCACTGTCATAACGATATAGTCTTTATGTTTAATGTGACCCAACTCGTGGGCTATGACGCCTTTTACCTCGTTTTTGTTCAGCTGCTGCAGAAGCCCCTCATGCACTGCCAAGGTGGCGCTGCGGGTAGTTCGACCAAAAGTGAAAGCATTAGGCGTATTGTTTGGGACAGTAGCTAGTTTGGGCATGGGGATATCGCTTTTGTCCGCTAACTCTTTAACGATTGATTCAAGCCAAGGGTTCTCGCCAGGCTTTAAGTAATGCAGTCGCGTTGTCGCTGCAACTATCGTTGGACCAACTGTATACTGAAACAGAATGAAGAGTGCTGAGCCGCCTAAAGCAACCAGTAAACCTGTGAAAACATCTAACTGCAGAAAGTAAACGATAACGAACACTAAAAGTCCGAATATAAAGGCAGACAGGAAGATGGATGTTGCCATCGCGAACTTGAGTTGTGATAGACTAGCCAAGCAATATTACCTCATGTTGTTTTTCACAATTAACAAGTTAGAGAATTAAGTCTTTTCCTAAAAGCCGTCGATATTAAAAGAGATAACAAAAAAATAAGAAAAGATTAGATGGGGTAAGCTCCACATGTCTTGCAGAACTGTATTTTGGTTTTTATGTAGCTGTGGCACTTGGGGCATTGAACTGCACCTTCGATCTTTGGGAAGACATCTTTGGGTTTGCCAAATTTTTGGTGGAAGACCTCGTAGTAGAGAAGCTGCTCTTTGTCCTGAATTTCCACATCGTCTGCTGCTTTGATGGCGGCTTTCTTTTCGTTAAACTCTTTGTCAGTTATCATGTCGTTGAAGTATGTTCGCAGAGTTTCTGTTCCGGTTCCTGCTTCCAGTGGTGCCTTGGGTCTCCAAATAATGTCTTTAGGTATGACGTCTTCGTAGGCTTTACGTAAAATCCACTTGCCATATTTTACACCATTGTGCATGTTAATTTTATATTTGATTGGTAGCTTCATTGCCCAAGCCATAAAATCTGGATCTCGGTAGGGTGCTTTGATTTGCATTCCAAGAGATTCTGCCATGGGGAACGAAGAGAAACCCATTTCTGCCCACATTTCCTGTTGCTTTACGGCGAACTGTTCCTCTGATAAGTGGAATTGCCATGGGTAACCGAAAAGCTCGTCTAATGCGTCGCCTGTGAAAACGGTCTTTATGCCCTTGGGTTTTAGCAGGGTTAAACCGATGTAGACGGGGAGGCTGTTTCGGATTTCCATGGGGTCATATTTTTTTAATGCTTCCACAACTTTGGGGAAAAATTTCATTACGTCTTCTTTGCCGAATTGGTAGGTTTCATGCTTTAAGTGTAGGAGTTCAACCATCTTTTTGACGTATTCGGTGTCTTTGGGTTGTCCATGTTTGAAGGCTAAGGTGAGGCATGGAATGTCGGGTTTATATTTGACTGCTTCGTAGGCGATTATTTGTGTGTCTGTTCCAGCTGAAAAAAGGAAGCCATCTGCCATGTTTTTCTTGACGACTTTGTTGACTAATGTTTTAATGTCAGGCAATAGTTTGTTAACTTCTGATTCATTAAATGTCATTTCTGTACCTCGTATCACAGTGTTTGTCGTGCAGGCAGTATTTAAGTTTATCCGCATGCATATAAAAGGCGTTAATTAATAGACATCTGTATTGAAACCAAAATTAATGCTGAACAAACGGCTACCCATCTAACAAAATAGTCAATTAAACATCGTCATCAACTAAGTTTAAATGCTCAAAAACAAAAGTCATAATATTATAAACCGAGATTTCCCACATGAAAGTCAGCATACTCCACATGGAAATACGCAACACACTAAAAGACAACTTGACAGCTGCCAAAACTGCCGTCCTCAAATCGGCGGAACAAAGACCAGCCATAATTGCTCTTCCCGAATACTTCACCGTTCCAAACTGCATGGCTGACTTCACTGACGCCCAAAAAATATCACATGAAACAAGTACAAAAACGATCCAGTTTCTACAAGAAGTCTCCACAACGATCAGTGAAATCTATCTCTTAGGCGGCACAGTACTACAAGAAGACAAAGGCAAATACTACAACACCAGTACGCTCTGGAAAAACGGTCAACTTATCGCAAAATACAAAAAAATAAATCCTATAAAAGCAGAAATTGCAGCGGGTGTCTCTAGGGGCGCCCAACCGCTTGTTGTAGCAACTGATTTAGGCAAAATTGGGATGATTGTTTGCGCAGATTCCTTTGATCCCAGCCTAGTAAAAAAAGTAGCAAGCTTAGGCGCGGAAATTGTTTCTCTTCCAGTTGCCGCTATGGGTACTCATCCAGTCGTCAAAGGTCATCCCTTAACGGAGGGGATGGCGCGCGAGTACGGTATGTTTGTGCTTAAAGTGGGGAATGTTTGCTCGAACATGCGGGGAGGAAGAAGCGCCATTATAGCTCCCTGGGGTTTACTTGGCGAGGTTTCGGATGCACCTAAAGATTCAGTGCTTACCGCAGAATTAGACATGCACCGACTAAAAGAGTACAGGAAAAAAATCAGTAAACCTTAGCCCAACTGTCAACTATTCTATTCATTTCCTCGAACTCATACTTTGCAAACCACTCTCTCAAGTCAGTGTTTTCGACAGCATACTTTGCGACCTGACGTGCATTTTCTGAATCATGCACTAAAAGAAGTACAGCATCCAAGTTGTGGCGTGAAATGTAAGCCACTGTCCTAAGAAGAGCATCAAGTTTTTCATCTGTTGGCATTTCAGCACTCAACTCAACCACAACCGGCTTTTTGAGCGTGGCAACAAAATCTCGAGTTATTATATCAACCCAGTAGCTTGTTAAATAATCGCGCGATGACAGAGGCACATGGAAGTAATCCACCAAGTTCCCGATAGCCTCAAGGTCTAAGCCAAACCGCTCTTTCGCCAAAACTGGGTCAGGGTAAATTTCAACAGCAAATGTCCCCTTTACTTTCAATTTAGCTTCTCTGAGTAACTCTGTGATAGTCTGAGCTCGCCATTGTGTCCAGTTTAAGCCGCTCTGCTTCAATTTCTCCGCGCATCTGGGACAGACACAGAAGTCTTGATCTGGAAAATGATAGAGGTTAAGTGTTATACCAAGGATTTCCTCTTTACTTAATCCCTCTATGTAATCCATGACTTTAGCTCGGTAACTTGGGTGTGTCGGACAAACATAGTCAAACACAAAGTGGTTTCTTCTGTTGCGCCGCAGTGCTGGACCGGTTTTTGAGAGGGCGACGATACTTGGGTCTTCGCGGATTGCTTTTGCATCACAAAAAACTGTTACGTCATTTTGCATACCCTTCGCCGCTGGAAAAACTTGTCCGTCTACCCATTTAGAATAGTAAACATGGAGGTCAAAGCCCTCAACATATTCGGGTTTGTATGTGACTAAGCCTATTTTCATGCCCAATTCCTTGCTCGCAACAGATATATTCTTGGCTCTTATTTAATTGTTGATTCAAATGGACAAACATAAATCTCCAATTACAATCGACATAGCTAAATGCGGTCCTTGCGCGGGGCAAATCTGTATTGGTGTTTGTCCGCAGGGTGCCTTAGAAGAGGGTAAGAACAGAAAACCCCAAGTTATCACACTTGTTCAATGTACAAAATGTGGCGTCTGTGGTAACCTGTGTCCAAGTAAAGCTATCACTATAAATGTTATCAACCCTAAAAAATAGGCGTGGGGAACTGGCGAGTTTGGAGCCAATTAGTCTTGCTGACAACGTTGAACTTGTTGTTAAAGAAAATGTACTAGCCGTTTTTTGTGATAATACATTAAAGACTGTTAGCTCAGCATTTTATAATGGCGGAGTCAATCAGGTTAAAGCTGTCCTCAATGTAGGAGTGCCGGAAGGATACAGTGACCTCTCCTTGCACCTTGACCCGCTCGAATTAATCACTTCATCGGCGGCAAAGGTCGGATTAACCAAGGATTATCTTGCTATGGTGACCGCCGCTAAAATTAAAAACTACAGCCTAGTTACAAAGAGCGCTCAAGGTTTTTCCGTCAGCGTTGCAGCAACGGCGGGTTGCCAACATGGTGAATCATCTGGCGAAGAGATGGATGTTCAAGAAATCGCAGGAACTATAAACATCATTGTTCTAATCGATGGCAACCCGTCAGAATCTTGTATGGTTGCAACATTAATTACTGCAACTGAAGCCAAGTCAGCGGCGCTGCGGGATTTTGACGTTCGCAGCCGCTACACTGGCGATTCAGCAACTGGCTCAATAACTGATAGTGTAACAGTAGCTGCAACAACCAAGGGTAAAACGTTAACTTTAGGAGGCCCACCCTCAAAACTGGGCAAGTTAGTGGGGTATTGTGTTAGGAAGGCGGTTTCTGAGGCGCTGCTTAAACAAGAGCCTGTTTGGGCAAACCGCTCAGTCTTCGATAGACTCAAGGAGCGGCATCTTCCAGTTGAGAAGTTGGCGACTGAAGTGTCTAAAGTTGAAGGAGTGGCTGTCAATGCCGAAGAGTTAGCGATGATTCTTAAGAAAAATCCTTCCACGCTGGTTAATCTGTTGTTGGCTGCAAAGATGGATGACGACTATAAGAAGAACCTATTGCCAACTGACTTCCAGAACTGGAACCAAATCACAGACTGCATTGGTATTACTGAAGATTACAAAAGGCTACAGGGTTATGAAGCTGCCGATTTACCAGCCTTCATAAAAGCCGTATTAGTCAAAATCGTCAAAACCGCCCAAAACAGCGCCTAAGTCTACAAGATAATTGATAGTCAGAGCTTTTGTTGCTTGCGAAGCAAGCAGTTAGTATGTTGGCTGTAACTCACCTTAGGCTTAGTTTTTTCAGCCTTCGCGCAATTACTACAACAACTAAGCTTGCCGAAACCAACAAAATTATCGCAATAGCGAATTGCGGAATCATTTGCGTGAAGAATAGACCATTAGGTTTGGTTGATTGTACGGATAGAATATTGTTTGTGGCTGATTGTGTTGGATTAGTTGTCGGTGTTAAGATTAGTGTCGAGGTAAACTGTTGGGAACCCATTGTCTGAGGCAAATATTATTGACGGATCAATAGATAGGTAGTTGATGATTATGGCGGGTTCATCGAAGGGGGCAACCAATTAGTGGGTAATTGTCCCAGTTTGCTGATTTAATTATAGCCTATGTCGCCTATTCCGTTGTTGTCTGTGTTTGCGCATTCAGTTATTCCACTATTGGTTCTACAGTTGTTAGCGCCTTAAAAAAAGGGTTAGTCACCACAGAGCAGTTAGATCAGTCAGAGTCAAGAAAAGTCTAAGGTGTCGAAAATGGATAAAATCAACAAAACGTACAAAATCACAACTGCAACATTTCTGAAACGCGCAGACCCATAACAAGAAAGCAAAAAAATACAAAATAGCAACCTGTACTCATGGAAAACGTTGAAATGGGTACTCCCTGCGAAGACTTAATAAGGCTGCAAAGGCATGTTTTGGTAAAATCATAAATGGTGTATTGAACTTGAAATTCGGCGTATTTCTCTACCAACCCGAACCTGTTGAAGGTGTCGATTACAACTTCTACCGTCAAAAATCAGAATCCGGAATAGTTGGAAAAGTAAATCCAAAAATGTACACTAACATCGCAGTCTTCGGCGACAATAATATGGCTGCAAAACGTCCAGACTGGGTGTCCGTAAGCTCATTTGGTCCGGCACTCCGTACAAACAAACGCTATAACCTCCGCTGGGACGTTGTATGTATGACTAACCCAGAAGCTAGAGAATACAACTTAAAAATTATCGCTGAAAGTGCCAAACAAACTCCAGGCATCAGCATCAGCAGTCAACACTTCGCAGATCAGGGTTTCTGCACTTGCCCAAGATGCATTGAACAACAAAGTAAAAGTGGTTTAAGCTGGGTTGAATGGCGTGCAAAAATAGTAACTGACTTTCTTGCCGAAGTTAAAGAAGTTGTTTCTGGCAAGCCACTCTTCGTTAATTGTCTCCCAGATCCATTAATGGGCAAAGTGCGCTTCGGTTATGACTTTAAAGCAATGGCACAATACGCAGACTATTTCGTCATTCCAATGTTCAGCAAGTCCTACCCAACTCCCTGGTACTGGGAAACCATAGCAAGAGGCTACAAGAGCTTCCTAAAGAAGCCGGTCATGGTAAACTTCTATGTCCGGGGTCCAAATGAAACATGGGATACCGTTGCAACAACTAAACAAATCATGACTGTTGCAACCCGGGTTGCAAGACAGGGAGTAGATGGCATCATTTTCCTAGCTGAGAAAGCAGAATACATCCAAAAGTTCCAGAAGGAAGCTGCTGCTGACAAAGAAACACGCGAGTTCCTCAAAGACCACAACGGTGACGAAGTTCTGGAACTCTTCAACCGATGGGAAAAACTGTACAAATAGTTCCCTTTATTCTTTTTATTTATTGTCTTAACAAAATTTAACGGTTTATCATTTTTTTATATTATTTTTCAATGGAATCTATGGCATCTTTAAATGCAACCATACCCCTTAAGGTAGCGTTTAAACTGGTGAATAATTTTGAGCCAAAAAATTAATGGAAGAATTACTAATTATCGAACCGGACCTAAATCACAAACATCCAAAGAATGTCTAAT
This sequence comes from Candidatus Bathyarchaeota archaeon, assembly GCA_963725855.1. GTDB lineage: Archaea > Thermoproteota > Bathyarchaeia > Bathyarchaeales > Bathycorpusculaceae > Bathycorpusculum. The sequence goes on along the minus strand of CAVSAA010000003.1, from coordinate 450,421 downwards.
CGAATTCACAGGCATTAATTCTGCAGGTCTTGCTGGAAAACTTGTGGGCAAAAAGGTCACATGGAAGAATGATACCAAAACCATGTCTGGAAAAATCATGGGTGCCCATGGCAAGAACGGCATGGTAAGAGCCAGGTTTATTCATGGTGTTCCAGGCCAAGCTATCGGAACAGTTGTTAAATTAAATCCTTAATTTATTTTCTTTTTGGAAGAAAAAAGAGTCTCTTATAGGTCTTTAGAGTTCGCCTAAATCTTTAGTTTCATAAACGTAATCTTCGATGTATATTTTTCCATCTTTAACTACGACAACATAGTCGGCTTCGCAGATAGGGCATGCAACAATTTCGCCGCCTTTGAGACCGTCACGGTGAAAAGTATTTCCGCATTCTTGACATTTTAGAATAATAAACTCAAGTCTCCTATTCCATTTTTAAGTAGTTATGGCTTCTGAGCCAGTCGGATTGGTTTTTACGGTAACGCCAGAAAATATCGCCTTTTTTGTCCGTTTCAAAATCCCATGGAGACACTAAGACTATATCGCCCTCGCGTATCCAAACACGTCTTTTTAGTTTGCCCCGAATCCTACATAATCGTTCTTTGCCATCTTGGCATTTGACCATTATTCTGTCTGCACCAAGCATTTTAATGGCTACGCCTAACACGTCGTTTTTAGAAGGTAGAACCATACTATCGAGGTTACCCTCGTTTGTGACTTTTCGTTTACCCATTTATTACACCTTATTGGCTTACGCCAACCTATCAGAATAGTCGAGAAAAAGCAAAACGTCGTTGGGGGTCCTGTCTCTTCCTCTAAGAATTCCAACCTAACTTAAAATAAGTACAAGGAGCTATATTAGAGTAGTCTTATCTTTTTACTATTTTTACCGTATTTTCGGCCGTTTTTACTGAATATTTTATTTTAAGGCTCAATTTTTTTAAAGCTCATAAAAACTGTTTCCTTTTGCTAAAAACGGTTTTTCTTATCCATTCCTTTATAAGGAGCTAACATCACTCAATTGCTGAAGAGTATCTTTTATCCTTTGGGACATGCCTATCGAATAACGGATTCTTTTCAAAAGTATGAATAGAGGTAAATATCTTTGTGTATATTACGAGCAGGTCTAGTTAAAAATTGCCGAAGATGCAAGTCTTCAGTGCGACTTAACTGCACCATAAAAAAGAAAGTAAGGCAAAAAGTCTTCGCAGATAACAAGAAGAGAGAAGGAAAAACAGCTTAATCTTACTTGATGAATCTCTTTGTTTAATCGTTTAATAAAATGAGGTGAAAAAAATCCAAAGAACTCAATATGAAGCAAAATGCACAGAATGCAGTCAAGCAACAACAGTACCCTTCAAGCCTACTCCCGGCAAACCCGTCTACTGCAGAACATGTTTCTCCAAACACTTAACTAATCAACCAACAAGAACAACCACAAGCAGGAATTTTGAGCCCAAACAGGCGTGGGCAAGACGAAGATAATACGTGCGACTGATTCCCAAATCAAGCTACCTAAGGAATAAGAAAAAATGAAGCTAGTCAAAGGTTGGAGAAAAATAAGCAATCAAGGCGGCTACATCAACGAAAAGACCAGGCAAACTTTGATTGTTTCAAAAAAAGAATTCAGCAAGAACTTCCAAGTCCTTTTATTCGAAGGAAAACAAACCGATAAAGGGGAAAGCAAATCGATTTCACCTGACTATTCTAGTCAGCCTAAGGCTGAAGCCTTCGCCGTGGACTGGATGGAGAAACATCCAGACGGAATTGTTTGATTATTCACAATTGTTAATTGCTTGGTTATAAAACAAGGTAAAGAAATTTTACTTTTAAGCAGTTTATAAGATTCTAGAATGAAAATCAGGCTATCTTAAGTTGGGCATCTATTTTTCTTTGGCGTTTCTGTAGAAGTTTCCGTTTGTTTGCCTTAGGGTTTGGTTTCACACGGTAGACTTTTCCATGGGTATTTGTGTAGTATTTTTTTCCTTTTGCTTTTAGTTTTGTTTTTTTATTCAAGAGTTTAGTCCCGCCTTGGCTCTTCGGTTGGGTTTTGCGTTATTACAATACAGTGTGGCTATTTGAGTATGCCTATAAAACTTGGCTGTTTTAAGAACATTTAGTTGATTTCACCATTGTTTTCTGGCATAAAGTGATATCACTTTATTAGTCTGTGAAACGCATATTTATTGAGCTTGTGAAAAATTAGTTTTTGCAAGAATATCAAGGAGAAGGTCAATTCTGGATGTATACTTACGAAAAATTTGTTCAAGGAAAATTTAAATGTCGAATATGCTCATCAAGTTTCGGAAATCCCGATGAACTAAGAAATCACAGAATGGTTGAACACAAAGGACACATGCTTGCAGGCAAACGCTAACTGAGTGGCTTAAGTAAAAAACAGGCAGAATATTTTTGTAATCAATATCTTTTTCACTGGCGCAAAAAAATAAAGAAGCACAGGTTGTTCCAGGTAACAAGATCCTTTTTAGTAAAAGAGGACAAACAGCTAAACGGCTGATCTATTATTGAATTATCCGTTTTCTCTATTAACGAATGATTTTAGGGTTTTTAGGTTATATCTAGAAAACTATATAATCCATCTTCACGTACAACCACTCACTAAAAAGGGCGAATATCATTGAAGATTACTCTTATTAATCCACCTTATCCGCCAAGCGTCCATTCTCACCCACCCTTTATTCCGCTTGGCTTAGCATACTTAGGTGCAATCGCCGAACAAAAAGGCCACCAGGTCGCCATAATCGATTGTCAAGCTGAGAAACTAAATGACGAAACATTCCGCAGTCGCATCGCACAATCGCCCTCCGACATAATTGGAGTAACCGCGACAACCCTGCTCTACAAGTCCGCAATGAAACTTATCGACATAGCTAAGCAGGCTCAACCCCAAGCAGTAACTATTCTTGGCGGTTCGCACGGAACTTTCTGGGATGAAAACGCCCTTAGCGAATATCCAAGCCTAGACATGGTTGTTAGAAGAGAAGGCGAATTAACTTTTATCGAGCTTCTTGAAAAACTTGAAGCTAAAATCGATCTAAGCGGAGTTTTAGGCATTACATATCGGAACGGAGATAAGATCGCCCGCAATCCAGACAGACCCTTCATAGAAGACTTAGACGCGCTGCCATTCCCAGCCCATCACCTGTTGCCGCTTGAAAACCTAAAACATAACGGCAAGATCCTGTTCCCCTTAATCAGTAGCCGAGGGTGTGTCTTTTGGTGCGACTTCTGTAGCACCGTGCGTATGTTCGGCAGAGGATACCGTTGGAGAAGCCCTAAAAACGTCGTTGATGAAATGCAGCTTATCCATGACAAATATGGCATTGAACAAGTTACATTCTATGATGACGCTTTTACTGTTGACCGCAACCGAGTGCTAAGAATATGCGAAGAACTACACGCGAGAAAACTGAATATGAAATGGGATTGCGGAACCCGCGTGGATATGGTGGACCGAGAACTACTCAAAACTATGCGTGATGTAGGATGCATAGCGGTTTGGCTAGGTGTAGAATCAGGCTCAGAAACCATTCTTGGCGCGATGAACAAGAAAATCAAGCTGGAACAAACTCGTTTAGCCTATAAAATAGCCCACGAAGTAGGATTAATGACTATTGCTAATGTAGTCTTGGGTTTTCCAGGGGAAACTGAACAGACAGCCAAAGAAACCATACGTTTCGTTAAACAATTAAACCCCGAAGACGTAGGCTTCTACATCGCTACACCCTACCCAGGTACACCCATGTACGAGGAAGTAATAAAGAACGGTTGGCTCCGAGTAACGGACTTTGACAAATATGATACAGCGAGGCCGACCTTTGAAACGCCTCAGTTAAGTATGGAGAAACTCGCTGAAATCCGCAGCAAAGCCTACCAGCAATTCTATCTTCGACCAGGATACGTAATCCATATGATGCGTCTAGGTGGAGTTTATGGAAAGGCAGCGGTGAAAACCTCAGGCGCTTACCTGCTGAGGGCTCTCCATCTGAAGTACTGGTAATTCTTTTCTTTTCCTTAAAAACGTGCCAATCGCGAATATTAGCACTATTATAGTTAAGGAAACAGTTATTGGAATAAAATCAATCCCGATGGGCGAAAGCCCTAGAAATAACCCTACAAGCCCATCTAAACCAAAGCTTAACGCAACCGACAGCACAATTTCTTCGACAAAATCAAGCTTGTTTTTACCAATAAACAAAAAGTTTACTAGGCAGTAGCCTGGCAGAAAAACGACGAAGACAAAAGCGAAGAAATATCTTGGAATCATAAAAGCGAGTTCTGAATTGTTTGGGATAAAATATGTCACTATTAACGTTAGAACTGTAAACGCAACGATTATTTCTAACCATTTTAGCGGTTTCAGGCTTTAACCTTCAAAAATTAAAAATAAAAAATAAAGGAAGAAAATTTTACATGAAAGCCTTGTATATTGGGTGAGTTTCTTCTAGCGGTCTGGTTCCAAGGTCACCTGCGGCAGATGCAATGTATGTATCAGTTACTGCGACTGCTGGGAAGACCCATTCTGCTTGTTCGGCTGGTCCGATCATAAGCCAGTTTGCGCCTGCCACTTGCATGATTGAGTTGGTTGCGGTTCTGCATCCTGGGCGGAATTCTTTAGCAAAGTTAGCTTTTACCCAACCCATGGTTGTGACAACGTTTCCGCTGCCTAAGCCTGTAGGGTGACCATACTTTTCTTTCATTATTGGTATGGTTCTAACTGCAGTTCCCATGTCTGGGGCAAACGCGGGGATAGCTGTATCGATTAGTGGCTTTGTGATTCCACCTTTTTCAGCTAACGCTAAGGCTTCGACAATGACCTTCATTTTGCCTTCAAGAGTGGTATCTTTTGGGTCGTCAGCAAGCACAATGGACATTTTAATGCCACTGTCTTTTAGGACAGCTAATTCAGCATCAGTTACGCCTTTGTAAACGGAGTTGTAGAAGCATCGATCTGAAAGACCCATCTTTTTTGCCATTGTAGCGGCTGCCATACGTGTCTTTGGACTCATAGCGTCAAGCATTAGTGGCGCATCACTGTGCTTTGAGACAAATTCAATGTACTTCTCGAAAGCCAGCTCAGTGGTTCCGACGATGTCAAAACCGAACGGGACACCCGTAATATCGCTTTGAGTTTGCATTGTGTTAATGATTTGTTCTGCAACGGCAGCGTCAAAAATTCCTTTGTTTGCATCTGAAACCATTTTTTGGCCTAACCAAAAGATTGAGCCAATCAAGAATGTAGGTAATTCTCCCGGTTGACCGCCTACTTTTACTTTTGCTATTTCGTATACATTTTGCTTCGTATTGAATTTAAAGGACATTAGATCCACTTCAGAATTAATTATTTCTTCAATGCTTTCTTTGCAAGCTCAGGAGCTTCTTCTTTGTTCTTGCCGAAAAGTGCACCGATTGCATCAGCATCTTCTTTTTTGACTGCAGCGCCGCCCATGATTATGCCGATTTTATCTTTCAATCCAGCCGCTTTGAGTGCTTCATCGAGTTTTGCGATGTTGTTCTTTGCTGGAACTGTGTTAACTGAAATTGCAATTAAGTTAGCGTTGTTTTCTCTTGCTTTGTCAACGAAGACTTGTGGTGCAACGCTTTTTCCGACGTCGATTGTTTTGAATCCTGCGCGTTTTAGTGAGCGTCTGACTGCTTCTTTTGCTGTGTCGTGCATGTCTGGTTCGATGTTACCGATAACGACTATGCCGAGTGGATTTTCTGGTTCTGGTGGTTCTTTTTCCATCATAGATTTAAGCCAAGACATTTAAACACCTTTTTTTCCTTTTAGATACTCTGGGCTTTTTATACTCGAAATCCATATTTAACCTTTTACCAACAATTGCAAAGTAAGCATATCAAGCGGGAAAGTAAATGCTCAAAGCAAACAGAACATATCTCTTATTGCTGATAATTTTTGCTTTCTCGTTCATTTACCGTATGACTCTTATGCTTTGGGCTGGATTTCCCTCTGGCGCTGACATAGGTTTACACAGTAGCGTAATCCATTCAATCACTGGTTCAGGGAACACAAATTTTCTGTATAACGCCTATCAGATGGGCGGTGGAATATCGTTAACTTTCCCAGGATACCACATCTTTGCGTCAGCCTTAATTATGATGACTGGTTTGCCAGAATATGTGGCGCAAGTAGCCATCGTTTCTTTGTTTTCATCACTGATCGTTTTATGCACTTTTCTGATAACTAAGAGCGTTTGGAATCAATCGGCTGCATTCATTGTTGCTATCTTAGCGGCTATTTCACGCTTTGACATAGAAATGCTTCTGTGGGGAGGTTACCCAAACGTGATAACGCTCTTGCTGATTCCCATAACGTTATATCTGTACCTTCAAAAAAACAGGTTTTCGCTCACTCCTTTCTTGATTTCAACCTCAATCCTGTTGGGATCGATATTTCTGACACATTCGTTGAGTGCCGCCATCTTTGTCGGAGTAACATTGCTCACTGTTCTCTTTGTACTGGTTGCGCCCAACACGTTTGGCGCTTCAAGAAAAACAGGCATCTATTGGCTAATACCCATGGTTGCAGGAGCCATCCTTGTTGCCCCCTTTGTCATCAACGCTATACCCACCTACATGCATGAAAACTCTTCAGCTCCCGGCGTTCAGGGAGTGAACGACATCAATTCAGCGATACTTTCAACAAGGATACTTCCTTTAGAATGGGTTCTGCCGCTGTTTCTGATAATCTTAGCTTTCGCCTTGTTCTCTAAAAGATACAGTGGACAATTTTTTACACTTCCAACGCTGCTTCTCTCCATGTGGCTCTTTGTTCCCTTATTCTTGACGCAGGGCTACCTGTTTGGATTCATTATAGATTACAACCGATTTCTCTACTTCATAATTTTTCCGACAATAATTTTCATAGCCGTCTTAATCAATCATGGTTCAGAGTTCTTTGCCGATGTAGTCAAAACTTACCGGTTGTTTGCAAGCCAAACGCAGAAACCAAAAAAAGACCAAGATAAAACAGTTGTTTGGTTCTCAACGCATCTAACCAACAAGGCATGCTACAGCGGTGTTCTTCTGTTCTTCCTTTTGTTTTCTTTCACAGCACTCCCCATCTTTATGACGCCCTCACAAGGCATTGGCCAGACAATCCAAAGTTACTATCAAGTTATGAACGATCCAGGCTGGCAAGGAATTCAATGGGCTAAACAGAACACACCTGCCAACTCAGTGTTCGTTTCAGACGCCCTCTACGGCTGGTGGTTTGGCGGGTTTGCGCAGAGACCAACCTTGAGTGCAGTTGACCCGCAGTATATAACGAGTGCACGTGAGTTGGCACCTGCTAAAAACGCCAGTTATCTGCTTGACACCGATTACCTGATTGACAATGGGTATTTCCAGGTTCGTGAGGATGGAGGATACATCTCCAGACATAACCCAGAGTTCTTGGCACACATAAAGAACTATTATTTCCCTTATGCTTTCTTCAACTTTGATAACGACCAAACGATTGTTTCCCTAAAAAATGGTCAGGTTGGAGAACTCTACAATTTGTCAAGGGTGCCAGTTATCGACATGCATATTGAGGGAAACACAAAAGCAGAGTCAATTATTATCACGCATGGCAACGACTTGTTTAATTTCACTCAAACAGTCACCGTTTACGCGGCATCGAATGAGTCCGCAACTAAAATGGCGCAGTTTTTTGCTGACATAACTCAAACCATCCAAACAGACAATCCCGCTGTCACTTTGGACACCTTACAGTTGCGATTGCCAACCAAAGGCACTTTACCTCCAATAATTGCAGGTGACTACTCCTCCATGGGACTTGTTGACACCAGTATGAAAACAATAGGGCAAATAATCTTTCCAAATCAACAATCAAGACCCTACTACATTCTTACTCCCAAAGGAAGCCAATACTCACCAATCGACATGTTCTATACCCTTGGCTCTAAAACCAACGAGTTTAGCTTTTCCATGGGCGTCTACCAATATACTGACCAGCAGGCGGCCAACTCTACCTTTGAAGAACTTGTAGAACAAAATACCCAAACTTATCTGAAAGAAATGGAGACTTATGTTCCTCCGCTAAAAGCTGAAACAAACTTTTATGTTTTCGACTATAAAAAAGCACTCGCTGACTGGAACATTTCATATTTAATCCTTCGGGACTTTGAGCAACTGACCAAGTTTGCCAAAGACCCAGCCTTTAGCTTGGTATTTATTAACAGCGAAGTCGCCATCTTTAAAATCAATGGGTAATTTCAATCAAGACGGGTGAGCTTTTCACCTTGATAAGCATCATGTCAAAAGAGAAAAAGATCGAAGTAGCATTCATAGGTATTTTCTCAGTACTTATCCTTGCAATCTTTTATACTCTTACATCCATGAACGGCGTAGTTTTAGGAAATGACCCTGCAGTTCACCTTGAAAAAGCCCAAATCTTCCTAAACACGGGGAAAATTCCGTTGGTAAACTTGGGGTGGACTCCACCGCTTTATCAGATTGTTCTTGCAATGTTCATTTCTTTCACTGGAGCATCTGATATTGGTCAATATATTTTTCTTATTAAAGTTTTAACGGTAATAGTTAATTGGGTTCTATTCCTCTCCGTATACTTGCTGGCGAGCAAATTTTTCAACAAAAAAGTCGGAGTTGCTGCTGTTATCCTTTTGTTGATGTGCTTCCCAACGTATGAAATGAACCAGTTTGGCGGCTACACCACCGTTTTGGCATTAGCGTTCATGTTTCTGGTTTTTCTCTACACACCATTAGCTGTGGAGCGATTTGGGTATCTTGTAGTTACATTTCTTGTAGCGTTCGGGGTTGTTTTGTCCCATCAACTTGCAGCATTTCTATCAATTTTCATAATGCCGCCGATACTGATTTTTATGCTGATAAAATCAAAAGGGGCTTACCTTAAAGTGGTGATGGCGCTAATTTTAGGCGGAGGAATAGCTTTCTTCCTCTATTACTTCCAGGCCATGATTGGCTACATTGACCTAGTGATTGAGTATGTATTTTTCGCTGTGAAAACCTATGCATATCAGATTCCGTCGGTAAGTTTTAACGCATTCATGGTTAATTTCGGCTTCATATTCTTCTTGGCTTTCGCAGGCATTTTTGTTTCATTCTACATATTGAAAAGACAGAAGAAGATGATTTACTTCATCACTTTGTTTCTTAGTTTTTCTGTTCCGTTTTTCTTTGCAGAATCATATCTTGTTGGTTTTTACATGCCGTTTAACTGGTTTGTCTACTATCTTGCACCGTTTATGGTGGTTTTTGCAGCTGTTCCTGTCGTTTTTTTATTGGATAAATCTTTAGCTTTCTACGCAAAGAAGAAGGTGGTGTTTAAGAAAAATTGGATAAAAATGGTTACGGTTTCCGCTATTATCTTGGTGTCATTGTTGCTTGTACAACGTTCTGATGTGGTTTACGGGAAAATCAATGAAGCCAGCGTTTACTATTCAACCACCGACATAAAAGCCTACGATGCAGGAGTCTGGCTTAGGGCAAACTACCCAGGAAACAGCACGGTTGTAGCAACCGAGATTCCAGGATTTTGGTTCCAAGCGTTTTCAGGCAAAAACGTAACAGCCCAAACAGATCATATAGTTCAGCGGAATGAACTTGCCGAGTCGGTTCTTAGCTTATCATATGAGGTTGAGCAGCCTCAAACATTGATTCGAGCATACCAAGCTTTAGGCGACATCGCCGATGAAACGTATGTATCTTTTGACCAAGTTTGGAACAGGATTTCTTATACTTCAGAATCAGGTGATAAAATCTCCTACTCAGTAAACGGGTCTGATTACGAGATACCACTTTCAGACTTAAGTAAACAAGTATTCTTTGATGAGCAGAGTATGCCCATGAAGATAGAGCTAATGTACTCAAACGACTATGTCGTATTAACTAAGACGATTATGGTTGAAAACACAAGTTATCCAATGACAATTTCTTGGGCGCTAACACCCTTGAAAACCGAAATCTTCAACGCCACACTATACTTGAGCACTTTCTTTGACCTCAAATACGACTTTGACAAAGCCCAAATTCCCCAGTTGCTGGATTGGATAAATCCTTGGGATGCACCTTCTTCTATAAAAACGGTTCATGCGCCTGATTTCGATTGGGTAGTTGCTAATTTCACAAACGCGAATTTGAAGAAAAACTATGTCGGCCTATATGACGACTCAAACGAGGTGGCTTTCGCGTTTAAGTTTAGTGATTTACCAGATTGGGGAAACATCGGCGCTTTGGAGAGCAAGCAGATTGATGCAGTAAGATTCCAGTACCATCTTGGAGATCTAAACGTCAACCAGACAAATTCGAAGACATATCAGGTTCTCACTATGTCAAAAAACAGTTATCCAACACTGCAGCCGGAAATCTTGCAGGGTATGTTCAACCTTGATCCAGTCGAATTAACGCTTTTCGCAAGAGACTTCACTGGCTATATCAAAAACAACAACATTGGCTTTATCGTCTACGACCGAAATCACCTGGACACCAACATGCTTAACAGCGAACTCCTTCAGTTAATCTACTCAAACGACCGATATGTCATCTTCAAAATAATAAAATAAACCACTTTTAATCCAAGGTTATGCTCGAAAGGACAGAGTAAGGTAAAACGATTCAAAGTAAGCGGTGTAGTATCAGCGTTGCCGTTAATAGCCTTTATTTGGGATGGCCAACTACGCTAAGACAAACTGTGCTCTCTTCGATTCCGTCTATGCCCACGATTGAATTAAGTTCATCATCAAAAAAAGCCCCGACTTCACAGGAGCCACAATTGATGCTTGCCGCCGCCAACCCCAAATTTTGCGCTATGTGCCCCACATCCAAATAGATGTATCTGTAGGCTCTTTGTGAGTATTTCCACTTTGATCTTCTAAAGACAGCCGTCCAAATGAAGACAACAGATGCGTCTGCACACATCTCTTGAGCCAAGGCAGCGTGAGCCAAGTTGAAGCCAAAACTTCCAAGCTTTATCTCCTCCAACAAATGATTTTTAATGTTATAATGATAAAGTCCTTCCTTAAGGTCCTCCACGTTGTTCGCAGCTATGTATGTCTCGATTGGGTATAATGCTCCAGCTGATGGAGCGGTTCGGAACGCATAACTATGTTCGGTTCTTTGTATACCAGTAGAGGCCCAAAGAAGAAAAGACAAATCAGCCAAACTCAAAGACTTAGGTGAGAAAGAACGGATGCTTTTTCGTCTTCGAAGAACCTCAGTAAAGTTAAAAGTTGCTTCTTGGAGCTGGCTTGGCAGCTGAACCATTTTACTAGCTGGATAGCTCTTGTAGGTTTCAGGCTTATTTGCCCAGTCTAGGTTGCCACCAAGGCTTTTGGTTCGGACGTACTTTGTCTCTGTTTGGAAATCGTCTCCAACGTTTTTTCCCATTATTTACACCTTCTAAAAACAACGTTCTGAGTATTTAAGTAGGCATAGATAGTTTTTATTATTTATTGGCAAATACAAGCTTACCCTTCTTCTCATCAACGACAATTTCTGAGTTTTTATTGACTTTTTCTTCTAAGATCATTTTTGACAATTCATTCAACAGGTTTTTTTGAATAACACGTTTTATTGGCCTCGCACCGAATTGAGGGTCAAAACCGACGATGGAAATAAAATCCACGGCTTTTTTGGTGATATTCAGTTTGACGCTGCTTTTCTCAAGCATCTTCTGGATAATTTTAAGTTGGAGTTCTACTATTCTCCGCACTTCCTCCCGCGTCAACGATTGAAACATAATTATCTCATCGATACGATTCAAGAATTCTGGCTTAATGCTTCTTTTCAGTAAATCGAAGACTTGTTTTCGTGTTTGATTTACGATTTCTTCACGGTTTTCCTCATTTGCTTTTTCCAGATTTTCTTGAATTAAATGAGAACCAATGTTGGAGGTCATTATTATTATCGTATTTTTGAAATCCACTGTCCGACCTTTGTTATCAGTCAATCTGCCATCGTCAAGCACTTGAAGCAATATATTGAAAACATCTGGATGTGCCTTTTCGATCTCGTCAAGAAGAACAACGGAATAAGGTTTTCGCCTAATAGCTTCGGTTAGTTGTCCACTTTCTTCATAACCTACATATCCAGGGGGCGCTCCAATTAATCTTGAAACAGTATGGCGCTCTTGATACTCAGACATATCAATTCTGACCATGCTATTTTCGTTATTGAAAAGGAATTCAGCCAAAGCTTTTGCTAACTCGGTTTTCCCAACCCCTGTAGTACCCAAGAAAATAAAAGATCCGATTGGACGTTTGGGATCCTGCAAACCTGCACGGTTTCTCCTAATGGCATCTGATACTGCATTGATTGCTTCATCCTGTCCGACAACCCTCATGTGAAGTTCTGTCTCTAAGTTGAGCAATTTCTGTTTTTCACTTTGGAGCATCCGGCTTACTGGGATCCCTGTCCAGCGGCAAACTACTTCAGCGATCTCTTCAGCATCGACTTCTTCATTAATCATAGCTGATTCTTTCTGCAATTCTGAGAGTTTTGACTTTAGAATTTTGATTGTTTTTTCTGCGTCTGGAATTTTTCCATAGCGAATTTCTGCAACCTTTCCAAGATCACCGTTGCGGTTTGCACTTTCTTCTTCAAATTTGAGTTGTTCAATTTCATTCTTTTTTACCTGAATCTGGTCAACTACATCCTTTTCAGACTGCCATTTAGCTCTCAGTTGATTGCGTTCTTCACTAAGGTTCGCGATCTCTTCATTAAGAGATTTCAGTTTCACCTCATCTTTCTCACGTTTAATGGCTTCACGTTCAATTTCTAGCTGGCGAATCTTCCGATCTATTGTCTCCAGTTCTTCGGGAGCAGAATTAATTTCCAATCGAAGTTTTGAAGCAGCTTCATCAATTAAGTCGATTGCTTTGTCTGGAAGGAACCGATCGGAAATATACCTTTGTGAAAGTTCAACAGCGGCAATTATAGCTTCATCTTTGATTCTAACGTGATGGTATATTTCATAACGCTCTTTTAGGCCCCGAAGAATTGAAATAGCATCCAATGTATCTGGTTCATTAACCATAACTGGTTGGAACCGTCTTTCGAGAGCTTTGTCTTTTTCAAAATATTTCTGGTATTCATTTAAGGTAGTGGCGCCAATTGCACGTAATTCTCCTCTAGCTAAAGCTGGTTTTAGAATGTTTGCTGCGTCCATTGCTCCTTCACCGCCACCAGCACCGACGAGTGTATGAATCTCATCGATAAATAGCACTATTTCGCCTTCAGCTGAAACAACTTCTTTGACAACACTTTTCAAGCGCTCTTCAAATTCACCTTTAAATTTTGCACCGGCAATAAGAGCGCTCATATCTAATGAATAAATTTGCTTTGATTTCAAATTCTCTGGTACATCTCCGTTGATTATACGATGAGCTAGTCCTTCTGCGATTGCGGTTTTGCCAACACCCGGCTCTCCAATTAGAATTGGGTTGTTTTTTGTTCTTCGGGATAGTATCTGAAGGACTCTTCTAATCTCCTCATCGCGACCAATTACAGGGTCAAGTTTTCCTTTTCTAGCCATATCATTCAGGTTAATTGCATATTTATTCAATGAATTGTAGGTTTCTTCTGCAGTTTGAGAACTAACAGTTGATCCTTTTCTTAGTTGTTTGATTGCTGATTTCAAATCTTTTTCAGTAACGCCACAATTTTGGAGTAATCTTGAAGTAACATCATTCAAAGTTAAGATGCCTAACAGGAGATGCTCGATAGAAATGAATTCATCCTTGAATTCTGAAGCTATCTCGGTTGCCTTCTGTAGGGCTCGGCTAGAATTGGGTGACAGATATTGTTGCCCACCACTAACCTTAGGTAGGCTATCAATTGACTTATCGAGCTCTTTTGAAAAAATATCCAAGTTTACATTTAATTTTCTCAATAAATATGGCGCTACGTTTTCATCAACCATCAATATACCTTTCAATAGATGAGAGGGTTCAATTGATTGGTTCTGTTTTGCCGTAGCAATTTCTGTGGCTTTCTGAATGGCTTCTTGCGATTTAATGGTGAAATTGTTTAGGTTCATTTTTAATAACCTTCTTCGTTAAGTATCACAGAGCGTGTGAGTTGATTTCAGCCCGAAGCGCTCAAAAATGCGGATTCGATATTTTATTAAAACTTCTTGTCAGCTTAATTTAACCTTTCCGCTTTTTTTGTTGTTTCTTCGATGAAGTACTTGGATTTCTTGCCATAGACTTTACCACGAAAGTCTATGATGCTGGTAAAGATTGCTGCGAGTGTCGGGTTGAAATATAGATCAGCGCTGATTTTAGTACTGCTGGACTTGGATTACGGTTATGGTTCCGTTATGTAAAAATACTTTTTATTAAGTCAATGTGTCTTTTAGATTGACAACTTGAGGTAATTCCAGAGATGAATATTGATTCCAACTTGATAAATGAAGGAAAAAGGTCTCGCCGAAGACGCGAGACGCTGCAGTTGGGTCTGCGTATCTACCGAGGGTTATTATCAAACTTGCTCGGAGTTAAGATCCCAATGTTTTGCGGGCACAAGTTAACATACAACTGCAATCTTCGCTGCAAAATGTGCCCCTTCTGGAAGAGATCCGCCAAAGATTCTAGCACAGCGCAAGAAAAAATGATTCTTAGGCAAATTCACGATTCAGGTGCTTGTGCAATCGCCTTTGAAGGCGGAGAACCGCTTCTGAGAAAGGACTTGGTCGAAATTCTTGCTTTTTCTAGATCCCTACCTCTTCATACGAGCCTGATAACTAATGGAACTTTACTCGAATCCAAAATAGATGAGATAGCACAATACATCGATGGCGCCCTCTATGTTTCATTAGATGGCTTAGAAAAAACTCATGACACAATTAGAGGTGTTAATGGATGTTTCAAAAAAGCTGTGAGAGGCATAACTGCATCTAGAGCCAAAGTAGCCATGACAATCAACACTACAATAATGGAAGAGAATATTTATGAGATTGAAGATCTGGTGAATTTGGCAAAGGAATTAGATGTAAAAATATCTGTGGCTTTAGCACATGATTACTGCAAAGCTGAGGCGTCTCCAGCTACGAGTCAGGAAATTAGAAAAGTGGCTGGGAAACTAGTTGAGATGAAGAAAAAAGGGTATCCGATTGTAAATTCAGTTAGCTATTTGAAAGTCATTGGAGGAGAAAAAAATTGGGCCTGCAAACCTTGGGCATTAGTTAATGTTGGTCCAGAGGGCTATTTGGTTCTGCCCTGTTATGTTCGAAATGAGTACGCAGATAGCATTTCCATTTTAGAGACCAGTATCAAAACTGCGATCTCCGAATTTGACTGGAGCGAAACACAAAACTGCCAAAGCTGCAATCTCCATTGTTACGTAGAGCCGTCTCTTGTGCTTTCTGGAGATTTTCGCACTTATCTAGACTGGGCGATGCTTTTCGTGACTGATCGATTACGGAAAAAGCCTTTTTCGAATTCATCTAACAGAAAGCCAGCATCTATAAACCCTTAAAATCAGCCCATTTTCGACTTATGTTGATTTTTTTAGCATTTTATTCTTGTGTCGTCTTTTCATGGATGGCGTCGGAGAACCGATGAAAGCATAGGCTTAAAGGCAAATTATGGTAAGCATAACTCAGGTGATAGAAATGTCTTCAGAACCTAAGGAAACCCCTTATAGTCAGGCTATGCATACTTTGAAAGAATTTGTCAAGATACTTGTTGTAGAATACCCGCTAGTTTTTAAGGATGGATCAGGTGACATAGAGATTAGTCCATCAACTAAAGAACAATTTTTCCCCTACGAAGCTTCAATAAGAATAAGAAAAAAGAAATAGAGTAACTTTTTTTTAAAGATGGTTAGCCATTACTTATTCAGGCTAACCAAAAAACTTCATTTTTTAGGTACACGAAAGTGATTTTCTAAAAGACGTTTTGCTTATTTTGTGTAGATTGTTTTGCAGCTATGTTATTCTTTGGCTTTTCTTTTTGCTTTTCTACATTCTGATTGTTTTTCAGACCGCATAATCAAGTCGTTAATGACGGCGTTGGATTTTTCTCGGGATTATGCGTAGATTTTTTGTGGTTCCATGCATAAGAAGTGCTTTGTATGGCAATCTTCTTTTGGGCATCCTTCACAGCTGGTAAAGTTAGCCTTTTGGCATGGTAGTGTATATGGGCGATCCATGTTTTGTCACTTCCTCAGTATATTGTATGCTGTGTCTTGATATAGAATGTTGCTTAAAAGTTTTACTGCACAGTGCTAAGTCGAAATGGAAAAAACCCCGAAAATAAGGAAATTAGGGCAATAGCCAACTTGGAGTTCACGCTTTGATATCTATGGATTTTCCCTTTGAGCAATAGTACATTTGGTCCAACGCATAATTCTTAAACACGCCACAATTTGGACACAGACAGCCGTTAGTTGCAACTTTTTCTTTGGCTTTGCCTCTAGCACAAAAAACGTTCCCAGTTAGGTTCGATTTCTTGTAGGTTGGGCAGGTGGGACATATACATAGTTTGGCGTTTTCTTCGTTGTCGGGTACTGCATTTCCCAAAAAATTCACCAAAACAACAATCGGGTTTGGGCTAATAACGTTATGTGACTGCGTTTATCCAGTAACAATTAGAAAAGACTTGTGTTGGGGAAAGCAAAAAAGAAAAAAGAGCGCTCAGACAACATCATATTGGTGGAAAATATTCTTTCAGCTTTAATCTGGGTACCTGTTCCAACCCTTTCTCAGACTACGAATTGTCCAAAATGCAACTCGCAAGTGACTGCGATTTCCAACTACTGCAACTTCTGCGGCACAGCGCTCAATCAATCGATTGTTTTAAAAATCTGCCCAAAATGTAGTACACGAATGGATGCTTCAGCTAATTTTTGCCCTGAATGCGGACAAAAACAATGAGTCTTTGCCTATAGAAAACCAAGTGTGGTTGCAAGAAATAGCGCATAGACGAATAGGAAAATTAAGCCTTCCTTCCAGCCTATTTTATTGCTTGAAAGGAAATACCAGAAGAACATGTTGGTGACTATTGAGAAAATAACGAGGCTTTGGAAAACCTCCATACGCAATACTACAGGTGCACCTAGAAGTGCTGGAACAAATAGCGTAATACCTAGAATCAATGTGATATTTACAAAGCTGCTTCCTATGATGTCGCCAAAAGCAAGCCCGGGGTGGCCTTTGAGAAACGCTTTCAAATCCAAAGTAAGTTCAGGAAGGCTTGTACCTATAGCAATTATTGTAGCACCTATAATCTGCTGAGATAACCCAACAGATGTTGCTATGCTAACCGCAGATTCTACCAGAAAGTATGCACTGACAACAACTCCCAGAGCACCTGCAACAGTGAAGATCACGTAGCGTTTTAGCTTGCCCTTCTCTTCGGGGGTAGTTTCGCCGTTTTCAGAGGGCATCCTTACCTTTGTAAGTCGGTACATATATCCGGTGAAGATGAAAAGTAAAATTAATCCCACAGCCCAAGTTGCTCCCGAGATATAGATTAAAATCATGGGAATTATCGATGCAATGAAAATACCAAAATAGATGCTGCTGAGCTCTGATTTGGCAAAAGAAGGAATTACGTTAATATCGCGGGCTTCTCTCTTGCTAGGATTTACATGTCTCCAAATATGAAGAAAGAACTCTTTGAAACTAATATTGCCCTTGACTTTTCTAATATGAAGTAGTATTGCTGCTAAACCAATGACTAGGCATATGTTGACTATATTTGAGCCAAAGACGTTACCAACAGAGATTGCTGCACCTCCAGAGACCGCTGCTATTATTGCTACGGTTAGTTCAGGCAGCGAGGTTGAGAAGGCAATTAAACTAAAGCCAACGGCTGTTTTTCCAAGTTTTGTTATGCTAGAAACCTTGATAGCATTATTTATGACTAAATTGCTAGCCCAGTTTAGAACAAGGAAAGAGACGGCAATGACCGTTATGTCAAGGATGAGACCTGTAAATAATATTTCTGCCATCTTGTACTTTCCCCTGCTTTAATTACCCAGATATCCTTCAGTTAAAGGCGAACCAAATAGCTTATAGGTAATAATTATTTGTTTCGCAAATTTTCACCGAAAAGTAGGCTGTTCAATGGCATTTTTGGTTTCACCTAAGTAATTGCTTGGAGACTAAAGCGAAAGAGATCATTGGTCTTCAAGTTTCTTGCTTGAGTTTTAATTTTGATGGAGCTCTTTGTTTTGGAAATTCTATTTGTCATTGCTTCCTCCGTTTTTTTATGGAAGGACTTTGAGAAATTGTGATAAATATAGTTACTTAGAATAAGTATTGCTAAAAAAGATTGATATAGCTTCAAGGTAACATCTATAATTAGAGTGAAATATTTGTCAACCAAAGAAAGGGTTGTTTCTGGCAATGAAGCTTTGAAAATAGCAGAAGCCATCAATTCAACGACTATGCGGATGCTTCAGGTGCTTGGAAGTGAATGCATGGATGTCACATCTATCTCAAAGAGGCTTAATTTAAGCGAATCTTACATAAGTGAACAAGTTCGTGTCCTTGAAGACCTAAAACTAATTAACGTAAGATATGAACCGGGTAAACGAGGCATCAGGAAAATCTGTGAATCAGCCGTGGAGAAAGTCACATTAGTCATTAAAGAATAGCATCTTTCGTTTATTGCCAAGGCATTTGTTTGTGTGGTTGCTTTTTTTCTTCGTTTCTTTGTATTATTGGTGTCAATAATTTTTAAAACTGGCTTCTTAGTTTGACTGGAGATGTTTTGGAGAGAGTTTGGATGAGAGGTAAACCGTGGTCAATTGATGAAGAGCGGCATTTGCGTCAACTTATCGAGGAAGGAAAAAGCTTCACTGTCATTTCACAAGTTATGGGCAAAAGTCGTGTCTCAGTTAAGAATAAACTATACAATTTGGGTTTATCTCTGAAAGATAACACCCAATCGCAAATTCCAGTAACTGTATCATCATCACCATCATTATCTTCTAAGGCTCCAATTACTAATCCAAGTTCTCCTACTGATGTTGTCAGTGCAACTGAGGCTTCCCTCGAGTTGAAAAAGACTGGACCATTGCCAAGTGTTGAGGAAAAGCTCAAGGTTTTGGATGCTGCTTTGGTAGCGTTGGAGCAGCCTGGTCTTCGCGCGGTTGAGATTTCCCGTTTACATAATATAATTATGGGTGTGAAAGTGTACCAGCAGCTCTTTGCCGATTTCGTTAACTATCGTGCATTAGAAACTGAAGTTATGGAGTTAAGAAGACAACTTGGGGCAGAGAAAAATCAGAAATAGAACAAAATTTCCTCGGACCTTCAATTCCGATGAGATTCAATCTCACTGGCAAGGCCTTCGTGAAGAATTTCGAATCCATCAAGCATCCAAGATTGTGAAGCTCGACGCAGTTAAGGGTGACACAGCAAAGTTCTTCCGTGAAATCTGCCGTCTAAAACCTTTCACCTATCAACTTGAGCTTGCAGAATTATATCGGCAAAATCAGTTTCTCGCCATCAGATGGCCAAGACAGACAGGCAAGAGCACTTCAATCGGTGGACTGCTCCTACAAGATGCCTATGAAAATCCCGACCTAAACATTGGATTCATAGGTCCAAGTTGGCGCCAAACCAAACTGAACCTCCGACGAGTAGCGGGGTTCTGTCGCAACCTACCACAAGGAAGCTGCCACATCCAGAAAACCAGAATAAGCTTCAAAAACGGCTCAACCATCGAAGCCTTCCCCAACAATGCCGATACGATCCGAGGCAACACATTCCATCGTCTCTGGTGGGATGAAACGAATTTCACGGCAGGCGACGAAGACCTCTATGACGCCATTCTATTCACTTTGAGCACAACAAACGGCAAACTAATTGCAAGCAGTACGCCGTTTAATCGAGATTCACTGTTTTGGAAGATGTGCAACCACAAGGATTACGCGGATTTGTTAAGCAGCACTTCATTTGGGAGAAAGCTCTGGATCCAGCGGGTCCCTTGAATCCACAGATGATTGAACGCATCAAGCGGCAGTTTGGCGATGACCCAGCAAGGTGGCGACGGGAAATGGAAGCTGAATGGGCAGAAGACGAAGACGTCTGGTTACCCCAGAGCCTAATCGTTTCATGTGTTGGCACCTCCAAAAACTGCGGAATAGACCTTCAACCATTCGACTCCGAAAAAGACTATAAGGGCGCGTTTTTTGGAGGCTTAGACCTTGCCCAGACGCGCGACTACTGTGTCTTTAGCGTAGTAGAATGTTTTAACGATAGACTTTATTTGCGGTTCTTGAAGATTTTTCATCAGCCTACTATGTATGCGCATGTGTTGGGCTTTATCAAGTTGGTTCAAGATCGCTTTGGCGGTTTTGATAAAATCCGCGATGACTATACTCGTGAAGGACCCAGCATAATTGCCGATATGGAAAACTCTGGCATAGATAACGCTGAAGGTGTAAACTTTAGTGTCCCCCGCAAAAGCGAAATGGCAAGCCTGCTAAAGCAGCGGATGTCAAACGGCAAATTCTTCTATCCACTGCTAAACTGGGAACGCCCATACCGAGGAGACATATGCACCGAGCTAAACGTTGAACGCTACGATTTACGCAAAGACGGCACCATAGGCTACTCACACCCAAATGGCACACACGACGACGTCTTCTGGAGCATAGCCCTGGCAGTCTACGCGACCGCAGAAATGAGCCCCGAACCATTCGTAACAGTAGTTCCAAGAGGATAGAAAAGGGGAAAGGAAATCCAGAAAAGCACGCATACCATTACGGTAATTGTGGTGCGGTTGCCGGGATTTGAACCCGAGTCGACAGCTTGGGAAGCTGTAGTCCTACCGAACTAGACTACAACCGCAACTGTTACCTGCAACACACAATAACCCAATGCATAGGGAGTTCATTCGATATAGAAACTTTACTATCAACCTAAGAACCTACTTTATGATTCTGTCACCGTTAATAACCCCACAGTTAGAATGTTCATGATAAAGCCAAGTTTCTAGCAAATGCCACCGAAGGCTTGACATTCAGTGTCAGTTTCTTTAAGCATAAAACTCCGTTTGCAAACCATTGAAAATTTAATATTCCAGAACAGTCAATAAGAAATAAGACAACCAGCAATGACAATTTTTCAGGCAGACCCACTTAGACTTTCAAAAGGCATGCGCCTCATATTGCTAGCAGCCAGTATTCTTGTTCTGACAGCAGGACTCGATCTAACCCTCCTCACCGAGCAGACTGCCACAAGCTTCGCCTGGACTATCCAATCCTCAATGACAGCCGCTTTCCTCGGCGCAGGCTACCTCGCCAGCTTCCTCCTAGAATTTCTCGCGTATCGAGAAAAAACATGGGCTAACGCCCGGGTAGCTGTTCCTTCAGTTTTCTTATTCACAACTCTCACTTTGGTTGCAACCGCATTGCACCTCGATAAATTCCACTTCTACAGCCCTGTATCTTCAGCTATTGTGGCCGCTTACCTTTGGCTAGCAATTTATATCGCAGTTCCGATTGCCATGCTGATACTTCTCATCTATCAAATCAGGCTCCAAGGCTCGACACCGAAACGAAAAGCAACACTACACACTTGGATGCGCTTTATACTTGCAACCCAAGGAACAATAATGCTGGTTATAGGCATAATCTTATTCCTATTCCCATCGATTGGCCTCACCTTCTGGCCTTGGGCGCTCACCCCGCTGACGAGCCGCGCAATTGGGGCGTGGCTCATTGGAATAGGAGTTATTGCATTGCACATGACGTGGGAAAACGACTATCATCGCAACAGAATTGCATACATCAGTTACGCCGCACTGGGGATACTTCAGGTTGTATCTCTGGTGCGTTACGCAGGAGAGGTCAACTGGTCCACGTCTGGTGTCTGGATCTATTTGTTCCTGGTTATCAGCATTATTCTAACGGGATTATATGGATGGAAAGCGTCAAGAAAAATAAAAATCGACTAGCACGATAAAGAAATGTTTTGTGTGAGTTTTGGTTTATCTTTTTCACCGTGTGTTCTAATGAGGTGCGGTCGCCGAGATGTGAACCCGAATCGTCAATCTGGGAAGCTGATGTCCTGCCAAGAAAGAATATAACCGTAAACGGTCACGTGCGAAACCCGATAATAACTGGCACAGGGATAGTTCATTTTTATAGTAACTTCGCCATCAAACCTACCCTTATCAATTATTAGCTATTCTATTTTAGGATACTATAAGCATCAATGTTGTATCCACAGTTTATTAGTTCACGTATGAGGGCAAGCTTCCAGCTATCGCGATTATCGAATGCGGTAAATTTAATGCCTTCAAAATCGGTTATGGTTTCAAAGTTTGTGGATTCTCTGAAGAAGGCAAGAACATTCCCCTTGCCAAGTTTTCCAACTAGAAAACCAAGCTCAAAAACCACATCTTGCCGAGGTCTCAACTTGCGTTTGGTGGCATCTTCATTTTTAGCATACGCAAAATCGTCCGGTGATAATAAAACCACAGCAAAAGCAACATCGGCGTATTCTCTGCTAAAGTTTTCTACGATTTTTTTGCCTTGGCTTGGCTCTTCACAAATAACCAGAGATACAAGCGAAAGTTTTGTTAAAGCCCCAGTGAGAGCCTGCTTCATCTCATCATCTGAGCCGGAAACAACTATAATTCTGCGACCTAAATTCCCTGAAATTAAGGTTGCCGATTGGCTAAGAGATAAATTTTTCTGTATCGATGGTAAAAATTTTTCAGTGCAAACGTAGGCACCTTTGACTTTTCCTTTGACTATGTTTTCGATCAGATATTTTTTGTCTTTGGCTACTACAAGGTTTTCTTGGTTAGGCAGAGATAGTTTGTCTGCCGTTAAATTGGACCAGAAGAGCACGACTTTGGTGACCCTGATGGGATTGAGGAGTCGGCCTATGAACCAGAAAGGTTGCCCGACAGCGTAAGGTGTAGCGAAGGTACGGTCAAGTTCCTCTTGGGAAACGTTAAAGCGGACCCCAGACTTTTCTGGCTCGGCATATTCTATATAGATATGATATTTGGGAAGCGACAATCTGCTCAAGTCTAATCGACCGCTCTGCACAAAAACCTTACCATAGCAGACAATATGAAGGTTTCAAGTTTTTTGGTAGTATTGAATAGATGTTTAATTATGGAAAAAGTCGCAGCAAGCCTATAAAAACCGCATAAACGGTTTAACACTAATTTGACGAAGACAAGACTTATAGGTCTGTAATGTTACGGTTTGTTGGTTTTTGAAATGAAAATGGAAAGGTTCGGTTTCGAAGAAGAAGAGGATTGCGAAGACTGCGATTGTGACGACTGCGAGGATGAAGAGTAAACTTTCCTCCACTTTCTTTTTTTTAGCAAATGACCGTTTCAAGAAACTAGTCACTGTTAATTGAATGGTCTAATGTTCGAATATTGGGGGGAAAAGTACAGGACAAGCGCTCTCAACTAGTAGAGATGCGATGAACGGAGAATTGAAAAGAATAGTCCGTATTCTCTTTTAGGCTCTAAATATGTAAAACAAAATAAACAAATTAGTGAAGTTAAGTTTGCTAAGCTTGGGGCAAAGTTGACAAATAACGTTAGTGAGTATCTCAAGAAGCTTTAACAAAGATCAATTCATCTGTATTTTAAAAATTCGGGAAGAAGAAAAAAAGAGAAGTAGAATTCTGAGAGCATCGGTTTAGACCAACAACTTGTTTCTTGGTCTTAATTCACACCTGTTGAATCTACAGCTTTCGCTCAATTTCCACTCTCTAATGGATCAAATAAACAAATCAACAAGAAACATGAGATAAAAAAATTGAAAAAATTTCAAACCATAATTATCGTATTTCTGATTTCATTATCTATCTGCTCATTCATGAGCATACAAATAGAAGCCCAAATAACGCCGACTCCGACGCCAGTTCCATCAACGGCTCCTTCTCCAACTCCGAGTCCTTCCCTGACTCCAACTGCTACTCCTTCACCAACACCTAGTCCTCTCCCAACGCCAACAGGGATTCCAGCTCTTACACCTACCCCAACACCAACTCCCTCTCCAACTCCAAGCCCCACACCAACAACAGCACCAACTCCAACCCCAAGTCCTACTTCTTCACCTTCTCCGATCCCAACGCCCACACCATCACTAGCACCTACAGCTTCGCCAACTCCCACAACCAGTCCTTCTCCCTCGCCATCGCCAAACCCTTCTCCAACTCCAATGATAACGCCTTCACCAACTCCAAGTCCTTTACCGACTCCAACTACCCCTCCTTCACTTACTCCCACAGCAAATCCAGCTCCAACTCCAACTTCGGCTCCCTCACCAACACAAACCCAAACAATTACTCCAACTCCTACACAAACACCAACTATCTCCCCAACACCTTCACCTGTTCCAACTGCTTCAAAAACGTCATCACCTACACCAACTATGTCAACCCAGACTGTGGTAGCAAAAACAGACAATGGAGTAATTGTTAGTCTAAAAATCAGAGGAAACATAACCAGTTCACAAATGTCCAACATCTTAGTAACAACAAAACAGTCCCCAATGACAACAACGTTGTCTTTTATTGTAATTGGTGAAAACGGCACAGAAGGCTACAGCAACATAACTATCCCGAAAGGTTCAGTGAAATACGGATCAATACCTACAATCTACATCGACAACAAGTCTGCTCAAAACCAAGGTTACACCCAAGACGCCATAAACATTTACGTATGGTACTCAATCCACTTCAGCTCAGATCAAGTGACAATAGAATTAATTATCCCATCGGCTCCGACAACTGCTTCAGTGGGATCTTTGCTCGCGGTGGCCATAACAGTCCCTCAAATCATTCTAATTTATGTTACAATAGCTATTAGACGCATAAGACGAAAACCTGACTATGCGTGAGCATGCGTTGACATATTTTTATCATCATATCTATGAAATAATCAATTCCCCTTTTCTCCAAGACTATCTTTGCATCAGATTTCTTTAGGATTAATGCTCAGAGGCTTCTGTAATTCTTGGAATCCCAGCAATCGTTTTCCTCTGTTTTCAGTGTTGAATTGTAGAAAAACGATTAATAAATCCAGCCCACTCTAACTTGTTAGTTATGCTCTTGAGAAATCGAAAGGCTGCCAATTAGGGTTAACAAGCTTCATAATATCTTTTTGTTTTTGTCTATTTGTCTTTGGTTGTTTGTCTGTTTGACTTGTGCTTGCTAAAGCACAGAGAGTAGAGGAGAGCTAGAGAATAGTTAGTTTGTGAGAATCATAGAGAGAACGAATAAATTTAATCCAAAAAAGACTTGGATTATGAGAAAACATATATTCGGGTTGGATTATCCAACCAATGGAAAGGAGAGTTGAGAGGATAAACAACAAAAAACTAACGATCATAATACTACTCTTTTTTATACCCACGTTGTTTGCATTCACACCCAAAATTGAAGCTCAACAAAACATCGTTGACTGGTGGTCCATGTTCCATCATGACTCAGCCCACACAGGCTTCTCTACTTCAATGGGACCGTTGACTAATCAAACACTGTGGAAATTCAAAACCGGCAATGCAGTAGAGTATTCCTCCCCTTCAGTCGTAAATGGTATTGCCTATGTCGGCTCGCAGGATCGCAACTTTTATGCCTTGGATGCTGCAACAGGCTCCAAAATATGGAGCTTCGTAGCAGGTAATTCAATTAAATCTATTGCCGCGGTTGTGAACGACGTCGTCTATATCGGGTCTCTTGACAACAACGTTTACGCCTTAGACGCCAAAACCGGCACCCAAATATGGAATTACACAACCGGAAATCAAGTGTATTCTTCACCTAACGTCGTTGATGGCGTAGTATATATCGGCTCAAACGACCATTACGTCTACGCGTTGAATGCGGAAGATGGCGGCAAAATTTGGAGCTTCCAGACCAGCAATTACGTGTGGTCGTCTCCCGCCGTAGTTAAGGGCGTGGTCTATGTCACGTCTTGGGATTACGTTTACGCACTAGATGCCTCGACAGGGAATAGAATCTGGAGTTTTAAGCCGAGGGATTCTATGTATTCTTCCCCTGCAGTTGTTGGCGGTGTCGTTTACTTTGGCTCAAACGATCACAACCTATACGCTTTGAATTCAGATAATGGCGTTAAGATTTGGAATTTCACGACAAACGGTTACGTAACGTCGTCGCCTGCGGTTGCGGATGGCATTGTCTATTTTGGCTCAGACGACCATAACGTTTATGCTTTAAACGCCGAAACAGGCCAAAAAGTGTGGAGCTTCAAGACTGGAGAGGCTATAGATTCCTATGGGGCAGTTACCAGTGGCGTGGTTTACATTGGCTCCAAAGACGATTATGTTTATGCCTTAGACGCTAAAACTGGCGAAAAAATATGGACCTACAAAACCGGCGCCGACGTGGAATCGTTTACCACTGTTGCTAATGGCGTTGTTTACATAGGCTCAAACGACTACTACATTTATGCTATCGGCGCAATTGCCCCTCAACAGTCAGCTTCCCCGTCCTCTACAGCGTTGCCTTCACCCACAGTTCCAGAGTTTCCATCATCGACAATACTGTTGTTGCTTGGCATAATGGTGGCAGCCGCTGGTTTGATGATCTACAGTAAGCACAAAGGCAGTTCAGCGCTACCAACTTAACTGAATAGCATTAGCCTAAGCCCAAACACGCCACAAACTAAACAACAAAAAGAAAACATAACTTAACCAACCTGCAACAAGCAAATTTTGGAAACAAAATCGTTATGAGATAGTAGCTTACTCATTTAGCGTGCAAGGGGAAACGTACTATGCCTAAAAACTTCACGTACACAGATGCAGGCGTTAACCGACAACAACGCCAAGAATCAAAGAAAGCCCTAGTCGCGCTCAAAGAGACATACAAGCACATCGGTTTTGGCGGCATTATGCATTTGCCCTACTGCAACATATTCCCAATTAATGACAACACTTTTCTCGACCTCGAAATTGAAGGCGTTGGAACAAAAGTGCTAGTTGCCGAACTCGCAGACAAATATGACACCATAGGTATAGATGCAGTGGCAATGGTAGTTAACGATGTTATCCGCTCGGGAGCTAAACCTCTCGCCATCGCAGACAACATACACGCAACCGCCAGTAAACCTGAACTCGTAAACGCTTGGCTCAAAGGCATAATTCAGGGCGCAAATGAATCTGAGTGCCCAGTTACAAACGGCGAGACAGGCGACGTTGCAGAAATAATCAAAGGCATCACCCCTAACTCGGGTTTTGATATGGTTGTTTCCTCAGTGGGCAAGGTGGAACGCCAAGACATCATTACTGGCAAAGATATCAAAGTCGGCGACCCAATCATTGGTTTAGCCAGCAGCGGAGTGCACAGCAACGGCATCACATTGGTACGAAAAATTCTTTTCAAACAATGGGGAGGCAAATACATGCCTAATGATATCCCAGATGGGCTTGACAGGGAAGTGGCACTTGAGGTTTTGGAGCCTACCAAGATCTACGTTAAGCCGCTCCTGAAGCTGGCGCATGAAGTCAAAGTTAAAGCTGCGGTGCATATCACAGGAGACGCCTTGACTAAATTCAACAACTTAGCAAACTACTCGTCGGGCATAGGTTTTAGGTTTAACAATTTTAAGCCTCAACCGATCTTTGGCTTAATCCAAAAAACTGCAAGCGAACTCGGCTACTCCATAACTGACGAGGAGATGTTTAAGACGTTCAACATGGGTTGGGGCTTTGGCATAATCGTGAACAAAGCCGATGGTGATAAAGCATTGGATATACTTGAGCAGAACAGCGTTAACCCAGAACAAATAGGCAGCGTCACCAACAAAGAAAAAGTGGTGGAAATAGAGCACCAGAAAAAACGTATGGTTTTAACATAAAGTATTGCTTTTTTCTTGACGAAAGCGTTTAAATCCCAAACCTTAATTTAAAGGCTTATGAAATACGCTGCCAAAATTGAAGTCAGCCTCAAACCCGGACACAGCAACCCGGAAGGCGAAACAACCGCACGACTACTAGTCGAACTTGGCTACAAGGTAGAGGCAGTGGATGTCAGCAAAGTCTACACTGTACACCTTAACGCTTCAACGCTAAATGATGCTAAGGCGAAGGCGGAAGAAATGAGCAAACGCCTATTGGCTAACCCAACCAAAGACAACTACACCATAAGCGTCGTTGAAGCCAAATGAACGCTAACCTCTACACCCAACGTAAAAACAGTCTAGTTTTTGAAGCCGCCACAGCAAAAGCCACAGATGAGCAACTTGCTGAAGTCAATAGCGAACTTGCCTTGGGCTTTAGTCCTCAGGAACTAAAAGAAATTCAGGCTTATTTTAAAAGGGAAAAACGCAGCCCCACCGACGTCGAGCTTCAAACAATCAGTCAAACATGGAGCGAACATTGCTGCCATAAAACATTCAAGGGTAAAATCCAACTCGACGGCAAAGAAATCAACAGCCTCTTCAAAACCTACATAGCCAAAGCCACCAAACAAGTTAGGGCACCTTGGTGTGTCAGCGTGTTTGAGGACAACGCGGGCATCGTCAAGTTTGACAAGGGCTACGGTATAGCGGCGAAGGTGGAAACTCATAATCATCCATCTGCTGTGGAGCCATTTGGTGGCGCAGCAACTGGCGTCGGCGGCGTTATTCGCGATATTTTAGGTGTATGGGCTGACCCGATCGCGTGTACAGATGTTTTGGGTTTTGGACCCTTAGATTACGATTACAAGAAGCTACCTGCGGGAGTCAAGCACCCTAAATATGTGTATATGGGTGTGACAGCGGGCATCAGCGCCTATGGCAACAATATGGGCATCCCAACTGTCAACGGCGCAATATACTTCGATGACTCCTACACAGGCAACGTAATTGTATATTGCGGCTGCATTGGACTCTTACCATTAAATAAGTATGCAAAAAACGGTAAAATCGGCGACAGCGTAGTTTTAGCGGGCGGAAAAACAGGACGCGACGGGATCCACGGCGTAACTTTCGCTTCCGCCGAACTTACCGAAAAATCCGAGGAAATCTCCCGACCAGCGGTTCAGATCGCCGACCCTATAGAAGAAGAAAAAGTTAAACGAGCCATAGTGGAGATTCGTGATCTCCAACTTGCTTCAGCCGTGACTGACATTGGCGGCGGGGGCTTGTCTTCGGCTGTTGGCGAAACAGCAGAACGTTTTAACTGTGGAATAACCGCAGACTTGGCCAAGGTACCTTTGAAGTATCAGGGTTTAACGCCATGGGAAATTTACCTTTCAGAATCCCAAGAACGAATGTTAATCACTGTGCAACCGGAGAATTTGGAGCGGGTCATGGCTGTTTTTGAGAAAGAAGACGTTATAGCAACAGCCATTGGAACCTTAACAGCTGAGAGACGCCTAAAACTTACTTACAATGAAGAAACCGTCAGTGACATAGACATGACATTCCTCTTTAACCCATGTACAAGCAGCAAAGTTGCAACAATCGAAAGAAACACCTTTACAGAACCAGAATTTCCAGAGCAAACAAACCTCACCGAGACCTTGTTCCAACTGCTCGCAGCGCCAAACATCGCTAGTAAAGAAAGTGTTATTCGAACCTACGACCACGAGGTCAAGGGCAACACAACCCTAAAACCCCTGCAAGGAGAATTTGCGGGTCCAAATGACGCTGCCGTGTTAAAACCGCTCGACGATTCACAAAAGTGCTTGACTATTTCGTGCGGCATGAACCCCAATTACGGCAAAATTGATGCCTACTGGATGGCGGCTTCAGCAATAGACGAAGCCATACGCAACAACATCGCGGTAGGTGGAAGAAGAATATCGCTTTTGGACAATTTCACATGGGGCAACCCAGAGAAAACAGAACGGCTCGGCTCACTGGTACGCGCCTGCGAAGCCTGCTACGACTTTGCAGTGGCGTTTAAGGCACCGTTCATTTCAGGCAAAGATAGCCTCTACAACGAGTCACCGCTGGGACCAGTAACCCCTACACTTCTAATTACCGCAGTAGGAATAATACCAAACATCCAATCCACCATATCCATGGACCTCAAAGCACCGGGGAATCTACTCTACCTCATCGGCGAAACATTCAACGAACTCGGCGGCTCCGAATACTACAAACTCAAAGGCTACCTCGGCGCAAGTGTACCGAAAGTATGGGGCGCCAAAGCCAAGCGCACATTCAAAGTTGTAACCAAAGCCATCGACGAAGGTTTAGTTAAGTCGTGTCATGACCTCTCGGAAGGTGGCTTAGCGGTGGCTGCGGCGGAGATGGCGTTTGCAGGCGGCTACGGTTTAGAACTGGATTTGTGCAAAGTGCCAGGCAAAGATCTAACCCGAAACGATTTTGTGTTGTTCTCTGAATCCAACAGCCGATTCCTAATCGAAGTTACCGAAGCGGACAGTGAGGATTTTGAGGTCTTAATGAAGGGCAAAAACTGTGCCCAAATCGGCAAAGTAACCAAAGAGCAGAAACTGCTTGTCCGGGGATTGAATGGAAAAGTTGCCGTTGACGCTTCCCTCCAAACGCTAATGCATAGCTGGAAGAAAACTCTAAACCCAGAGGTTAAACCATAATGTATCCTGAAGAAATCAGAGTCTGCGTTATGCGTGTCGGCGGCACCAACTGTGACGCTGAAACTCAGCGTGCTTTCCAAGAGTTGGGTGTTCAAGCGGAATCAGTGCATGTTAACGAATTAGTCAAACGCCGTAACCTTTTGGATTATTCTGTGCTAGTTTTCCCAGGCGGTTTTTCTTTTGGCGACTACGTACGTTCAGGCGTCATTTTTGCAAGACACCTCTCTGTGAACCTCGCAAAAGAAATGGAGACCTTCATCGATGAAGGCAGACCAATCTTGGGCATTTGCAACGGTTTCCAAATTCTGGTCGAATACGGTTTGCTTCCAGGCTTCAAAGGCATGAGCGTCTACCCCGAAGCTACATTGACGACCAATGAACCTGCTGGCTTCAAATGCCAATGGATCTACCTAAAACAAGAAAACAAAGGCAAATGCCTATTTACAAGCAAAATCCCAGTTGGAAAAGTCATTAGTTTACCAATCGCACATGGAGAAGGACGATTGCTGTTTACAAAGGAGCAGGAGCATGAGTTGCTTGAGAGGCTTCTTGATGAGGACATGCTGGTCTTCCGCTACTGTGACAAAAATGGAAAAGTTGCTGACGGCA
Source organism: Candidatus Bathyarchaeota archaeon (assembly GCA_963725855.1). Classification (GTDB taxonomy): domain Archaea; phylum Thermoproteota; class Bathyarchaeia; order Bathyarchaeales; family Bathycorpusculaceae; genus Bathycorpusculum. The sequence continues at coordinate 419,288 of CAVSAA010000003.1, read as the reverse complement.
AGTATCCTATTTGCCCTAACGGTTCATTCTATGATATTGCTGGAATCTGTAATAGGGAAGGCAACATCTTCGGTTTGATGCCACATCCTGAAAGAGCGATGTACTGGTGGCAACAACCCAATTGGACACGCGAGCAGCAAATGCTTCAGTACGGCGATGGAAAACTTATTTTCCAAAGCATAATCGACAAATTGACTAAGAAGTGCTAAAAAAAAAATTGGGCAAAATCTTAGGAAAATGGCAAAAACAACTATGTTTGCCTTTGACCACTATTTTTTAGGTGAAAGTCGTGTCTGTGGAAATTGGCAAGTATGGACGCATATGTTTGTTCCAGTCAAAATGCACAATCATCCACAATAATTAAGTTGTACATTTATTAATTGTACAACATAAGGTTGAAGTTCAACAATGGAAGAAGTGCTCGTTACACGCAAAGGCCAAATCACTGTTCCTGCCGCTCTGAGACGTAAATATGGAATAAAAGAAGGCATGAAAATTACTGTTCAAGACTCGGGCTCAAGCATAGTCCTAAAAGTTGTACCGAGATTTGAAGACTTAATAGGGATAGATGCTGGAAAGATAGATTCGAAGAAAGCTATAGAAATGCTAGATAAAATGCGATCTGAAGATAGATACTAATGAAAGCTGTAATGGATACACGGTTCTTTATTAACAGCTTGACTACACAAGATGAACAATTCAAAAAATGGTCCAAAGGGATCCTACAAACCCTTCAAACAAAAGCAAATCTCGACATTATACCCTCAATAGTGACCATGAGTTTTTTAAGTTTCAACTTGAGAACCTCGGTAGGGAAGTTGCTGAATTAAGGGTTAACTCTCTGCTCAAACTAGACCTTAAAATTGTGGATCTTAACGTTCCAATTGCAATTGAGGCTGCTAAACTCCGATGCAAATATGTTGAGTTGCCAACAGCCGACGCGATAATTGCCGCAACAGCCATTCTTATGGACTCTGACTACGTAATAACAGACGATAAACATATCAAACAAATTAAGGAAACCAAAACAAAATGGATCTAGCCATTTTTGGCTAATGTACATAAAAACAATAGTTTGTTAAGCAGTGAAAGATTTTCCGTTAAATCAAATCTAAATCCTTGGCATAGGGTAAGCCAGCGCGGGCGCCCATCGCCATAACGCTTCGGGAAGCTACGAAATTGCCCAGTTGACCACATTCAAAGAGACTTTTTTCGTGAAGTAAACCATAGAGAAATCCTGCATCGAAAGCATCTCCGGCTCCTGTTGTGTCCGCTACTTTTACTTTGAAAGGCGCCACACTGAGCTTTTCTGCGCCGTCAGTGACATAGCAGCCTTTACTGCCAAGTTTCACTACCACAATTTTAACGCCCGTGCTAATTATGTAGTCGGCGCCCTTGCGGTAATCCTCTTCGCCAGTCAACACTTCAAGCTCAAACGCATTAGGCATAAAAACGTGGGAATTTCGAATCAACGGCTCTATAACCGCAAACCCTTTCTGTGCATATAGTGAGCCTGGGTCAAAGCTGATTTCGACGCCGCCAGGCAGGGAGCTTAGAAGTTTTTTTTGTGCGCGAAAAGACTTTTCGCCAACGAAGGATGATAAGTGAAGCAATTTTGTTTGAGAAACATATTCCCACTTGATTTCCCGAGGCTCAACAAAGTCGTTGACTCCTGAGTTAATATAGAGAGCTCTTGCGCCTTTTCTGTCAACGAACCCCATCACTGAACCGCTTCTACCCTTGGTTGCCTCAACTATGCTGCTGGTGTCAACCCCTTCATCTTTAAAACTGTCGAGTTGCATTTTACCCTCACGATCGTTAGCGACTTTACCTATGAATCCGACTTTGCATCCGAGTCGCGCCAACCCAACAATCGTGTTGGCAGCTGAGCCTCCACAGGCTTCCTTGTAGTTTTCGATAAAGCTTTCTTCTTCTGCAGATGCAAGTTTGTCTACTTTGAAGAGCATGTCAATGTTGAGTGCTCCGAATCCTATTACGTCAAATTTTGTCATACAAACAACTCTTTTAGTTGGATTTTGTGTTCACCTAGTTTGCCGCCGTAGTTACCCGCAGAAACCCTCACAACGCCATCTACGTCTAAAACGGCTTTAATTCCTGTTTTTGTGGCTTCCTTAATCGCATCTAAAGAAACGCCGTCATAAACGATTTCGGCTATGTATCCGACGCCTTCTGGAACCTTCGATTCCTTGCCTAAGCGCGATTTGAGCGATGGACAATAGAGGTGATTGGTTGTTGGCCCTATTTTTGGATAGTGGGTTTCGGGTTTTGAGCCGGCTGAGCAGATATCAAAGGTAGTTACTACGCCATGCACTTTATGGATTGCCTTTAGTGCTTTGGAGCCGGCTTCATTTAGTGCAGCTTTTGATGTGCACATTATCCAAAAGTTGCCGCCCATAACACCTTTCGCATAACCAAGATAACGTTCAATGACAAAGTTTGGAACCATAAGTGGAACAACGATGACTTCTCTGCCAAAACGTTTCTCGACCCATTCATATCCGTCACCGCAATGCCCAACACTCTCCATCATATCCAGTTTGCCCTCAGTCCGGGGCAAAGCATCGAAAACAGCTGTGAAGGGTTTAACGAGGATGTCTTGACGGATACGGTAAGAGAGTTCGGTTTCAAATTTCTTTAGCGATTCTTCAAATGTTTTTTTAGGGTTGATTTCTCCCCAGAACTGCAGAATTGCGCCCACGCGTTTGTCGGGGGTTTCGTTTGGGGTTAGGTATTTCTCTACGCCTCCTTCAGTTCTGCCTATCACGACGGATGGCGTCGCTGTGGAGTCTTCAGCTGCCTTACGCAAGGTCTGCTCATCGTCCGCAGTCACGATTACCCGACAAAAAATCCCAGTGAACGCTTCCGCGTAAGTATCTTCGATTACAGCTTTAACCATTTTATCCAAGTCTCCCGATGGCTACTCCACGAACCTTCTTCCTAAAGGCGCTGCTCACTTTTATGAGTGATTCCATATTTTTCGCTGTAACTATTTGAACTTTGGGAAAATCATCAGGGCTTAGCTTAGAAAGCGGTTTTAGTAGAGCTTCTTCAACCTTGTTTCCCTCAAGAACGTCAAAGCTCCATAAGCCGAGCGTTTTAACTGTTTGTTTCTTGCCTAAATTACAAAATAAGTCAACTATTACAGCAATGACGAGATTACTTTCCGACTGCACAGCCACCTCAGCATTCTTCACCGCATAGCTGTTCCCGTTGAATGAAACAGTTAAGCCCCCGTTATCGCGGACGAGTTTGAAAGCTTCCACGTCTGTTATGCTATCACCTACATACATAACATCCTCCAAAGCCATGCCTAAGCGTTCTGCGGCATCACGGATTGCTTCAGCTTTTTGTTCCCCTCCAACAGTTACTACATCGGTAAGAAACTTGCCAACAAACATTTTGGGGATTAAGCTCCAGAAAATCTCATCCAGTCGCTGGATAAGAGCTTGGTCGCGGCTTGAAAAATCCTCAAGGGTTTTTGCGTTCGGAGGGATATCTATTGGCGGCATTTGTGCAATTTCTTGTGCTATCTCCCTTAGGCGCTCTTTCTCTTGAGGAGTTATTGGACATTTGTCAAGGCTTACTTTGGTACAATATGTGTTTTTGTATGGGAAATCGACTGCTTTACACAGAGCTTTTATGTAGTGTTCGTAGCTGGTGCTAACAATGAAGGCGTCGGATATTTTTCGTATATGGTTTAGGGTGCTTTTGCTGTTGGCGATTAGAATTATGTTTTTGGCAGAGAAATCTTCCATCTGGCTGTTAGTTATGCCGTAGGCTTTGAAAAAGGGTAAAATCAACTTCAGGGTACTGCCTGCAGAATAGCCGGGTTTCTTTAGCGCATCTGCAAGCACGTCATCGTAGAGGCTTATGTTCGTGAAAAACTTATCTCCGTTCGGGATAAAGTTCTCTGCTAGCTCGAAGGCGTTGTCGTTTTTTGATATGGGTCCCTCGCAGTCGGAAACGAAGATACTTGTCAAAGCTTGTGCCTCAAATTATCCATGTGGGTAACGCTTTTGGCAATGTGCTGCTTTGATGCTATGTCTGTGCGGTTCCAGAGTGCGCCGCCGGTTACTGCTTTAGCACCTTCTTGGCTGATTTGGCGTGCCTCTTCGATACTACTACCTATGCCTAAGATGCCGATAGCTCGAGATTTAAGCGCGTAATTTTTGCCATCGCGCAATTCCATAGAGCCTGGATAGACGCGGATTTTGTCTTTGTATTTCTGGGTAAGCGCCTCTGCTTTGGCGAGGTCAACGGGGGTGTTGATAGCGGCCTTATCCACTTTGTCTGAGTGAGCTTCAGCGTAACCGCCATAGTCCGCAGGGACCTTGTACGTTAGAACTGTCGCTGACTTCTCCATTGTGATGTTCTTCAAGTTACCATCTACCATTTTTAGACAAATGTCGACAAAGTCGTCTTTTATGATTGGGAGTAGGTTCATGATTTCGGGGTCGCCTGGGCGGCTGTTAATTTCAAGGATTTTTATGCCCTTACCCGTGTGCATAAAGGCGAGGTAAAGTGGGACGCCGCGGAGTGCCGAATCGTCGGGAATTTTTGTTTTCCAGCCTTTGAAAACTCGGTCGGCTAACGCAAGTTCTTGTTCTCGTTCAGCAGCAGTGAGGAAAGGCAGGTAATCGGTGACGTCTTTGTAAGATCCCATGCCACCTGTGTTTGGACCTTTGTCGTCGTTGAAGGCACGTTTGTAGTCGCGGGTGTCAGGCAATGTGATGAAGTGTTTGCCGTCGCAGAAACCCATACAACTAGATTCTTCCCCGTCGATTTTTTCCTCAATAAGTACCGAGTCATATTGGAAATTCGACATAAAATGATCGAAAAGTTCTTCTCGGTTTGCGAAATGATCGCCCCAGACACCTACACCTTTGCCCAAAGCTGGTTTGTCAGGTTTAACCACAGCTTGATTATCAAGTTCATCTAGCCACTCATAAACAGCCTTCCTTACATCTTTGCCTTTATAATCTGCGGGATGGAAAATCCGAAAGCGGGGGTTAGCTTCGGGTGCAATATCCTCGAAGAGCACGCGTTGGGCAATTTTACTTCCTTCAATGGCGTAATCTTTTTTGGGACAGATAACAGGAATCCCGGTTTGTTTCTCGACTAGGTCACGTATTCCCTCAATTATTGGTTTCTCGGAGCCAACCATAACAAAGTCTATATTTTCTTTGTTTTCTTGGGTAAACTTGCAGACTTCGTTGACATCTAGGTTTGGAATAACTCTATGTTTGGCAGCATGTTTTGCATTGAAGGGGTTACATTGTTTATCGGCAACAAAAAGTTCAACAATGTATTTTTTGCTTCTTAAAAGCGCGTCTGCCATAGCGACTTCTCGCGCGCCATAAGAAACCAGTAAGACACCTATCTTCTCCATCCTAGATACACCGTTAACTGACTAATCAGTAGACAAACACTTTATAGCGGTTACGGCTGGACTTCTTCTGATTCATAAATCCTGTTTTTCTCTTCATAGCCTTCGAGGAAACGCTTTTTCATGACATCAGACATTTTCTGCGCGCACGGCGTCGGGTACTTTCCGGTGACACAAGCTAAGCAGAGTTGATTTTCAGTTTGTCCTGTGGCACCAATAAGGCTTTCTATCGACTGGTAGCATACGGCGTCGGCGCCGATGATCTTGGCTATTTCTTCAGGATTATTTCTTGATCCGATAAGTTGCCCATAGGTGGACATGTCGATGCCGTAAAAGCATGGTCCGATGATCCGTGGAAAAGTCACGAACAGGTAGACTTTTTCGGCTCCTGCCTTGCGGAGTTTTTCTATAATGACTTTAGTAGTATCGCCACGGACAACACTGTCTTCGGTTATTATGACCCGTTTGCCAGCCACTTTACTGCCGAGAATGTTAATTTTTTTATCGATTGTTGAGTACCGCTCATTATTAAGCAGTATGAAGGCACGTTCGGTTACATAGCGGTGACGTCTTGAGGCACGCTCCCATCGTAGACCCGACTCTTCATGAACTCCCATGGCGGGGTCGTCGCCGGTTTCAGGCACAGATAAAATAATGTCGCTGTCTTTTACAATTTCTGGGAATTCTTTAACGAGGTTTCTCCCGAAGTCCTCTCGGATTTCATAAACATATTTGCCGTCAAATCTTGAGTCAGGCCTTGAAAAATAGGCATATTCAAAACAGCAGAAGGCTTCAAGTGGATTCTCTATGATTTGGGTACGTTTGAACCCGTTCTCCGAGACAGTCACCAGTTCACCTGGTTTTAATTCAAAATCCCGTACAAAACTATTCATATCCAAACTTACGGTTTCAGACGAAAAAGCAAAAGTTTTGCCTTCAGGGTCATGTCCAGCACACAGCGGCTTTATGCCATGTGGGTCTTTGAAAGCAAAGAATTGACCATCACCCGTAATACCTGTTACAGAGAACGCGCCGTCCAAACTTTCCATGACCAAACGGGCGGCAGCTTCCAAGGTTTTGCCCTGCTTTAGCCCTAGGAGCATTTTGTGGCAGACGATGTCGGAATCGCAGTTGTATAGAAAATCGGAAAAGTTCAGATTCATTTCTTTCTTTAGCGGCAGCGTGTTAACAATGTTGCCATTGAATGAGAGGGCGAGTTTTGTTCCGTTTGAAGAAGCAACGACTGGTTGGGTACCGTCTATAATGGATACGTCGTCGCATTTGCCTGAGGTTGTGTACCTTACGTTGCCGATGCCTATCGACCCGGGTAGTCGACCGTACCATTCGTTTATGACGGCAGTTTTTAGTCTCGGGACAAGATCTAAGGCTTTGTAGGTGTAGAATTGGTTGTTGTTGCTGGTGAGGAAACCGTGTGATTGGTGGCCTCGGTGGTTTTGAGCGCGTAGTCCCCAGTAAACATAGGGGAAAACGGGTTGTTTGTCGTAATTTATTGCTCCAAAGATACCGCAGCCTATTTTTCAGTCCCTTCTAGCAGTAAATGCTCATGTATTGAAAGAAGGGGTTTATACGCTTTTAGTACAAATTTAGGTAAAAAACATGGGGTTTTTAACATATTAAGATTTAAAGTAAACAAGCAGGCAAAAGGATGATAGTAAAATCAAAAAAAAGTGAGGTTAGGATTTTTGCATATATTCCAACATACCAAATGTGTTACCTTCGGGGTCAAGTGCCAGTGCCCACCAATCAATACCAGGAATCTCCATCTTTTGTTGGACGATTTTGCCGCCCTAATGCCTCAACCTTCTTGCTGTATTCTTCGACCGATTCTACTGAAATATTGTTTATTGGCTTAGCCATCTCGGGCATTGAAGTATCTTTCTTTTCGTATAATCCGCCGTTGAGCCGGGTCGAATAAGCATAGGCACAATTGTTTTCTCATCTACGGGAACGGTTCCCACAAGATAGTAGACGGTTGATCCAGGATACTTATTCAATATCCAGCCAAACAGATCCATGTAGAATTTTTTTGTCTTCTCAATATCGTTAGCTGGAATTTGAGATGTACAAAGTAATGAATTATTAAAGAATTACCCAATTGCAGACTGATTAAAAAAATTAAGAAGAAGAGGAGAAAGACTTATGGTTACCATTTCTCTATGAGATACTTGGGTATCTCACTGCTGTCGCGTGGTCCAACTTGGACTTTCCAGCCGCTGAGTTCTTCGATTTCGCCGCTGATACGTGATGCTTTGCCTGGGATGATGATTTTGCGGTGTTTGACTTTCTGTTCGATGCCGCTGGCTTTGATTGCGTCTGCAACTCGTTCGGCTGTTAGTTTGCGTCCTGCGACTCCACTGTCGATTGCTGAGCCTTCTGTTTCAACGACGATTAAGTATGCGTTGAGTTTGCTGCTTTCGATGTCTGAGGCAACAGTGTAGAATGTTAGGGCGAAGTTTGATGTGAAGAACACTGGTGAGTTTTCGTCTGGTGTGCCGTAGATTTTGAGTCCTGGTGCAACTGCAACTGGTTTGCGTGGGTCAGTGTAGATGTTCTGGCGTAGCACAGTCATTGGTAGTAGTGCCCATCCGTCGTTGCCATGCATGATTAGTACATCTGCGTATCGGACTAAAAGCATTGAGGCGACGTAGGCTTCACGCCATTTGACCAAGTCGTCTGCCATTTCACCTTTGTTTACCCAGGCGACCATTGGTATGCCGAGTAAGGGTAAGCCTGCAAGTTCTTCGCCGCCTTTGGTTGCTGCTCTTCTGAGCATTGTAAAGTTATTAATTGTGTCGGGTAAGCCTTCATTGATGAAAGTGCCGGGATCAAGCACTATGTCGGTTACGCCGTAAGCCATCAGGGTTTTTGCGAGTGAAACTAATGTGTTTAGGTCGTTTGGTGCGGATGCCACTATTGGGCAGTTGTACATTAAGGCTAATTCTGCCATATCTTTCCAGTTGCTTGAGGTTGCCGCGTATAGAAGTGGGCGTGCTTTTGGTGCTGCCATTAAGCCTGCTTCAGCAATCGCGGGGTTTAGGGTACAAAGAATCATCGGTAGTTTTGTAGTTTCTGAGACTTTCTTGACGCATGCTTTGAATTTGTCTGCGTCTCCGGAAGTGCATCGGACTGCTATCAAGTCAAGTTTTAGGGTGTTGCCGATGTATTCAAAAGTAAAGTTATCTGTTTTTTGTACGCGTGAAACGATTTCAGCATCGGACATTTCGTCGGTTACGTCGATTGCGATGGCTGTTGGGTTCTTGTATGTGAATTCGTGGCGGTACATGACTAGTTTGCCGCCGATTTTCTTTGCATTGTCGCCAACGCCGACGATGACTTCTTTGACTGCGGGCTTTAGAAGATCTTTAAGAATTGCGTATGATTTGGCGTTTTCTGGTTTGAGGAGTGGTTTGCAGCTGTCGAGTTCGATTTCGCGGTTGACAATTTTTGTGGCGAATGCCATGCAGTTGTCGACGCCGCATTCTTTGCAGTTAGTTTTTGGCAAGCTCTTGTAAATGGTTATGGGGCTAAGTTCTTTTAATCCGCCTTTTTTCTTTTCTGCCATATCAGTCATGTCTCCTTAAGCTTTCACCGTGACCCAGTTTGCGTATTTTGATGGGTCTGCTTTTTTAGCGCTCGTTAAGTAATTTGTAACGTCTTTGAGTGTTTTTACGGCTGCTGGGTGCATCATCATGAATAGGTCGACACCTGCAAGCAATAGGGTTATAGCTGTTGTTACTTCCCAAAGTGGACCTCTAAGTTCGCGTGGTTCCCATTCTGTGGACATTTTTAGCCATGCTTCTCTTGCTGCCCAAGCGTTAGTTGTACCTGAGGACATTGGATGTGCCAGTTCGACATCGCCCATTAAGCCGCCCATGCGTGCGCGTTCCATGTTTGTGAATGCGTAGTCTAAACCGTAGCCGAGTGCTGCGGTGGTTAAGTCCATGATAATGTCTTCTCTACCAACATAGTCGTAGAGGCGTCTGTTGAGCTCACGTGCCAAGTTGAGGTCCATGGGTGTAAATGAGAGGATTGCGTGTCCAGCTTTCTTGATAAATTTGGCACATTTCTCGACGTCCATGTCGCGTGTGACAGAGCTGATTAGGAAGCGTTCGCCTGGAAATTGAGCACATACTTCTTCGAAGACAGCTGTGTCTTTAACAGGGTCTCCGCATCCGCCGATAACTAGTGGTACATCCACGGCTTGGAGCACTTTCTCGATGGTTCTGCATGCGTCTTTGGGTGATGCATCTTTGAGTAGTGGGTCAACACTGATTAAGTGCATAGTAACCATGTCTGCACCGAACTTGTCGACTGCAAGTTTTGCCCAAGCTGCTGGGTCACCGACGACGTCTTTAACGTGCATCTTGACTGCTTTGCTTAGGGGAACTTCCATGTCGAAAACGTCTAAGGTGATAACTGGTTTGTGTGGCATAGGGTTCTCAAAAGTGTAGAAAGCGGGAGAAACTTCTCCGCCGATTGTGAGGGATCTTCCGCGTGTGCCGCCTTCGCTCTTTGTTGCCCCAAGCTTTACTTCGTTGATTTTGTTTGGGTAGGTTTCGATGGGTGGTAGGAAAGGAATTTGGAGCATGCTGGTGGGTTTTCCGCCTGCAATTGACGCTGGAAGCTTTAGTTTGGGCATTATTTGGCCTGCTGCGCCTGCTTCGAAGAGGATTTCAAGTTCTTTGACATCCATCTGGAAGTCTTCCAGTTCAATTGTCTGGAATTTTGCGAGGGCTTCTAGTAAATCGTCGCTTAGCTGTAATCCTTCAGCGTCTTTCTTTTTGTCTGTGTCGTGGTGAGTCGTGAAGATCACCGTTTGTCTTTGTTGTCTTTGACGGTTGTTATGATTACTTTGTTAGCGTAGATTTTTGCATCTTTGAGTATGATTTTGAATCCGCCGGCCATGATTGGAAGTGAGCCTGCTGTTGCGACTGGCATCATGGTTCCTGCTGCTTCTTCGTTAACGGTAATTGCGGCTGTATCTGCTGTGGGGGCTTGTGTTTCCCATTTAGCTACGACTGGGTGGTTCTTTTCTTTGAGGAATGATTTGAGCTCGTCAATGTTCTTGGCGTTTTCTTCTGTGGCAACTTTGTCAACGACGTCTTTTGGAATGAAGTCTTTGACTTTTTCTTTAACTTCTTTAGGTACCCAAACGACTCTGTTCCATCCGCCGTCTGCAGCGAAGAATTTGGAGCTTCGCATGTATTCGATGGACATTCCGTGGAATCCGTCGATTTGGCGTCCGCCTGCTGCGGAGTCAGCGATTGTGCTAAATGGTAAGCCGTTTACGGTTGCGCCTTTGAAGTTTCTGTTGACTACGCCGAATCCGTCGACTTCTGGGATGTAGAAGGTTACTGCTTCGAAGCATCCGCATGAAGTGTGTGGGTGATCGAACGCAGTGTAGAGCCAGACTTGGTTAACTTCGCCCATGGTGCGTTTCTTGGCGGCTTCGTTAACGCCTGAGAATTCGCCTTTCTCTGCGTTGATGATTTCGCCTCTTGGAATTGCGAAGACTGGACCTTTAGGATCGATGCTTGCTGATGCTTTGCCGTCAAACCAGCTGATTGCACCACAGTTGCTGTATCTTTGTGGTGTGATGACACAGACGTGGCTTGGTGCGAATGATTGACAGAGTGCGCATCCGTAGAATGTGTCAACTTCTGAGTCTTTGAGGCCTCTTGCTTTTGCGTCGCGTGATTCGTATGCTTGTATTGCGTCAGGGGTCATTTCCTCTAGTTTTGCTGGGTCGGTTACAAAGGTAATTTGGACTTTCTCGATGATTGGTAGTTCGCTCTTGAATAGTCGGTAGAGAACTTTGCCGATGGAGTCAAAGCTGTTTAATCCTTTTTGGAAGGATTTCTTGCCTATACGTATCCAGATGTCATAGCGCTGGTTTAGGTGCATGAAGCCTTCGATGTAGTTTAGGTAGCCGTGGATGCGTCTTTCAATGACACCTTCAAGGCCTTGGTCGAGTTTTGCGCCTGCTGCTTCAACGAGGATACCGAATGGGAATGCGCCACCTTCTTTCATGTCTTTTAGGTCTGGGCCGATAATGGTGATTTTGCCATCTTCGACTTGATTCATGGGTTTTACTTTTGCGAGTTCAAACTTTTGTTTGACTGTGGGTCCGCCTAGTTCTACTTGCATGTCGTTTCTTCGGATACGTTCTCCTTCGTAGATTACGCCAACTTCAACAGGTATATCTTTAAACATTGACATTTTTTAATTTCCTCCATTAAATTTTGAGGTCATTACTTTGAGGTTTGCAGCCCAATCTTCTAGGGTTGCGTTTGGGAAAGACCAGCTTGCATGGACATGGAATAGGTTGTCTATTGTCATGGTTTTGAGGTCTGGCGCAAAGTGTTTCATGCCTGAGAGCATCAATGATTCAACGAAATAGGGTAACCCAACCAAAATAACTAGGTCCGGGTGTCCTTTGCCGTCGAGTCCCATCCATTTTGGGTCAACCACTCTTTGCCCGATTTCCATTGCATTCATGAATGCTGCTGGTTGGTATCCTCGTTTGATGAATTCGCCAACCATATGGGCGGTTGCGACGACTGGCACTTTGGATGCGTTAGCGAAGTCTATTAGGTATTCAATCAGTTGTTTGCCTTCCATGTACCTTTCAGTTGCGTTGCTTCCCACAATGAGAAGGGGGCGTTGGGCTCGTTTGATCATTGCTACTGCTATCTCGGGTTTTTGTATGGGGTTTGCTTTTTTAGTTGAGGCGATTTCTGCACATTGCCATGGTTCACAGGACATAGTTTTTTCCTCCGTTTACTCCTTCATTTTACGAACCATTCTTGGGAGCAAGGTTGGGTCCGGAATTACTGTTTCTTTCCAGTTGTTATCTGCTAAAATTTTCTCGAATTCCTCTTTCATGGTCATTGGGACATCAGCCATAGTTCTTACGTACAGGTGTAGGTCGTTTGGCATGACTCCGAGGTAACGTTTGCTTAAGTCAACGTAGTGGCTTAGTTTTATGCTGCGTCCTTTCCATGTGTCGTTGGGTCTGATGCAGAGTTTTGCGATTGCAACCATACATTCTTCTTTGGTTTCTGCCATGTTGAAGAGGTGTTCTGGTGCTGGTCCGACATTGACGGTTTGGCCTGTGCGTGCATCGAGAACTTCCCAGTTCTTGGGGTCTTCTTTTGTGCCTAGGAGCATGCGTCTATATTTGACACCGTGTGGACCGACGAGGACTGGTACACCTAACCGCCAGAATCCTGCGCCAATTGCGGCTGCTTTCTGTGAGTATGCACCCCAAGCTAAACCGACTGCACCGAGGCGGTTGTGGATGTAATCTGCGATTTCTTCGTAGTTGCCCCTTAGTGAGCGTTTAGCGAAGATATTTGCTACTTTGATTGCTGCACCCGCGATGTGGCTATTTGCGACACATGAGCCGACGTTCATGACTCCTCCTGCTTCGAATCCGCCGGGGAATTCTTCGTAGAGAGTTTTACCTTCGCTGTTGCGGTAGCTGCCTGCGGACATTGCTGAGCAACCTGATAGTACGACGATATATCGTCTGCTTGCGAATTCTCTGCATATGTCGTAGACGTCTTTACCACCTTTCGGGTAGTTACTGCAACCGACGACTGCGACAATGCCAGGGATTTCTCCGAGGACGATTGGGCTGCCGACGTTACGTATTTCGACGTCTGAAACTGCGCCTCTGCCTACGCGGCATAGGTTGTCTTCGCAGAGCATTGCTTTTTCGCCTGCTTTAATGATTAAGCTGTGGATCATTATGTTTTGTGGGCATGCTTCTTCGCATCTTCCGCATCCTATACAGGTCTCGTAGAGGTCGGTCAGTAGCGTTAGATCTCCTTGTGCTGCTGCTTTGATGGCTGCTGGGATTGCGTAGTCTTGTGGGCAGTTGCGTTGGCAACTCTTGCATTGTGTGCAGGTCTTTGCAATCTGTGTAAGTTCCTCTATGCTTGGGAGAACATTCTTTCGTTTGCGGACTGGAGCTACTTGTTGTGCTACGCGGACTGCGACTTCGCCGACTTTTTCTGGGTCAAGAATTAGTACGCCTTTGACTTTGCCGCTAACGAGGTCAGTAACGATTTCTTCAGCTGGGTCGTTTGTGCGGTTCTTAAAGCCCATGCAGTTCTTTTCGGAAGCTGCGATTACTGGAGCGTTGACTTTGCCAGCTTCGTCATATATGTCTGTTCGGATACATTGTTCATCGAGTACGACTACATCCGCTAATCCTGCGCGGATGAATCTTAATTCCCAACTGATTGGGCCGACGATTCTAGCGCGGTTGTAGTATCGTGTCATGTCGTGTGATGTGCAGCATAAGCCCACTACTTCAATTTTATCATCAGCTTTGTTTTCTTTGGCGTAGTCAATTATTCCAACTGACGGCATAACGTTGTGACCGATGCACATTATGACTGGTTTGGTTCTGTCGACGCTTGCGATGCCTAGTTTTACTAGTGGTGCTTCGGGGTCAGCTTTCGGGTAGCCTAAAGCGGATATTTGTGCAATGTCGCCTACTTCCATTCCTACGTGGTCGACCATTCCGACGTGCATTGCTTTTGATTCGAAGTCTAAGTTGTTACCTTCTTGGCCGGTGTGTCCTACTGCAAGAACTTGGGTGATTTGTTCTTCAACATAGGATAAAACATCCTCAAGGTCGCCGAGTGTTTCAGGCTTTATACCTGTAACCAATCGTGTGATTGGTGCTTCAACTTTAATGTTTAAGCCGCCGATGTCTAAGGGGAATCTTCGACCGTACTTTTCAATTAATGAGTGAAGAAGGTGACGTGAGTGGGCTGAGTGACATGCTGATCCAATCGCACAAGCCAACATAACAATACGAGAAGATTGTGTGGCGATGTCTAAGCCGCATGCGCCGCGTTTTCCAGCTGTCAAATCACATTTTCCAAAAGTACACAGACAGCACAGATCGCAGTCGGGCATATAAAAGGGCTTGTACTTGGTGAGAAGCTTCATGTCCCAATCCCGAAGGGTTGTCATGGAGGGCATTGGGGTTGGCCCCATGGGCTCGGTATAGTTGTCATTGATAACCTTGCCGATGGATAATTCAAAATTTTTAATGAGACCGCTACCGGTCTTCATTTCGTCTATTTTTACATGGACGTTTTTAGCAGTCAAATCTGAAACCTCTGTAAAGGTTTACCACTATGCTAAATTACAGACCTTTTAAACCTTTCCAGATTTTCTAAGCAAAAGTCACGGTGGAGTTATAGATATGGAAGGTTTACAGAGAATTATGTAAATATTTTTAGGATTATAAATACCCCAATTTGTTAAGGATTTCTCTGACTGAAAGGTAGCCTTTGTTGTTGTTTGGCAGATCAAGCAGCGATTTTCCATTGAGAACATACTCGTCTAATTGGTCATCTGCAATGATTTTTCCTAGATATTTGAATTTTAGGTCATCTTCAGCCTGCTTGCCTAGTTCTACTGGAAAACGGTAACCACCAACAATGTAAAAGTTTTCAAATTTCATGTCAACTTCTTTAGCTATTTTGTAAGCTCTTCTGACATGATCCTGGGATTTTTTGGAATGATCAAGAATATCAAAGATGTCGTTGACTTCCGAGGTAATTCGCCTGTTGAGGTTTTCAAGCCCCGCTGGGGAGTCAACAAGTACAAACTTGTAGTTTTTAGTCAACGATTCCAAAGCGCCTTTTAAGGCTGAGTTAGGCATGCAGTAGCACCCTTCAACCCATTTTGTGCCAACAGCTAGGAAATCAAAGTTCTTGCTTTCGTAGAGCCCATTTTCCCAGATGCGGCTTTCGATACGCTGGGTTGGCGGAATGCCGACTGTCGTGCCACCTTGCTCTATGAAGGTGCTGACTATGAGATCGGCTATGGTTGATTTACCTGCTTCTTTAAGGTCTACGCCTAGCATTTCAGCTAGGTTTTGGTCTGGATCAGCGTCAACCAAAAGCAATGGAGAGACACCTGCTTCTATGAAGCATTTAGCCATCAAAGCAGTAAAGCTTGATTTTCCTGTTCCACCACGACCAACTGTAACCAAAGTTTTCAAAATAAACAACCTCAAGTTATATGCTGTTTTCTTAATCAAAAACTCTCATATATTGTCTATGGTTTTGATTGGGTTTTTTTTATTGTTTTATATACTTAAATCAATTTTTAATAAAGAAACGATTGATTAATAAACAAACACAAAGCTAGCCGACTGAGTAACAAAAAGGCAAAGGTTACAGCTGCTGCTTAAATTCAAATAACGGTGAGATTAAATGGAATGTGAGCGCTGCAAATCGCTTCTAAAAGAAGGAGAAACCTACGACCTCCACGGCAAAGTCTTATGCGAAGACTGCTACATGTATGAAACTAACCCTCCAAAACCATGTGATCCCATGGCTGTGTCAACAGCCTTATCTGTGCGAAAACAATTAGGCCAATCAGGCAGTTCAGGCTTAACGGAGTCACAACAAAAAATCTACAACACTATAGAGAAATATGGCAAAATCACAAAGGAAGACTTGGTCAAGACCATAGACATTAGACCTGAGCAATTAGAGCAAGAGTTTGCTTTCTTTAGGCACTGTGAGCTTCTCCGCGCTTTTAGGGAAGATGGCAAAACTTACTTTACGAAATGGGAAACAAAAAGCGTTTGAAATAGACTTTAGAAAAGGCTCTCGCTTAATTTATCTAACCAGTGCAATTTAGCATTTTTTAACGAGTTAACTGCAATTCTGAAATTCTTTTTTTCACTATATCAGCTAGCTTTTCTCCGAGATTTTCTTCAGGAATTCTTTTATCTAATTCGTCAATTATTCGGGCGAGTTCCTCATCGCCGATTGTATTTCTTAACCACTTTTGGAAGTCACCGCGGTCAAAGTGGAATTTAATTGATTGCAAATCGATGCTTCCCAGGTCTTTTAAGAAGGAGCAAAGGGACAGCGCTGTTTCACCGGTATAATGGCCGTCTGGCATAAAGAAGTGGAAGCCTTGAGCATAGGGAACTGGATCGAGAATTTTTTGAGCCTCTTCGGCACTGTAACTATTCTGAGCATTAACCAAGAAGACCACTAATAGATAATAATCCAGATAAGAATCTTAAAATTGTTTTGGCTAGAGTGCTCTTCAAAAAAAAATAAGAATTAGAGCAGTTTGCCTATACGCATTGAGTCATCTTTAATGACTTGCAACTGTTCCACAGTAGGCTTGCCCCTGACATCACCCAATCTGCCTTGTGTGCTATGCTCGATTGAGCCATGAAATTCGCTAAGAATATACCATTCATCAATAATGTTGAAGCCTATATGCTCAAAGTATTGTCGTATATCTTTACCAACAGGTGTTGCCTCATCAATTCCTGTGTGTGGTCCCGAGTATGTTACAAAGACTATTGCATTTTTGCCTGGAATTTTTGGAGCGGAAGGCTTAATTTTGCCATTTTGACGGTATTCACCGAATTTCTTCTTAAGGAAATTTGTCATCGGTTCGGGAGGATGCCAAGAGTATGATGGACAACCTACGCAAACTAAATCATAGTCAAAATAATCAAGCGCTTCTGCTTCTTCAGGCTTCTTAATAGTTACTTGAATGTTAGCGTCTTCTAAGCCTTGTTTGATTGCATTAGCCACTTTTTCGGTGTTACCTGTCTTAGACCAGTAAATTATCAGAGCAGCCTTCATTTGCAGGGCCTTGGGCGTTTATTCCGTTTTTCCTTCGAATTCAACTTTGATTGGTGTTGGTTCTTTAAAGATGAACAGCACAGGGCAGTTTGCCTCGGTTCTTCTCCAAGCAGCCTCTAGGAGTTCTTTTCTTACATCAGAAGAAGCATTAACTTTCATAGTAACACCACTTATCAGTGGTGAATCCGGTGACTTGTCAGCTTCAGCAATAACTTCAACCATCTTAAGTTTAATGTTGCTTTTCTTGCAAACGTCAGCAAAGATTGTCACGCCACAGTCAGCTAACGCCATCAAACTAAGCTCAAGCGCAGTTGGACCACAATCTGTCCCGCCTGCAGCAATCGAGAGGTCACATTCCACGCTGTGGTTTCTTTGATTATCAACCTTTGAACCCACGTTTTCAACCCATGTTGCTTTTGCTTTTATCTTTGGCATTTTTTCACCTATTAATTCTTAATTAGTTTAGTTCAACTTAATGTTCGTGCTCGTGGTGATGGGCGTGTTCGCATCCGCGAGAAAGTACTTTGAGTTTACCCTCTTTGAATGATTCAATGTTGCCTTTGACAGTAATTGCAGTTGCTTCCAAAACAGTTACGCCTGCACCTAAGAAGGTGTTCAATGCCCCTGGCCCCATTGAATAAGCGACGACAACGTCTGGTTTCAATGCTAAGAAGCTTTCATGTGAGTGCCCTGGGGCGCCGCCCATGTGCTCGCTTCTGTTCGGTTCAATTTTTACTTTTGGGGTTTTTTCGTTCTCGTCAAGTTCTACCATAGCGAAGTAGGGTGCCATTCCAAAGTGATGGGCTACTTTAGCTTCTAGTCCTTTTTCGTCTTCAACTGGCATCATTATTCTTTTCATAATTATGACAACCTTTGTTTTAATGCTGATATAGTTTAATAGATAAACAATATTAATAGGTTATGTTTAGAAAATAAACAAGAAGATTGAATTTATGGATGATATTGACAGGAAATTAATCAGCCAACTACAAGTCGACGCAAGAACTACGCTTGAAAAACTAGCACAAATTACAGGATTCACTAACGTGGGCGTCAAGAAAAGACTAAGTAAACTACTACAGCAAGGTGCCATAAGAAATCAAGCTTTAATGAACCCCGCAGCTTTCGGGCTTATTCCAGCAATGATACTGTTAGAAATGAAAGATGCAGAGGCAATGCAAGAAGTAATGAATCGTTTCAAGGATTGTCCGCGGGTAGTTCATATCTTCAAAACCATTGGCGGCTACAACCTCATCGCCCTAGTTATTGCAGAAAACAAAGACACACTTGAGAGCATCTCGGTAGAAAAATGCTCACTAAGAAGTAGCCCTGGAATCCGCAGATCAGAATTCTACCCAATTACTGATTCCGAATTTTCACAATTCCTTCAAATAAGAGAATATTTGACACATAAGGGCAAGGATAAAGCCCCGTGTAACGTTGATTGCTCCACATGTGCAAGATATGAAACCAAAAAATGTGTTGGCTGCCCAACGACCATTCATTATCGAGGAACCTTATAGGTGGATTAGAATTGGCAATAAAAAATATAGATCTTCAAGAAGCAACAAAACTGGAAATTATTTCTTTAATGGATAACACAGTAGATTTTCTCTCAAGCAACACTCGAAAAGAAGTGCAGTCTTTTAGGCACCGGAACCAAACGCGTTCAGAGTTGCCGTTTGCGGAACATGGATTTTCTATGTTTGTTAGAGTGTTTTGCGGTGAAATCCTGTTCACTATTCTTTTTGATACAGGCGTTAGCCCTATTGGAGTGGTTATGAATGCCAAACGGATGGGCATCGACCTAAGTGAAATCGCTTATGTTGTTCTTTCCCATGGCCACTACGACCATTTTGGGGGTTTAGCCGCAGTAGTTAAGGCTGTTCACAGAACCGATTTACCCCTAATAATGCATGAAGATATGATTAAACGTAGAGGAACTACCAGTGTTAAAGAAGACATAAGGAAGTATCCATCTTTTCCTAATTTAGAGCTGTTAACTGCGGTAAAAATCGTAAACACAAAAAAACCCCATTTAATTGCCAATAATTTGGCTTGCGTTACTGGAGAGATTCCAAGAAAAGTGGTTTTTGAAAAGGGTTTAATTCAAAATAAAATTTATGATAATAACTCTTGGCAGCCAGATCTATTGGTCATAGATGATCGTGCTTTGGTCGTTAATATCAAAGATAAGGGCTTGGTCATCATTTCTGGGTGTGCTCACGCGGGCATTATAAACACGATACGATATGCTCAACAGATTACTGGTTTATCAAAGGTTTATGCAGTATTGGGCGGCTTTCATTTAGCTGGAAAAGATTTTGAGAAGAGAATTGAACCTACTATTGGAGAGCTAAAAAAGATTAACCCTGATTTAATTGTACCCTCGCATTGCACTGGATGGCGAGCATTATTTTCTATAGCTCAAGCGTTCCCAAATGGCTTTGTTTGCAATAGCGTTGGAAATAGTTACCTTTTCGAGTAACAACTTTATCTAAAAATAGGCTTGACTTAGAAAAACAGATACAAGACGTATAAGCGAACGCAATATTATCCAAGAAAAAACAATAAATCGCCCTCAATTAAGCTCGGGAAAGCAATATTTTGCTGTTCTTATAGGAGAACAGACTGTTCTCGGAGGAGAGCTATAAGCCGCGAGTTTTACATAATCCACCTAAGGTGAAAACAGATGGCAATCAAGAAAAACCTCATAAAAATTTTAACTTTATGCTTATTGGTAGCAACCATACTAAGCCCAATCCTTCTGACAACAGTAAAAGCCCAAAGCGCAGTTGCAGTTAGAGAATGGGCACTTGACGAAGTTAAGCCGAGCGGCTCTACAACCATAACTGTCGATTCAACTGGTTTAAACACTGCTATCTTAGCTGGAAAACCCGAACCTACAATAGTTGACGGTAAATATGACAAAGCAATAAAGTTCAACGGAGAAAACGCCATCTATGTCCCAATCAAATTCGTCATCGGCTTCCCACCAATGCCTGAACCAATGTATCTACCAATCTCACCTAACCTCGATATACAAAAATACATCGAAATCGAAGCATGGATAAATGTACCCGGATACAAAAATGCCACTTATAACAACATAATAGTCAAATGCAACCACCCCGACCAAGCTTGCGCATGGCAAAACACCACACGAGTCCTCGGTTTAGCACTTCGAGCAGGCACACCCTGCAACGGCGAAGAATACGTTGAAGGAGCATTAAGCGGCTTCATAATGACTGAAAGCGGTGGCTTCAACGAAATAGTAACCACCCAACCTATCACATTAAACGAGTGGATAAACGTCCAATTTACACGCACAACAACAGGCATGCACCTCTACATAGACGGCAAAGAACAAACCATCAAAGTCCTCCAAGGCAGCCAAAACCCAGCAGGAAACATACTAAATGGTACGGAATACTACTTCGGCCACGACAGCTTAGCCACAATCGATAACGTAAAAATCACTGACTTAGCCCCAGCAGACGCAATAGAAAACGCCTTTGACATCGGACCCAATATGGTAATTGTAATCATCTTTGTCTCCTTGATCTTTGCGGTTGCATGGCTTCTGCGAAGAGCTATCCAACTTTGGATAATTAAACCCAAAATTTAAGGGGTGCAATTGGTGGGTACAACCTTTAAACTGCTCGAGTTGATGCTGAGGCAGAAGCTATTAGGGCAGGGACTAAAAGGTGAACCCAGCACACCCCTCATAGTATCGTACGCTGTAACTCGAGCATGCAACTTAAGCTGCCTACACTGCCATGTTTCCGCAAGGGAAGCCATGCCTGATGAACTGAATCTTAAAGAGGCAACACATGCAATTGATGAGATGGTAAGTTTAGGCACACAAGCCGTAATTTTCAGTGGTGGCGAACCATTACTACGAAAAGACTTTGTGTTATCTCTAGCTGAGCACTGTGACGACTTAGGTATCATGCCAGCCATGTTATCTAATGGTTTGCTAATTACACCTCATACTGCTTTGCAGCTCCAAGAAGCAGGCATAAAAGCAATAGGTATACCCATCGACTCAGTAGTCCCAGAAAAACATGATCACCTCCGAAACTTGCCGGGCACATTTAACAAGGCGGTTGCTGCAATCAAAACATGCCTCGAAATCGATTTAGAAGTCGTCATAACAACTATGGCACTTAAGGATACATACGGTGAGATGCCTAAGCGCATAGAGTTTCTGAAGGATTTAGGTGTTGATGAGGTCGCGGTTTACGATTTAGTTCCAGTGGGCAGAGGCAAAGACATTATGGATCAAGCCATGACAATGGAGCAGCGTACTAACTTAATTCGGTGGCTACAGAGCAAACAAGAAGACACAGAAATGACCTTTACCATGTCAGGTGGAATGCCAATGTACCCCGAAATCACTTGCGAGATGCACCGTAACCATGGAACCAAAGCTAAAGACCTTCTGATTAAAGAGTTCTGGATACATAATGGCATCGGTTGCCACGCAGGAAACATGTATTTTAGTCTCCGACCAAACGGAGACATCTATCCATGCACTTTTCTACCCATCAAAGTTGGAAACATCCGTGAACAGAGCCTAACCGAGATATGGAGAAACTCAGAAGTCCTAAAGAATCTGCGGCAGCGGCACACTTTGAAGGGCAAATGTGGCGGCTGCGAGTACCGGGAAGGGTGTGGCGGATGCAGAGGCAGAGCATACGCATGCACAGGAGACTACTTAGAAACGGACCCCGTTTGTCTAAGAGAATTAATGATAGAAGAGAAAGTCTCGCCAGCGGATATTAAACGGTTTGGCTGGTGCGTAGGATAAATTTTTTACATTTAGGAGTTTTTCAAAAACGACGGAACCCTATCAAACGCACATTCAAAAGAGAAAAGAAAGAGAGTAAACTCCTACTTTACCGCTTCAATCTTGATGCTCTCAATAGGCAATTCATTATATTGTGTCTTACTTAGTTCCTTATCTTCCGCAATAATGTTAACCCTAAAGCCCGCCTGCTTAAGTTTGGCTAAGTAGTCATCTTTGTGTAAAGCGCCTGCCACGCAACCAGTAAGCAAATCTTCGTCTTTTAGCTGCTCTTCGGTTAGTTTGCCGAGGAGAACAATGTCAGAAACGTACATTTTACCACTACTTTTCAGAGTGCGATATGCTTCTTTGAACACCCGCGATTTGTCTGGTGCAAGATTAATGACACAATTGCTAATTATAACATCGACTGAATTGTCTTCTACGGGAATTTTTTCGATGTCGCCGAGCTTAAACTCAACATTTGAGTAGCCGTGTTCTTTAGCAAGGATTCTAGCTTTAGCTATCATCTCTTCAGTCATGTCAACGCCAATAACTTTTCCAGTTTTACCAACCTTTTTTGAGGCTAAGAAGCAATCAAATCCAGCACCGCTTCCAAGATCAAGGACAACATCGCCTTCTTTGATGTTGCCAAAGGCTGTTGGGTTGCCGCAACCTAATCCGAGATTGGCTTCGGGAACTGCATTCATCTCCTCATCAGAATAACCTATTTTCTCAGATATTTTCTTGACGGTTATTTGATCTGCACTTCCACATCCGCAGGAACAACAGGAAGAATTGCTGTTGGTCGCTACTTTTGAGTACGCTTTTCTAACCGTTCTTTTTATTTCTTGATTTTTATCTTTCATTTTTTTCACCATGATTATGACTAAGTTTTTTCACTTTTCTTTCTTGGAAAGTGCTTTCTTGTGCGCAATCCAAGCTTTACTAACGTTAGCATGAGCGGCACTTCCAAGAGTGGACCGATGACTGTGGCTAAAGCTGCATTAGAGCCGATACCATATAGCGTAACAGCTACAGCTATGGCTACTTCGAAGTGGCTGCTGCTGCCTATGATTGTTGTGTCGATGGCGCTCTCGTATTTCCAGCCTAAAAAGTAACCCAGCGGGTAAGTCCACCCTATCATTACTGCATAATGTATCAGGAGAGGAACTGCAAGGAGACCGACGAGAAGCGGATTAGTTAGTATTGTTTGTCCTGCAAAGGAGAAAAGCACAATCAATGTCAACAACAGTGCAACGATGGAGATTTTGCCTACAACTGGATTGTACTTGTCTTTGAACCACTCAACCCCTTTCTTTTTAATGATTACTCGTCGCGATAACGCCCCTGCACCCACTGGAAGTGCAATGAAAGCTAGAACACTAATGGCGATTAAGTCCCATGGAACTGGAATACTGCTTACACCTAAATACAAGGCCGCAAGCGGGGCATACAACGCAAGCATTAGTAATGCGTTGAAGGCAGTGTTGATGAGTCCTTGGGCCATGTCGCCTCTCGCAAGGAACATCCACCACATCACCATCGCTGTGCAAGGGGACAATCCAAGTAGAATTAGACCTGCAACGAATTGTGGGTCACCTGGAAAGAATGTATTTGCCAGAAATGTCATAAGTGGCGGAGCAATTAACCAGTTGGCAATTATAGTCACAATAAGTGGTTTAGGAGCTTTAACAGCTTTTTTTATGTCGCTAAACTGTATCCCAACAACAGTTGGATACATCATAAAGAAAAGCAATATTCCAATCGGAATTGATAACTGGGCAAACTTTAATGAATCCATAAAATGCCCAAACTCCGGAATAAAGCGTCCGACAAGCAAGCCAACCACAATGCAGATTGCTATCCATAACGTAAGGTACTTTTCCCAAAGTCCCAAAGATAATTCTTTCTTAACATGCTCGTTACTCTTGCTCATTTTCTCGCCTTAAATTTCACAATAGCTATAACATATTCAAATACTTAAATATGTTGTTACAATATTGGCAAAACCCTCAGACATCTAACAGTTTTAACGTCTTGGTTTCGTCCTTTAACGAGTAGAAAACCCATTTTCCATCTTTTCTATCTTTGACCAAACCGATATTCTCTAAAATTCGAAGATGATGAGAAGCTGTAGGTTGGGTTAAGTCCAAAGCCACCATCACCTCACAAACGCACATTTCTCTAACCGCAAGTAAAGTTAGAATTCTTAACCGCGTTATATCTGCAAGAGCCTTGAAAAATTTTGATTTAGTTTTTGCATGTCCATCGGTAATGATTTTTTTGGCTAGTTCCTTTAATTCATCTGATCGCCGGCCATCATTTTCACAAGAGCAGATGCCTGATTCTGCCTAGGCGCTTCAATCTTCTGTCAATTTCCGATGACATACATTCTCAAGTACCGAGACACAATTATGTATTTAAATATATTATTTAATTCAAACAACAACAGTTGGTAACTAAGTAAAGAAAAAAAGAAAGATGCCTCAGGATCACCGAGTTATCTTTTTGTTTTTTTAGATTTTGGTTTCTTACGCATTACAACCGATAGAACAGCAACGACTGCAACTACTGCAATTATTGCGACTGCTCCGATTAGCCATGTAGGCATGTCTGCCGAAGATGCATTTGTTGCCTGTGCACCAAGAGCGTAGACATTGTGGTCCCATGAGGTGATATAAACAACTCCATTTGATACAGCTGGGGAAGCGCTGATGCTATCACCAGTTGTATACGTCCATATGTTAGCACCGTTAGTGGCGTTTAGGCAGTAGAATTTGTCATCCCACCCTCCTACATATAAATAGCCGTCGACGACAGCCGGAGAGGAGTAGATGCCATCGTATGTTTCGTAGCTCCAAACTTTTTCGCCTGTGGCAGCGTTTAGGCAGTAAACGTTTTTGTCGGTTGTACTGTCGGAGACGCCTGAGCCGACGTAGACATATCCGTTGGCTACTGCCGGTGAAGAATCAACTAATCCTTGTTCTTGATAGCTCCAAACTTTTTCGCCGGTAGCTGCATTGAGACAGTAGACATTGTTGTCATGTGAGCCGATGTAGACGTAGCCGTCAACCACTGCAGGAGAGGACTGTATTGTATTTCCCGTTGCAAAGCTCCATAATTTATCACCGGTCTCAGCATCGAGACAATAAACATTATGATCTGCCGACCCGACGTACACTTTTCCATCTGCAATAGCTGGGGAAGAATCTACCAGAGCTCCTGTTGTATAATTCCATATTTTATTGCCAGTGTCTGCATCAAGGCAGTATACGTTTCCATCCCAAGAGCCAACATAAACATGTCCGTCGACAACTGAGGGAGAGGACTGAACACTGTCACCAGTTGCATAGGACCATACATCTCTACCTGTTGAAGCATCCAGACAATATACGTTCCTATCGTAGCATCCGAAGTAGAGGTAACCATTCGCAACAGCGATTGCTGAACTTATAGCTACCCGATTACTAAGGCTGGATTTCCATATTTGAGAACCATCAGCTGCGTTAAGGCAATAGACAGAACCATCGTTAGAGGCTACATAGACTTTGTCATCAACAACTGCCGCAGAAGAACCCAGAGGAACCCCAGTATCCAATGTCCACAGCACTTCATTTGTCGTTGCCGGTGCTGTAGAGGAGGTGCCACTATGACCAAGATCGCCACGGAACATTGACCAATCATCGGCTGAAGGTGCTGCTGCTTCACCAATTTGTAAAAGTGGAAATATCAGAATTGTCTAGACACAAGATACTAACTATTTGTTTTTTCATCATTTTAGACGTCCATTTCAAGTTTTCCTGTTTTCATCCAAAGCGCAGACAGTTTGCTGACAAAGCCCCAAGTTTTTCAATTCCTCTTCGCAACCATTCTTTATCACTTAGTAGATTACGTTTTCAATCGCTTCTTTTGTGAGTACGCTTATTAATTGAGGGCTTAGTGCATCAACCACATCGTATATTCTTTGGTCCACGATGGAGTACATGCGTTTTGTTCCATCTTTTCGGCATCTCACTATCCCTGCATCTTTGAGTATTTTTAGATGCCTCGATACTAGCGGTTGGATTAGGTTAAGGTGTGGAACTATCTCGCAAACGCATTTTTCGCCCGGGCGTAAGTAGGTTACTATTTCCATTCGAATGGGGTCAGAAAGTGCATGAAAAACGGTTGATTTGAATTTATTCTGCGTTTCCGCTTTTGATGACATAGTTTCAACAATTATCAAATAACAATATTTAAAAGTTGTTATGTTATGCTGTTAATTAATCGAAGTGAACTCAATGCCCGAAGAAGATTACGAAGGAATTCCACGCATCAAAATATCTTGGGATCCAAAAATCGACTATAATAAATGCATAACCTGTGGTAAATGCGTTGATTTCTGTCATATGAATGCCTTCAAAGTTGAAGAGAAAGATGGCAAGAATAAAACAACAGTAAAACCCAACTTCTGTGTTGTTTTCTGCAGAGGTTGCGAAGACATTTGTCCTGTTAGCGCCATAACGCATCCGTCAGAAGAGGAAACTCAAAAGATAATCGACAAACTACATAAAGAAAAGACAAAGTAAAACCCCTCTCAACAGTTGATAGAGTGTCAAACTTCCATTTAGTCTTCTTCTCTATTATCACTACATGTGAATTTTTCAAAAAATTAAAGAGTTACGAAAGAATCTTAATCTAAGACTCAGAAAGCAATCCGAAATGGGTGATTGAGTTGAAAAAAGTCCTCTTTGTTTGCGTTGAAAATGCTGGCAGGAGCCAAATGGCAGAGGCATTTGCTAAAAAGTACGGCGAAAACAAATTCATAGCCTCAAGTGCAGGAAACAAGCCAGCTAGTCAAGTTAATCCTCTCGTTATGGAAGTCATGAAGGAAAAAGGTATCGATATCTCCCAGAACAAACCAAAATTAATCTCTTTCCAGATGGCTAACGAATCAGATCTAATTGTCACCATGGGCTGTAATGATCAGGGAATTTGTCCTGGACCCTTCTTTAAACCAACAATCGAATGGAAGCTCGAAGACCCTAAAGGAAAACCCATAGAAAAAATCCGAGAAATCAGAGACGAAATAGAACGCCAAGTTCAAGAACTATTAAAACAGAGCTAAAATGAGCAAGTCATCATGAAGCCATATAGTGGATTAAAAGAAAGAGCAAAACCCGCAAACTTTGAGAGTGAAAAAGAACCCAGCAGGAAACTCGATCTCAATACAATATTATTTATGGACCATTTAAAAGCAAAGAAGATACAGAAAAATACCTTAAGGCCATGGATTACGAGGTAGCCTGCGGAGAAGGTTAATCCTTCCAACTATTTAGGTGGATTAGATGAGTGATGGGCATATTAGAATTAGAGATTGGGAAGAATTCAAACGATTAGTTACCGAAAAAAAGCCAAAGTCTCTAGTTTTCATCCTTGAACAAAATGCGCTTTCACCAAACAAAGAGCTTTCAACATTAAGAATTATCTTGATGCACGATAAGCGCTACTACATGTTTTTTGACTTTCCCAAGGGCGAATTACTAAAAGAGACGAAAATTCCCTTACATAAAAACAAAAAGGGAATCTATAACTTAGATGAGGATGAAGTAAAAGGAATCTTGCAGAAGGTCTTTGAGAAAGATAACTTGGATATATTTTCTTTTTGGACAACTTAGCACAAAATTCAGACATGTTTTGTTAACTAAATAATTGGCTTAAAATTCTTGTAAACGGATCCTCTAATATTCATCTATGCACTCTCCCTTTATTGCTAGACTGCAAGTGCAAACATTTTAGTTACTCTACTGGATGTAGACGAATCCATTAAATAAAACATAGCAGTAAAAATGGATAAAGAGGGCCTTTGGATGCAAAGAAAAATCATCATAGCTTTAGCAATTGTTATTTTAGTTGTTTCATTAATTTCGGGGCTAATTTACGTTCAGCAACAGTCATCTCCAAGGAAGCCAACAACTCTTCAAAATATCATCATTCAACAAGACGGGACCGTTTACCCCTCAAACGCATCAATCCAGCGCAAAGAAAATCGCTACACTTTCACAAACGACATTTACGGTACTATAAGAATCCTTAAAAGTAATTTGATCATCGATGGGGCGGGTTATACTCTTAGTGGACCCTACAATGGCTCCCAGGCGAACGTATGGGTCGTCGGCAACGGACCAAACCAATCTCCAGACTTAATAGCTCAGTATATAATCGGCATAGATTTAGGCGCCGAGACTGTTGAAGATATCACCATTCAAAACTTAAACGTCAAAAATTTCAGCATTGGCATGTACATATGGACAAAAAACAACACTATAACTGGCAACTCAATAACCGAAAGCATCCTTGGTATCCTGCTATCAGGCTCCAACACAACAATCACTAACAATTACCTAGCAAAGAACACTCAAGGCTTATTCTTTGGATTTAATGGAGACGAAGAACTTATACCAGCCGACATATTAATCAGCCATAACGGTTTTGACAATAATACCTTCCAAATTAACGGTTGCTTCTGCGAAGAATACCCCGAAAACGAACCACCGCATGCGTGGGATAACGGGAGAGAAGGTAACTATTGGAGTGACTACAATGGCACAGACACTAACAATGATGGAATAGGCGACACACCATATGTTGTGGACATTCAAAACCAAGACCGATTTCCATTCATGCAAAACCCAGCCAGCCCATCTATTCCATAGAACCAACTTTTTGAAGGTCTGAAACAAAAAACAATTTGAAAGATTGCTAGCGCCAACAAATTATAAAAAAGGCTGTTTACTAAAAAGAAATAACTATTGAGAATTAGAGTTTTTTAGCCCCCATGCCATACCAGAAGAAAATTTTGGCTACAACAGAGGTCAACACAGCGGCTATAATACGTGCTAGAACAGTCAGTGCAAACCCAGTTGTCCCTGTTACGACGTTTGCAGGAGACATTTGGAAGATGTGAAGAGTACTATGCCTCCGATTGTAGACGCTACTATAGCCCGAAATCAGTAGTCTTTTGAAGTTGTCTGATCGCTTATTTAGAGCGCCTGCCATGTAGCCAATTAACATTGGGCTTAGTATGTATGCTAATAGGACTGTCCCTGAGCCTGAAATTCCTTGGAAACTGCTTGCCCAGAACAACGCGTAAAACGTGCCCATTAAGAAGCCTGAGGCTCCACCTGCCCACTGATTCCATAGTAAACCAAGGGCTAAGGGAACACCGACGATGACAACAAGTTCAAGTATCTCCATCGTTAAGCCTATAACGATTCCGGGTTCCCCACCGATTATTGACTGAAGTTTTGAAATCAGTACAATGACGAAAACAGCTATTACAGGAAGAATTATTCCAAAGATCAAGTCACTTTTTGTCCATTTTTTCCAATCCAGACTCATAAGCAAACACACCTGCTTAACGTTAATCTATCCATAAATACATTAAAATTTTGTTATAATTGGCTCGTCCCATTTGTCTTCAAGCATCTTTTTTCCGTTAACTGTTAAGGAATCAAATAAACAAAAATAAAAAAATATGATTGATGTATTTAAAAGAGAGTTTAAGAAAAAGAGTCTTTTAGATTAAATCACAAGTACACTAATGTGTTTTTTGTAGTAAAAGCTCGCATATATTGTCTATGCTCACAACTGCAGCGATTTCCTTGTTTTTAAGCGGCGTTTCCCCGAGCATGTCGGCTTCGATTACCTTTTGATCCCAAGGGATAAAAGCAAGCACCACCATGCCGTTTTGATCAGCGAAAGTTTGAATTGCCTCTCTCTGAGTATCGTTCATAACTCTATTTCCAACGAGGAAGAGTTGCTTCATTCCTGCCGCAGATGCAAGGTCATGAATATGTTTGGCGATTTCCAGCGATTTTAGGTTAGAATCAGCAACGATAAGTAAGGCATCTACCTGTTGAGCGGTGCCTCGTCCGATGTGTTCCACACCAGCTTCAAGGTCTAAAACAACTACCTCACCCCGTTCAACAACGAGATGTCTTAACAACGCGCGGATTACAGCGGTTGGGGCGCACATACAGCCGGCGCCCATAGAATGCACTGTCCCCATAACAATCAAATTGACGCCCAAGGGAGTTGGCACAGAGTATTGTTTGACGATGTCATCGACTGTAAAGTTTAGGTTATAAACGCCAGAGTAACCGGTGCTTGTTTTAGATTCAACCAACGGCTGATTCTCAGAAATCGGAACGATTTTACGGGTTTCCTCAGCATTCAAACCCAAAGTTAACCCCAGATTTGGCGAAGAATCTGCATCAATAGCAATTACTTTCATTCCTCTCTCAAAGAAGCCGTGAGCCAAACCGCCTGCAATCAGGGTTTTGCCCACACCACCTTTACCAGAAACAGCAATCTTCATACAAATCACAAACTAACAAAATTAGCGTTACCAAATTAATTTACGTTTCTAAAAAAATGTAACACAACATCCCAAAACAAGTTGGCGCCATCATATTAGAAACCTTATAGAGAATCATCGTTGAAACTATTGAGCGTCAGGGTCCTATTGTGATATTTGCAGCAATTAACAGGTCGAATGTGCATCAAAGCATCCTCGATCTCTATGCCGCTATATCACCGAATGTGAGTTTAAAACTTTATTTGCTGGAGAACCTAGCTAAATAAATCACAAATCGGTTGAAGTTATTAAATGGCAAATAATCAAGTGAAAAAACGCCAAAACCTGAAGGCTCAAGATGAAGTAAAAATCGAAAAGGAGTTCTTAAAGGGTACCAAAGACCCAGACGTTGGCGTTTTCTGTGACTTTTTCTCTGCAAAAAGCAACATACAGGGACAGGACGGCGGGGTTGTCTCGGCGCTTTTGGTCAAAGGGTTTAATGACAACTTGTTTGATGCCGCCATAGTCGTGCGCCGCATGGAAGGATACAACGCAGTAGCTGTCGCCGCCATGGATGCAAGTGATGTTTTGGAGGCAAAAGGAACTAAATACCTGAAAGCTAACGGAATAAAAAAACTTCGGGAACTAATAAGTCAGGGCAAAAAAAGGATAGCTATCGTCTGCACTCCCTGCGAGACCAAGGCAGCACGGAAAATTCAGCAGACCCTCAAAACAGATTGCCAAATCACTATTCTGGGATTGTTCTGTTATGAAGCCTTTAACCAAGCCAGACTAAAAGAAGAGGTTAAAGGGCGGCTAGGCATTGATTTGGATAAGGCTGATAAAACCCAAGTGCGACAGGGCAAATTTCTAGTGCAAGTTAACGGGAAAGAGTATGGTTGCAAAGTAAAAGACCTTGAAGTTGCAGCTGAGAAGGCATGCAGTTATTGTGATGATTTTACATCTCGTTTTGCCGATGTTTCGGTGGGTTCTGTGGGCAGCAAACAGGGTTACTCCACGGTCATAGTCAGGTCGAATGTGGGTGAAAAGCTAATCGAAAACCTTGATGTAATCAAAGAATCTGCGAATATGCAAGAAGTTTCTAGAATATCACGATTCAAACTGGAACGCACCAAAAAGCTTCTCTGCACTAAGCAATCACGAGTAAAAGGCAATTCTAATTGACCAGTGGGAAAAATATCAGACCTATTAAGCTAAGACATGAGTATGCAAAAGACTTTTTAACCCAAACCCCTCACCTCTTTAACCTGAGATGAACTTTCCATGAAAATACTAAATGAATTTGTGCCAACACGAAAATTCTTAAAACTTGCAGATGAACTCAAAGATTTAGTCGATGGATGGAACGTAACTGACGGTGCAGCAGGTTACCCAGCTCCAAGCGGCGTAGTAGTAAGCTGTTTACTCAAATACAAGTACCCAGAAAAATATGTCTGCCCAATTTTCATTCTAAAGTATAAGGGGCCGGTTGAAGTTGGAGGCTTAGCATTAGCATCAGACATCATAGGATTGGACGGTTTAGCAGTCACTATGGGAGACAACCCAAAGTTTGGCCAACCCATAACGATGCTGCCCTCGTCTGAGGAGGCAAGAGACTTCATACGCAACTCTGTTAAAACCAAAAACCTAAAACTCGGCTGCTTACTGACCGCAAGACGCTCAATTGAAGAAACACTTCAACGTGTACGTGAGCCATGGGACTTCGTGTACTTCATGAGGCTAACCGACGACTCGTTCGAGGCGCTCAAAGCAGTCTCAGCTGAATGTAAAAAACTCAACAAGCCACTGTTTGCATACTTCCTAGTTGGAACAGCCAAAAACGTTGAAACAGTCAAGATGATTGGATGGCCAACCGCAGCGACCATGGAAACAGTTGAAGAGAAAGCATCAAAACTTGTCGGATTAGTCGACGGTATCATCGCAACATGTGCAGGTGACGCTGAAGGCGACAAACTGATGCTGCAGAAACTGCAGAAATTCAGAAACTAAAATTTCCAGTGAGGCCTTTACCGGTCTCTTTCTATGTTTTCAACTATATTTTTTGTTTTACAATCTTTTGCTAGATAAACTTAAGTCCTATCGATTAATTAGCAACCTCAGATGAGGCAAATAGCGTGGATCCTGTACAAGTATTCGCTATCGAAAATTTACCATTAATAAAAAAAGCAGACAACTTAGGAAAGCTGATCGTTGAAGCCACCAAAAAACAGGGCAACCCAATCCAAGAAAATGACGTCATCGTCGTTACGCATGTGGTGGTTTCGAAGGCTGAAGGAAACGTAATTGACCTTGATCAAGTGAGGCCATCGGAGAAGGCAAAGGAAATAGCACTGAAAACAAACAAAGACCCAGCATTAGTCGAAGTTATTCTTCAAGAAACCAAAGACATTGTTCGTGTAGGCCAAAACAGTATCATAACTGAAACTGTTAGCGGCATAATCTGTGCCAACGCAGGAGTGGACCGCTCAAATGTTTCAGGCGAAAGAAATGTTGTGCCTCTGCCAAAGAACCCCAACACCTCAGCAGAAAACATCCGAAAAGAAATTAAGCGTTTAACAGGTGCCAATGTGGCTGTCATCGTTTCTGATACTCATGGTCGACCGTTTAGGCTGGGTGAAATTAATGTGGCTGTTGGCGTAGCCGGGTTTAAGCCTATAAGGGATAGGCGAGGCGAAAGGGACCTGTTTGGCTATGTTCTTAGAATTAAGCAAACCGCTATTGCCGACGAGCTTGCTTCTGCAGCGGAACTTGTGATTGGACAAGCAAACGAGGGCATCCCAGCCGCCATCATCCGAGGATATAAATATCAAAATGACGAAAACGCAGCCAAGACACCGCTTACCAGAGCCAAAGAAAAAGACCTCTTCAGGTAACCTTACCAAAGCTTCAATAACCCAAACGCGTAAAATAGCTGAAAATCAACGGGTTGAAGAGGATGGAAACAAATACCCCTCAAGAATTCTTCGAAAAAGCGCTACCTGCACGGTTTAAACCGGAAAAAGCAGCAGGAATCGACGTTATCGCTCAAATAAATGTAACAGGACCAGAGGGAGGCAATTGGACAGTTTCAATAAAAGATCTAAAGCTTCAGGTAACTGAAGGAACCCATCAGTCGCCAACAGTTACTTTGAAGATGAACGAGAATGACTTCTTAGACATGGTTAACGGAAGGTTGAGTGCAGAAAAAGCCTTCTTCACTGGAAGAGTTCAATTCAAAGGTAATATAGGCGTTGCGCTCAAACTGAGAGATGCGGGCTTTCTATAAGCCAAGCTTTTTAACTACTTCAATTGGTAAGCTGTCTTCGCCTACCTTGAAGGTTTGGGGCTCATCGATTTTGATAATTGCTCTCAGCTCGTTGGCACTCAACTGTTTGATTAGCGTGATGATTTGTTTTTTTGCCACTTCAAAATGCTCTTTGAAAGCCATTTTATTTTTATAGAGGGCACCAGCGTAAGCGCAGATTTCAGATGTCTTCAAGAACCATTCAACCTTTTTTGTCTTTAAGTTAATGTCGAAAGTTATGGGTC
The DNA here is from genome assembly GCA_963725855.1 of Candidatus Bathyarchaeota archaeon. GTDB lineage: Archaea > Thermoproteota > Bathyarchaeia > Bathyarchaeales > Bathycorpusculaceae > Bathycorpusculum. The sequence goes on along the minus strand of CAVSAA010000003.1, from coordinate 385,533 downwards.
CGCTTACACATGTTTCAGGTTTCACAGGGTGCACAATGCATTTGCCAGTTTGCTTGCTGAATAATTTACAGTAAATTTCTTCGTCGACAGCTGGGTAGGAGTAATCGTTTTTAGCAAATGGTTTAACGATGCTTATTTTGTGTCTATTTAGGTATTCTCTGAGAATTTTTTTTCGGCTTTCACTCAGTGGTGGTTTGGCATCTTGGCAACAGATACTTTTGCATTGGCTACATTGGTCAAAAGAGTAGGTTGTTCCGTTGTCGTCTTCGGGCATGAGGGCACCTAGAAGTAGGGTTGATTATCATGGAGGCACTTAATAAGCGTTGAATAAATATCGATTATTGCCTGATGGAAATTAGTTTTTTCCGCACGCGCCAATACCCTTGCCCGAATAAGCTCTGAGAGACAACCTTCGTTGATTCGCCGCTTAATAAGCCACATATACTTCTTCTCGTCTCCGGTACAGTATTCATTAGCTAATTTGAAGTAGCTTTGAAATACCTGTTTTGCAGTTTTCCCGTTTGGATTTGCGACTTTAGCGTTTAAACCATCTGCGATTACTGCGTTGAAATCTTTAACTAGATCTTCGTGTGGCAGGAGTTGGGTGTTTGAAGCGATTAATCCCCTGAGGACAGCACGTACAAAACAAGCCAGCGCCACATCGGACTTAACACATTCCTGCTCATCCATGACCCTAACCTCAAGGGCACAACGGTCAAATCTAAAAATCACTCCTCGTGAATTAACCCATTCCCGATGTAGCAACGTTTTGTCTGCGCCCGCTTTCGCTAAATCTGATGAGTACCGCTCAATTACATTCCGCTTGTACTTGCAAATTGAGGATACGTATTCTGGAATAACCTGGCCCATTACAGATGGCACTTCTTTTTGATTTACCCTGTAGAATTGCAAGCGGTTGTCTTGATCGGGACCGGTTTTACCTTCGAAGATTGGTGAGGAAGCGGAGATTGCGGGCAGATATGCGCATAGGTTGGCGAGTTGGTTGTGGATCTGGATGGCGTCAGCTTCTTTTTGGTAGGGCAGGTTTAGGTGAAAGCTTTGGATGTTTAGCCATCCATGTTGGTTTAGGTTGAAGATTTTGCTGTACGCATTGTAGATTTTTCTGTGGTAGTGAGGCCACACTGCTGTGTCTTTGAGGTCCATTAGAGGATGCATCCCTGTACCCAGCAGGTTTGCGCCGTACTTTTCAAGGATTCCATTAAGCGAAAGGACAGCGGAATGCATGGTTTCCTCGAATTCTGTTGGTGACTTGAAGGGTTGGTTAGCCTTTATCTCCATCACATGTAGTTGCATCTCTTTTCCAAAAGTAAAATTGGGCAACTCAATAAAGTTGACCATCCTTCCGCAGTACGCTTTGATGATTTTATCGGCGATTGGTAAAACATTCAGGTTTTTGTCCACCAAAGAGTATTCATGTTCTGGTCCGAGGACCTCGAGTGGTTTGTACGTTATTTTTGCCTCTTTTTTGTTTAACCCCAACTTGCAATGTTGTTTAGTGCATAGTTAATTTTAAATATAACTGCACGAATAACGCCTGTTAATTACCTGGTGTCTCATGACCGTGTTGGTCGTCTCAAACATCGACCTAACAGCTAATCTTCAAGTAATGAAACCCGCGTCGTTTTTAGGTTCCACAATCAAAGAACCGACACTCAACATCAGCAATGAATATCGCTACATGAAAGCCGGTTATTATGTTTCGATGCATGCTGAGATTTTGGGCAACCGAGTCATTCCATCATGTGAAAACATTATCGACTCCAGCCGAACCCCTTTGCTTCTGCTTCGTGCAGCGAAAGCGGGAGTTCCAACCTTGCCCAGCCTCGTCACCGATTCAGTTAAAAAAATCATAACGGAGCTTGGTTTTCCAGTAATTTTGTTCGCGGTTAACCCATTCATTTACGATGGCTTCAAAATTGCCCAAAGCAAAAGCGCACTTTATCGCTCAATGAAAAGTTTGGGTATGAATTATAAATTCGCAGTTTGTGCTCAACCACTCAGGGGCGAATTGTTTACTATTAAAAGCTTTTTCGGCAAGGTTGCCAATGCAGAATCAGAGACAGAAGCAATCGCAAAAAAGGTGTATGAGACTTTCAAAATCCCAGTTTGCAAACTTCACATACAAAAAACTGTAGATAAAGCTTATTTGTGTGGATTGCAACCCGTAGAGAAAGAGGAGCTTTCCGAACAAGACTTGCAAACAATATCCAAAGAGGTTTTGCTCGTTTCTGAGCAGGGTGAACTCTTCGGTGTCTAAGATCGCTTGTTTTGTTGAGAAATATAATTTTACTGATCCCCGCGAGGAATGCGCGCTTGCCAACTTCAAGTTAGCAGCCGAAAAATCAGGCAACCAATTCAACTTCCTATTCCGCGAAAACATTTCTGATGTGCCAAAATACGACGCCGTCTTCATCAGGGCAACAACAGACCCCCTAAACACAGCCTATGTGGTTTCCAAAACCGCATGGGAACTTGGCATGAAAGTCATCGACGACCCAGAATCCATCACAGTGTGCGGCAACAAAATCCACCAATATGCACTCTTTGAAAAATACCATGTTCCACACATTCCCACTGTATTCCTAAATAAGGATGAGCTGCGCCACAAAAAAATCAACGAAATCTTTGAAGAACTCGGAAAACCAGTTGTTATAAAGGCTCCATACACTAGCTTCTCCCGTTACGTTGAGAAAGCTGCTTGTGAAACAAGCTTCCGTGACGTTGCGAAGAGGTTCTTTAAGAAATCGGATGTTCTAGCCATCCAAAAGTTTATGCCAACAGCATTTGACTGGAGAGTTGGCGTTCTAAACAACGATGTGCTATATGTTTGTAAATACATGATTCCTAAAGGCAAATGGAAGCACGGTGCCAAGCTGCGGGGTAAACCAACGGTGATTTGGGGAAGAACAGTTAGCTTGCATAAACAAGGGATGCCAGCTCGCCTTAGAGAAGTTGCTTTGAAAGCCTGCAGCGTAGTTGGCAAAGGCTTGTACGGCGTGGACATAAAAGAGGTTGACGGTCAATACGTGGTCGTGGAAGTTAACGATAACCCAAGCATCTACGCGGGTTACGAAGACTCATCTGACGGCGACATTTACCAAAGAATCATCAGCTACCTGTCAGAATAGCCCTTAGATTTCGACACGTATTTATTTTAAAACACATTTTATCCCAGTGAATAGGAGACTGTTGTTATGCCTAAGGTTTCCCATAAAATTCCAGTTAAAGATTACCAGTTTAACGAAAAAATGTCCGTTAACGAGCTTGTCAACCAAATGGACGAAGCATGGGGTTTCACAGCAGGAAAGCTTGCCACCGGCGTCAGCATAATGGAAGAAATGATAAACGCAAAAGGATGCGTCAAATTCCTCTCCTTTACCGCCGACATAATTGCAACAGGCACACGAGGAGTAATACGAGAACTCGTAAAACGCAAACTTGTCGACCTCGTTATCACAACTTGCGGCACACTAGACCATGATGTTGCTCGCTGCTGGAAAGAGTACTACAAAGGCAGCTTCATAATGAACGATTCCAAGCTACATCAGGAAGGCGTAAACCGCCTCGGCAATGTACTGGTGCCAAATGACAGTTATGGCATCATTATTGAGAAGAAAATCATAGGCATGCTTGAGGAACTGTATAAAGAGGGCAAAAAAGAACTCTCAACCACTGAGTTATGCCGAGAAATCGGCTTGCGCTGTTGCAACGAAAGCTCAATTCTTTATTGGGCAGCCAAAAACAACATCCCAGTTTTCGTTCCCGGCATAACCGACGGTTCAGTAGGCTACCAACTATGGTTCTTTAGCCAAGACCACAAAGACTTCAGAATTAACCTGCTAAAAGACGAAGATAACCTAAACAACATAATTTTTGACGCTAAACAAACTGGTGCCCTCATCGTTGGAGGAGGCATCAGCAAACACCATGTAATTTGGTGGAACCAATTCAAAGACGGCTTGGACTACGTCATCTACATCAGCACAGCCGATGAGTGGGATGGAAGCTTAAGCGGTGCACGACCTCGTGAAGCGGTTTCTTGGGGAAAAATCAGTGAAAAAGCCAGACGAATAATGATTGAAGGAGACGCCACAATGGTTATGCCAATAATGACAAGCGCATTAATAGATAGATTAAGCAAAAAGAAGAAAAAATAAAAAAGTTTTTTATGCCTTTGGAATATCTTTGAAGATCCAACTCATGTCTGGACCTTTCCGTTTTTCTGGAACACGCTCAGCCAACGCATGGGAAATGAGTGGCAACGCAATTGTTGCATCACAGTAGCAGACTGCGCGTGAGCCAGTTTGGCTGTTGATTTTACCCCAGCTAATCGCTTCCTCCAAGGTGCAACCACTTAAACCGCCCCATTGGGGTGAATCTGTGGTAATTTGGATGGCGTATTTGTGGGGGTAGTAGTATTCCTGTAGGCTCTTGCGTAAGCCGCCTTTTCTGCCCTTTACACCTTGGTCTTCAGTCATTGGTGAAACAGAGATGGCGATGAGTTGCGTTAGGTCTTTGGGGACGCCACCGCCGATGTAGACGACGCCGACTTCCTTGGTTTTGGTTCCTATTGTTACAAATTGGTCAAACTCTTTTACACTGTCAATGTGGACATTGTGGCCTTTGTTTTTTGCGAGAAGGAAGGTTTCACCGTAGGCGCTGTCAACCATGGCTGGGCTAAAGATTGGGACACCGTTGGCTGCAGCTACTGCACTAATGGCGGGAATCTTCTTCTTGCCGAGGTACTTGCCAAGTCCATAGAGGAATTCAGCTGAGGTGTATTGGTAATCTTCCTTACAGGTCATTACGTAATCTGTGACGACATCTTCCATTTTGCGGTAATCGGTTTCTTTGCCGTAGACGTCGTAGTATCGGTTAACGTCGTCATGAAGTAGTTGCTCATCGTTTACCATATGGTTGCCTTGATAGTAGCCTAAGCCCATGGCGTCCACTATGTCTTCACTGACGTTTGCACCGGTAGAAACCAAAACGTCAATGAAACGGTTTTCCATAAGCCAGTTAATTATTGTCCATTGCCCTGCAGTACTCATTGAACCTGCAAAGCCCATAGCGATAACAGTGTCTTTTGAATTAATCATGTTCTCCCAAACATCAACCGCTTCGCCCAGTTTACGCCCTTGATAAGCGGTCTTTCCCATTTCTTTTAGTAGTTGCGAAATTGGTTTTTGTTTGGTAACTTTGATTGGTTCAAGTTTCTTACTGAAATATGAATCATTACTCATCAGGATGCACGCCTCGCTTTTAGATTATTGGGGTTGTATATGAAATTTGTTATTGCAGCAGAAGTCTAACAAGTTTGTGGAAGATTAGGTTTTAGCTTTTGATTTTTAGCCATACACTTCGTTTAACAAAGATAAATGATGTAACACCCGTGATGAAAGCGGAAACAAGTACAACCAAATTAGCTATAGTGACATAAGAGGCGTTTTGGAACATGGCTAAAGTCATTGCAGCAAAAATATAGAATGTTAATGCTCCAGTTACGATGTGTACTGCAGAGATGAATTTTCCACCCTGCCCTGCTTTGGCTTTTAACCAGTTTAAGGAAGATTCAATTTTTCCATGCACGTCGGGTAGGTCATCTAAAACCAAAGCCAAGCCGCCAAGCAAGAAAACTCTCCCAACGTTAACTTGGATACTAGTGTTGTTTACGAAAAAGATGTTAAGCAAAGACACTGGAGTAAAGAATACTATATACATTGATGAAAAAAGTAAAACTAGAAAACCGTAGAAATAGTGGTGAAAGAACAATCTGCCCGTGTGTAGGGAGCGTCCAAGTCCAGCACTAGGAAAAATGTTGATGATGGCAGTGGCGATTAGCCCCCAAAAGAGGCTAGCACTGACAAGGTAAGGTGCAAAAGGTTGCCAATTCTGGTAGCGCCAATAATAGCCTGAAAGGATTCCTGCGGCGCAGCCAATGGATACGAGCGCGTTGAAGACCAGGGTTACGCTGAATATTTTTTTGCATATAACCCAGCAATGCGCCGTTTTTGCCCCCATCATTTAAACTCCTATTCTCTTCTTCGTGTAGAAAAATTATATCAAATGGAAACACGGTTGTTTTTGAATGTTACGGCAAACATACAATGAATTCGTTGTTTCACGTATCTAATTGTCCTAAATATCGTCAATTTCTATAATTTTGCTTTACATTAGGGAGGCGTGAAATAGTATGTAGTTCTACATTTTTTCAGGAGCAACTACACCAATCAAGTTTAACGCGTTATGCATCACGGTTTTTATGGCTTGCGTCAAAGCTATGCGCGCATCACTGAGACCTTGCGTATCAGCCCTAATCACGGGGTATGCATTGTAGAATGTGTTGAATTTGTCGGCGAGGGCATTTGTGTAATCGGCTATCATGTTAGGTTTTAGGTATTCTGTGGCTTCGATGAACATGTCAGGGAACCCTGCAAGGGTCAAGATGAGTTCTCGCTCAAGTTTTTCGGTCAGAAGTTCAGACGCGGGGTTTTCAGATTCACGTGCCGCTTTACGCAGAATACTGCAGGCTCTGGCGTGAGTGTATTGAACGTAAGGTGCACTGTTGGTTTCGAAGTTAAGTACACGTTCCCAAGTAAACACCACCGGTTTGGAAGAATCTACATCAACGAGTGCATATCGAACTGCGCCTAGACCTACAAAATCGGCGATTTTGCGTTTTTCTTCTTCGCTTAGAAGGGGAGAACGTTTCGAAACCTCTTCGTAGGCACGCTGAACCGCTTCGGTTAAGACCTCGTCGAAAGTGATGTAGTGCCCTCTTCTACTGCTCATCTTGTAGCCGGGTAATGTGACCAAGTTGTATGCAAAATGAACCAGATTTGCCGCATTTTCTTCATGACCCATTGCATAGAGAGCAAGTTTGAGCTGCAATTGCGCTAACGATTGCTCCATGCCTATGACGTTGATGACCTTCTGTGCCTGTTTAAACTTCCAAATAGTGTAGGCGATGTCACGGGTGGTGTAGAGAGTAGTACCATCTGCACGACCGAGTGTTAACGGCGGGACCTCGTTGTTCTGGCTTAATTTCAGAGTTGACTTTAAGCCAAGGACTTCGACAACTTTTTCGGCGTTAAACTCCAATACGCCCTTTTCGTTGTGGACGAACGGTGAATCCTTAAGCTTCGCTAAAACCTCGCTGACCTGAGTGCCCCAGACAAAGTCACTCTCCCAATCCCAAGAATCATAAGTCACGCCAACCCGCTTCATGGTTTCTCTAAAGCCTTCAAGACACAGGTCGCTGACCTCACGGATGAGTTGCTTTGCGTTGGGTTTGCCGCTTTCGTAGGCACGGTTTAGGCGGTTGATTTCTTCTTCAGGGGCCTCATCTTCACCTATCTTAGCCACTAAAGCCTCAAAAAGCACAGGATACTTCTCTTTTAGCTCTACTGCAATGGACATCCATTCGTCGATTTCCTTGTTTGCCTTCGCCAAATCATCGGCTGACTGGACCGAGATTGCAATTTCTCGGGCTTTCTTTTGGCGATTAATCTCAACAATGCAACTGGTAACGGTGTAGATTTTTCCTATGAAAAGGTCCGATTTCTCAGTTGGTTTCGGTCTGCCCAGTTTCGCGTAACCATATGCGACAACTGAGGATTGCCTCCCTACATCGTCGATGTAGTAGTGACGTGAAACTAAATGTCCTCGGCACTGAAGAATCCGAGCTAAGGCATCGCCAAGCATGGGGTTTCTCGCTTGACCAATATGAATAGGATGCAACGGGTTAACGCTGGTGTGCTCAACAATAATTTTTTTGGGCTTATCAACCTTAACAAAACCATAGTCAGAACCCAAATTCTTAACCGATTCCAAAGTTAACTGAGAAAACTTGGCAAAGTTAACGTGAAAGTTTATGTATCCTGCACCCGCAGGCGCAACCTTCTCTATGAGAATAAAGCGCGATTTGTCTATGGCATCAACGAGTCGCTGGGCCAAAGCGAGTGGTTTCTGACCGGTTTTTTTTGCCAACTCAAAACAAAGTGAAGAGGCTAACTGACCAAATTCAATATTAGGCGTTTTGTTTAAAGTAATTGTTAACTTTTGCTCTGGCAGTAACTCAGTTAGTGCTTTTGCAAACGCAGCTTGACATTCATGACGAAATTGGTCGAATGGATTCTGTGAAACCACTGTTTTTTCTCTCCAATTATCCATTTCTAGACTTACTTTGGTTGGGTTATGTTTTTAATGTGTAACCGTATTTATGTGTGTACTGGATGCAGTTAGCGATGAAAACAAAGATAGTCTATTCAGAAAAATGTTTAGGCTATGGCACCTGGCACATTGAAGGTCCACAACGAGTAAAAATAGCACATGAAGTTTTGAAAGCGAAGGGTTACGAGTTTGTAGAGCCAATGCCAGCAAACGATGAAGAAATTTTTTCAGTACACGATGCAGATTATGTTTTTAATGTAAAGAAGAGTTTAGTGGAGGATTCTGATACTCCTGCATACCAAAACATTTACGAGTTTGCAAGACTCTCAGTGGGCGGAGCGCTCTTAGCCAGCAAAATAAATGGTTTTTCCTTGATGCGTCCGCCAGGACACCATGCAGGAAGAGGCGGTGCTGCGTTGGGGTCTTCAAGTCGTGGTTTCTGCTACCTTAACAACATCGCAGTAGCAGTGAAGGAATCCAGAAAACGCACATTAATCCTAGACATAGATGGACACCATGGTAACGGCACACAAGAAATCTTTCAAGGAGACGAAAAAGTTTTTTACGTGTCACTTCATCAATCGCCCAATTACCCTGGAACAGGCAATTTCACAGAAGGCAACTGCATTAACTTTGCATTGCCAAGTAACTTGGGGGGAAAACAGTACTTAGAAACGCTTGACAAAGCGTTAGGTATGGTTGATTTAGCAAAGTTTGAGGCAGTGGCCGTTTCCGTGGGTTTCGATACCCATCAGGGAGATTTAGCAACCTTTGGTCTACTCACACAAGATTATTTTGAGGTGGGAAAAAGAGTTGCCCAACTTAGAAAACCTGCATTCTTTGTATTGGAAGGTGGTTACGTCGGTGAAAAGGTTGGGTTGGACATTGATAGTTTTTTGAGAGGTTTTGAAGAAAACATGAAAGTATGAGAAGAGTAATGTTTCTATTTTTTTATTTTTGCTTTCTTGTTCAAAGCTTCCAGTTTTTCTGTTATTACTCCTGAACGTTTTTCTGCAATAGCCAAAAATGGTTTCCAATCCTTATTTTTAATGCTGACTGTTATTTTCTCAATTTGTTGTGACAAAACTGCTAGCGCATCGTTAAAACGTTTTTCTGCTTCCTCGTCTGAACTCACTATTGCCAATGCCTCTTCGGGGCAAGACTCAAGGCATTTTGGTTCACCTTTACAAAGGTCGCATGCGATTGCCTTTCCTGTGTCGGCATGTATAGTTATTCCTCCGTGGTCACAAGCTTGAACACACCAATCGCACCCTTTGCATTTATTTTCATCAACAATTAGTAGACCTGTATCCTCTGCTTGGGAGAGAGCCCGTTCCGGACATGCTTTTACACATTTTGCATCTTTACATCCTCTGCAAGATAATGCAAAGTTTAGTACTGGTGCCATGCGAACTACTCTGATTCTGGAGCGAATTGGATTCCAAGTGTTTTCACCTTTTTCTACGGTGCAAGCGTACTCGCAGATTCCGCATCCAATGCATTTGCCTGGGTCAACCGAAATGAATTTTCTCTGTTGAATTTGAGCAGACATTATTACCAGACCTTTCTTGGTTTGAATTATCACTGTGCATCATTGGCTTTTAACCGTTACTTAAAAAAAGAGTTAAATCCATGGAAAAACCAAAAAACCTACACTATTTTGCTTTACTGCCCGGATAATCTAGCACTCTTACATGAAGGCCCAAGGGTTTAAAGGAGGTCCCGTCTATAAAAGAATTATTCTACTCAATGCTTAAGAAAATGCAAATGTTACGCTATTATTCTGGTTTTTAGGTCTGCCGAGGCTATTTGTTCAATAGTACCCCGATATGTTTCTTGTCTTCTGCCATCGCAGCCGCCAAAAGTCTCCATGCGCAGGCATCTTCTTTGCACAATCGCGCAGCAAGTAATTTAGAATCTGCCTTTTCATCGTACTCTAGATGAACCGCTGAAAAGGTTAAAACTGAAGCATCTTTGCCTTGTGAGGCAATCTGGTAGAGGAATTGGGAGTGCTTGTTTGGACCTGTCAGATGAGTTGATGTCCATTTGTATTGGTCGGAGTAGAGGAGTACGAGTTTCTGCTTCTCAATTGTCCCTGCAACACTGTGGAAGGAATCTTTGAGGATTATTGCACCATCGGCGAGGTGGGTTATTTGCCGTTCAGCCGTCTTGTCACCCATTAACAGGTTGTCTTGTGAGTCAAAGTCTGTACACCAGTCGAATGCTTCTTGGGCAGAAACTGAAAAATGCTGAATAAAATCGTATCTAACCGATATAGGCATAAGGGTCTTCGGTTGTCAAGTTTTTAAAACTGGTATTTTACTTTTGTGCTGGTCCGAAAACCTAAATGTTGGTAGTTTGGAGGGTGGAATTTGAACCCGTCGTTTCTTTTCCAAGAGAACCTGCACTGAGTGAAAGGATTTTTTGATTGTTTGCATTTCCGTTAGACGTTATTTACTTTTGTAAGACTAGACAGCAGTAGTCGGCGTTTTTTTCTTTGTGGGGATGGGTGTTTGCAGAGTTGTTCCATCACATCTTTTAGTTATGAGGGGGTTTGGTTTTTTGGTTTAAGGTGTTTTCCAGCTATTATTGGGATGGAGCAAGTAAATTTCTGTCCTCACTTTCCATGTTATGCCATGTTGGTGTGGATGGGATGAGGACGGGGAAGCATATTTGCGACTCTATCTCTGCCATATAGGAACAAGGGTAGCTAATCCTTTGAGATAAAAGCTATGTCTTTTCTGTCTTTCACTAATTGCTAAATCACGGGTAAAATTAGGTGAAAAAATGCTTCTGGTGCGGAGGGTGGGATTTGAACCCACGAACCCCTGCGGGATAGGAGCCTCAGTCCTACGCCTTTGGCCATGCTGGGCGACCTCCGCGCTGTGTTGCGGAAATATAGGAACAGGGCTCATTTAAAGGCTTTACTTTTGTTTTTGGCGCAAGTGTTTTAGGTTTAGTGTGGTATAGTGTTTTACGAGTGTTGAGTTGAGATAAAGGTTATAACGAAGCTCACCATAACACTGTTATAATAATAAGGTGTTACAATGAAAATAAACAAAAACGTCCTTGAAACAATCGGAAAAACACCCCTTGTCCAAATAAACAAACTAAACAAAGGCGCCAATGCAACTGTGTTAGCCAAAATAGAAGCCAGAAATCCAGGAGGCAGTGTCAAAGACCGAATATGCCAAAGCATGATAGCTGAGGCAGAAAAAATTGGCCTAAAGCCCGGCGGAACCCTAATCGAACCTACTTCAGGCAACACCGGCATTGGCTTAGCCATGGTAGCAGCCGTCAGAGGCTACAAACTCATCCTCACCATGCCCGAAACCATGAGCTTAGAACGCCGCAACCTACTCAAAGCCTACGGGGCAAAACTCGTCCTGACACCCGGACCAGACGGCATGGGAGGAGCAATTAAAAAAGCCGAAGAACTTATCGCAGTCACCCCCAACAGCTTTATGCCCCAACAGTTCAAAAACCTCGCTAACCCAAAAGTGCACAGAGAAACCACCGGACCAGAAATTTGGGAAGACACTGACGGCAAAGTCGACATCCTTGTTGCGGGCGTAGGCACAGGCGGAACCATAACGGGCATAGCGCAGTTCATTAAGCCGAAGAAGCCAGAGTTCAAAACCGTAGCAGTCGAACCCGCAGGATCTCCAGTGCTTAGCGGTGGACAAAAAGGACCTCATAAGATCCAAGGCCTAGGTGCAGGTTTCAAACCCGACGTGTTAAAGATGGATTTGGTTGATGAAATTTTCAAAGTCACTGACGATCAAGCTTTACAAACAGCAAGGCAACTCGCCCAGAAGGAAGGCTTACTTGTCGGCATATCTTCAGGAGCAGCCGGATACGCTGCAATAGAAATCGCGAAACGAAAAGAAAACAAGGGCAAACTAATCGTCGTCATCCTACCAGACACGGGCGAACGGTATCTAAGCACTGTTTTATTCCAAGAATCAACAACCTAACATATAAACTGCGTCTAAAAGACGCTTTTCTTATATTCCCCCTTTCCCCATATTGAGTAAAAAGGGAAGATCTATGCCCACAAACCCTAACCAACCTCTACCGAAAGACTGTCGAGAATGCAAAGAAAAGAATAGAGAACTTGATTGTTGGAATCCAGACCGCATGCTTGAAACCCTGATGCGTAACAACGACAAAGTAGAGCAGGATTGGGTCGAAAAGGGCTTGCCTAAGCTTGTAGACAATATTATGGGTAGCTACGAACGGTTCGGCGGCATGGACCATCTTGAAGGGCGAGATTTGCCGTCTAAAATAGTCGTCACAGAAGTCCTAGAGGATCTGTTCACAATTCTTTTCCCCGGATATTTAGGTGATTCAGAAATCACTAAAGCCAATGTCAAATACCATTTGGGCACAAAATTAACTTCTGTTTATACTCGCCTTACCGACGAGGTTGAGAAAAGCCTCAAATACATTTGCCGAAAGATCAGCGAGTGCCCACAGGATGTATGCCTAAAACGAGCTCACGTCGTGGTTAAGGAGTTTCTAGAGAGAATACCAGAAATCCGCTCAATGTTAAGCGGCGACATCCAAGCAGCCTACGGTGGCGACCCAGCAGCTGTTAGCACTGAAGAAGTAATTCTGAGCTACCCCTGCGTACTAGCTATAGCCACCTACAGAGTAGCACATGAGCTCTACCTAAGCGGCGTCCCACTGATTCCTAGGATTATGAGTGAACACATGCATTCACTAACAGGCATCGACATTCATCCAGGCGCAAAGATCGGCAAAAACTTCTTTATTGACCACGGCACAGGTGTCGTTATAGGCGAAACCGCAGAAATCGGGGACAACGTAAAACTCTACCAAGGTGTAACCTTGGGTGCACTAAGCTTTCCCAAAGACGAGAAAGGCAACATCATCAAAGGACGCAAACGCCACCCAACTATAGGCAACAATGTTATTATCTACTCGGGCGCAACCCTACTCGGGGCCGAAACTATGATTGGGGACAATGTTGTCATTGGCGGAAACGTCTGGATAACTGGTCCTGTGGCTTCGGGAACAAAAATAACCATTGCCCAACCGGAACAAAAATATAAGATAGAAAAGCATCGCCCAGAAAAAGCTAAGCCCTAAATTTTCTGGCTTTTGATTTAGAGGAGACGGAAGTTTTCTTTCACGGTAGTTAGGACTACGTGGGTGTTTGTTCGTTCTATATATGGAAGAGAGAGCAGTTTTTTAGTGAATGCTCCAAGGTCTTCTCGGCTCTTAAATTTGGCAATAATGATGGCATCAGTTAAGCCTGTAACATCGTAGACCCCGCAAACGTTTGCTATTTTAGCTATTTCATTTTCTGTTTCTACAAGTCGGCCTTTAGAAACGGTGATTTCAGTAACCACGGTCAGTTGGTAGCCTAATTTTTCATGGTCTAAGATAACTGAATATCCTTTGATCAACCCGTCTTCTTCCATCTTTTTTATCCGCGATAAGACGGTACCAACGGAAACGCCGACGTTCTTTGCAATTTGTCTACTGGAGAATCTGGCGTCTTCTAAAAGACCTTTGAGGATCTTTGCATCAGTTTCATTTAACTCCATAATTATCAATCCTGTACATTTTTCCAATTTAACTGGCTTTTTCGGGACATCCTTCTGATAATCAGCTGATTAAGCTAATAAAAGTTTAGTTCAAAGAGGAAGGCAAATAATAGTTAGCATTGTAAGGGAATGTCAAAAACAGCTTTTTGACCGAAAAAAGATAGTAATCTTAAATTAGACGCTAAACCCCAATAGTTCCTGAGCCACAAAATGCAGGCAAAATACGACACCATCCTCGTCCTAGACTTCGGTGGACAATACTGCCACCTCATTGGCAGAAGAATCAGAGAACACGGCGTTTACTCAGAAATCGTACCCCACGACGTTTCCCCCGAAGAAATAGCAACTCTGAACGAAAAATTTAACGTTAAAGGACTAATATTTTCAGGGGGACCCTCAAGCGTATATGAGCCAAAGGCGCCTAAACTCCACCCACGAATTTTAGAGGTAAATCTGCCAATCCTCGGTTTATGTTATGGGCATCAGCTTTTAGCTCAACTAACTGGTAGCAAAGTTGAACCTGCAACATGCAAGGAGTACGGCATCGCGCAGGTAGCAATCGACAAACCCGTCGGCGTACTCGAAGGGCTAAGCGAAAGAGAGCAAGTTTGGATGAGCCACGGTGACACAGTCTTTGCTCCTCCACCAGAGTTTGAAGCCCTAGCACATACAGAAAACTGCCCCGTTGCCGCTTTCCGTCACAAAACCAAACCCATCTACGGACTCCAATGGCACCCCGAAGTCATACACACCGAAAACGGCATGCGCATGTTGCAAAACTTCATCTTCCAAGTTTGCAAGTGTCAAGCCAACTGGCAGATTGAAGACCTTATCGGAAAAATGGTTAAAGAACTTCAAACAGAGACTCAGGGAGCTAGAGCTATTATCGGGTTAAGTGGAGGTATAGACTCCAGTGTCGCCACAGCTTTGGCAGCTAAAGCTCTTGGAGAAAGATTAACTGCAGTTTATGTTGATCATGGATTTATGCGGGAATGTGAAACAGAACAAATTCGTGAAGCCTTCCAAAAATTCCCCATCCGTTTTATTGTCGCTAATGCGCAAGAACGTTTTATGGCTAAACTAAGAGGTGTCACAGAGCCAGAAACCAAACGCAAAATCATGGGCGAAGAATTCATTCGGGTTTTTGAGGAAATGGCCAATGAATCAGGAGCAGAATACCTAATTCAAGGCACTATCTACCCGGATAGAATCGAATCGGGATTCCGCAAAAACTCCGACAAAATTAAAAGCCACCATAATGTAGCAGGGCTACCTGAAAAAATAAAGTTTAAGAAAATCCTCGAACCCCTGCGTGACCTCTACAAAGACGAAGTCCGCAAAGTCGCAAGAATGCTGGATTTACCAAAAGAAATCGTTAACCGCCAACCCTTTCCAGGACCCGGGCTAGCAGTTCGAATAATAGGACCGTTAACTGACGAAAAAGTCATAATCGCAAAGAAAGCCGACAGGATTGTCCGTGAGGAGATTGAAAAGAATGGCCTATCAGAGAATCTTTGGCAGTACTTTGCAGTTGTAACAAACACAAAAGCTACTGGTGTTAAAGGTGATGCACGAGCGTATGGGTATGTTGTAGCGGTGCGGGTGATGGAGAGCCGTGAAGCTATGACAGCAAGCTTTGCTAAACTACCCTATTTTATCCTAGAAAAAATTTCCACCAGGATAACAAATGAGATTCCACAGGTTACACGCGTTGTATACGATGTCACCCATAAGCCGCCAGCAACCATCGAGTGGGAATAGATATAGACGTTAATTGACTTCCTGTGACTTTTCCAGAAGCAACATGCAAATCTACAATTGCCAAATTAAATAAGCAACCCAAGAAGGAACCAAAAAAATCTGCAAAATGCTGTTACTCTTTTTATTATACGATTTAATTTGTAAGGCCTCAATTAATTAATGTCTTCTTGTTGGCTTTTTTTTATTTACAGGTTTTTTATAATATTAACGGCTTGAAAAATCGAATATACGACCTATCCCGCCCTTAAGTTCTCTATTGAGTTTCTATATTTCCAAATATGCCGAAATTACAAAATTTTTACACATAATTGTTTATATAAAAACGAGCCAATAATTTACAGCATACTCAAGGTGACACCTCTGAAAGCATTGATTTTAGCAGGCGGTTTTGCAACAAGACTTCGACCGCTAAGTTGTTCCAGACCCAAAACTCTATTTCCCATAGTAAATAAGCCTCTTTTGCAGTGGATTTTTGAACGCTTAGCCGATAGTGACGTAGATGAAGCCATTCTCGCAGTCAACGCTATCACCAAGTTCTATATTCGGCAACACAAACCGTCCAAGTGTGGTCTTCGAGTTCGATTTTCCGTTGATCCATCCAAGATGCCGCTAGGAACAGGAGGCCCATTGAAAAAGGCGGAGAAGCTGATTGGGCATGAAGCACCATTTATTATGTTGAACGGCGACATCTACGCTGACATAAACTATCGCGAACTCTTTGAGGCACATAAGAAATCTGGCGCGTTAGCAACCATTGCACTATGCAAAGTAGAAGACCCATGCAGTTTTGGCGTAGCAGACCTTCAAGGTAACAGCATCAGACGGTTCGTGGAGAAACCAGACAAAGGTCATGCGCCAAGCAACCTCATAAACGCTGGTGCCTACGTTCTTAGCCCCAAAGTCTTTGAATACATTCCAGAAGGAAGAGCAGTCTCTATCGAGAGAGAAGTATTTCCCAAGCTAGCTCAGGAAGGCAAGTTAAGCGGTCACTGCATCAACGGCTTATGGATAGATATTGGCAAACCCCAGGAGTACTTAGAGGCAAACAAGATTGTTCTCGATTCCCTGGCAAAAAAAAGCAAACAAGAGAGCCATTATCCATTCGTGAAAAGCCCCGTTGCAATAGACACCGGAGTAGTAGTGGGCGAAAAATCAGTCATCGGCCCATATGCAATCCTAGGTAAAAACGTCAGAGTCGGCGCAAACGTGCAAATCTCCAATTCAGTCATCTTTGCCGAAGCCTCCATAGCCGATGGCGCCATCCTCAATGGAGCCATCGTTGGCGAAGGAGCAAAAATAGGTAAAGGTGTAAAGCTTCCCAAAGGCTGCGTTGTAGGCGACCTAGCTAACATTAAAGACAGCATTCACATACACGATGGCCAAGTTGTGTGTCCAGCAAAGGAAGTCACTGAAACGTTTTAAAACCTAGACTGTTTTGTTAAATAAGTACTGAGTTGACTTTAAATGAGTATAAAAAAGCTTTTTGGAACTAACGGAATCCGAGGTCTCGTTAACGTAGAATTAACACCCGTAATGGCCATTAAAGTTGGAGCATGCATCGGGACTTTTTTTGGAAAAAACAAAAATTTACTTTTAGGTTATGATGCCCGAACCAGCGGTCCCATGTTCGCTAAAGCCGTAATCTCGGGTATAAATGCAACAGGCTGCAACGTATATTTTGCAGGCCTGGCATCGACTCCAGCTATTCAGTTTGCGACTAAAAACCATAAGATGGACGGTGGCGTAATAATCTCGGCATCTCATAATCCGCCAGAATACAACGGCATTAAAGTAATTTGGAAAGACGGCATCGAAACATCCCATGAACAAGAAACAGAGATAGAGAACATTTACTTTGACAGCAAAATCGTTTATGCTACATGGGATAAGTTAGGTGCGAAACGTGAGTTGCCAGACATCAACGATGAATACAAAGACGCCATCAAAAAACACGTTGACACCGAAAAAATAGCGACTAAACATTTCCATGTAGTAGTTGACGCCGCAAACAGCGTCGGAGGAATAGCTCTGCCCCTACTTTTAAGAGAAATCGGCTGCAAAGTCACAACCATAAACGCAAATATCGACGGAACATTCCCAGGAAGGCTCCCTGAACCACGACCCGAAAGCCTCGGCGACTTATCGGCAACGGTTAAAGCCATCGGTGCTGACATGGGTGTCGCCTTCGATGGAGACGCTGACCGCTCTATTTTCACCGACGCCACCGGCACGATTTACTGGGGCGACAAAACATTCGCAGTAGTGATTAAGCAATATCTTCTCAAGAACCCAGGCGCAAAAATTGTTACACCTGTCAGCTCGTCTACCCTTATTAAAGACACCGTAGAAACCTACAAGGGCAAACTTATCTGGACCAAAGTCGGCAGTGTAACTGTCTCGCAGACCATGAAAGCAGAAAACGCCGATTTAGGCGGCGAAGAAAATGGCGGAATATTCTACCGTCCCCACCAAGCAGTCCGCGACGGAGCTATGACCACTGCACTCCTGCTAAACATTATGGCGGATACAGGAAAGTCTCTTGCTCAACTCGTTGCAGAGCAGCCGCAGTACTTCATCGAGAAAGGAAAAATCGCATGCCCAGACGATAAAAAAGCGATTCTACAGCAGAAAATCTATGAGCAAGTCAAAGACGAAAACGTCAGCACCATCGACGGAGTCAAAATTTGGTTTAGCGACGCCAGTGCCATCTTGATTCGTCCAAGCGGAACCGAACCAGTCTTCCGATTGTATGCTGAAGCAAAAAACCAACAGAAAGCACTACAACTAGTCAAAGACTACAGCGCAAAACTTAAGAAAATCCTCCAAACCATATAACATCCTCAATCTTTGTGGGAAGAGAACCCCTAATGCCCCCAGTTTTAAACCTAAAACCCGAAGAGTTAGACACCAGCGAGAAACGCTCAAAATACACAGTAAGCGTTATTGGCTGTGGGCACAAGGGAATTTTTTATGGTAACGCATTTGCTGAAGCGGGCTATAAAGTCATCTGCACGGATGCGGACCCAACTATTTCAAAAAGGGTTTCAAAGGGAAGAACAGGGAGCTCGTCATCCCAAGTCGAAGCTAAACTGAAAAGCTATATTACCTCTGGGAAAATAAGCGTCAGTTCTGAACGGAAAAAAGCTGTTTCCCAAAGCGATGTTGTTCTTATTGCCATTGGAGCAAAGGTTGACGCACAGAAAAAAACAGATTACACCCAAGTAGTTAGCGCATGCAAACAAGTTGGGGCAGGTCTTCAAAAAGGCGCATTGGTTATCTACTGTGGTATTGGGGGTATCGGTTTTATCGAGGACACCGTGAAAGAGACTTTGGAGAACACTTCAGGACTCAATGCAGGGACAGATTTTGGTTTAGCTTACAACCCGATTCTCACAACCGAAGCGGCAACTGCTGATCTGGAATTAAAGGTTGCAGCCGACGACCAAACAAGTTTAAGAGCGTCAGCAACTCTCTTAAGAACGATAACAAAAAAAGTAAAGGAAATTGAGGACGTAAGATCCGCAGAGATAGCAGCCCTTTTCGCTGCAACAAAGCAGGATGCAAACAGGGCATTAGCCAACGAACTCGCGGTATTCTGTGAAAACGCAAAGACTGACTACTTTAAGGCTTTAAAATGCCTTGGCATCAACGAATCAAGTTTTTTACCTTCAATTGCAGAAGAAGAAAACAGGGATGAATCGTACCTGTTGCTTGACTGCGCCGAAAACTTGAATGTTAAGCTTAGACTTCCAACTTTGGCCAGGCAGATAAATGAGGATATGGTAAAACACGCTGTTAATTTAACTCAGAATGCTCTACGAAACAATGGCAAACCTTTACGGAGGACCAGAGTCGCCGTTCTAGGTACCGCCAACCCGTCTACGGGTACAGGAGTCTTCGTTAAATTGTTGGAGCAGAAGGGCGCCAAACCTACACTTTATGACCCCGATTCAAAAACGCCGTCACAAGAATGGCACGTAGTAAAACCCAGCCTAAATGAGGCTGTTGAAGGCGCCGACTGCATTGTCATTTTGACAGGGCATGATCAGTTTAAAAATTTTACCCTTAAAAAACTGAAACCCCTCTTAAAAACACCCGCAGTCATCGTTGATTTAATAGGCTTATATGACCCAAAAAAAGTTGAAGCAGAAGGCTTCATATACGTTGGGTTAGGAAGAGGAACTGATAAAAATTGACAAAGCTTGGGGTAGCAGTAATCGGAACGGGTCAATGGGGTAAGAACCACGCAAGAGTCTATAAAGAATTGCCATCAACGGAGTTGGTCGCGGTATGCGATGTTAACAAAGAAAGAGCTAAAGCAATGGCGGTCCAGCACGGTGTAAAAGCGTATTCAGATAGCACAGAGATGATGAAGGACAAGAGCATCCAAGCCGTTAACGTTTGCACTTGGTCAACGATTTTAGCGCAGGAAGCTATGAAAGCACTAAACGCGGGAAAACATGTTTTGGTTGAGAAACCCATGGCAACCACACCACAGCAGGCACAAGAACTAGTTAAAACTGCCCACGAGAACGGATTGCATTTAACCGTAGGTTTTCTTATGAGGTTTATTCCGGGCTTACAGATAATTCGCCAATCTGTAGAAGATAAAAAAATAGGTGAACTTGTCTGCGCAACCGCAAAACGCGTTTCACAATGGCCTGAACGCATAGGAGATGTCGGTGTTGTTAAGGACACAGCGATTCACGATATCGATGTCATGCGATTTATTTCTGGTGCTGATCCACTTTCGGTCTATGCAAAGATGGGTAGTATGCGCATCAAGAAATTCGAGGATTACGCCCACATTATGCTCACTTACGCTGACGGTAAAAGCGCATTCATAGAAACCAACTGGCTAACACCCTACAAAACACGCACCCTAACGGTTACAGGCAGCGACGCCATCATGCGACTCGATTACATTACTCAGGACCTCTGGATTGAACAAAATACCCAAAGCGTCCAACCACGTTACCCATTCCAAGAACCACTAAAAGCAGAGTTACAACACTTTGTTGACTGTATAGTGGAGAAGAAAAAGCCTATCGTCACAGGAGAAGACGGCGTAAGAGCCCTAACAGTCGCAACAGCCGCTATAGAATCCTCTATAAAAAACAAAGCAATACAGATAAAAAACTAGAAGAATTATTTTAGGTTAAAAGGCTTACCTTCAGAAACGATTTTTGGGGGAACCTTAGCCTTCCACTTCTTTAGAAAAGGCAAATCATCCGCTTCCTTTCGCAACTCATCAGGTAGCATTTCTGGAATTTCATCCCGAATTGGGTACCATCTTTGGCATTTTGGGCATGTGATTAAGCCTTCAACTATCTCATCTTTTTCTTCAAAGACATGAAGGTCTAGAGGATGGTATTTGTCGATTGGGCAAGCAAGAATTTCCATCAATTTTCGTTTCATGTTTGGATTCCACGGAATAGAATAGGTAGGTATTATATTATTAAAACTTGCTCGGCAGACAGGTCACGTGTATGTCTAAGACAGTTTGATACCAGTTTGGACCTGTGGGACGAATAACACGTGAATTAGCAAACACATATTCAATCCCTAATTCGTCAAGTTTTTTAGACACTTTAAACATGGTTTTGTCCACGGGGGCCTCTTTATTTTGGACATGTTGAAAATCGTAATAATGTATCCAGCCTCCTGCTCTTTTGAGCGATGAGATTGCAAAGGGCAAATACTCAAGGGCTTTCTCGGGTAGAGGCATGAGAACGCGGTCAGCGACACCTTGCAGTTGAGTTTGAATTATTTCTTTTGAGTCACCAAGTAAGGGAATAATTTGGTTGGAAACACCATTTACTTTGACGTTTTCCCTCATACATTCGACTGCTATTGGGTTGATGTCAATCGAGTAAACCTTGCTTTGGCACACTCTTTTAGCGATGAGTATACTAAAGCAACCAACGCCCGCAAACATGTTAACAACCACCTCACCGGCGCCCACGAGCCCAGCAATACGTGTATGCTCAAATGATAGACGGGGTGAAAAATAGCATTTTTCAACATCAACTCTGAAAGTGCACCCCGACTCCCTGTGAACTGTGCTTGTCTTTTCTTCCCCCGCTAAAAACCTTAACGCCCTGACCCTATATTCACCCTCTATGCGTGTAGCTGGGGTAAAAACTGTTTTTATATTTCTGTGGATATTCATAATTTGCTTAGCCACGACTTCCGGATATTGGACGTTGTTGTGCTTGATTATGGCAATATCGCCTATAATATCGAAGGAACTGTAGACTTTGGTTAATTGTTCCGTCGATAATGCATCTGAGAGCTTACTGCGAAGTCGTTTTCTCAACTAACCATCCTCATTGCTGGCAAGTATTGGAAATGTTTAAAAGTAAAATGCTTTTCTTTGTAGGAACAGGCGTTCTTATGGAAAAATCAGGAATTGTTTATGAATGCATGAGATGCGGCTCAAGAGTCCCATCCGAAGAATTAGAGCTACGGGGCGGAGAAACCAAATGCATCATTTGCGGGTACAGGATTCTAAAGAAAGTTAAGCCGCCAGTAGTTAAACGGGTTAAATCGAAATAAAAAAGAAAACTCGTGTTTTTGCACGAGCCATCTTGTTTTTAATTTGCTTCTAGTAGAAATCTTGGTCGCCAAGTTTGCGTAATGCCTTGCCCTTGAGTTTAACTGCTTCCTCAGGGAATGCGTCGTCAATTTCTCGCTCGACAGTCTTACGTTTGACAGTTTCGCCGCAGATTCCTCCTGGCAGATAACGCCGCTTAAAGCACATAGAGTAGGTGCATTTTGCTACGTTACAATTCTCTTCAGCTTCTCTGCACCATACTGAGTCTCGTCGGAAAATCGCCGCGTTTTTTGTGCACTTAAAGGATTGACACATTGGAGAACAAGCTTTTGATTGAGCCAACAGATACACCTCAATTGTCAATTCAAAATGTTGTTGTTTATTGTCGTATTTAGTTTTCTTTATGTAATTTAGAAGCCATATAAACTTTTTTCTAGAAAAGGAGAAAAATTAAGTGGTAGCTGCAGACCTAGTTCGTCTTCGCCAGAAAACCTCAACTAGGAGCAATGCAATTACAGTAGCCAATACAATAAGGATTGTAATTAGCAAGCTAGCCTGTATCAAAATCGGACCAATGGCAACGTACCTATCAATTTTTACCTGTAGCGCAGTAGGCTGATTAACGGTTAATGTCAACGCTTGATAGGCATCTTGTACACCTGAAGCTTGAACGATTATTTGCATGTTGCCGCCGATAATTTCGTTGAAGGTAGCTTTTCCATCGCTTTGAGTCTGAGCAGATATCTTTTCTGGTCCATTTAATGTCACGTTAACGTTTGAGATAGGTGTTCCCAAGAAATCAACAACTGTAACGGTAAGTTGAATGCCGAATAACGTACAGCGGATTTGTTGTTGGCTATCGCTGAAAACCTCTACATTTGTTTCATTGATCAGGATGTTGTCTTTGTAGATTCTAGCACGATACATTCCAAAGGTAGCTTGGGTTGTAGCTGCACCATTGCCATCGGTTGTGGCTGAGTAAAACAAACCATTTGATAACTCCACTAATTCTATACGGGCACCCGAAATTACCTCTTGGTTATAGCCAACCACATTCAACATTAAAGTTTCAGTTGGAGCAATAATAAACACTTGAGTTGTTGCTTGAGCTGGAAGATTGCTTACGGTGTTGTTGCCTGCATTGAAAATTTGATTATAAACTGAAGCGTCAACCGTGTAGGTTGCTGTTGGCAAGGTTGAGATTAATGTGTAGCTTCCTGAAGCGTCAGTTTGACCGGTGGAGGTTCCTGTTTTTATTCCGCTGCTACTTTGATATTGATATGCTATGTTTAAGTCGACAAAGGGCATTACCACGCCCCCTGTATTTTTAACGATAACCTTTAGGTTAATCAACTGGCAACTTATGGTAAAGGCCCCGTCTCCGGTAACAGTGATGTTGGCTTCTCCAACGTTAACGCCATTCCACAATGCAGTTATAACGTTCGTACCTTTTTCAAGCTTAAAGTTTGCAACGCCACTTGAATCGCTTAACGCATTAAACACAGCACCGTTTGCTGCGTCCTTAGCTTGAAGCGACACTGCAGGAACAATTTGCCCTGCTAGGTTGGTGGTTTGAATTTTAACTGCATAGCCGATAACACTAAAAGTCTCTGTATCCTGTAGAGCTTTCGCATTTGTTTGTGCTGTCAGTTTTATCGTATAATCGCCGACCTCGGCGTTAGAGGGAACTACCCAAGATGTACTGATTGTGCCATCTGCTGAAGCAGTAACAGAAACAGTGTCAAGAGTTGAACCAGAACTAACGCTTGTTACGGTGAGGGTTGCTGCCGCATCAGGTTGGTAGCCTGTTGCTCGCACGGTCACAGTATCACCTCGATGATAAGTGGTTTTATCGATAAATTGGACAGTGAAGGTGCTTTGTGCAAGAGAATCAGACTGGTTAAAGTAAGCCGTGTACGTTCCAGCGTAGTCGGTTAGTGAACCGCTGGGAGAGAAGCTGCTATCTGGAAAAGTCAACTGTGCACTTGCCGTTCCTTTCCCATTAGGGGTTCCCAGACTGACAGTTTTTGTATGGGTTGAACCAAGAGGACTTGGAAGAACAACAGCGACGTTAGCACTATATGATGTACCTGTTTGACCACCCGTAACACTGACAGTTATGGTTACGCTAGCATCCTCTTGCAGGGAGGTTGGACTAGGGTTTATCAAGTATGCTGTTGTAACAGAAAAAGACTGAGAAGTGTTGACGTTGACGTTGGGGCTGGCGTCTCTTAGAATTAATGAGTAAGTACCACTAGGAAGTTCTGGTACAGTGAAGTTTGAATTAACATAGTACCCTTCGGCTTTGCCGCTGTCTACAACTTGTTTTCCGAGTATTACCTGGAAGGTGCCATTTGATTGGTAGATTGTTCCTTGAAGGTTCACTTGGCTACCCACTGTCCCCGTTCCCTCTTTGGGGGTTAATTGGAGAATGTTTACGCCTAGGTTGGTGTTCTGTGCAAAGACTTCAAGAGGCATAGCTACCGCGGCAAAAACCATGAGCAATAGAATGAAAACTGTAATAATTTTCTTGTTCAAACCAATCTGCGCTCCCAAATAGACAGCCGATATATTTTGATGCTCATGATTTAACATAGAGATGATTTTAAACTTTACCTTTTAAGTAGCCGACCAAAAATAGACATGGAAAAAACAGCTAAAACCACGTCCCTCACCGAAGATGTTCACACGGAGAGGGATTTTTAAAGACGCTTTGCTTATTCTATCAGAAACTCGGTGTGCAACATGGAAAACAACTCTGCCTCTCCGCTTCTATATGCCCTAAAAAAGCAAAAATACCATTTAATCGGCAGCCACTCAGCAGTTAAGAGATGCAAGTGGCTCTACGAATCCATAGTCAATGGCAGGGTATGCTATAAACAAAAGTTCTACGGTATTCAATCGCACCGATGCATCCAGATGACGCCGTCCCTCTACTCTTGCACGCATCAATGTTTGTTTTGTTGGAGGGCACAGAGCGGAGATTTAGAGGTTACTTGGGATGAGATGAAAAACCCCGCCAAAGATTCACCTAAGGAAATTGTTGAGGGCTGTTTTAGGGCGCAGGAAAAAATCTTGAGCGGTTATAAGGGTAACGAAAAAGCGAATTGGCAAAAATTCCAAGAAGCGCAGCGACCAAAGCAAGTTGCGATAAGCTTAACGGGTGAACCCACACTCTACGAGCCTCTGGGCGAGCTTATCAGTGCCTTCCACCAAAAAGGATTAACCACCTTCCTAGTTTCAAATGGCACCCTGCCCTCAAAGCTCTCCAAGCTAAGCAAAGAACCTACTCAACTATACATTTCTGTATGCGCACCAAACGAGGAGGTTTATAAGCAGATATGTAGGCCCCTCTTCCCGGGTGCATGGACAAAACTCAACGAAACGCTGGGTTTACTGCAGAGTTTCCGCTGTCCAACCGTTGTGCGTATGACGCTGGTAAAGGACCACAACATGAGCTTAATTGACCAGTATGCCAAGCTTGTTGAAAAGGCAAATCCCACATATATTGAAGCAAAAGCCTACATGCATATCGGCTTTTCAAATTTGCGTTTGGGCTTTGATCGCATGCCTCAGCATGAAGAAGTCAAGGATTTTGCTGCCCAATTAGCCGAGGAAACAGGATATAAGGTCATCAATGAGGCTCCCGAGAGCAGAGTGGTACTGCTGAGCCGTCTGGATAAACCGATGCAGGTCGGGGCAGACTAGCTGATTAAACGATATTTTTGCTTTGGCAATTGCAGACGATTTGCCTCCTGAACCGCGTCTTAAATTTACTCCTTCATCAGCCAACTAGAACATACAACTTTTTCTATGGCTTTTATGACGTTTTATGACGAACTATGACGAATCCTGACGCAACCTACAGACCCTACAAGCCCTAAACTACAAAAGCACCCCAAAACAACCCCTGCCATTTTTGCAAATGCGGTTTGTTGTTCTATCAGACAAAAATATTTCCAATTGTACAAACCCCCTCGGATCCAAAATAGAAAACATCTCAATTGGATAAAATTAAATACCTCATTTTCTGCCCTTGTTCAATCAGTGAAGGAAGAGGATGGCTATTTCGCAGAAAAGACAGTAACACTTATTTTACTGCAAAAGACTTGGCTGAGACAGCATGTTCCCGTTTAATGGCGGCAACACGATTTTTGTAAAGCAAGCTTCGTTTAGGGTTATGGCAAGTTGCTGGTCGAGAAATAGGCAGGCTCTCAGCAGCCGTATAAAACAGCATAGATATAAGAAATTGAAATAAACAACCAAAACAATCCTTCTTGTGGGTGCAATTTTGTCCACTTTAGAAGCAGTAATACGAGAAGTAAAGACCGAGCTTATGGCAAAAAACCAGATACGTGAAGAAACCCATGAGAGCATGCGGAAAGTCACAAGCCTATCGAAGCAAGCTATTTTGCTCATTCATCAAAAAAGAATGGATGACGCCGAACAAATGGTGAATAACGCTAAAGAAAAAATCTTAAATCTCCAAACCATAGCTAAACAGTACCCCGAAATAATCTATGGCGGTATGTTAAGCGCCGCACTCCAAGAGTACTCCGAAGCCAACATTTTCTTAGTTCTTGTCAAAGAAAGGCGATTTGTGACTCCGTCCGAGATTAAGGTACCCTCGGTAGATTATGTGCTGGGTTTAGCCGATGTCATAGGCGAATATAGACGTTTGGCGCTTGATAACCTACGGGAAGGCGCAGTTGAGAAGGGTGAAAGATGTCTCCAAATTATGGATGAAGTCTTCATTCAATTGATGTCACTTGACGAAGCCTACATGCTTGTCCCTGGGCTCCGCCACAAATCAGACATTGCCAGAAGAATCATCGAAAGCACACGAGGTGATATAACTTTGGAAGTGCGTAGAAAATCACTTGAGGACGAGCTGAAACGGTTTGAACCCACAAAACGCGCGATTAAACGTAAACCAGCAAAGAAATAACTATAAAATTGTCCGAGCTCACTAAAAGAACAACACAAAGGCTGCTATTAAAAAAAACTCGTTTTAGAAGACGTGAAAATATTTTCTCTGGAAAGCAAAGTAAATATCTAAACATGTCATAAGTTACCGTTTGAGCGTGAAGTATATGGCCAATGAAATAGCGTTCGCTGATTTTGAAAAAATTGATCTACGCATTGGAAAAATTGTCGAAGCAACCCAAGTTCCCGAATCGAGAAAGCTGATTAAAATTTTGGTGGATTTTGGGTCGGAGAAACGTCAGGCTGTAGCAGGGTTACTCAAGTACTATAAACCCGAGGAGTTGGTGGATAAAAAATGCGTTTTTCTACTCAACTTACAGAGACGCACGTTGGCGGGCATTGAATCACAATGCATGATTTTAGCCGCTGAGGACGCAACAGGCAATGTTTCAGTGTTGCAGCCAGAAAAAGACCTCGCTGAAGGTAGTAAAATCTGCTAATTTTGTCGATTCTCTCTTGTAATAGAAAGATAAAATAGTAATTAGAGCAAGTTACTGTATACTTTACTGTGGAAGGTTAACTTATGTCCGTTAATGAAGAAGCACTTATGTGGGTTGAGAAGTACCGCCCTAAAACTCTCGATGATGTCGTTGGCTTAAAAGACATCACCGAGAGCCTGAAAGCATTTATGAAAAAACCTAAAACCATGCCCCATCTTATGCTAGCAGGGATTCCAGGTACAGGTAAAACCACTATCGCACTAGCCATAGCCCACGAACTGTACGGGACAAACTGGAGAAATTTTACTCTTGAACTTAACGCCTCTGACGAGAGAGGCATCGACACTGTACGCGACCGAATTAAAGATTTCTCGCGTTACAGTCGCTCAGGCTTTGGCGACATTCCATTTGCACTAGTCATTCTGGATGAATGCGACCAGATGACAGGCCCAGCCCAAACCGCGCTAAGACGCATCATGGAAACTAGCAGTCGCACATCTAGATTCATCCTGATATGTAACCAGTCCAGCAAGATCATCGAACCCATCCAAAGCCGCTGCGCTATTTTCCGCTTCTCCCGACTAGACAAACAAGCCATGAAAGACCATTTACAATGGATAGCCAAAAAAGAAAAGATAACCCTTGAACCTGCAGCCGCTGAAAGAATCGTGGATTACTCAGAAGGTGACCTGCGACACGCCATAAATGCCCTGCAAACCGCCTCTGCTTACAAGGAAGGCTGCGTGGACGAGAAAACAGTAGCGATGGTTGTAGGCGAAGCCAGCCCTATGCAAGTCCAAAAAATGATACGAAAAGCTCTCTACGGCGACTTCACCGAAGCCAGAAAAACAATGTACGAAATAATGGGGTCCTTTGGCTTTTCAGGCAATGAAATCATCCGACAAGTCCAACGAGAAATCTTCAAAATGTCCGACCTCACCCCAGAACAGAAAGCTGACCTCTCCAGCATAATCGGCGAATATGACTATCGCTTAACACAGGGAGCCAACAGCGATATTCAACTCAGCGCACTACTTGCCCAGTTTGCGAAGTTTGGAAAAAGCATAGAGGAAAAATATGCTGCGAAATGACCTGCTCTGGGTTGAAAAGTACCGCCCAAAAAAGATAGAAGACATAGTGGGCAACGAAGATGCCAAATCACTCTTTGTTGAATGGCTTAAGAATAAGAGGCATACTAAAAAAGCAGTTTTATTGTACGGTCCGCCTGGCGTTGGAAAAACTGCGCTGGTTAATGCTGCCGCAAAAGAATTTAGATACACAATCATCGAGATGAACGCAAGCGACACCCGCTCAGAAAAAGCGATAAATTCAGTAGCAAAACCTGCCTCTTCCTACAGGGCATTAGACAACTTTTCAGGACAAGCCAAAGGCAGTGGAAACCTTCTTTTTCTGGATGAAGTGGACGGGATCGCGGGCAACGAGGACCGTGGCGGCGTGGGAGCAATTATAAAAATTGTAGAGGAGTCGTTGGTCCCAGTGGTTATGGCAGCTAACGACCCTGACGTAGAGAAGTTGCGGCCGCTCAAGAAAATATGTTTACTTGTACGTTTTCAGCAAGTGCGCATCCCATTAATCATCGCTTTGCTGCAGAAAATTTGCCTCCTTGAAAACGTGAAGGCTGAGTTTGAAGCGTTGGAGCGAATCGCGCAGAACAGTCGCGGTGATGTGCGTTCAGCCCTAAATGACCTACAGAGCTTAAGCGAAGAAAACCATATTTTAACCTTGCAGGACACCATGATGTTGACCTCTAGAAACAAAGACATCAGCATGGATGAGACACTTAGGCGGTACTTTTCGGTTCAATCAATTGCTGAAGCCTCAAGTCTGCTTAACTATTCAAGTGTCGATTATGACGATTTTCTGCTTTCGGTCAGTGACAACTTGCCCCGTCGATATGCCAACCCGAAGGAGCTTGCAAAAGCGTATGATTTTGTGTCCCAAGCGGATATGTATCGAGGCAGAATCGGTACAGAATACTGGCACCTCCTCAAGTATTTCTTTAATGAATTGGCGCAGGCAGCCGCAATCAATCCTCAATCCTATAAACAATTTGATTTCATTTCTCCCCCTATTCGTATCATTACACTGTTTTGGACCAAAGGAAAAAGAAGCATGCTAGATGCCATCTGCGGAAAAATCGGCGATCAATGCCACGTATCCCACGAAATCGCCAAACATGACTTCGTGCCCTACGTTAAGATGATACTCCAAAAGCAAAAATCCCGCGCTCTTATTGATTGGTTTAAGTTTACGACTGAAGAAGTGGATTTTTTAGTCAAAATGGGTAGGTACTAGTCATGGTTTTGGTTTTGAACAGCAAAGCTTTCAAGCTTCCGAGGCTAGAAAAAGAAAAATTTATCTCGCTAATGCATCTGGGGCTGGATTATAATCGTGACCAAGGCATCTTCTCCATCAAGAGTTGTAACAATATTGAAAAAATTATTGAAGCTGTTGGCTCAATCTTAGGCAGTGAAGTAGTTTTTCTTCAAAGTTGTACGCGTTGCGGCAAAGATTTCCCTTGTTCTAACTGTAAATATTATGAGGTTTGCACGACTAAGAATTTGCCCTTTAGCTGTGTATGCCCCCATTGTCTGCGGGATAGAAACAGTTTTGAATAGTTTCTCACAAAATTTTAAACAATTGTTCAACAACAACTGACGGTTTTTTTGTGCATCCCCATCCGTCTATAACTGAACAGTTGTTTCATTTATTTCGTACATTCCACTGTTTTTTCGTATATTACCTACGGCATAATATTAAATACTAAACAAACGCATTGACTGTCAATTTAGTGTTAGTGGGACTTGGAGAATTGGACAAATGAGCGAAAGAGTACAAAAAAATAGTTCATACCTAAACGGAAAATCAACCGTCGGAACAAATACCCGACTAAAAGATACAAGCACTATTAGCGGTATGTGCCCCATATGCATCCGCGACTGTCCAGTCATGTGCGAAATCAGCCTCTCAGCCTTCCGCGGAAGAGAAGCGCTCTACCCTGAGCCAGCACAGTTTGGAACGAGTACCGCGGGAGCCCTTAAAAACTTCGGCTTAGACTGGTCACACTTCAGCATTCAAGCAGGTCTCTTCGACGCCCAAGGCATACCTGAGACTTCAGAATCAGCAATATTCCCTAGAGTCAACGTCGAAACTGTTGTAGGTGGAATGCCACTAAAACTCCCTATTCTAACAGGCGCTTTCGGCTCCACCGAAGTGGCGCGGGCAAACTGGGATGGTTTGGCGATCGGTGCGGCTCTTTCAGGCGTGTCCATAACCGTCGGAGAAAACATTGCAGGGATGGATGTACAAGCCACCCTAACAGGTGGTAAAATTACACATTCACCCGAACTAAAACGCAGAGTGGATTCGTTCCGTAAATTCTGGGACAAGAAATACGGCGATGTCATCGTGCAAACAA
Organism: Candidatus Bathyarchaeota archaeon; assembly: GCA_963725855.1. Classification (GTDB taxonomy): domain Archaea; phylum Thermoproteota; class Bathyarchaeia; order Bathyarchaeales; family Bathycorpusculaceae; genus Bathycorpusculum. The sequence continues at coordinate 354,582 of CAVSAA010000003.1, read as the reverse complement.
ACGTTGAAGACCAACGACTGGGCATAGACACATACGCTCTATCCAAGTTGGAAGTAAACATTATCGAGAGGAAATGGGGACAGGGCGCCAAAGCCATTGGCGGAGAAGTACGCCTAAAAGATATCGAAAAAGCCATCCTGCTTAAGAAACGCGGCTATGTCGTCATTCCAGACCCGGAAGACCCAGTGGTGCAACAAGCCTTCAAAGATGGGGTCTTCAACACTTTTGAACGCCACAGCAGAGTCGGCATACCCAAAGAAAAGAGCTTCCTCGAAGACATCGAGTGGCTGCGTAAGTCAGGCGCCAAAAAAGTGTTCCTCAAAACAGGCGCATATAGACCCTCCGCAGTCGCATACACTATGAAATTTGCTTCAGAAGCCAAAATCGATGCTCTAAGCTTTGACGGCGCAGGCGGCGGAACAGGCATGAGCCCAGTGCCTATGATGGACGAAATGAGTATTCCCACACTCTACCTTCAAACACTTGTATTGCAGTGCGCACAAATTCTCAAAAAGAAGGGCAAGTACGTTCCAGACTTGGTTATGGCGGGTGGCTTCATCGAAGAAACCAGTATATTCAAAACTATTGCATTGAGCAACTTTGGCAAAGAGCCACTTGTCAAAGCGGTCTTGATGGGGCGCTCTCCAATCACCGCAGCCATGAAAGCTAGCTACTTTAAGCAACTCGCAGCTGAAGGCAAACTACCCAAGAACTTTGTGGACAAATTCGGAGCTACACCGGACAAATTCTTCATAGCCACACCCGAGTTAAGATCAAAATATGGCAAACGGTTTGGCGAAATCCCGCTGGAAAGCATAGGCGTTTACACATACTTAACCGATAGGGTAGGTGTTGGGTTGAAGCAGTTAATGGCAGGTAACCGCAAATGGAACCTTGGCTTACTTGATAGAAACGACCTTATGAGCCTTAGCACAATAGCTACACAAGTTACAGGTATTCCGTTGGCGCATGAAGTAGAAAACGACGCAGTCAAGAAAATCCTTGACTACTAAGCCTTCTTTTTTCTGGGTTTTTTCCAAATGTGAATTCTTTTTTTTTGAGTTAATGATTTCAGAGTAGATTTAATTTGGCATCATTTATCGATCGTAGTTTTTCCTAAAATAAGAAATTGCGTGTCAAAACTGCAATGATGTTTTTGTATTCGGAAGCACAACCAAATCTACACAAAAACAAGCAAAGGTAATTCTTATCTAGCCATTCCAACTTTACAAAACCTATCGAAGGTACATTTTATGGCGGAAGAACATACGGCACTTAGCGTTGCTTTAGCTCAACTAAAACTTGCGTCCAAAAAGCTCAAACTTGATTATGGAATGCAAAAAATGCTCAGTCAACCAAAACGCTCCATCTTAGTAAGTATAGACGTCCGCATGGACAATGGCTCAGTGGGTGTTTTCAATGGTATTCGTGTGCAGCATTGGGATGCACGTGGACCATTCAAGGGCGGAATCCGCTACTACCCAAACATCACGCTCGACGAAGTTACGGCGTTAGCTATGTTGATGACTTGGAAATGTGCAATTGCGGATATTCCGTTTGGCGGGGCAAAGGGCGGGATTTGTGTTGACAGCAAAAAACTCAGCAAACATGAGCTAGAACGCTTAACAAGGCGGTATGTAAGCTTAATCTCTGAATACTTGGGTCCACATATGGATATCCCTGCGCCCGACATGTACACTGACGCTCAAACTATGGCTTGGATCATGGATACTTATAGCCAACTTAAGGGCTACAGAATACCTGAAAGCGCCACGGGCAAACCAGTCGAGATTGGCGGGTCATGGGGCAGAACGGAAGCCACAGGTCGAGGCGTTATCCACTGCGTTAAGCAAGCAGCCGAAAACAACTGTTTAAAACTCAAGAATGCCTCCGTGGTAATTCAAGGATTTGGCAATGTTGGTTACCACGCCGCAGTTGCGGCACGAGAAATCGGCTGCAAGGTAGTGGCAGTAAGCGACTCGTCAGGTGGAATCTACTCTCCCGATGGTTTAAACCCAGAAGATATTTTGGCACACAAAGAAAAAACCAAATCGGTGCAAAACTACAAGGGCAGTAAGAACATAACCAACCAAGAACTCCTAGAACTTAAATGCGAAGTACTCATTCCAGCAGCGTTAGAAAACCAATTAACCCATAAAAACGCTGATAAAATCAAGGCGAAAATGGTCGCAGAAGCCGCAAACGGACCAACTACACCAGAAGCCGATAAAATCCTCCAAGAAAAGGAAATCTGCCTTATCCCAGACATCCTTGCCAATAGCGGCGGCGTTATCGTCAGCTATTTTGAGTGGGTACAGAATTTGACTCGGGAGCAGTGGCCGCTGGAAACTGTTAACAGAAAGCTTGAGGCAAAGATGACTAAGGCGTTCAACGATGTTGAAGCAATTGTGATTAAAGAAGAGAGTGACATGCGCACAGGAGCCTTGATGCTGGGTGTTGGCAGAGTAGCAAACGCAATAAAAACACTTGGACTTTGGCCATGAGTTGTTCTTTCTCTGTCCTATTAGATTATAGACTTCAACAAACTCCCAAATCTGCAGGCTAAGTCCCTTTAGCAATTTATCAAAAGCGTGAATCCTTCAGAACACCAAATTAGTCTTTCAAATAGCACTCAAGCAATCTCCTAAAGACCCAGAAAACAAGAACTATGCAAAACAAACACCCATCGACACAAAAACATAACGCCAACGCGCACCCACATTGCCCAACATAGAATCTATGAAGACTGTGTGAACGAACCCCTCTTCCCACACAAAACACAAAAGAGAAACAACCCAAACCAAAAAAGCAAACATATCCAAAGCCCAAAGTTGGCAATAATCCTCAAACTTTAGAGGGCGGATTTCTTGCCCGACTCCAATTTTTCAATTATTCATAATCGTAATGTATGCATTTAGGTTAATTTTATATGCAATTAGAAGAATATTTTGTTAGATGAGTTGATATAACAGGATGGAAAAAATTGCTGAGGGCATTAGCGACTTTGGTGATTTTAAAGCTGTTTTGTTTAGGACAACCGACGGGCGCCATTTTGTGCGGGTTGAACCCTTGAAAGCGGCGGAGAAGCCCCATGTCGAGTGGCTTCATGGAACGGATTATTTAGAGTGGCTTAGATGCTTAGAGTATAATCAACATTGTCAGCTATAGACGGCAACAAAGAATAATTTGAGAGCATTTTTTTTAACGACGACTTGGATGCCCAATTTTCAAAGGAAACTTTGTTGTGATCGATGAAACGCGAAGCGGCTGATAAAAAACCGCTTACATGTATGTTATATCATCCCACGGATGCCTATACAGGCCCTGCTTAAGCCGCTTTTGATCCAGGAAATGCGCCATTATTCCAATTGTCCTGCCCAGAACGAACAGCCCGTTTAACGCACCCATCTTTATATATTCATTCGATTCCTCTTTGGACATCTCGTTTCTCAGCATGTCGACAAAACAGATACCGATGCAACCGTCCACATTAAGGATGAGATTGTCTTTCTTTGCAGTTGTTAGCTTTTCCACTTCTAGCGCATAGTCGAGGAGCGGTGTGGTTTCGAAGTGTTTTTTCGCGTATCTCTTCATGATGGTGACTCGCATGTCAGGGTTGGTGACGCTCTTTATTAGGTGGCCGATACCTTGAATGTTTTCTCCCTTGCGCTTCATCTCCTCAACAAACTGAGATGGAGTAAGCCCGCGGTCGTATGCATCAGAGAATGCTTGCGCCGCACCATCAATTGCGCCTCCAAACCTAGGTCCAACGGTTAGTAAACCGCTCGCCACTGAAGATATCAAATCTTTCCCTGCGCGTGCCGCGACTATGGCGTTGTGGGCACCTGAAACTGCTGGTCCATGGTCAGCTGTTAATATAATAGACATCTCGATGAATTTGGTGGCGTAAGTGGGAAACTTTTGCTTGAACCACAATATGCTAAGGACGCCACCGATGCCTATGTCCTGTTTAACGACTTCGGAAATAGGCATCTTTCCGTAGAGTAGTTCTTCACCGCGGTCGTCTGAGATTGTGCATATGAAGTTGGAGGGTTTACGGATAAGTCCTTCCTTAAGGGCTTTGGCGTAGTCCATGGGGATTTTTGGTACAGGGGGCTCTGGTTTTGGCATGATTATTCGCTTTTTGACTAGGCTCTCATATGTTTCTTTGATTTTTTGGTCGTAGTCGTCGTATGAGTTAGGAACTATGGCTCCTGCAGCCCGGAGCGCTGCATTTTTTGCATCTGCAGTTTCAACTTCGCTGCCTGCTTTTGCGCCAGCGTGCCCGAATTGAACTTCGGTCTTAAAGGCTTTGGAGCAGGTACCGGTAGTCCAAATCACCAATGGTTTAGTTATCTTCTTTGTTTTGATTGCCTGTGCTATCTCGTATTCGGCGCTGCCGCCCACTTCACCCAAACATACCAACATCTTAATATCTGGAATGTTCTCGAACCTAAGCAAGTGATCCAGCAATGTGGAACCCGGATAAGTGTCTCCGCCGATGGCTATGCCCTCATACAAGCCATCTGTGTTTCGAGCGATGATGTTGTAAGCTTCGTTACTCAAACCGCCGGATTTAGATACAAACCCCACAGAACCTGGTCTATGAAGCTTAGAATCAATGATATTTTCTATGGTGCCGCCAGCGTTACCGATTTTAAAGCAGCCAGCTTTAATACCGCCGACAGTTGCTGGACCTATTATTATTTTTCCAAGGGCTTTTGCCTTAGCTGTTACCATTTTCATTCGCCGCTCTGGGACCCCTTCTGCGATTATCACAATTGTGCGCAACTGGGGTATAGCAAGTGCTTCTTCCGAAGAGGCTGCAGCGGATCGGAACGATGCAAAGTTTATCAAAACATCCACGTTTGGATGCAGTTTCGCTGCTTTTTCGATGGTTTTATAGATTGGTGTTAGAATTTCCCGTGTTCCGAAAAAGAATTTTGCATAACCGTCACTTCCTGTCGGGTTAATTATCGCTGCCACGGAGGGGGTTTCGCGTCCTGAGGCATAGTCGAAGTCGAGCATCCTCTGTGTTGCATTAACTTGGTTGTTGTAGATGAATGACTGGGTAGTTTTGCTGAACAATTCGCTGTTAGCGGTTGCCATGTTAGTTTGCTCCTTTTAATGCCATAGAAACAATCCTCGTCATGTGTGTTTCAGGTCCATACACTTCGATCGGAACATCCAGTTTTTCTCCAAGCAGTCGCATCTGCGCCAGTCCTTCTTTATAGTTGGGTCCGCCTCTACGAACGAAAATCATTACTTTGTTGTCTTGAAGTTGTTTTTTATGTTCTTCGAGCGCTTTAATTATGCCCTTGAATGTGGCAGCTACGTCGGTAAAGTTTGCTATTCCGCCTCCTATTAGTAGAAACTTGCCTTTAGGGTTTGGATTCCTTGTCATAAGATCAAGAATTGTTTTAGCATAAAGGTAAGTGAATTCTTCACTTGGATCCCCCGAGTATTCGCCGTAGTTTGCCAGCTCATTCATGCAACCTAAATCGGTTATAGTATCAGCAAATATGACAGATGCACCCCCACCTGCCACCATAGTCCAGACTCTGCCCTCAGGGTTAAGTACAGTTAACTTAAGCGAAGCCCCAGTCTTGGAGTCTAAGTCCTCGATGTAAGCCTCCTCTTTAGTAAGTGAGCGACCGAATGGCGCTGGAAACTCAATTTCACCCCATTTCTTACCACTCTCAAACTCGGCAGTAGTATCGAGTTTGGCTGCAAGATCTACTGGAATAACCGATTCATCGGTAACCGCAACCGGGTTTATCTCCAGGTAGGTGAAGTTGAGGTCGGCATAGAATTTGAACAAGGCTTCGATGAAACTTGCAACGCGAGCTTTGCGATCTGCAGATATCTTTGCGAGGAGTTTTTTCCCAATTTCTTCCGCTGTTGGATACGTGCCGATGGGTACTTCTAAACGTACGGCTTTGCTATCGATATCTCCCACGTTGACGCCCCCTTCGTGATGGAATAATATGGTATCGCCAGTTGCTGTAGATACAATGGCAATGTAGCATTCATCTGAAGCCTTGTATTCTATAAATGGCTTGATTATGAAGTGTGTGAGTTGCCCTACCGTTCCTTTGTCAGCAGACTTTTCGTTTGCGTCGAATTTACCGTAGATGGTTATGGGTGCCTTGGTTTTTTCGTGTATCCATTCTTTGGCTTTGTCGTAGTTTACGCCGACGAGAACCAGTTTGTTTTTTCCCCTACGTTTTATGAGCTGGTCGGGCTTAACAACCAGCTTTTCAGTGGTCAGCCAGGGATATTGATTCGGTAGCTGGTCCAGGTCAGTATTTGGCGCTACTGTAGCGATTTTATCGGAAATCTCGTATTTTCCATTTGAGTAATCTTTAAGGAGCCGTGCAAGCATACGTGTGCCGTCTGCTTCTCGGATTGCTTTGTGTGCCATCTTGCATCCTCACTTGAGTTTCTTCTGGAGTGTCTTTGCAACCTCAGCAATGAACTCTTCGGTTGAAACCTGTTTGTTCATAAGGTTCGGCGTAGCAACGAGCATTAAGTCGCCGGTCATGATGCCGCTTTCAACGGTTTCCAGCGCTGCGTCCTCGAGCTTCTTTGCGAACTCCACGACGTCCATTGTCTTATCTAGCTCGCCTCTTTTCCGCAAGCAACCTGTCCAAGCGAAAATGAGAGCCATGGAGTTGCTTGAGGTTTTTTCGCCTTTGAGGTATTTATAGTAGTGTTTTTGAACGGTACCGTGAGAAGCCTCGAATTCGTAGTATCCCTGTGGGCTGACGAGTACTGAAGTCATCATGGCTAGGCTACCGTAAGCTGACCCCAACATGTCACTCATGACGTCACCGTCATAGTTCTTGCAAGCCCATAACAAACCACCATCAGTCTTCATAATTCTAGCAACTGCATCATCGATGAGTGTAAAGAAATATTCCAACCCAGCTTCCTTGAATTTGGCTTTCCAATTAGCTTCGTATTCTTGTTCGAAGATCTTCTTGAATTGAGAATCGTAAGTCTTAGATATTGTATCTTTTGCTCCAAACCACAGGTTAATTTTCTGGTCATAAGCATAGGTGAAGCATGCTTTAGCGAAGCTAGTGATTGATTTGTCAGTGTTGTGTATGCCTTGGATTATGCCTGGACCCTTGAAGTCATGGATAGCCCCACGCCAAAGTTCTTTGCCGGCGCTACTAGTGAAAACCATCTCCGCTTTTCCCGCCTCCGACACTCGGTACTCACAGTTCTTGTATACGTCGCCATAAGCGTGCCTTCCAATGTGGATGGGCTTCTTCCATGACCTAACTGCAGGCAAAACATTGCTAACTAAAATCGGCGCCCTAAAGACTGTACCATCTAGTGCAGCTCGGATGGTTCCGTTGGGACTGCTCCATTCCTGCCTAAGATTGTATTCTTTCAGGCGATCTTTGTTGGGTGTGATTGTTGCGCATTTGACTCCGACGCCATATTTCTTAATGGCTTCGGCTGCTTCAAAGGTTATCTTGTCGCCTGTTTCGTCTCTTATTTTTAGTTGGAGGTCGTAGTAGACGAGTTTCATTTCGAGATATGGCAAAAGCAATTGGTCTTTTACCATTTGCCACATTACTCGAGTCATTTCGTCGCCGTCGATTTCAACTATTGGTGTCTTTACGTTTATTTTGTTCATGGATGTCTGCCTCTATTTTTTAACTGTATAAGGGAGTAAGCCACCTTCGAAGAGAATGTCTTTTTGTCTCTGCGAAAGGTTGTAGCCAAGCTCGATTTTTAGGTTCTTAGTCTTATCCAGCAAAACTATTGGTTCGTCGTTATGAAGTCTTTTTTTCAGGTCAGGGATCTCGATTTCGTCACCTTGATCTATTTTGTCATAGTCAGCATTGTCCTTGAAAGATAACGAGATTATTCCGAAGTTCACCAAGTTGGCTGCGTGGATTCGCTCAACGGACTTTGCTATGATTGCCTTAACACCTAAATACATCGGGCAAAGCGCTGCGTGCTCTCTGGAACTTCCCTGTCCATAGGATTCGCCTGCGACGATAACCGTAGCCAATCCGTTAGTTTTGGCGTCCATTGCCCTTTTTGAGAAATCTTTGTCAAGCGGTTCGAACACATATTTGGAATATTCGGGTACATTGGAGCGGTATTTGAGTCGGGCTCCAGCGGGCATTATATGGTCAGTTGTGATTTTATCACCCACTTTTATGCCAACAACGCCATTGATTTCTTCAGGCATTTTATCGTTAACTGGTGGTGCCCCGATGTTGGGTCCCCTTACTATCTCGATGTTTTTGTCAGCGTCCTTAGGGAAAATGAACATGGAATCGTCCACAAGGAATTTGTTTGGCATATTCACTTTGGGATACTTTATACCTGCTGTTCGAGGGTCAGTTATCTTGCCAGTAATTGCTGACACTGCCGCAACCTCGGGGCTCACCAGGTAAACCTGTGCATCTGCGGTTCCGCTTCTTCCCTCAAAATTCCTGTTACTTGTCCTAAGAGAAACGCCTGCTGATTTAGGGCTTTGGCTGTTACCGATACAGAAGCCACATGTTGCTTCCAGGAGCCTGGCGCCACTATCTAACAAGTCACCAACATAACCGTCTTTTGTCGCCATTTGAAGCACCTGTCTTGAACCTGGCGCAACTCCAAATGATATGTCTGGGTGAACTTTTTTGTCCTTCATGATTCTAGCGGCGGTGGCTATTTCTTTGTAAGACGAGTTGGTGCATGATCCCAACATAACTTGGTCAACTTTTAAGTCTTTCAACTCGCTGACTTTGACTATATTACCAGGACTGTGCGGCGTCGCTGCAAGAGGCACTATTTCACTGAGGTCTAGGTCAAAGACCTTGTCGTATTCGGCGTCGTCATCCGCCTTCGCCTCAACCCAATCTTCTTCTCTGCCCTGCGCCATGAGAAATTTCTTGGTTTCTTCATCGGAAGGGAATATCGAGGTTGTGACACCCATTTCTGCGCCCATATTAGTTATTGTGGCACGCTCTGGAACTGTAAGACTGCCAACGCCTGACCCCGCATACTCCATAATAACGCCTACATTGCCTTTCACCGAGAACCTCTCCAGCATCTTTAGAACTACGTCTTTGGCGCTAACCCATGATTGAAGGGTACCTTTGAGGTTTATCTTGTAGACTTTTGGGCAGGTTAAGTAGAATTCGCCGCCTCCCATTGCTACAGCGACATCTAGCCCGCCTGCTCCAATGGCTATCATGCCGATACCACCTCCGGTGGTTGTGTGACTATCAGATCCCAGAAGTGTCTTACCGGGTTTACCAAACCGTTCCAAATGAACTTGATGACATATTCCGTTTCCAGCCCTTGAGTAAATGATACCATATTTAGCAGCTACACTTTGAAGGTACTTGTGGTCGTCTGCGTTCTCAAAACCCACTTGGATCGTGTTATGGTCAACGTAACTGACAGAAAGTTCGGTCTTCACCTGTTTGAGCCCCATCGCCTCAAACTGCAGGTAAGCCATCGTTCCTGTCGCGTCCTGAGTCAGGGTTTGATCAATCTTTATCCCTATCTCTTTTCCTGGTTCGTATTTACCCTCTACCAAATGTTTTTCCAGTATCTTTCGTGTAAGGGACTTACCCATAAATGTCTCATCCTTGGAAAGGATTTACCTTGCTTATTAGCATATAAATGTTGTCAATTTACAGTAAAGTTGCATGCTTGCATTTACTTAAAAAAATATTTTGGTGATTTTGGAAATTTGCACAAAAAAGTTAGAAAATCATAAAACAGACCAAAAACTTGCGTTGATATAAAGAAAAGGGATCTACTAGCAACATCTTTGAATCTAATAGCTTCGGTACCTTCCATGAAAAATTATTAAAAGAGGAAAAAGTTTAGCTCATGAAAGTCGGGTGCGTATCTTCTTCGTTGATATGATGCATCACATGCAAAGCTAAGCCGGTAGCGGCTCCCGCAGAAAGCCCCAAGAGCAAGTTAGTAAGCCATGGATAATTCCCTACTAATCCCAAGACAACCAAGGCATCAAAACCCAATGCGACGGCTAAATAGCCCACGCACCACGTTTTCACACTCATACCTCTTGGTTTGTTGATTCCAATTCCGCCAAGTATACCCAGCATTATTAGAAAGCCAACTAATGCATAAATCCAGTCGTAACTCAAACCTTTCACCTGTATAGTTGGCTATGTTCCGTTCTGAGGTTAATTAGTTTATCGAAACCTCAACTGACCAAAGATGAACTATTAAAGCAGCGGAAGTACCGCTATCTTTTTTTACCCTCTTCAAGGAATCTTTAAGATCAAGGGTGTGGGTGCAGTAACAAACTTTGACTTAAGACAATGCCATAAATGGGCTCAACTCCTAATTAGCCGCAAACAGAAACTCGTCGAAGCACAAGCCGCCATAGAAAGGCAAGATTTTGATACCGCTAAGAGGTTGTTTAACCAAATTTTCACTGGAGTAATGGACAAACAAGCTGACCCAGGAATGGCTGGTTCACTTTTATACCACATGGCCATGGTTTCAAAGATGGAGTCGGAAACCCAAGTGCTTCTTAACGAGCTAAATGTTGAACTACCAGAAGTATCAACACAGTTAAGCAAGATTTATTGTGATTTTGAATCTGATGCAAAAGAGCTCACCCAACAAGTAGCCACCCTCCCTCTAGGTTTAGAAGAAATAGCCACAAGCTCAAGACTGACAAGCGGAGGAAAAATCAAGCTATTTACAAATCTAAAGCAAGAAAACAAAAAAGTCGAAGCTTTCTTAAACAGCAAATATCCAAAAGCAAGCGGAGCAATGGAGAAACTGTTCGGTGACTGGGCAGAGCAAGTCATCAGAATGCGGCTTATCCAAGAGTATGAAACTATCAAAGGCTTACTTGTTACGGCGGAACTGGCCAAAACCAAAGGGGCGTCTGCCCTTGAAAAAGCCATGGCGTCTATACAGGAAAAGTTCGGTCAAGAAACAGTTAGCATCGCCCTTGATGTAACCCTAAAAGTGGGCATGCGCCGAGAAAAACTGCAGTCCGTAATGCTAAGTGACCACTTCATAAACATGACCATGAGCAATGAAACCCTTGATGGGCACATGGAGTTTTTGAATTGCCCCATTTATGGAAGCCATCACTATGCCCATAAAAAATATGGGATTGACAATAAGGTTTCAGAGCTGTTCTGTCGGCATTTCTGTTTTGCCCACGCCAAAGCCATGCTTGACACGGTCTTACCCTTCCCCTTTACGCTATGGCAACCTAAACTAATAGCCACCCATGGCAACTGCGAATTCTACCTAAAACTTGCACATTCAGCAGAAGCCAAAAAGGCAGAACATTTTGTTCCCCTAGTAATGTCTTGGAACGTTACTCGAGAATGCAACATGAAATGCAGCCACTGTTACATTAACGCAACAGAAAAGAAATTGCCCAACGAATTGTCTACTCAAGAAGGCAAAAAACTCATAGACCAAATTTGCCAAGTTAGCAAGCCACTACTCATACTCAGCGGTGGCGAACCCCTCTTGCGCCCAGATATTTATGAACTAATCAGTTATGGCTCATCTAAAGGCTTGAAGATGGGGCTGGGAAGCAACGGAAGCCTCATCGACGATGAGCTGGCGACTAAACTTAAGGAGGCTGGGATTGCAACAGTCTCAATTAGCGTAGACTCCCATATTCCAGCGCAACACGACGAGTTCCGAGGTGTCGCGGGTTCATGGGAAAAAGCAGTCAACGCCTGCAAGGCGCTAAGGAAAAATAATGTCCTCGTTCAAGTAAATACCACACTAACTCAGCAGAACTATAACCAAATCGACGATATTATGAGTTTGGTAGAGGAAATAGGTGTTGAAAACTTCCACTTGTTCTTCCTTGTTCCAACAGGTCGAGGTGCAAAATTAGCAGATATTTCACCCCAAAAATATGAAGACATGATAACCAACACTTTCGCTAAAGTCGCAAAACACAAGTTAAATGTTAGACCTTCCTGCGCACCCCAATTTATGCGCATCGCAAAAGGCATGGGCTTAGACATGAGACAGTGGGTTCGCGGTTGCTTGGCAGGATTATACTACTGCCGGATTTATCCCAACGGAGACGTCACGCCCTGTCCCTACTTACCTATAAAACTGGGGAACATCCGAGAAAAGAGTTTTAAAGAAATCTGGTTTAACTCAGAAATCTTTAGGGCATTGAGGAACCCAAATGCACTCAAAGGAAAATGTGGTGCATGTGAATACCGTTCTCAATGTGGTGGTTGCCGTGCACGAGCATATGGGCTTTCAAAAGACTTCATCGATTACTGTGGGGACCTCCATGAACCAACAGAAGTAAAAAAGGATTATTTAACTGAGGATCCTTGGTGCGTTTATCAACCAAAAACCTTGTAAGGTCATATATATGGTTTTTAAAAACGGCTACAGGTAATTAAAGTGGCTTTGGCAATTTCAGCCCAACCATGTTTAGCATAGTAACCAGCGATCTTTAGTATCTATGCAATAATACTATAAGGCAGAAAGAACATTCCATATCTATCTTCAAGGGGGAAAAGCAAGCGTTCACATGTCAAAACTCTTCCTGCAGAAAGACATTCACTATACCTCTTAAAACATTAAACCTACAGGAAAACACAACTGAGCCATACTACGCCTGCCCTTACTGCCTTACAAAACTAGAAATAGAACAACCTAAAAAAGAGGAAGAAAAAGTCTCTTTTGAAACACTTTCACAAACGAAGCATGAAAATAAACAGAACGAAGGTAAAGAAAAAAATAAAACTAAAGAGAAGCCCTCAGAGTGTCAGCTTCATCTTGGATATTTAAGTGAGCGTTCTTCAAAAGAACAGATTCCAGATGACTGCCTTGTCTGCAAAGATATTGTTGAATGTATGCTAAAAAAAATGCGTGATTAGAGTAAAAAATTTTGAAAGATTTAGCATGATTTGCAATAGAATATTATAAAAAAACTGAAAAGGGAAAAATAAATAAAGATTAAAGGATTTTACTTCTTTTTCTTTGTTGCTGTTTTTTCTTCGGTGGCTGCTGCTTCTGTTGCTGGAGTTGGTTCTTCAACTTTGGGTTCTTCTTTCTTATCTTCGATTTCAGTTGTGATTTCTTCGATTGGTTTTGGAGGCGGTGTTGTTGCCATTGTCCAGCCAATCCATGCGCCAATGAATAATATAGCTATGAAGGCGACAAATACGGGTATTGCGATAAGCCAGAATTGGACAGAGGCGGCAGAGCCTATGTTAAGCCATGGTTGGATTAATTGTTTGTAACCGAATAATGCAACTAAGTATAGTACAGCGACAACTACGCAGACGAGCAGTATTGCTCCACCTATTGCTTGATCTTTACTAACCATTTAGTGATTCACCACTTTATAGCCATGTATTCGCTTAATCAATTTAAAGTTTGTCATTTATTCTGATTGCTCGGTTGATTAGGTAGTGCCCATTTCCCAGGTTGACAGGTACTTTTTCTGTTCAGCGGTAAGTTCATCAATTGCAATGCCCATCGATTTCAGTTTTAGCTCCGCGACTTTCTCATCAATCTCTTTAGGAACCGTGTAGACTTTGGTCTGTAGTTTAGTTGATTTGGCTATGTATTCGGAACATAATGCTTGGTTTGCAAAAGACATATCCATAACCTCTGAGGGGTGACCTTCTGCTGCAGCTAAGTTGACTAGTCTGCCTTCAGCCAGGAGATAGAGGTGTCGACCATCCGTCAATGTAAATTCTTCCATGTTTGGCCGCATCGTGCGTTTAGCTTTAGTTAGCGATTCTAGGTCTGGAATGTTTATTTCAACATTGAAGTGTCCACTGTTGCATATGATAGCTCCATCCTTCATCTTTTGCATGTGTTCTTTACGTATTACGCTTATGTCACCTGTGGCTGTGACGAATAAGTCACCGATAGGTGCTGCTTCAGTCATGGGCATGACCCGGTAACCATCCATAACTGCTTCTAGGGCTCGGGTTGGTTGAACTTCTGTTACAATAACGTTGGCACCCAAGCCTCGTGCACGCATAGCTATACCTCTGCTGCACCAGCCGTATCCTCCTACGACAAAGTTTTTGCCAGCGAGTAGAACTGAGGTTGCCCGCATAATTCCGTCGATAGTGCTTTGGCCTGTTCCATATCGGTTGTCAAAGAGATATTTTGTGTAAGCGTCATTAACGGCTACGATAGCGTATTTGAGGCTACCGTCTTGTTCCATGGCTTTTAAGCGAACTACACCTGTAGAGGTTTCTTCAGTTCCGCCTTTGATGTCTTTAATTTGGTTTGGACGCTTGCTGTGAAGCATACCTACGACGTCGGCACCATCATCCATTGTTATGGTTGGCTTGAAATCTAATACTTTGTCGATGCATTTGTAGTAGTCCTCGGTGTTTTGTCCTCTCCAAGCGAAAACGTGAACACCACTATCTGCCAAGGCTGCGGCCACATCGTCTTGGGTTGAAAGGGGGTTAGAACCGCACAACAGGACGTTAGCGCCTCCAGCAATCAGTACCTTGATGAGAACGGCGGTTTCCTTTGTTACATGGAGGCATGCGGCAACGGTCTGCCCTTTTAAGGGTTTTTCTTTTTCAAAACGGTTTTTAATTATGTTTAGGACGGGCATGTGTTTTGCTGCCCATTCAATCTGTAAGTGTCCTTGGGGGGCAAGGCTTTTGTCTTTAACTTGAAAGTTTTCCATTAAAGGGTTCCTTCTTTTACGCAATTGTGTGCGATTCTCCTTATTTAGAATTTACCTACATTTCATCAGGTGTAAGGTATGGCGAGGCTGGTTTAACCTAGAAAAAGTTAAATTACACCGTAAGGCAAGCTAATTGTACGAGGGTGTATCAAATGAAAGAACCTTTCGCCACTTTTATAAACGAACAACTATCACCAAGAACTCTACTGATAACATGCGGTTTGCCTGCAAGCTATAAAACTGAAACCTCCGAGGAAATCGCCAAGCTGAAAGGATATCCTATCCTTCGTAGCGATTTAATTCGGCTCAAAGTATTAAAAAATGAAGATATTTTTGACGTGAAAGTCGCTGGAAATATGAATAAGCGGTTATCTGTCTACAATGAATTATTCCGACAGGCAGATGACATGGCGTCTAATGGTAAAGGCGGCTTAATCTTGGATGCAACCTTTGTAACCCAGGAGCTTCGTCAACGTGCGGCAGAAATTGCAGCAAAGAATAATATGACATTTGTGATTTTACAAACTATCTGCCCAAAAGAGGTCTCAATTTCTAGAATTATGAAGCGAACTAAAGAGAAGTATGAGTCAAACGCCTTGACAGAGGAAGCCTATCTTGCAAACAAGAACAAGTTTGAACCCGTAGACATGGATGACCTAAAGAAAAAATATCCAAGCCTCAACGTAACTCACCTGATTGTAGATACCTGCCGGGATGAAACCGAATATTGGAATGTAGTGGGAATGGAGAAAAGGTAACAAAGAGCACCACCCGATGAAGATAGACTTACATATCCACTCAAATAAATCTGACGGAAAATTAACTGTTGAAGAAGTTTTAAGCCAAGCCAAAGCCAGAAATATTAGATTATTAGCCATTACCGACCATGACTCCATCGGTGGCCAAAACCAAGCCTGCGTGTTGGCAAAGAAGGTAAACATAAGATACGTTACTGGCATTGAGTTAAACGTGACTTTTTCTACCCCCAACTACATTGGAGGAAAAACGGTTTCACTTGATTTCTTGGGATACCAATTTGATGCATGTAACAAAGTATTAGATAGCAAACTAGAGACAATGGCAAAATACCGCGAGGACAGGGCATCCAAAATCCTTGATAATCTTAATAGTGAATTCAAAAAAGAAGGCATAGCGTCATTGACAAAGGACGATTTTAGGGTAATTCAAGAATCCGTCGATGGCACTCTTGGCAGACCCCATATTGCTGACTACCTCGTCAAGAAAAGAATTGTTAAGTCGCGCCAAGAAGCCTTTGACAAATATCTGGTCAGATGCGACGTCCCCAAGTTTCCGCTCTATATTGAGGAAGCCTCAAAGATCATCAGAGATGCGGGTGGAAAATTTGTTTTAGCTCATCCAAACGACCCATATGGAACCTCAATGGTAGCTTTAACCAAGGTTTTGGCCGAACAGACCCAGATAGTCGAAGAAAAGATTCTACCTTACATCGACGGCGTAGAGTGCTGGCATTCTAGAAGCACCTCTGAAACCACCAGGCACTATATGACCTTTGCTAAGCGGCACGATTTGATGATGACGGGAGGCAGTGATTGCCATCAAAAACCAATCCTGATGGGAACCGTTGACGTCCCTGATTGGGTAGTCAACCAATTCTCATAGCTACAACCTAAAGGTTTTGTGCATATTTTGCGGCTAATTTGAAGTAAGCTCGGGCTTCACTGATTGCTGAGGCTTTTTCCTTCGCTCCTATTGTTGGGTCATCGAGTCTAAAACTCGCCACTTTTCCACGGACATAAGCACGATAGCATTTATAGAACTCAAGCAACAGAAGTACCTGCTGGTCTTTGGAATAAGCCAGATAACGTTCAATGAAATAGTCTGCAAGGTCTTTTCTATTTTGATAATCTAAATCCATGGCTAGGAACGCCACATCAGAAGCTACGTCTGAATAACGGAAGCGATCGTTGAATTCAATAGCATCGAAGATACAAATTTTGTCAGTTACAAAGATGTTTCCCGAATGGAGGTCGCCATGACAATCTCGAATCCGCTTTTCAGTCATTCTGGCCTCGAAGAGTACTTTCTTGTTTTCCATGAAATCCTGTATTTTGCTTTGGATCAGTTGGAAGTCTTTTTGAGGGATTGTTTGGTTGATGTATTTTATTGTTTGAGCAAAGTTTTCAGCCCAATTAGTCTTTACGATTTTCAAGGAGCCAAACTCGTTGATTTCAGGGTTGTTTTGGGCTTTTGAATGGAAGGATACAACAATTCTGGCGATTTCGTCAATTGTTTTTCTGTCTATTTTACCCTCTTTTATGAGTAAAGTCATGATTCGTTCCTGAGGCAGGCGTTTCATCTTTAGGGCATACTCGACAGTTTCGCCGCTGCCATTTATCTTAATGATACCTGATTTGTTGATTGGAACAACTTCGAGATATATTTCTGGGCAAAGTCGTCTATTAAGGTCCAATTCTTTTTTACAGAAAAGATACCTTTTGTCAAGGGTAGAAAAGTCCAGGAAACCAAAGTTAACGGCTTTCTTGACTTTATAAACTGAGCTCTCGGTTAAGAACACGAATGATATGTGAGTTTGAATTAGCTCAATTTTGCCAGAGTTTTCTGGGTAAGCTTCAGGTGTAAGCATTGCTTGGACTACTTGCTTTTGATCCTGCATATGAACTTCTTCCTTGGTAACTTGTGAAACGGAACCAATAAATATAGAGGTTACCTTGCATTGCACTTTCTTTTTCCAATTTTTAAAATTTGTTTAACTTTATATACGGCCTGAACCAAAAGAGGCGGGAACTAAAGTAGATACCGACAAACCAGAAAACCTGAAAAAAGAAATTCTGAAGAGGGGTTACTCAAATAGAATCGCTGGAAAAATCATAGAGCACTACACTATTAGTCAAGATGAAGATTTCTAACGTATTCTAAGACTTTTTCAGCTTGAGTTTTAGAAATATGGTTACCCATGTATAGAGACTCCACTATGTCTGTGATTTTTGCTAAAGCGTGTACTTGATAGCCGAGTTTTTCTAATTTCTCTTTTCCACCGTGTTCTCGGTTGACTACTACCAGTAGGTGCTTAACTGTGGCGCCGAGTTCTTCGAGAGGTTTTATGCCTTCGACCTTGGATATGCCTTCACTTATGACATCGTCGAAGAATAGTATGTTGTCCCCTTTGTTTATGTCTGCTCCAGCTATTCTGCCCATGACGCCGTATGCTTTCTCTTCTTTGCGGACAATCATACAGGGCAAATTTAGGTTACAGGCGATGCTTGGCACAATCAATGCACCCTTAAGCTCAATAGAAGCTAACTTGTTTATTTGGTCTGCAACCATTATCTGCTTGATTTTTTCTGAGGCAGCCTCAGCAATAATGCAAAGTTGTTGAGGCGCAGATAGTACGCGGGCAAGGTCGATATAATATGGACTTGTTGCTCCAGATTTGATTTTGAAATTACCGAACTTTAAGCACCCAGACAAGTAAAGCGCATCAGCCACTCTATCAGTAACAGTTGACATTTTAGATTTCCCTGATGTGGAATTGTGAGCTTCCAGATTTAACCCTTTACCATCCTATTTGGCGCCATGTTGTGTGAAAGATGGATTTCCTTCCGTTACTGAGTTGTTTTATTAAGAACCCTGTTTGTATCTGAATAAAAAGAAGCAGAGCGAAAAGCAAGAAGGGTTAAACAACTAAGTCAGCCATGTCTACACTTATCTCGTAAATTTGCCTAAGAAAAGAAACTGCCGACAAAATCTGAGGCATCAATTCCACCGACGAATCCTTCGCCAACTGTTCAATACTCAAGTAGGTCGACTCGATTTTTCCGCGCAGTTTTCGAACATTTTCTGCCAGTGAAATATCTTTGTTAAGGAAAGCCTTGATTGCTTGCTCGTTAGCATCTGAACAGGCAGATTGCAGGTCAAACAACAACTTCCGAAGATCATCAGACAGCTTGATTCCGTTGAACGCCACGGTGTTTGAGGCGAACTGGACACATGCGTCACCGATTCCTTCGATTAGGCTTGCGGCCAAACGATAGTCTAAACATTCAATAGGTGTAATCCCAAGCTTGTCACTCAACCGTGGATTCTGGATAATCGTCCGAAGAGTTCTAACTAGCAAAAAGTAAAGTCTGTTGCTTTCGTTGTCACGTGAAACAACACTCTTAGCGAGCTCAGAATCACTGTTAATATAAGAGGTAGTGACGTCTCGAATCATCCCTGAGACTAAACCGTGGTTTCGCTGAAGAATTTTCTCAGGTAAAAACCCAAAGGGCTGCTGGGAAATACTCTGTAGAGAAATCTTACAAATTGTCTCTTCTACAATTTCTAAGCCTGCTAAAGAGCTAGCCGTTGATTTAATTATTTTTCTAGCATTAGCATCGATACGGTCCTTGGCTTCAATGTTGATAGTATCATAGCCCAACAAATACCGGCCCACAATTTCGCGCCCTAAAAAAGGGCCAATACCCAAAGTGGCAACTTTAGGTTCAGGTTCAGTAGCTTTTTTGGGGTCAATTAGAAGTTTGCCTTCACCGGTTAACTCCAAATTTATTAAAGCGCCCTTTTTTAAGCCATTTTCTTTTGCCCAGTCTCTAGGTAAGCAAACAAAGAAAGTGCCAGTTGGTGTTTGCTGAATTTTACGTGATTCACTCATCCTCGTAATCCCCTTGGAAAATATAACATATTTAAACTGTAGTATAATTATTTAAACTAAATTGGTTTTCCATAACTTGCTAGCTAAAAATATAATTGCCAAAGAACTAAAGCAAGAATACTCGTTTTGACCCTTTTAAAATAAGCAAGGTGGAAAACAAAAAACAGTAAATAACTCAAGAGCATAACAACCAAACAAAACAAAAGAAAACACAGTCCATGAGTCAAGGCGAGATCTCGATGAGCGCACAAGAAAAACTTCAGATGGCAATCCAAGCTACAATTGCCGCGGGATACCAACTAAACAGCGAAGCCTTCGAGTTTCTACGCCAAAACTGTGAAACAAGAGACCCAGTCACCATTATGAATATAGCTTTTGAACGGATACAGGAAATGCAAGAAAAGCCAATGTTTATCGAGAGATGTTTTTTAGAAAAACTCTTGCAGCCAGCGATGATAGTACATCAGATACAGATGCCAGAGCTACAAATAACACCAGAATCAAAAGTTTTAATCGAGCCATCAATAACCTCAGAAACAATTGGTGAAGAAATTGAATTCTATCCATACGCCAAAGATATAACAGCAGACTTTAGAATAATAGAAGATTCAACCGGTAAACTGAGTTCAAACGGAACGCTCGACGAATACGTTCTATATTTTCAAGATCGCTTCAAACGCATCGAACATTTGTTGAGACAGAGAATGGACGTTAAAGCCGCAACCTCAATTCTGGAAGCATTAAAATCGCCCGCAAAAACCAAACTAAAAATTATCTGCATGTTAACTGAGAAAAGGGATTCAAAGAACCACACCATTCTTTCTGTTGAGGACTTGCAGGGAAACGCAACTGTGCTGGTACCCCAGAAAGCACCTGAAGAAGTTAAGAAGAAAGCTCTCATGCTTCTTCCTGACCAAGTAATCTGTCTAGCCGTAATTAAAACCCAAACCAACCTCTTCATGGTTGAAGACATTATCTTTCCTGAAATAGGCAAAAAGCAGCAACAGAGAGCACAAGAACCAGTCTATGCAGTTCTAACTTCCGACATTCATATCGGCAGCACCAAATTCACAAAAGAATCATTCAAAAGATTCATACTCTGGCTCCAAGGTAAATACGGACCCCCAGAGATGCGTGAGATTGCTAGCCGAGTAAAGTATCTCTTAGTCGCTGGGGACATTGTTGATGGCGTGGGAATCTACCCCGGCCAACAATATGAATTGACCATACGCGATGTGCACAAGCAATATGACTTTGCAGCGAAATATCTTGAAAAAATCCCTGAGTACATTGAAATCTTTCTTTCTCCGGGGAACCATGATGCCGCTCGCAAATCGCTACCACAACCAGCTATACCGGAAGGGTACCTTACGGCGATCAAAGGAAAAAAGAACATCCATTCAGTCGGCAGCCCATGCCTTCTAAGCCTCCATGGTGTTGAAGTTCTTATGTACCATGGTCGAAGTTTAGATGACATAATAGCGGTTATTCCTGGAATGGACCATGAACACCCTGAAAAAGCAATGCGGTTACTTATCCAGAGTCGCCATTTAGCTCCTGTCTACGGTGGAAAAACGATGCTTTCCCCAGAAAACCGAGATTACCTGGTTATTGACAGGGTACCAGACATTTTCCATGCTGGACACATTCATGTGTTAGGCTACTGTAATTACCGAGGTGTCCTAGTTGTTAATTCCGGTGGTTGGCAAGACCAGACAGATTATATGGAAAAGTTAGGGTTAGTTCCCACGCCTGGAAAAGTGCCGGTGGTGAACTTGCAAACCATGCATACTACAGTTTTGTCTTTTAATTGATTTAGGTTTTACCAGCTAAATTTTTGCGGGATAATTGGGGTGAAAACTCAAATAGTGGGCTAAAGCGGTTATCAGTGCTAAAAACATCTTTAATCAAGCTTCGGGAAATTTCAAGTCTAATCTTTTTGGTTCTGCCGTATCGACCCATGCTTACAACTTTTGCGTTCACAAGCCCCATCGAATCAAGTTCATTAACCAAAGTGCCCAAACGACGCTGCGTAAGAAGTCCAGCGCCCATTTCACCGCACAATTCATTGTAAATATCGTATATTTCCCCGGTTGTAGCACTCGGCTTGTTTAGGTGGTAAACACTCAATAGCACCAACTTTGAATGCAACGTCAAGTTGTTGAGAGCTTCAACCACACGATTATGCTCGATGTGCTTTTCAGCTTGGCGCACATGCTCTTCAGTAATTATTTTGGCACCTAAACGTTCGGCAACTTCTCCAGCAACACGTAATAGATCCAAAGCCCGTCTTGCATCTCCATGTTCTGCTGCAGCTAAAGCAGAGCAAATGCTCAATGCTGAATCAGATAACACTCCGTCTTGGAAAGATAATTTTGAGCGTTCAAATAAAATATTTCTGAGTTCACCAGCATCATATGGTCTGAAGACTAGTTCTTCTTCACTTAGTGAGCTGAAAACGCGTGGGTCTAAGAATTCTTTTAGGCGCAAATCGTTTGATATTCCGATTAGGGCAACCTTACTTTTAGTTAATGTCTCGTTTATTCTGGTTAACTCATACATGAAGGCGTCGCCATGTTCCTTAATCAATGCATCAACCTCATCCAGTACGATTATGAATATTATTCGAGATTGATCTAACCCTGCACGGAACCTGTCGAAAACTTCTCCCGAAGATAGACCAGTGAAGGGAATCGATAAACCCACACTCTGGCTTAAGCTTGCAAAAACCCTGTACTCCGAGCCCGTCATGCGGCAGTTTATGTAACAGAATTTTACTTGTGCACCATACTCTTTGGCCTTGGATTCTAGATGACTTAAAACATACTTTGTTACAGCCGTTTTTCCTGTGCCAGTTTTTCCGTAAATGAAAATATTAGAACATCTTGAATCTCTCAATACTGGAGCCACTGTCGCACCTAACAGTCTTATCTGGTCTTCGCGATGTGGGAGTTTTTCTGGAAGATAATCATGCCTTAAGACCTCACGATCCTTAAACAATTTAACGCCATTAACGAAGTTTTCGAATACATCATCTAGTATACTTGAATTGCTCATTAGCTATTCCTCGCAGTCTACAGAGGCAACACCGTTATTTCGTATGGAACAGATAAAGGATACACTACAAAAAACTGGTTCTAGAACACAACAATCCTAAAAATCAATAAAAATAAGCGTTAACAACCAAATGAAGCAAGAGAAGACACACCCCAATGTTTCTACTGGAGAAAAAAGTCGCGAAAAGGAAAACACAAATTATATTTATATTAAAGTATATACTCTGTTAGGTAAAAAGAATTTAAGTATATTAATAATTGTTATCCAAGAAATTAGATGAAAATTCTGCAAATATTCTTTAAGACTTCCTATCTTCTTTTTACCCCAAAAACCTCGAGAGGAAACGTAGGGGTGGCCCTAAAACCAACTTATCCATGGTAAACACCTAATTAGAAGTTTGAAGTTGGTTGAATTTACCATAAACTCGCTATAATCAACTCCAAACAAACTTTAACTCTTTCAGAATAATATTTTGAATTAGTTCTCATTCACAAATTTGTGAATACATGTGAAATATTAATAATTATGTTGGATTGTAGAGCCCATTTTCAGATAAATTACCCTATTTATGTCTTTCACAAGTGAATAAGCCACCCCTTCACTTCTACTGGAAAACAAAAACCAAGGCTTAACAATAATCTTCCAGCCTAATCCTTTATTTGTGAAGCTGGTAATAACAAAAAAGCTCTAAAAAAAGCCGTTTCAACAGATACAAGCAATAAATCACCTTATCATATGTCTCTGATTCACCGTAACAGCTTTAAGGTGTGAAGTGCAAAGTTGTGAACAACCTTAAGGTGTATTTGAGATGCCGGCTCGTAAAATGCGCGTTGAGCTGTTCGATAGCGATGGTAATCGATATACCATTGCTTTTGAGGGTCAAGTAACCCGTGATAAAGCTCTGCGCCTATTAGATCTTGTCGAATTACTAGGCGGTGCACCAGGTGAGGGTCCAACTGTTAATTCGAATGCGGCTTTACCAAATAGGGTTCTGTCACGTTTTGAGAAGGTACAGCTTATTGTCCAGAAGAATTTTCCGTTGGTTTGGTTTTCTTCTAAGGATATTCAATCGGTTTATGAACAGGAGCTTAAAGAACCAGTTGGCATGAGTACAATTTCTACATACTTGTCAAGGATGGCTGTCAAAGGAATGTTGCTAAGAACAGGAGGCCAAAATAACCTCAAATATAAGACTGCTCCGCAGATTTCCCAAGCAATCATAAAATCAAGAATGAAATAGCAGTTCACAGTGTTTAAACAAAGTAACCATTTTAGTTAAAGTCCAGTGGAAGGAGTCTCGGATTTCTGAAGCAGCGCTTCCACTTCTTTCCTCATGCTGTATTTAAAAGGAATCTTTCCAGCTTCCCTCTCAAGGTAGCCTTCTTCATAGAGTTTCTTCATCAACCTTGCTGTGTGCTCTCTGCTAAGATTTACTCTTTCCTTGATTTCAGGTGCTGTCTTTGGACCCTCTTTAGATAACATTTCTAGAACAGCGATTTCAGTGTCTGTTAAGGCGGCTAAGGCTTTGTCACGTCTTATTGGTATCGGAGGCAGTACGATTGCGTTTTTTACTTCTTGGGGCTGTGCAGAGGAAAGCTTCTGAATTTGTTCTTCAACCGCTGCAATTTTGTTTCTTAAAATTTCTTGAGTGGCTTCGGTGTCTTTAAGTTTGGTCTCTAAGCCTGATAGTTTAGAAAAGATTGTTGTGTTGGTTTGTGCTGCTTCTGTGAGGTTCTTGGAGATTGTTTGTGTCATTGCTTGGTAGGATTGGGTTAGACCGTTAAGTTGTTCTTCGATGGGCGTAATTTTTTTCTCAATGCTGTCTGTTTTCCTTAAGCTTGCATCTGCTTTAGCAAAGCTTCCTTCAACCTTAAATGTCATCGATTCAAATCTGTCAGATTCACGTTTTAACTCACGGTCAAAACTTAACACTATGTCTTCGATAAAATCTCGGGCTTTTTCATACTCTTTATGTGCCATGCGGATTTGCTTGAAATATTCAAAAGCAGCTATCGCTGTTACGATCAGCAAAGCTCCAAAGATTAGTTGTGTGAGGTCTGCCGTGATGTTATCTCCTTGTGCTTTAGCTGTGACGTCCTCATGATTATAATGGTTGCGTCACACATCACAGTATTTCCCATGAATTATTAAGCCTTATGGTGATATCATCACATTAATATTATGACATCACACATCACAACTATTTCAATAACTTTTTATCAAGCTTTTCATCAAGTCAATTGTAAAAGAATTAGGCTTATTTCGCCAATTACTCGTCTATTATTGACTATTTGAGTTGTCTTAGCTGGTATCTGAAAAAGGTTAACAAAAGTTGTTTAATCTGTGATTTGTGACGTCACATGTGCTGTTCTGAAGGGCTAGTAAGCCGTTTTAGGCTCGTTTCGAGCTCCTCTCGGATGATTTCTATGACTTTTAAATGATCTTTTAGTTCCTCTTCCTTGATAGGGATGTCCTTGTGGGCTTCGACATAATTGTGTAGTTTATTTGCTATTTCGAGATAGGGATCGAGAGTTGTACTCTCAAATACCCCTAAATAACCCAGAAGTAACACAGTGTAGATAGATTTTATGACGTTTTCTCTGGACTGTTTTAAAGTCCTATTAAATGATCCGCGGCTTATTTTGGCCTTAGTTAACCTTAAAGCTGCTTTATCATCGTATTTTAGCTGTTTGCCTGATATATTTTCAGATAATACGTCGATTAAAAGTGTTTCGAGTTGTGTTTTAGTTAATTGGCTATTTTTGGCCAGTAATTTTACAATAGGGTCGTTTAATGCCCCGTTTAACCATGCTTGTACACCGTCTTTTAACTTCAAACCACTGCTTTCCTCCATAGTTTAAATGGATACGGTTTTGTATACTGACTCGACTTTTTAACCTTTCTTCTCCCCTTAAGGTAAAATGGAAGAACCAAAAAATCGTAAAATTACCATTATTTTAAAGAAATATTGAGGTAATGATCCTTTTTATGAGTTTGGCGGTTGATTTATGCCAATTTACATAAAAAGCGCTAATTTCTTGATAATTTTTAGCAATTCTATGCCATAACTTTACACAAAAAATGCTCTTTTGCAAACTACAACAAACCATGCCCTGAACATTTTTAACATTCTTGATTAAATAACACTCCATTCTTCTTACATATTCGATAATTAAAACACATTTTTATCTGTTAACTCGGGAACTATATAATAGAAAGTGCTTGTGATTTCCATTATCACATCCCATATCAACGGTGATTTCACCAAGAAATCACTTGATATCACGTGGTGTGATGCATCTGTGATTTCAACTTTCCTGGGGTCAATTGGATGGTGACTTGCTAAATTTGTTCGGAGCATTCTTTTAATTTGTCGAATAATTCCGGACGCAGATCGCGGAGGGTCGGAATGAATGTTTCAGCGACTCTTAAGTCGTTAAAATCTACCTCGCATATAATAAAATCTTCTTCATCGTATTTTGCCTTGGCAACAACATCCCCGGTTGGACAAACAAGTCTACTTCCTCCCCAAAACTGCAACCCATCCTCTATACCAGCAAGGTTAACGTAAGCAAGGAAGGCCGTATTTTCCAGTGCACGTGCAGATGTGAGGATTTCAAAGTAGTTTCTTCGGACCGCTGGAGATGCGGATATGCAAACTATCAATTGTGCTCCTTGCAATCGTGTTAATCTAAACACTTCGGGAAAGAAAACGTCGTAGCAAATAGTCAACCCAATATTTCCTAATGACGTCTGGAAGGCGGCCGGCTCATACCCGGATCGAAAATAGCGTTTCTCTTCAAAAACGCTATGGGTTGGCAAGTACATTTTTCGATATTTACCGATTAAACCCTTTGGTCCAACAAACACTGCTGTGTTATAGACTGTTGCTTGGGTTTTTTCGCTTAGTTCAGGCATCCCAAAAATGATGTGCATTCCTGTTTTCTTGGCTAGTGACGTTACCTTCTCGGTTGTTGGTCCAGGAATCGTTTCAGCCAACTCATATACCTGATCTAAGAGAACATACCCCGTCAAGCACATCTCGGGAAAAATAGCGAGGTCTGCACCCTGCCGCTTTGCTTCTAGGGTTACCTTTTCGATTTTTAGCAAGTTCTCTGTTTTATTTTCACGTACACTACTCATCTGGCAGAGGGCAAGTTTGATTTTGTCCTTCATTTTTCCACTTTCAATAGATGTGTCTTGGAAGCCTAAAATCATTTCCTACGGTTCTAAACCCAATCTTTGGTGCAATGGGCATTCTTCTTTTGTGCTCGTTTGCCAACCAACGAGTTTTTACATTATCGACTAAAGTCTGTTCAAGGCCAAGCTGAGCCGCGATGTCTTCGGTTGTCAAAAAATGTTCAAGCCCATAGAGAATAAGGTCTAAGGGTTCATACTTGATTCCCAATTCTGACTCGGCTAACTGATTTGGCCAGAGCGCCGGCGTAGAAGGCTTCAATGCAAGCTCCTGGGAAATACCGATGTGTATGGCGAGTTTCCGCACTTGGGTCTTATAGAGGTCGATTATTGGTGCTATATCTGCAGCTGCGTCTCCCCACTTAGTAAAGTAGCCCATCATCGTCTCGGACTTGTCTGAGCTGCCACAGACGATTCTATTTTGATTGTTAGCATAGTAGTAGAGATAAATCATTCGTGTTCTTGCCTTGATGTTGCCTTTGCAGAGTCTATCTGATTGGCCAAAAATAGGAATCCCCCTGTAAAAGCCGCCTAGCACTTCGGATAATTCGCAGACTTGATTTTGAAGATGAAATGCTTCCGCAACAACTTTGGCGTCATCAATATCCTTCTGATTAAAATTTTCCTTTTCAGGGAGTATTAACCCTAAGACGTTTTCGCCTCCAACTGCTAGGCTCGAAAGCCCTGCGATGGTTGCGCTGTCAACTCCTCCAGAGAGACCGAGAACGATGCCTTTTGCCCCTGCGTTTTGAACGTATTCTTTGATGAATCGACAGATCCTTTTTTGAATCTCCGAGAAATCCATCTCTAACAGCGACAGCGTTAACTTCACTTGCTACAGCAGCCTCAATTGATGGTTAGTAGGCAAGTATTTAAGGACAAGCATAAATATTATGAACATTACGAGTCGAGTGAAGAAGGTTTATTGTATGGGGCGAAGAAGGAAAAAAGTTGTTCATATTCCAAAAAAACGATTACCTAAGTTCTTCTCTTGCCCTAGATGCGGAAAAGAAACAGTGCGAGTGGAAATAATCAGAGAAGATGGTGGCCATGCGACTGCACAATGCAGCAGTTGCGGCCTTAAAGAAGAATATCCGGTTAAATCGGCACAAGGCGAAGTAGACGTTTACTGTATGTTAACCGACAGCGTTTACGGCACTCAAAAAAGAACACCCGTTATAAAAAAAGAGTAACGAAGGATCCTTTGTATGCTTGGGCCTATCGAACGGTACTTGCTTGAGAAAATAAAAACAGACCGCTCAATCCACATAACGCTCATAGACCCCGAAAAAGTAACGGCGACTGCAGCCTCGCAAATTGCTGAAAACTCTAAAAAAAGCGGAACAGCCGCCATCATGATTGGAGGCTCGACTTTTGTTTCAGAAACTCACCTCGACGACGTTATAAAATCAATAAAATCGAAAGTGGACCTTCCAACTATTCTTTTTCCAAACAACGTCACTGGAATAAGCAGCCATGCAGACGCGATCTGGTTCATGTCACTGCTAAACTCAGTTGATCCCTATTTTCTTATTGGCGCTCAAATCTTGGGAGCGCCACTCGTTAAGAAATATGGATTAGAACCGATTTCTATGGGCTACATTATTGTCGGTGACGGAGGAACCGCTGGCATTGTTGGAAAAGCAATTTCTCTGCCCTACAACAAGCCCGAACTTGCAGCAGCTCACGCTCTTGCAGGCCAATATCTTGGTATGCGTTTTATTTACCTTGAAGGTGGCTCCGGAGCAGCAAACCCAGTACCTCCCGAAATGATTCGCGCCGTTAAGCGCTTGATTGACGTTCCCTTGATAGTTGGAGGTGGCATAAGAAGCAAAGAGCAGGCGTTCACTGCGGCTTCAGCTGGCGCTGACATTATCGTCACAGGCAACGTCACAGAATCAAACGACGCAAACAAGAGGATCTCCGAAATCATCGCAGTGATAAAAACACGATAAAATTTGAAGTTTTTTTTAATTATTATTTTCTCCTCCGCTTTAGAAAGCCAAAATAACCCATCTCTCTATATCTTGCGGGAGTGCTGTCATCTTGAATATCAGCAAGGGCTATCAAAACTACGTTGATTCGTTGGAAAATCAGCTGAAGCAACTCTATGCAATAAGCGATAGCGCCCGAACAAAGGGGCTCGACCCAGCTCTAAAAACAGAATGCATAAGAGCCCAAGATATCGCCGATTTGGTAGAAGGCTTGGTTGGACCCAAAGGTGTAGCCCTTAGTATCCGTGAGCTTAGCCGTAAAATGCCCCGTGAAGAAATTGCTTTTAAGGTCGCTCAAGAGATTGCTCAAGGCAAATTCACCCAGATGGATCAAGAGCAGCTGGCTGAGCAGGCGATTCGAACGGCTTTAGCAATCTTCACAGAAGGCTTAACCGCGGCACCGATTCAAGGTATTGCGCAAGTTAAAATTAAGACAAACGCTGACAGGTCTCGTTACCTTGCGATTTATTTTGCTGGACCCATTCGTTCGGCAGGAGGAACAGACCAAGCATTGACTTTAGTGGTGGGCGATTATGTGCGGCGTGAGCTCAATCTGGACAGGTATAAACCCACTGAAGAAGAAGTCTCCCGTTTTATAGAAGAGCTACGACTCTACGAACGATCGGTTGGGCGTTTTCAGTATCATATTCCAGATGAAGAACTTCGAAAAGCATTAAACCTGATTCCAGTCGAGTGCACGGGCACAGAATCCGACCCTGTTGAGGTATCATCATACCGGAACTTGCAAAGAGTTGAAACAAACCGCGTTCGAGGCGGCGCCCTTCGGGTTGTAAACGATGGTATAGTAGGACGCGCCCAAAAAGTCTACGTCATAATCGACAAGTTAGGTTTTCAAGGCTGGGACTGGCTGAAGGAGTTCAAGAAGAAATCGGAGAAAAAATCCGGTGGCTTCATGGATGATGTCATCGCGGGTCGTCCGATTTTCGCTTTTCCTTCAACCCGTGGCGGTTTTCGGTTAAGGTATGGTAGGTCACGAAACACTGGACTGTCAGCCGTGGGTATTCATCCT
Organism: Candidatus Bathyarchaeota archaeon; assembly: GCA_963725855.1. Lineage (GTDB taxonomy): Archaea > Thermoproteota > Bathyarchaeia > Bathyarchaeales > Bathycorpusculaceae > Bathycorpusculum. The sequence continues at coordinate 324,982 of CAVSAA010000003.1, read as the reverse complement.
GCAACAATGGCAGTGGTTGAAAGGTTTCTTGCAGCTGGCACACAAATGCGTCTGGAATTGCCTGGTAAAGGTGGTGTCACGATGCCCGTCGATAGTATCGAGCAGCCCGTAGTTTTACTAAAGGATAACTCGGTGGTTCGGGTGTCGCTCGAAAATTACGATGACGTTAAGGGTAAGATTCAAAAAATCCTCTTCTTAGGCGATATGCTCATTGATTTTGGCGATTTTCTCTATTGTAACAAGGCACTTCCACCCTCTGGGTATGTGGAGGAATGGTGGGGCAAAGACCTTCAGAATGCAATATCAGCTAAATATGGCTCTGACTATAGAAAAACCGCAGATGCTTGCAAGCTTTCCGTGGAAAAGCTGGAAAGTTTCATATTTGACCCGTTTCTAAATAAGCCCAACGTTAAAGAGGCAATAGCGCTAAGCCAAAACGTAAGGGTACCGCTATCCCCTAGTTGCACTTTCTTCTGGACAGGGTTATCTACTGTTCAAGAAGTCGAATCCTTACGAGATTGGCTGGCTACCTGCGACGTGACCTTAGATGACTGTGCTATCTCTATAATCCAAGGACCCGCTAGCGATGATGTAGTCAAGTCGCTTCGAAAAATCTTTGCTCCCCATAGAATCGTCGACGGCAAAGTAACGTTGAAGGGTGAAGATGCGGCTGCTTTCGGGTTCACTCTTGGTTACGGTACTCCTAGGTTAACTCAACCTCTGCAAGCGGCTTCGGTACTTGAGTTGCTGAGCTTGTTATCTGGTGTACAAGTCAAAGATAAAGCCCCAACCTATGTGGGTGGACGCATGGGCAGACCCGAAAAAGCTAAACATCGCGAAATGAAGCCAAACGTCCATGTCCTTTTTCCAGTTGGTTTGAAGGGGGGCTCACACCGTGACCTGATGGAAGCCGCAAGACAGGGTCAAGTTTTCGTCGAGTTAGCTAAACGCAAATGTCCCAACTGTAAAACCTATACGCTCAAAGTGAAATGCGACAGCTGTAACTGCGAAACTATCCACGAGAAAAGCTGCCCACGTTGCGGTAAAACGGTGAAAGACAACGGCTGTTCAACCTGTAAAACGGACGGTGTCCTCTATCAGCGGCAGCCTATAAACTTTAAAGAACAAATTGACAAAGCCTCAAACAACCTTGGCTACCCGGCGCCCAAAATGTTGCGTGGCGTTAAAGGCTTGACTAATGCAGATAAGACTCCTGAAATCATCGAGAAGGGGATTTTAAGGGCAAAACATGGCTTGTCTGTTTACAAGGATGGTACCATACGCTTCGACGCAACAAACGCTCCTTTGACACATATTACACCCGTTGAAGTTGGTGTATCGATTGAAAAGATGCACCAGATGGGTTACCTCGCGGACATGCATGGATTACCATTGACTGACCCTAACCAAGTTTGTGAACTAAAAATTCAAGATGTTGTTATTCCCTGGAGCGCAGGAGACTACTTTGTCCAAATTGCCGCATTCATTGATGACCTCTTAACTCGTGTGTACAAGCAACCTGCCTTCTATAATGTTAAGAGAGCTGAAGATTTGGTAGGTCACTTGCTATTTGGGTTGGCGCCTCACACGTGTGCTTGTATTTTAGGCAGAGTGGTTGGTTTTACTGATCGTAATGTTATTTATGCTCATCCTGTTTGGCATTCGGCTAAACGTCGTGATTGCGACGGCGATGAAGATGCCATAATGCTTGCGCTTGATACGCTGATAAACTTTTCACGCATCTATTTGCCTGCGCAAATCGGCGGAATTATGGATGCCCCCATCTTGCTTATTCCCTTTGTGAACACTAAAGAGGTACAAAGGCAAGCTCACGATTTCGACGTCAGCGCCACTTACCCTATCGAGTTCTATAAGAAGACTTTGGTGAAGTCTGACGCTAGACCCGCCAGCGCCTTAATGGATATTATCAGTCACCGATTGGGAACTGAAGCGCAGTTTGAAGGCTTCCAATATACAACTCCCTGTACCAACATCAACCTGGGCAACGCCAACAGCTCATATAAGGAATTTAAAACAATGATAGAAAAACTTCATATGCAACTAGAACTTGGAGAAAGAATCGACGCTGTAGATGCAAGGAAGGTTGCCCTTAAAGTCCTTAACACACACTTTATGCGTGACATCGCTGGGAACTTGCGTGCTTTCTCAACTCAGGGATTCCGATGTAAATCTTGCAACAAGAAGTTCCGACGTCTTCCTCTTAAAGGGAAATGCCCCTTTTGCGGAGGTAAACTAACGCTTACGGTTTATCGAGGTGGTATAGAAAAGTATCTGGTTGCTGCTCAACAACTGGTGGATAAGTATGGTTTGCCCAAGTACTATACGCAGCGAATGGACTTAATTAAGGAAGAGATATCTATGATGTTTGATAACAAGAAACCCAAGCAAGCTAAACTTTTTGACTTTAAATAGCTTAAGCTTTTCAAGTTAAACTGCCAATCTACTGGTCGGTGGATGATAAAATCAAAGAAACAATACATCCTAATGCTTACCTGACACAAATAAGAAATGTAAATACTGGTCTTATGGCTAGGACCAAAATCCTGTTTTTGTTAGAGCGTCAAGGCTTTGCGGCTTGCAAGATTGCCAAGGAATCAGGCTTGACTTACGGTGTTGTCTTTTACCATCTTAAGTTGCTGAAAAAAGAGGGCACGGTCAAGCGTAAGGGCAATAAGCGATATGTTTGGTTGCTGACTGGTTTTGGGCAGAAACGTCTCGGTTAGAAAGTGCAAGAGCATGGCGAGTTTTGACATTTTGGGCATTTAAAGTTGTACTTCTTCAATGCGGCTTTTTCAAGGTCTATGCCCATGATATTCGCAAGGGATGCAAGCCAAGCGATGACGTCGGCAAACTCTTTTTCAGTAGCTTCTCTGTCTGTTCCTTTTAGCTCTTCGCCTAACTCACCGACTTCCTCTCCAAGCCAGTTGAAAGTTCCAGCTATTCCACGTTCGGAATCACGTTTGAAATAGAGTTGTTTCATCATTTCTTGGAATTCATGGATTTGCAGTTTGATCACCTTAAAAGGTCCCTTTTTTTCGGTGACTATAAAGTATAATCTTGATTATTCATGGTTTTCTGTGTTTTGTTGATGGTTTCGTATACAATACTAACTTGCATGACTCCCACCTGCTAATATTTCTAGGAATCCCCAAGTAATACCTACCTTCTTAGGGACCGCTCTATCTTTTCAATAAGGCTCCGTTAATAGGCTCTAAAAATAATTTGAGCAAATGACTCAGCTTTTAGGCGAGATCGCTAGGTTTGGGGCAAGATTAATTAGTTTAGGCGAAGATTAGGCATGTATCATATTTAATTGGATAGGGATGTTTAGTGAGTAGAAAGAAAAAGAAAGATACTGGTCCAATGCCTGCTGCAAGTGCAGGTTTGCTAAGGTTCTTTGAGGAAGAAACCGAAGGCGTGAAAATCAGGCCAGAGTTGCTTGTGGTCCTTGCAGTTTCACTGATAGTTCTATCAGTCTTGGCTAAAGTTTTCTTCCCATAAACCTCTTTATCTTCTTGTTGGCGTAGGATGCAATACTTCTATTCTTTGGACAGAGTTTAGATGCAAGAATAATTCGCTTCTTTCTTCTCGGCTAGCAACCTGCGGAATAGGCTGGGCGATGGTAGACCTTAAAACGATTGCTTCCGCATCAGAGAGCCAGATTCCTGAAGGTTCATGTGTTACCGCCATTAAGGTGCCTTCAAAACCGTAAGCGGGGTCTAGAATTACCCTGATTTTTTTGCCCACGTTCCGCTCTAACATATGGAATATTGACAGGGGTAGGTCTTGATCCGGCATAGAGTTCGCAAACTAATAAGATATGTCTTCTATGGATAAAACAATTCCCTTGCCAAAACATGTTGGTTTCTGGCTCTAAGTACTCAAAAGCAGCTTCCTGAAACCTACCCTTAGCGCTCTTTGTGCTAAAACACTGTTTTAACACTTTTATGTTAACCACATTAATGTATTTCCTGTTCTGAACGGATCAGAGCATCTAAGCTAAATTTTAATAAGGCTAACTGGTTCCATAGATGAGATAAATATGACGCCTGATGGTTCTCTTAATCATTCAATGGATGGTGCAACCAAACACTACTCATCGATGTTCTCCCTTCCATCATACAAAAAAGCCCTTTTAGCATTGGCCGCCATCTGTATCATCGCAATTAACTTCTCCACCCTCTTGCTCTTTCCCGCAGTGAGCAGTTTAGCTCTGGGTATTTTTCTTTTTGGCATAACCTACATATCTAGCACAATCGTAAGCGGATCTCTGCTCAAAAAAGACCCCATATTTTCAATGAGAAGAACCTTAGTATTATCTGCTGTCTGCTGGGGGTTATGGCTTGTTTTCATCTTTTTGGGCGTAGGCTTAAGCTTCTGGTTTGGCTGGTTACTCTGGGTAAAACTTAGTCTCTTAGGCTTCGCCGTGGTTGTGACGCTTAGGTTTTTGGTGTTTAACGCCACTTCAACAGCAGCTAGATGGAGGAAGCTTTTGTCTATTTTGCTTGAGCCTGTTCTGAGCATTGTGGTTTTTTTTGTTTTTTGGGCAACCATTTCAAACACAATTCTTTTGCAAGTTCTACTTTTCGTTATATTATCCCCAATTATCAGTTTTGTCGTTGTGTATTTGCTGCTTTCATCCATCGACCGTTTAGGAAAAAAAACCTATTCGCTATCCGCTCTTCCCTTGTTTAGATCTTTTCTGCTTAACTGGGTCACGGATCAAAACGAACCCCTGGAGAAACATCTTGAAACGATGGGCAGCGACGCAGACATAGAAGTCGCTCTGCTAAAATTTGATGCTGCCAAACCCAAGGCAGCAATAATTGTTCCCCAAGTACATCCTGGACCCTTCAAAAACATTGGCAGTAGCCTCTTGCCATCGCTTCTCAAAAGGGAAGTCGAAAAAGAATTTGGCGGTAACGTCTGTGTTCCATTGGGTATTCTTGGACATGAACTAGATTTAGCTTCACAAGCGCAAAACTACAAGATAGCGTCGCAGGTAATCACATTTGCCAAGTTTAAGACTCAAGTCGCTTTGGCTTCTCCTCTTGTTCGTGTCAATGAAGGCGCCGCAACCGCTTCCTGCCAAATCTTCGGTGACACAGCATTCCTATCTTTTACACTCGCTCCTGAAACCACTGAAGACTTGCCTCAAGAGCTAGGACGCATAGTCACGGAGGAAGCAAAAAAGATAGGACTCACAAATGTCTTGGTTGTAAATTGCCATAACTGCTTAACTAATATAATCGACACAGCCGAGCATCTGGATGAGTTGCGGCGGGCGGCTTCAAAGTGCCTCCAAAAGGCCGTTGCAACGCCAACAAAAAACTTCAGCGTTGGCTCAGCCACAGTTTTTCCTGCAGAATTCAATCTAAAGGCGGGCATGGGTGCAGGAGGAATCACAGCGATAGTTGTTCAAGTAGAAAACCAGAAAACAGCTTACATAGTTATGGATGGCAATAACATGGTTCCTGGTCTACGAGAAAAAATCCTTGACGCTCTAGCAACATTGGGGTTTGGCGCCAGCGAAGTCTTTACAACAGATACTCATGCAGTTACCGCTTCGATTACTGGAAGGCGAGGTTACCATCCTATTGGCGAAGTCATGGACCATGCTTTGCTTATTCAGTACATCAGCGAAGTAGCAAAGAATGCCGAAGTAAATCTTGAAGGTTGTACTGTTGGATGCCGAACTTTTGTTGTGCCGCAAGTGCGAGTAATCGGTGAAGAACGCTTAAAATCTGTGACGACATTGGTTGATAAAGCGATTGTGAAGGCAAAACAAGTTGTGTTTCCCCTCTTTGGAGTAGAAGGTTTATTGTTAATCTTGCTTCTACTGCTTTTCTAGAAGGCTACTCTTGATTTTGGTCAATTCTTTTGTCTCTTTGGCTTTCTCTTTAGCTCTGTGCCGCAAACCTGACATTCCTTGAATTTGCTGTCAGCGGCGTATTCTTTGTAGCATGCTGGACAGTACCTTATCCATTCTAAAAGCCGTTTGATACCCAACGTCGTTAACGACAAAAACTCTATACCCATTTTTTTAGCGACATTCTGAATTGAATAGTCGTCGGTAACTAAATGAGGGGTATAACCCGCCGCTTTCATTTCGAAGGCTAAAGCTAAAAGTTGTTTGTCTGTTTCTGACAGCTTAGAGGAGTCTCCCGCCTTGTTGCCGAATGCTTCAGCTCTGACTTGGGACTCTTGAGTTGGTGCTTTGACCTTGAGTTTTCCGCTTTCAATTGCCATTTCTAGCCGCATTTTAACCATAGAGTTTCTGCGGATTTCTTCCTCCACCTTGGGTACTGTAAACTGCTCGTCACCTAAAGAAAAAGGGTCATGACCAGCTACAAAAGCAGAGGTATCTAAAACAATAACTCTTCTACCCGGAAGACTTTGAGCGCTTTTCATTATGTTCCCTTAAATAGTAACCGGTTGCGGAGTCTATCGTAAAAGTCTGTTTCTAGGTCAAAGTCGGTCTCAAAACGAATAAATGAGGTTATGTTGTTGGATTTGGTGACTTTTATAGTCTCATCAGCGCTTGTGCGTCTACGATAATTACCGTCTATCAAAACAAGTATCTCTTTAGGGCGTTCAACCTCAAAGGAAAGGTTGGAGTCAGCGGGGAACACAAGCGAACGGAACACTGTCAAAGAACAAATAGGTGTCAGAACAAATCCGTCTACTTCTTGGTCTAAAACTGGTCCTCCTGCAGAAAGCGAATATCCCGTCGAACCTGTTTGGGTTGCAATAATTAATCCGTCGGCTTGACTTTTCAGGATGGGTTTTCCGTTTTTGAATACTTGTGTATATAGAATCTTTGAAGGTTCACAGGCGGAAATTACCACATCATTTAAGGCGTCAGGCAACTTTTCTTTGCCCACTGTAACAGCTAGTTTTGCACATTTTTCTATTTTGTAATCGCCCTTAAGGATTCTGTCGACGGCTTTATAGGCGTCTTTTGGTTCAACTTCTGTTAGAAATCCTCTAACGCCCATGTTAATTGTTAAAATTGGAGGTTCAGGCTTGGGAACAGTGATACCCGTTCTCAATATGGTTCCGTCGCCGCCGATTGTTATCACAAAATCGGTTTTCATTTTTGCGAGTGGAATAAATTCTTCTTTTGAACTAACTTTGTCGGCGAGACTATCTTCCACGTAAACTTTCAAACCTCTCTCTTTCAGGTACTTCGATAGTTCCTCTGTTAGCTTTAGCGCCGATTTTTTATCATAGCGGGCGACTAAACCCACACTTTTGAACACTTTTTCCACCGCTCAGTTACTAGCGTAAACTTTAATCTATATTACTACTTCGGTTGGAGATGGTCTCATTTCCCACACTTTCTTTTTATTCATGTTGCTGGGGCTCGATATGATAATTGCATGAAAAAGATTCTGTTCTTTCCTACGGATAGCTCACTCCATAGTGTTCCCTGCACGCACCCTCGTCCATTTCACCCACTCCTACGATCCGATATAGTCGTTTGCAAGGAGAAAAACGCGTAAGCCTAAAGCAAAAAATGAAAAGGTAACGAAAATTCAGCCCTAAATCTATATATGGGTGTTGTTCTGAATTGCATTAAACAGACTTAATCTGTGGTGAGAGTATGAGCAGACCAGTAGATGTTGGAGAATTACGCGTTGGCGGTTACATGATGATTGAGGGTGAACCATGCCGCATTGTAGACATAGCTAAATCTAAACCTGGAAAACACGGATCAGCCAAAGCAAGAATCGTCGCAATAGGTGTCTTCGACGGCCAAAAACGACAGTTCGTAAAGCCAGTCGATCTTGGCGCAGAAGTTCCAATAATAGACAAAAGAGCAGGTCAAGTGTTCGCTATTAACCCCACAGGTGTTCAAATAATGGACTTGGAAACTTACGAGTATTTAGATGCACCGTTCCCAGATGAGCCGGAACTCAAAGCCAAGCTTGTTGCTGGTGCAGAAATTGAGTACTGGGCAATACTTGGAAAAGTAAAAATCGTCCGAGTAAAATAGATAATTTTCTTTCCTCGGTTTCCTATTTTTGAGTTTTAGTTTCATTAATGTTTATGTTCTAGCTTAGAGCCTTTCTGCATGAAGCCAATGATGCATGAAGAGCCGTCTGAATTGTGAAGAATAATTAATATGGGGAAACTGAGGCTTCACCTTCGTGAATACACTTACTTAAAACGGCTTTCCTTGGAAAACATCCCAACTTTTAGGGCTATAACCCGCTTATTTTGTGTAATCTTTATTTAAAAGAATAAGAGAATGTTTAGGCTGGAGACTCTGGATGGCACTAGACAAGCTAGGTTCTTCATTGACCTCAGCCATAAAGAAGCTTTTCAAAGCTGGTGTAGTGGACGAAGCTGCAGTGAAAGAACTTGTCCGTGACATCCAACGTGCCCTGCTCCAAGCAGACGTAAATGTCCAACTTGTATTAGAGATCTCTAAACGTATCGAAGAACGTGCTCTAAACGAAAAAATGCCTCCGGGAATCTCACGGAGAGAACACGTCATTAAAGTGGTCTATGAAGAATTAACTCGTTTCGTTGGCGACAAACCTGTTCCCCTCAAGGTTGAGCCAGGCAAAAAGAAAATAGTGATGCTGGTCGGAATTCAGGGTTCAGGAAAAACTACTCACGCCGCCAAGCTCGCAAGGTACTTCCAGAAAAGAGGTTTAAAGGTAGGCTTGATCTGCGCCGATACTTATCGTCCAGGAGCATACAACCAACTTCAACAATTGTCAACCAGAACAAATACTCCTTTTTTTGGGGACCTAAAAGCGAAAGATCCCGTGAAAGTCGTAAGGGAAGGTCTAAAACAATTTAGTGACAAAGACTTGATAATAGTTGACACGGCGGGGCGGCACAAAGAAGAGAAAGATTTAATCAAAGAAATGAAGGACCTAGAGAAGAACATTCACCCAGACGAAGTCATCATGGTCATTGATGGCACCATCGGCCAGCAAGCTCTTGCACAAGCTAAAACCTTTCATGAAGCAACCCCTATTGGCGCCATCATCGTAACCAAGCTCGACGGTTCCTCGCGCGGAGGAGGTGCACTTTCAGCGGTTGCAGCAACTGGAGCACCTATCAAATTCATAGGTACCGGTGAAAAAATAGAGGACATAGAAGCGTTTATTCCCTCAAGGTTTGTCGGGCGCCTTCTAGGTATGGGCGACTTAGAAACGCTTCTGGAAAAAGTCAAAGACGCAGAAATTAAGGTTCCCCAAAAGAAAGCCAAGGACATAATGAGCGGCAACTTTACATTAACAGATATGTATGAGCAGTTCCAGGCGGTTAAAAAAATGGGGCCTTTCGGTAAAGTACTCAAGATGATCCCAGGCATGTCCACCGATGTGCCTGAAGAAATGCTGAACACCGCCGAAGGGCGTTTGGACAAGTGGGGCATAATCATCCAATCTATGACTCCTGCAGAAAAAGAGAATCCTAAGCTTTTAAATTCTTCACGGGCAAAACGTATTGCGCACGGTTCAGGAACCACAGAAAAAGAAGTTAAGGAACTTCTCAAGCAATACATTATGATGCGTAAGATGCTCAAGATGTTTAAGCATAAGAAGAAGCTTCCTTTCGGGTTAGGTGGCAAGGGATTTCCAACGGGTTTTAAGTAGGCAATTGGAAATGGATGTTTTAGAAAAAGCTTACGAGATTCTTAGCAAATACCCGCTTTGTGACAACTGTTTGGGCAGACAGTTTGCATTATTGGGCTACAGCATGGAAAATAATGTGCGGGGTAACGCATTAAAAGTCAGTTTAACAATGCAAGCTAATTACCTTGCCCAGGAAAAAAAAGTCGAAGGTACAAAGCGCCTTAAAATCTTAGCGTTAAAGGGTTTTTCCAGGGAAGCACAGGAAACCCTAAAACACTTGAAGAAAACCCTGCAAAGGGACGATGCGCTCAAATGTAGCCTTTGTGACGGAAAGTTCGAGATAGTTGATAGCCTTACCCAAAAAGCGCTCCACGCCATAGCAGACTATGAGTTTACTACTTTTCTTGTTGGAATTGAATTGCCCTTACGGGTTGAGGAACGAGAGGATGAGTTCAAAGCCGCTGTCAACGTTAGTTATGGCGAGAGCATGAAACATGAATTCGGGCGCTTACTTGGCAAAGCGGTTGCAAAACATACAGGCAAAGTAGCAGACTATCTAAAACCCGATATAGTGTTTGTTTTTAATCCCTTCTTGGAAACAGTTCGACTTCAAGTTAACCCTCTTTTCGTCGCTGGCAGATATCGTAAGCTTATCCGAACCATTCCCCAGTCGAAATGGTTCTGTTCTATCTGCCGAGGAAGAGGATGCGAGAAATGTGGTGGAACAGGAAAACTTTACCCTGAATCGGTTGAGGAGCTATCTTCCAAACCGCTGCTTGAGGTAACGCTGGGAGAGGAAGCGTTTTTGCACGCTTCAGGACGAGAAGACATTGATGCGCGGATGCTGGGCACTGGACGACCATTTGTAATTGAAGTTTCAAAACCCCGGAAAAGGTTTGTTGATCTAAAGCAGATTGAAACTCAGGTTAACGCTAGCGCAGTGGGGAAGGTCGAGATTTCGGGTTTATATTTTTCCAACAAGGAAGTTGTCAGGCACCTCAAGAACGGCGAGGGCGCCCAGAAAGAATATCAACTACTAGCAGAGTTTGAGAACGACCCATCAGAAAAAGACCTTCGGACCATAGAGGAAAAGCTTTCGGGAATTTGTATTAAACAGCAGACGCCTCTTCGCGTTTTGCATCGAAGGGCAGATTTAATCCGAGAAAAGTACATATATCAGGTTAAAGTAAAGAAGGTGTCGCTTAAGAGGGTCCTTATGGAAATTCGTTGTCAGGGTGGGCTCTACGTTAAGGAATTGGTATCTGGAGATGAAGGACGTACGAACCCAAACGTTTCGGATTTGCTCAACAACAGAGCGAAGACGCTTAAGCTTGATGTTCTCAACGTAATAATGGAATAGTTAAGGTGAAAATTAGATGAGAGGTTCAAAAGGCTATTACACGGGCACTCGCAGTTTGCTGCGTAAACCGACTCGCGAAAAAGGTAAACCAAACATCGGAAAGATACTTCAAGAGTACACTCCTGGTTCTCAAGTGATCATAAAGATGGATTCAAGCGTACAGAAGAGTATGCCCCATAAACGCTTCCATGGCAAAATAGGCGTCATAGTTGAAAAACGGGGCCGCGGCTACGTTGTCAGCGTTCCCCAAGGTGACGCCATTAAAGAAATCATTACCCGTTCAGAGCATTTAGAACCTTACACTGGTAAGTGAGATAGAAATGAGCAAGAGAGAAGTAAGCGAAAGCCGTTTAACTCTTCCACAAGTTAAGAAGGTTCTGGAATCTATCGGCGAAGAAAATCTTGATCAGTTTCAACGCCGAACACTAGATTATGTAAGTAAGTTTTCCAAGTGTACCCCAGAAAAAGCTGAAGAGCTCTTGCAGATGCTTCTTAAAGAATTCGAACTTGAAGAGGCAGAAGCGGTCCAGATTATAAACTGTATGCCTGAGACAGTTGATGAATTGAGAGTCTTCTTAGCAGGCGGACGTAAAATCATTGAAACTTCAAAATTGCATACGATTGTTGAGCTTTTGAACGAGAATCGAACATTGAAGTAGAGGTAATCTACTAAGTATTTTTAAGGAGTAAGCGAGAATAGTCTAGCTGACGGACCTAGTGACTGTTATGGAAAAGCGGTATGAAGAGCATGCTTACGTGTTAGATTTCCTTCAACACGGCAAGCCAGGATTTCGTCCCACAGGACGGGCAGGTTATCGAGCGGGAGCCCTAATTCAGTGCGTGGGGGAAGAATTTTTTACTCTATTGGAAGCTTTAGTAAAAGAAGAGTTGATTCTCAAGCCCGGCGACCGCGTGTATGTTGGAAAAGATTCTCGCGAAGAAGTCACATATATTATTGGCCGAATCGGTTACGAAGAGCTAACTGCCTCAGCCAAGGCGGAACTTACAAGCGTTATAAGCAAGATAGTGTCCAATCGTGAAAAATGGTTTGTGAATTTCTTCAATACCGCGCGAGCGATTACGCCTCGGATGCATGCGTTAGAGCTTGTTCCAGGAATCGGGAAGAAATACATGTGGCAAGTCATCAACGACCGTGAGCGGAAGCCCTTTGAAAGCTTTGAGGATTTGCAGAAACGCACCGAACTGCCCAACCCAGTAAAATTGATTACCAAGCGGGTTCTGGAAGAGCTTGAGGGTGACAGCAAATACAGATTGTTTACGCGGGCGCAGTAAGGCATAGAAGATGAGTCTTGAGGAAACAAAGCAGCTCCTTCAAAACTTTCATATCGCTCCCAACAAACTTATGGGGCAAAACTTCATGGTTGAGCCCTCACTTTACGCTAAACTCAGTAGTTATGCAGCTCTAAGCAAAAGAGATGTGGTGTTGGACGCGGGCGCTGGCTTTGGCTGGCTAACGTGTTTTCTAGCTGACAAATGCAAGGCTGTGATAGCAGTTGAGAAAGACCCAAAGATTGCAGCGGTACTTCTTGAACAAGTAAAGTGCTTGAAAAATGTGACAGTCGTAGAAGGCAATATTTTGAAGACGGAGCTACCGGAGTTCAATAAAGTTATCGCGGCTCCTCCCTATTACTTGTCTTCTCAATTGGTGACCTGGCTTTTAGAGCATAAAGTTGAATGTGCCGTTTTGATTTTGCAAAAGGAGTTTGCTGACCGTTTAGCGGCGCCTGTAGGAAATGAAGATTATGGTTGGCTAACAGTTGTAACTAACCAGTTGGCAGAGGTTGAACTTTTCGATGCGGTCCCAAGAGTCATGTTTTATCCTCAACCTGAAGTTGATTCCGTTATCCTCAGCCTAAAACTATGGCGAACCAAAACCTTCGAGATAAAGGACCCAGCTTTGTTTTTGCGCTTAGTTAAATGGCTTTTTACACAACGAAACAAAAAATTAGCCAAAGCCATCTCGCCCTTTATCAGAAGTAATTTCAAGTTTACCAAACAGGAAGCGGAGAAAATAGCTCTTAGACTTCCTCACAGTGACAAGCGCGTAAGAGAATTGCACCCCAAAGATTTTGGAGCCATAGCAAATGCGCTACCCAACTAAGCGAACTCGCTTTGGTGATTATATTTTTGATTTAAACGATGAGGTTTACGAGCCAGCCGAGGATACTCTCCTTTTCGCAGAAAACCTTGGTGTCAGAGAAGGCGACCAAGTTTTGGATTTGGGTACTGGCTGCGGATTGCTTGGTATTCTAGCAGCAAAAAAAGCATATGCCGTGGTTGCGGTTGACTTTAATCCACATGCCATCCGCTGTGCAAAAAAGAATTCAGAACTCAACAATGTGAGATTCAAGATGTTTTTTGTTCAAGCAAGCCTTTTTACGGCTCTAAACCGATACGCTACTTTTGACTTGATCTTGTTTAACGCTCCTTACTTGCCTTCGGAGAAGGGCGAAGATACTTCTTGGTTAGGGCGTGCTTGGGCAGGAGGCGTCAATGGAAGAGAAGTCGTTGACCGTTTCATCGTCGAAGCCCCAGAGCATCTAAAACCTCAAGGTAGAGTCTTGCTAATGCAGTCCACACTTACAGGTGTCGAAGAAACGCTTCGGGGATTCAACTCTCAAGGTTTTGGGGTATCTGTTAAGGCTGAGCGTAAGTTACCTTTCTTTGAGACCTTGACCCTTATTGAAGCTAAGGCTGGCTTGTAGAAGAAACAATTTATAGAAAGAAAACCAGTTGATATTATTGGTGTAAATTATGACGATTTGGTTCTATGTCAAAACAAATGAAGACCCAAAAGTTGTTGGGGACGTTGTTTGTGCTTTCAACTTCATGCAGGGACAGCATCCTGAAGATAAGTACTCTTGGATTATTGAAGCTGGGCGGGATGAGCCAGGCTACTGGGAAATCAAAGGCAAATATGCAGCATTAAAAGATGTTACAATCATATGTATTGTCTACAGAATTGGAGATACAGTAGTTTTCGCGGAAATCGATGATGAATTATCACCTAACTTCATTGATCCACTGGTAACAAAGTATGGATTCGATAACATAAAATGGTTTGTTGTTCCAACAAAAAAATAGATTGCTGCTTCTTCATTCAGAGGGTAGACCTCTCCTTCTTCAACGATAAATTTCCAAGTTTGCAGTCAATTAACTGATTTATTGTCTATCGTATTTTTCAAATTCTGGGTTCATAATGCAAAGCTCAATACCTGCTTGCTTAAACATTTCAATAGTGTCGGCGTCGGCGTGGTATCGTTTTTCACAAACTACCCGTTTAATTCCAGCGTTAATTATAATCATCGCACATGTTCTGCACGGTGTCATCTTGCAGAAGAGTGTTGCTCCTTCAAGGGGAATTCCGAACCTTGCTGCCTGAATGATTGCGTTTTGTTCAGCATGAAGAGTTCGGACGCAGTGCTGGGTTACTTCCCCGTTAGAATTGAATACTTGTCGCAGGTCATGTCCCGCCTCATCACAGTGCGGTAACCCTGCAGGAGCCCCAACATACCCAGTTGTCATAATTCTCTTGTCTTTAACGATGACGCAGCCGCTTCTTCCTCGGTCACATGTAGCGCGTCTAGCCACTGCTTCACACATGTCTAAGAAGTACCTGTCCCAATTAGGCCTTGGATTATTGCTCAAGATCTTTGCCTCAACAGTTTTAGAGATAGTTCACAAAACAAATTAATAAATTGTTTCCGAAGATAAGCTGTTTATTTCTCAAGGATGTGGATTTCTCGACCGATTTTATGTCGCTCATCCATCTCAACTAATGAAGCAGAATAGGTTAATCGCCCAACATCCAAGTTTTTACTGAACATGTCTATTAAGAAAGCGTAAATGCGTTTGAATCCCACGCGTTCAAGTTGGTCCCCTAATGGCATTGTTATCGCTTCTTTGGAGCGAGTTTTGATATACGGCGTCACCAGCACCAAACGGCCTTTTGGCTTTAGTGCTCTATATGCTTCTTCGATGAACCCAAAGAATAGTGGCTCTAGCTTTTCAATAATTTTCTGCGCGTAAGGCCCCGTTGGGACCTCCCGTAGCGCGGGACCCAAATCAGGCTCAGAAACTATGCAATCCATGGATTCCAACCCAACCTTTTCAGCCATCCTACTTACATCGCCCAATAGGATTCTAAAATCCGCATTGCCAAGCTCGTACTCTCTGGTTAGCCACTCAAGGTTTTCCTCAGTTGCTTTCACACACCAAGGATTAACATCCATACCCACTACTGCTGCCCTCTCCAAGAGTGCTTCTTGCAGAATTGTGCCGACACCGCAGAAAGAGTCAAGCAAAGTTTTTTCCTCAGTACAAGCCGACAGGTTAACCATAATTCTCGCAAGCCTTGGTGGTATGGCAAAAATGACCCGTTGATTGGGCTTATAAACGTCTCTTTTCTGGAACTCAAAGGGATTGTGTGCAGCTATGGTTGTGGAAATCCATGTTTCTGTTTTGCCGATGCAGAAGAGTACTTCGGCGTGGTTTTCTACTAGATTCTTCTTTAATACTTCCACATGGCTGAGCTGGGCTTGTTTTCGCTCAGACGAGTAACCCATGAAATTCGCTTTTTTACCTAGACCTGCCAATTCGTCTTTTATGGTACTGCCAATGAAACGTTGCATTCGCCCTGAAACTGGAGAGAATGTGTTATCGGTGAAGTAAACGCTTACTCCAAAGAGGCCTTTTTCAGGTGTCATGCCCGCTGGGATGTTGCTTGCTGCAATGGATTTAGCGATTTGTTTTTGGTCTTGCTTATTTTTGTTAAGAAACGCTTCTTTGATGATTTGGGTTGGCAGCGTGGTTTTTAGTTGACCGATTTTTATAGTTCCACCTAAATCAGCAATTGTAGAAGTTTCCAGAGTTTTCTCTATTTTGATTACGAAGAATTCGCGGGAAAAATATTGTATTTCGAACTTGCTGTTTCTTGCACCAAAGTATGCAGTTAGCTCCGCTAGTGAGAGTATCCAGTTTTTTCCTGAAATAAACAGGTATGTAGGCATTTGGGAATCAAAAAGTAAACCTGACTATATAAATTGATGACAACAAACAGCTTGGATTCAATATTTTAAGTAAAAAATTGGAACGTGATAAATGCACGGAAGTATCGCCGCATATTTACAAATCGTTTAAATATTGCTGGGCGCAAATCCCTTACAAAAGGGATGCTGCATGCAAGCACGAAACTACAGGCACGTAAAAAATAGAGCATATACGCGAAAGAAATACGCTAGAGGTTTTCCACCACCAAAAATTGTAAAGTTCACTATGGGCGACACAAAAGGCACCTTTGAGGTTGAAGGGCAACTGATCGGTCAAGAACGGGCACAGATACGCCACAGTGCTTTGGAAGCAGCACGTGTAGCTACAAACCGTATCCTAATGGATAAACTCATAAACGATTACCTTATGGTTGTTCATCCATATCCTCACATTATCCTTAGAGAAAACAAAATGATTTTTGGCGCTCACGCTGACCGACTTCAACAGGGAATGAGACGTTCCTTCGGCACAGCAATCGGCACCGCCGCAAAAGTCGAAGTAGACCAACCAATTATAACAGTCAAAGTGAAAGCTGGTCAAGAGGCAATAGCCAAAGAATCCCTCAAAAGAGGAAGCGCAAAACTTCCAATCCCGTGCAAAATAGTTATCTCCAAAATTAAAACTTCTCCAATCATGACCGAGACGGCTGAACCGGAGACGGAGACAACTTGAGCGCCAAAGAGAAAGAATTAGTTTTATGGTTTGATAATTTAAGAAATACTGACGTCTCCATTGTTGGCGGAAAGAATGCCAGCCTTGGCGAAATGATTAATGCGGCGTTACCTGTTCCTTTTGGTTTTGCGGTAACGGCGTATTCTTATGAAAGGTACATTGCTGAGAAAAGAATCGCTGAACAAATCTACAAAATTATAACAGACACCGTAACCAACCCAAACGACCCCAGACAGTACGATACTGCATCCAAAAGAATTCGTGAACTCATAGAAAAAACTTTGATGCCTAAAGACATTGAGACCGCCATAAGAAACGCTTACACCGAATTAAACAAACGTTTTAACTTGAAAGACACCTTTGTCGCGGTACGTTCAAGTGCAACTGCTGAAGACTTGCCTGATGCCTCGTTTGCGGGTCAACAGGAAACTTTCCTAAACGTTAGAGGTGCTGACGACCTCATCGACAAGGTGAGGAAATGCTGGTCGAGCCTTTTCACGCCAAGAGCCATTTTTTACCGCACTGAGAAGGGCTTCTCACACGAAAAAGTCTTCATCAGCGTCGGCGTTCAAAAAATGGTTAACTCCCGTGCTGCAGGAGTTATGTTCACAATTAACCCAGTTACAGGCAATAGAGACGAGATCGTAATCGAAGGCAACTTCGGCTTAGGTGAAACCGTGGTTTCAGGCGTCGTTAACCCTGACGATTTCGTAGTGGACAAAAACTCGATGTTGATAAAAGAACGTCGCATCTCACGCAAAACTATCAAGTATGTCCGTGACCCCAAAACAGGAAAAACAATCCACCTAGACATTCCTGAAGCTGAACAAAAAACAGTCTGCATAAGCGACCAAGAAATTGCTAAACTAACTGAACTTGCTAAGCGCATAGAGAAACATTACGGTAAACCCATGGATATTGAATGGGCAATCGATCAAGATCTATCTTTCCCCGAAAACATGATGCTCGTTCAGGCTCGCCCAGAAACCGTTTTCGGATCAAAAACAGAGGAAGCAACAAAAATGGAAGAAAACAAAGCTCAAGACCTAAAAGTTGTTGTTCGAGGTATCTCAGCCGGAAGACGAGGTTACGGCGTAGGCACAGCAAAAATTGTCCTAAATCCTGAAGATGCCCATAAAGAAATGCATAAGGGTGACATTCTCGTTACAGGCATGACTGACCCTGATTTTGTTCCCTTCATGAAGATGGCAAGCGCAATTGTTACAGATAAAGGCGGAATCACATCTCACGCAGCTATCGTTAGTCGAGAACTAAACATCCCGTGCGTCGTTGGCACCGAAAACGCGACGCAACTGATGAAGACAGGCCAAGAATACACTGTAGATTCAAGAAACGGAGTAATCTACGACGGCATAATGGCACAAGCAGTTGCGCCAGTTGCAGCAAACAACGGCGGTGCAATTATGATGGCAGAGGCAGCTCCCGTAACAGCCACCAAGATTTACATGAACCTCGGAACCCCCGAAATGATTGAACAGTACAAGAACTTACCGTTTGAAGGCATCGGCCTTATGCGTACCGAATTCATCTTAGCCAGCGCAATCGGACAGCATCCAATGGCATTTGTTGATGCAGGACAAAGCCAGCAATTCGTCGATAAACTCGCCGACGGCATAGCAACAGTTGCAAGGGCAATCCAACCAAAACCTGTTGTGGTGCGTCTAAGCGACTTTAAAACTAACGAGTACCGAGGCTTGAAAGGCGGCGAAAAATACGAAATCATAGAAGAAAACCCAATGTTAGGTTGGAGAGGATGTAGCCGCTACATAAGCAAATGGTATGACAAAGCTTTCCGTCTGGAATGTCAAGCCCTTCTAAAATGTCGCAAGGAGTGGGCGCTCAAAAACGTCTACGTCATGCTACCTATGGTAAGAACCCTCTGGGAAGCCAAAGCTGTGCTTCAAATCATGAAAGAAGAAGGTTTAGAACGCAACAAAGACTTCAAAGTTTGGTTCATGGCTGAGACTCCATCAATCGGAATTATGGCTGACGAATTCAGCAAACTAGTTGACGGCTTCAGCATCGGCTCAAATGACATGACTCAGGGAGTGTTAATGATTGACAGAGACTCCGAGCGTTTAGGACAAATGGGGTACTTCGACGAACGTGATCCAGCAGTCAAACGCATCATCGCTCACCTAATCAAAGCCGCCCATGAAAACGGCTGTACAGTCAGCATTTGCGGCGAAGGGCCATCCAACCTGCCCGACTTCGCAGAATTCCTTGTCCGCGTAGGCATCGATAGTATATCAGTAAATAACGACGCCGTTGTCCAAACCCGCAAACATGTGGCTAGCGTTGAACAAAAAATTATTCTAGAGCGATTGGCTGAGCAAGCCGCTTTAGCCCGCGGGCAACCTCTTAAGAAGCCAACTCAAGACTGGGAATGGCAACACTAAGCAATATCGCTTAGCCCCAAATCTTATTTTTCTTAGTTTCTTATATTTGTTAATGTGAAAGTAGGATATGAACGGGTTTGATCTTGAGGAGCAAAGAATAAAGCAGGAAATCCTCAAACTTGGGGCCAAACATGTTTTGCTTCAGATGCCTCAAGGGTTAAAACCCCAAGCAACCGCCATAGCTAAAACCGTGGAGGCATGTGGTTCAGTCGCTGTTATTTTAGCTGACCCTTGCTATGGCGCATGCGATATAGCTGCTAATGAGGCAGAAGGGTTGGGCGTGGATTTGATTATTCATTTTGGGCATGCAAAGATGGTTAAACGGTCACGGATTCCAACTTTGTATGTGGAAGCAAGGGCAAATGTTTCAATCGACGCTGCAGTGGTTCAAGCTATTCCTTTGTTGAATGGCTACGTCCGAGTTGGTTTAGCTACCTCAGTTCAGCATATAGAAACACTAAAGCAAGTGAAACAAATCCTTATAGAAGCAGGGAAAACAGTCCTGATTGGAAACGCCGGCCAACTGGCGCATCCTGGGCAAGTCATCGGCTGCAACTATAGCAACACCAAAACGATAGCTGAACAAGTTGAAGTATTCCTCTTTATCGGTGGAGGAATGTTCCATGCCTTGGGCATCACCTTAGGCACATCAAAGCCAACCATAATAGCTGACCCCTACGATAACAGGGCATACTCAATCACCGACCAAGCCCAACGGCTCCTAAAACAAAGATTCGCAAGCATACAAGAAGCCGCGATTGCTCGATCCTTCGGTATCCTTGTTGGGTTAAAGCCGGGGCAAAAACACCTTATTAGTGCGCTTAGGGTTAAGACGTTGGCGGAAAAGAATGGGCGAGAAGCGTTTGTTTTGGCATGCAGAGAGCTAACTCCTGAGACACTCTTAGAATTTCCAAGCATCGATGCCTATGTAAACACAGCTTGCCCACGTATATCACTTGACACACCTGGAAAATTCCAAAAACCTATCCTGACAGTTAACGAGTTTATGGTGGCTTGCGGCGAGGATTCATGGGAGAACCTACTCAAAAAAGGCTTATTCGAAAAATAGATCTCGAACGGTTCCTATCAGCTGTAAAGCCGCAACCTACGCCTAAAGCTCATCTAGAACAATATACGACTTCTGAGCAAATAGCCGCTAACATGCTCTACATCGCTGGTTACTCAAACGGTGGCATCGTTGGTAAGTCTGTACTGGACTTGGGTTGCGGAACAGGTAGGCTCGCTTTAGGCGCATGTTTTCTCGGCGCGGACGAAGTGGTAGGCGTTGATATCGACTTGTTAGCAATTAAGACTGCCCGTGAAAACTCGCGTAATGTGGGTCTAATGGATTGTGTCCAATGGTTAAACGCTGATATTGGCTCGGTTGTAGGGTGCTTTGATACTGTTTTGATGAATCCGCCATTTGGGGTTCAGACCCGCGAAGCTGACCGCGCGTTCTTGGTCAAAGCCCTTGGAGTTGGCAATTCGATCTATTCGCTTCATAACCATCCAGAAGTTGACCAACGCTTGATTGGGCAGCTTAAGGGCAGCGCCGGGTTTTTGCAGGTGCAACCTTCCCCGTTTCTTCAGCAATTTATAGAAAAAAACGGCGGTTTAGTCATAGGGGTTTATGCTATGCTCATGACGATTCCCCACATGTTTGATTTTCACAGAAAACTCAAGCATGATTTTGTCATTGACCTATATGTTATTCAAAAGAAGCCTTGAGGAACCCCAAAATTGTATTGTTGTTTATTAATCAAAAGGTTTATTGAGAAGAATGGAAACTAAGCATATGCATTTATCAAAATCAGCTTACTTTAAAGTAAAGGGAACCATCATGAGTTTAAAATCTCCAGAAGAAAAAAGCGGTCATTTAGTGTTGCCTGGCGAACGCTTGGGCGTTATTGAAGAATTTATTCCCGATGCAGGAACTTTCGTTAAAGATGGCGTTATTTACTCAAAAATAATTGGTCGTTCACTTGTCGATTTACAGAACAGAAAAGTATCGGTCTACCCAGTAGTTAAAGGCGTAGTTGTGCCAAAAGTCTCTACTGTAGTCATCGGACAGATTGGTAACGCTCAATCAGACAACGTTTTGGTTAAAATATTTAGAATTGGAAATAAAAAACTCTCAGGCAACTTCGGCGGGATCCTTCATGTTTCAGACGTCTCCGACAGATACGTTGACCAAATAAGTGACGTATGCAAGCCAGGCGACATCATCAAGGCCAAAGTTATTAGTGAAAAAAACCAAGTTTTCCATCTATCAATGAACGATAAGGGCTTGGGGGTTGTGTATGGTTTCTGTTCGCGATGCGGAACTCTGCTTGAGCAGCAGGGATACGACCTAAAATGTCCAAAAGACGGTAATGTTGAAGGGCGAAAATTAGCTCCGGATTATGGCAAAGAACATCTCTAGAAAGGCGAAGAAGAATGAAAATTAAAGTGTTAAAGAAATCAGAAAATGAGCTAAAGATAGAACTCGAAGGCTCAAGTCATGGGCTCTGTAACCTTTTGGCCAAACGACTGTTGGAAGATAAAAAAGTAGAGTTTGCTGGCTACGATGTGCCTCATCCTTTAGCTTCAAGCCCCATCATCTATCTTAGAACGAAAGGCGAAAACAAACCTGAGGATGCGTTGATTGAGGCTGCAGAGAAAGTTCGGGAAGCAAATGATGCTTTCGGCAAAGAGCTAACCCGCGTTCTCAAAGCTTAGCTTGTTTCAATTTTTCTGTTGTTTCTAATTTTTTTATTGGCTGATTTGCCCAAAGGGCGGTTTTGCAGATACTTTTTTTTAAACCTGCTTCTTTCTTACATTAGGGAAAAGTTTGAGTTGTCCAAAAAAGTTTCGAGCAATTAAACCTGAAATCAGAGTACTAGGAATAGATGATGGAAAATTTATTCCACATACCCAAGGCACTGTTATCATAGTAGGCATTGTCTTCCGAGGAGGCTACTCGATCGATGGAATCATGCATACAAACATCGCAATCGACGGCTTAGACGCCACAGAAAAGTTCACTTCAATGATTAATACTTCACCTCACCACAGGCAACTGCGTTTAGTAATGTTGAATGGAATAACGTTTGCCGGCTTTAACATTGTTGATATTAAAAGATTGTATGCCGCAACTGGGCTTCCTGTTTTAGCGTTGACTCATGAGAAGCCAGATTTGGAAGCGATTCATGAAGCGCTCAAAAACCTGCCCAACTCCGAGGAGCGTTGGAGATTGGTTGTCGCGGCAGGGGAAATACACAAAATTATCAATAATGGGGCTAAAATTTACCTAGAGTTGGCTGGACTTCCTCTTGAGGATGCCCAGAAAATTATCCGATTAACTTCTGTAAGGAGTTGTCTGCCTGAACCACTGCGGGTTGCTCACCTTATCGCTTCTGGAATTAGCCCTTAACAGATGATAATCTAGAAAAAGTTTAAAAGGTACCATGCTAAGGGAATCCCAAAACGTTTGGAGTAACGGACTATGGAATTCTGCCCAAAATGCGGTTCACGACTTGAGCCAAAGAAATCTAAAGCTGGAAAAGAAGCAACCTTAATTCTTGCTTGCCCTAAATGCGGCTATAAAAAGCCAGAAGCTGACCAAAAAGTCGAGCCTAAAGTGGCGCCTAAAGTCATTCAGCACACTCCTCAACAATTTGTTGCAGTTATCGGCAAAGAGGAACAGAAGCTGAGTACATTGCCGACGGTTCGTATTGAGTGCCCAAGGTGCGGTAACAATACAGCTTATGTTTGGCAGGTCCAGACACGTGGGGCAGATGAATCTTCAACTCAGTTCCTGCGTTGCACCAAATGCAATTACACCTATAGAGAATACAGCTAAACATCTCATTTTCTCTTGGTTTGCTATCCGCCCGCTAAACAGTGTTTTTGTGTAGTTGGGCACATTCTTTTTTAAATTGGCAACATATGGTTAAGTTGTGTACGGCATGAAGACCCCCCTTTTACCCAAAAAAGATCATACGGCTATGTTCCTTAAGCTCTTGCCGCTCATCGCCTTCACGGTGCCTTTGGTGGTGTTGTTCATTCTAAACCCACTGGATTCTTACCTCAACATTTCCGCACAGAATTCTTTCCAGTCAATGTGGAAAGGACGAACCTTCCAGTTATTCTTCATTTGGCTGGTAGCCCTCGAGTTTATTCTAAGCTGGGAAAACATTAAACTAAAAATAACCCGAAAGCAAAAAACCAGAGTTGTTGCTTATTGTTTGGTTTTGCTGCTTCCAACGTTATTTATTGTTTCGGAATACTATTTAGGTTTGAACGCTACCATCGCAAACCTCTCCGAACAGAGTAACGTTGCCTTTTCGGGTTCCATGCCTCTTGCAATTGAATACCTTGTCCTCTCGCTCCTGTTTTGTCTGACTATTTTTCTGTCTTTTGGGAAGAAGGGATTGACGCGGTTTGCTTTACCCGCCTTGTTTGTAGGGTTAGTCGGTTTCCTTTACATTGTCGATAATGTTTTTCCCTATGGGCAGTTCACACCGTTTCAGTTGTTGGTTCCAACTACTGCTTCTCTTGCCGCGGGCGTTTTAGGTTTGTTGGGGTACACCGTTGTATCCGGGATTGAGCTTGGCACCGGGATGCCGACTCTACAAGTTACAGATGCGTTGGGAACGGCAAAGTTTGCTATCGCCTGGCCCTGCGCGGGTATTGAGAGTCTACTTATCTTCACGGCTGTGGCTTTGCTGTTTTTGAAGCGGATGAATATTTCTTGGAAAGCAAAACTTGGCTTCTTTGCTTTCGGTGTAGTGGTGACTTACTTCATTAATGTTTTGAGAATCACAAATCTCTTCATCCTTGGGACCCAATTTGGAGTAGAATCAAGGCAGGTGCAGTCATTTCATTTCTACCTTGGACCTCTCTATGCGATGGCGTGGATTATTTCTTATCCGATGATTATTCTTGCTAGCCAAGGGGTATGGGAAAAAATTAGAAACAGAAAAGCTATGAAACCTCAACGAGTACAGCTAAACCCTGCTTAATAAGTATCTGAGCGTTCTGGGGGGGCAGAGAAGCAACATCTTCTGCCACAAAGGGACCATAGGATTTCATGTCTGCGCCCATTATGGAGGGTATGCTCTTTAAGAACCTTATAGTAGATCGCTTGGGGGCTGGGGATGTATCGGTTTTGATAATAACCTTTGTTGGAGTTTTGTCCATCTCTTTTATTTGGGTGAGTCGTCCCTGCATTAAGTCGTCGGCGAATTTTCGGTAGGTATTGGTGAAGTCTGCAAAAGTTTCAACCATTCGGTCTTCTTCAGTTGTCAGTAGCCCAATTGGTGCCTTTTGGTTTTTGGTTATTGTTTTTATTAGTTTTCGGTATCTTGTCTCAAGAAGCTCTTTTAGCATCCGCTCAACGTTTGCTGACTCGTGCAGAAGCAGGTTCATCTTGACGGATTTTTTATCAAGAACCTTGTCTTCGTCTTTTATTCGCCCTAGATACTCTTCAATTTTAACGTAAAAGTCAGGTGGCAAGGCTCCAAGCGTGGGGTCGCCGATTTCTCTTTGCCAAGCCGCGTAGAGTTGATTATAAATTATTTGGCCACCTCAGCTCTTCTCTTACAGATAAGCATAATCGCTGCAGCAGTCGGCAACTCAACAATCTGGTTCTTGTATGGACCCAACGTTTCCCCACTCAATTTGAACTCTGGCGCGTCAAACACCAACACTTTGGCTTTGCCCTTTTTAAAAGCTACCGCTCCCGTAAAGGGGTCAAAGTCCTGAAGGTTTTTGGCTGGAAACTCTACTTTTTTAAGTCCTGTTTTGCCATGCAATGTGCCGTTCATGCGGATTAGGCGGTGGATGTCGGTGGTGACGACAGTGTCAATCTTTGAGGATTGATTTTCCCGGATATGCTCGGCTAGTTTTAACCAGGTTTGAACACTTACGCCATTGATGCTTTCCCATCTGCCGTCGTTTATGGCTCGTTTAATGATTATGTCTTTGTTTTCGAGAAGTGCCTTGTTCTTTAAGCCAACATTTCTGAGATCGTTTTTTGTGGCGTTTAAAAGAAAATCCTGCATCCCCCTCTTTAAGCGCTTGTTCCAACCGAAGTTGTGCAAACTAAACTTTTTAGCCGAGGAACGTTTTCCACGTCTCTCTCTGATTTCCTTATCGAGGATACTAATGCCCAATCCCGTAACATAGTCGACGATTTCTTTTCGTGCCATCGCATCCAGCGACCTTATAGCTTCAGTTTCAACGTGCACATGATATCCTCGGTGCCCAGAAAAAAAGAGGTGCAATTCATCTTGAGAAAACCCAAAATCGTTCTCCAGCATGTCGAGAAGCTTACCGGTTTCATCACGGGCAGATTTAATACACAAATCGCAAGCCCAAATTTTAGTTTCAAACTTTGTTCCTTCGCAGCATGGGCAGACTTCAGGAGTTATTCCTTTTCCTTCGAAACCACATTTTACACATCTAAATTCATCGTGAATTTTATTGCAGATGGTTGGAATATGGTCGGCATCTATGTCGAAGACCAAGTCGGAGCCTATCCAGCCCTTTTTGTCCATGTCAAAATCTGGGTTTTCATAATAGGCACAGCTATGGTAAACATCAGAGGGTACGGTATTGGCAAGGGTCGCTCTTAAGCTGGTCAAGCTACTGAATCTTCTGTGCCGCACCATGAAGCGTTCCTTGAACATTAGATAGCCAAATTCACGTTGCTCAGGCATAGAGACAGCAGGAACCGACGTGGAGGATTCCTGATAATATTCGGCGAATTTCTGGTAAACGAATTCTCGAGAAGCCTCCATACTCTACCCTCTTCTTAGCACAGTAATACTCTATCACCTTAAATTTAACCTATACCCAAAGAAACCATAATACTTATCACATTAGATTTTGGAGATTATTTCGAATGAACTAAAAAATTGAATGGGATTGCCGCTAAAACAGAGCATTAAGAACATAAAGATTAACCAGAGGACGGTTACCTCTAGCTCTTTTTTGCGTTGAGGAATTAACGCATATACAAAAATATATGGAATATACCAGAATTGGAAGTAAGGCATCATGAAACTGGGCAAAAGAAGAAAAATCGCTGATAAAGACAGAAAACTGTTTTTGTTAAGCATGTAAGCTGCATAAATCAATGTGACTGCAAGGGTTATCAAAATACCTGCCGCTTGGTAGTTCCAGGCATATTTAGAATGAGGAGCAAAAGCGTTGATGGCGTTCATAACTAATTCCGTTCTTGTTTGAGTCATGAACGGTGCACTCAAATAAGCCGTGACCCCACTAATCCCAAGTAGCATTAATCCCAAAATAACCGCTTTATTACGGATGAAGTTTCCAAGATTGTTTTTTTCATGCACCTTTAGTAAGCCAACAATAATGAGCGGTAAAAGAAAAATGCCCGCTTGATACTTGAAAAAGATAGAAATTCCAATGAGTAAAACGAAGTAGTCGTAGCGTTCACCCAAAAACATCGTTACCGCGAGCAAGGCAAAGAAAAATGCAACTGAATCGTACATGCCGCCGGCAGCGTACAGTATCAGTGAAACATAGATTATGTAGAGCCCGGCTATTTTCCAGAACAAATGCGAGTTTTTTTTAAGATAAGCGTTAAGGAAGAAGAAAAGGCAAATGTGGGCGAAGAAAAGAAAAAGGGCTATTTCAAGTTTGTAAACCAATACTGGGTCTAATCCATTCTGAAGCAAGGTGCCAAATGGCAGAAAAAGCAGAATGCTACCCAAGGGGTACAGATGTGGCATTTCGGGCCATGTTACAAACATGTAATGTGAGCTATCTTGGCTTGATAACGTTCCTAAAGGTTGGCTAAACACTGAAAAGCCTTCTTTGAGAAACAAGGTGGAAACATAGCTGTCTCTGACGTGGTCAGTGTACCAATTATTGAATGTCGCAAGAGGATTAGTGTTTACTGACAAAAGAATGAGCCAAAGAACCAGGGATAACAAGAGAAGAGCTAACAGTCGATTGCGGAAGGTTTTGTCAGAATATATTGGAGAAGGCAAATCTTCCGTTCTTTTTGTGAGTTGGGGATAGGCCCATTTCAAGAGGATAATTAAGGAGGACACTAAACTTATTACAAACATGATTTTTGCTGAAGTGGCAAGCCAGGAGAATGGGTAGATGACTTGTGTTTTCTCAACTGTAGCTATGAGATGGACCCAGCCTGCGTTTGATGCTTTTGAGTTGAAAACTACTTCGTTATAATTTGGACCTGCAATGAAAGAGTAGGTAATGTTTTGATCTTCTGAGTTTGAGTAAATTGTCGCGTTGGAGTTTACGATGGAAAAGTTTTTCATGAAGGAAGTTGGGCAATCAATTGTAACGGTGATGTTTTCTCCGCCCTGGAAAGCACCCAAACCCTGTCTATAAATTTCATTTTGGCTTAACCTGAAAGAATAGTCTATAACCGTGTTTTTTTGGCTGTTGCCCGTAACGACTGGAAATAGGCTTGCGACTGACAGGACTATACTTAGCACCAAAAACACTAAGGCGAATAAAAGAAAAATTTTAGCTAAGCTATGCCTATCTGCCAAACTTGCTCTCCTTTCTGGGTAATGAGTTTATGTACTATCTTCTCTTTAATGACAGAAAAGCGTTACCCCTGTGGCATTACGAGCGCCAGACTGCTTTCGTAGTATAAGATAAGTAGCTTCTAACTTCGGTCCACGAAAGCTTGGATTTTCCCCGTTTCCTGTTTACAAACAGAATAGGCGTTTCTTTCATGTTGAAATGTTTCAGCGATGCTTGCCTTATAGTTTCAATTTGGATTTCATAAGTGTGACTGTGCAGGCTGCTTATTGCTTCTTTGAGAAATTCTGTTGAGTAACAGCGGAATCCGCTGGTACAATCCTTTAGTTTTAGGCCGAGAGATGCCCTGGCGATGAAGTTGGCTGACTTGCTGATTACCTTTCTTGAAAAGGGCCACCCTGCGATTTTGCCACCTTTGACGTATCTGCTGCCAATAACTATTCCGCAGTCGCATTCAGTCATTGTTGCTAAAAGCTGGGGAATATCCTGTGGATTATGGGAGTAATCGGCATCCATCGTAAAGATATACTTCGGGGTTTTTTCGGCTGACAAGAAGATTTTGAAACCGTCAGTTATAGCTGTGCCCAACCCTGTCTTTTTGGGTCTAATATAAAGCATGACGTTTGGGTATTGGATCTGTTTTTGCTTTACGATTTCGGCGGTTCCGTCGGGGCTGGAATCATCGATAACAAGAATCGACGCATTTATTTTTAGGTTTTCGATGTCGTCGATTAGTTTCGCGATGTTTTCGGCTTCTCCATAAGTTGGAAGAATAACGCCCACTTCAGAGTTTGTCATGGAGTTATCAATTAATTGATAAGACATAAAAAATTTTGCCATTGTTACAAGAGTTTAATGACTTAATAAATCTTAGTAAGTCACTCCGCTTTAGTCATCGTCTTTTGCTTTCTCTTGTAATACTGTAAAGGATGGTAGATCCTGCGGCAAAGCTCATCCCGGTTCTTGCATACACTATGGGTTTGCAGAACTGAGCACTGGGGGCACGTATACTTTGTTCCTGACCCGCGTCCACCTGCGATGTGCTCGATTTGGTAGCGGGTTAAGCGCTCGTTGTAATCTGAGAAGGCTTTAAACATATCATTTAACCCCTCAGGAGTCATTCCAATGTTCACTAGAAATGAGGTTAGGGTGAAGCGTCCGATGTGGGAGAGTTGATGGGCTTGGGCTGCATCTGCATAGAGCGCATTTATGCATGGTGGAAAAGCAGTTTGGACTACCACCTTGGGCATTTCCTCAAATTCTTGTCCCATTATTTCCTGCGACAACTTCAGTAATGCTTCAGCAATCAGAGATATTTCTTGGGGAAGGTTTTTTATTTCTGTAACATCAAGCCTTTTCTCTACCCGATCCTTAACTTCCTCCTGAAGTAGGCGGACAACCTTATCTTTGTTTAGATAGACCATGCCCTTATCCATGATTTGGTTAACAAGCTTCCATTCAGAACCATGCATGTGGGCAGCATTCTTCAAATAGAAATTAAAGCCTATTCGAAAATCCTTGCCAACAATCCCTTCGCCGATGTCCCAATCGAAGTCTCGGGCGATAGCGGAAATTTTTCTTTTGCTCTCCTTAAATAATTGCCCATGCGTTGTTTTTGCAACAGCCAGAGCGTATCTTTTTTTTATCCACGAATTCTTAGTCGCTATAACCAAAATTAATGCTGTCGCAAAAGAGGAAATTTCCGCCCTTTTATCCCTGACTGCTTCTCCCGTATTAACTTCCAAGATTGCTTTTTCAACACGTTCTTGGGCACGGTCAAAAACTGGTTTTTCTGAGGATAAAGTCCCAATAGTAAACTGAAGTTCTTCTATCTGTTTTGATGCTTGTTTTAAAAAAGGATATTTGGCAAAATCCTCAGAAGATAATGCCGATTCCATCTGCAATTGGCGTCATTACTCTGTTTCGATTCTTGGCGCCAAGAAGAACGTCAGTTTTCCCTCTTTTGTCTGCTGGAAGTCTATTCTCACAGGCATATCAGATGAGAATTCAAGAGTTGCAATGTCTGAGGTTGCTGAAGCTGCTTTTATGATTTCAGAGAGGTAACTTAAGCTGAATGTAGCCTTAGCTTTCTCCTTGACTTCTAAATCGAGTAATGCATCATTGCCTTTTTGCAATATGATGGTTGCGCCCATTAAATCGCCTGAAGCACTGAGCGTCAATTTTTCTGGTTCAGCTTCAATTTTTACATGGTCACTTACGAGTTGAGCGTCTTCGATTGCTTGGCTCAATCCTTGGGTTGTGGTTTTGGCTTTCACGTTAAAGCTTATTTTTGGAGTGGGAACTTCTTCTTCGGAGGCTTCAAGCGTTGGCATAGTAAAGTTTCTACTGTACTTGCCAGTTATTGTTACCGATAACCGTCCTGTTTTGTCGTCAAGGGCAAGTTCAACGGCTTCTTCTTTGCCTGAACGTTTGAGGAGTTTTAGTAGTTCGCTTATGTTGAGGCAGATTTTTGTTGGCTCAGTACATACGAATTCTTGGAAGATGGATTTTGGCCATTCAAAATCGATCATGGCAACACGTGATGGGTCCATTGCGCGTAGTTTTAAGCCTTCAGGGTCAATTTTAAAGGTTGCCTCGTCAACTAGAATTGAAATGGCGGTTGCCATGTCTCTTAGGAGTTTTGCATCAGACACTTTTAGCTTAAACATATGACACTTCCTCGCTCTATTGCATACAGGTCAGTTATATTAGCTTATCATTATAATCTTTGTTTATAAATTTGCCCTAATAAAAATCACAAACACGTGCTTAAAAGCTAAAACAGCATGCCTGCTTAGGTTGTGTGTTCTATATCGGTTAAAAGTCAGGGCTGAAGGCCCTGTGACATTTGTTATCTTGGTGGTAAATGATGTGTTTTGAAATCAGTTGATTTAGCATATAGTTTTTTAGTCGAGAAGCAAAGTATTCTTGCGTAGCTTTGTAAAAAAGCTGATTTAATAAAACAATAGGAGAAAAGATAAAAATTGAAAACTAAAAATATAGTTGCAGCTATGCTACTCTTTGTATTCGTAGCTCAGTAATAACATCAATACCCTTGACAAACATAAATGCACAAGTACAAACAACTCCAACACCGGTAACTTACCCAATTATTGACACCATACCCATCCATTAGCCGTTGGACAAGTAACATTATTAAAAACTGGGATTCTACAGCAAATTGCAGGTGCCCTCAACGGTTGGACTGGCATAACAATAACAGTAACCAAACACGAAGTGATATACCATTCTACATGTCGTGCTGTTTAAGAGGTCTTGACAGCAACTTATAAAAAAAACATAACCAGTATGTTAGAAGCTGTTGGTTTTTGCCTTAAAAGTCATAAAGTATAAGAATGTGTATGTTTCTTTTATGCAAAGCTGGTTGAAATCGTGAACGTTCCCAAAGAAGTAAAGACTTACTGTCCAAAATGTAAAGTTCATCAAATTCACAGTGTAACCCTCTATAAGGCAGGCAAACGTCGAGCACTCGCCAGAGGCGAAAGACACCATGAACGCGAGAAGGAAGGTTACGGCGGACAAAAATATCCTTTGCAACATGAATTCGCAAAAACAACCAAAAAACAAACCTTGCGTTTAAAGTGCAGAGTTTGCAATTACATGCGTCATAAAGACGGCATCCGCCTAAGAAAACTAGCAATACAATAAACTTAACGGAGTAGAAAAATATGTCTGACTGGAACAAACTTATTCCAAAACCAAGAAGCGTCTTCCTAAGGGTTAAATGCCAAAAATGCGGCAACGAACAACTCATCTTCAGTAACGCCGTCAACAAAATAGTCTGCAACGTATGCGGAGAAACTTTAGCTGAACCCTCCGGTGGAAGAGCAAAGATTAATGGTGACGTCCAAGCAGTTCTCGAGTAGAGATGACTTTCCAAATGGCTGAGCCCAAGCTAAAGCAGCGGCGACTTGGCAGTTTTAGAAGGGACAAATGATTGGTTTGGCAACTGCGCAAATGCGTAAACTGCGAAAAATACACCTTGAATAAAACTAGTTGCCCCTACTGTGGTGGGTCCGTCAGAATTCCACATCCACCTAAATTTTCCCCAGACGATAAATACCTAAAGTATCGAATGGCTATGAAAAGGAGCGCAGAAACGCAATGAAAGAAACCTACATAAAAGAATTCACTGAAATCCAACCCAACAACCCCATCCTCATCGAAGGTCTACCTGGATTAGGCCTCGTTGGAAAAATTGCTCTGCGCTACCTAATCAAACAGCTAAAAGCCAAAAAGATCGCTTACCTGTACTCACCACACTTTCCATATTTCGTTTTGGTAAACAAGAAGGGTAATGTACGTCTTCTGCGAGGAGCATTCTACTACTATCAAAATCCAAAAGGAAACGATATACTTCTCTTCACGGGCGACAGCCAAAGCCAAACCATCGAGGGGCAATATGAAATCGCCGACCGCATGCTGGACTTCAGCGAAAAACATGGTGTTAAAACGATTGCAACCATCGGCGGCTACCGCATGGAATCCAAAGAAAAACCCAAAGTCTTCATAGCGGCAACTAGCCAAGAGGTTTTACAAAAGGCAGTCCAATCTGGCGCATCAATAAGCGCCTCAGGTAGTCCAATCGTAGGCACCGCGGGATTAATTCTTGGCTTAGCTAAATTCAAGAAAATCGACGCTATTTGCCTGTTGGGTGAAACACGTGGTTATCTGCCTGATCCTTTGGCCGCTAAAAGCGTTTTAGAAGTGCTCAAATCGACCTTTAACTTCGACTTGGACCTGGCCGGCTTAAACGAGGAGATAGCTAAAGCAGAAACGATGGTGACACGTCTGCAACAAATAGAGGAAAAGCGATCGGTGCAAGCTGAAGAAACCCGAAAGCAAGAAGACAAAAAAACAACCTACATCTCTTAAACAATACCTTTCTTATTACTTCAACAGTTTTCAGAGTGGCTGTGCCATCTTAAAAGGCGATACAAAGCTAATTATTCCTTTTCTTCAAGTTATTTATAACCGCTGGGACATGTTGTAGTCGTAGTATTGACGACGATGAACAACCATAAAGGGGAGTTTGGTTTGGAGCCTGAAGTATAGGTGCTACCTTGATTATTTCAAGGTCTGTTTCCTGCCGCGCCAAAATTGGTTTCCACATTGATCAAGCCTAAGTTTTCTTTAGGCATCCTTCCCGCGGCTCGTAGATCGTTCCTTCCCTGAGCAGCTGCCCAATCATGCGTTCAACTTCACCCCTTGGAATCTTGTGCTTGGTTTCCAACTCATTAACCAGTGCGTCCTTCTCCACGATTCCAGTTATCTTTTCCATATCCATAAGCGTTGACAATATAATGCTTAGTCTGTCCCGGATGCTCTTTGGTCGACCAGTCATAATCAGGTCAATGTCCACTTTGTAGCTCGACATATCTATTCCCACTTCTTCTAGCGACCGCTTCATAATTGCTATAGCAGCATCTGCATCTGCCGCCGTAACTTCCTTGCGCAATGCAACTCGTGCTCGAGCTTCTGCAACACGTACCAAAGATTCCAGTTGACGCGCCGTAATTGCAACGGGTGAACCTTCGGTTTCGCTTGCGGAACGCATCGCCAAGTAAAAATCGCTGAGACGGTTCAATGCATCCATGCTAAGTTCTGGTTGGATGCTTTTAGCGAAACTGACATATTTGCGCAGAAGCTCAGCGTCGACTTGTGCTTCAACGGGGCTTACTCCTCTTCTATGGATCTCCAGTATATGCCGGGACATTTTGCCATCGGACTCTTTATTTGGCACGTCACGGAGGACAAAGATTAGGTCGAAACGTGAGAGGATAGTTACTGGCAGGGAAATATTTTCTGCAACGGTTCGGTTGGGTTCATACCTGCCCAAGGATGGGTTCGCCGCGGCAAGGACCGCGGTTCTCGCGTTTAATGTGGCGACGATGCCGCCTTTTGCAACTGAAACGGTATGTTGCTCCATGGCTTCGTGTATTGCAACTCGGTCTTCGGGACGCATTTTATCCATTTCGTCGATGCATGCTATACCCTTATCTGCGAGGACCAGTGCGCCTGCTTCAAGACTCATACTTCCACCCTTCTCTCGAACAACAGCAGCGGTTAAACCTGCTGCAGTAGTGCCTCTGCCCGAAGTGTAGAGACCTCTTGGCGCTATTCTAGCAACATACTGCAGTAACTGCGATTTGGCGGTTCCTGGGTCACCAATGAGCAGAGCGTTCATCTCGCCTCTGACGTTCACGTCTGGTAGGCTCTTTGAAACACCACCGAAGAGCAGGTACATTATTGCTTCTTTAACATGCTCTAAGCCAAAGATTGAGGGCGCGATGGATGTCATGATTTTGCGATGTACTTCCGGATCTTTGGATAAAGCGACCATTTTTGCTTCTTCTTCAGGGGTGGGCGGTGAAGTTTCAGGTTCTTTTCCCAAGACTTCTATAGAGTTGGCGTCTAATTGGAGTATGAATGTACGGAGTTTTCCCATCCCCATCAGCGAAGGTGCAAAAGCGCGCACTGTGCCAACAATGGAAACGTGGTCACCTGGTCTTGCTACATCGACTATTTCATCTCCTACAAGCTTCACTGCTAGTACTCGGGGAAGCTGTCCAGGAGGCAAATCCTCCGGTTTTTCTTGCAACCTTAGATCTTGTGAATCGATGAATGTAGATTCTTCTTGACTAAACTCGAAGGGTCCATCCCTTCCACAATCTGGAGCAATACAAACCGATGGGGCCTTCAAAAACTGCCCCGTCTGTTCAACTTGATTCATGGTGCCGCACCTTTTGCATTTGAAAGCTCCTAACTGAACCATAGGCCGTACTGGTGTTGCTCTCACAACAATGCCTTCAATCATGACCAGTTTGCTCATTTGTCTTGAACCGAGCTTTCGAAGAACCTCTTTGCCTAGAAGCTTCACGATTCTAACAATAACTTTCTCTACTTTCTCCGCGTACTCAACATCTTCAATGCGAAGTTGTTCGTACGCTCCTTTGCCCGCATGCTGCAGGTATTCTTCAGGCCTGTTGAGCAATAGTTCCGAGAGTGCCTGATCGAACCCATAGAGTTCCTCAAAATCAATTGTTAATGATCCTTTTCCTGTGATGGCTAACTGGGCAATTTTTTGGCGGTACTTTTCTTTCTTGAAGAAATCTTGAAAACGCTGCTGGGGATCTATTGTTTCGAGTTTGGCCATCTTACTTTTCTCCAGCGTTTTCTAAAATCCTGATTTTCCATTCAGAGATGATTTTGACTAGTTGCTCGTAGACGAGTCGTTCTTCGCTTGTGAATTTCTTTAGAACCTGGTCGCTTTGGGCTGGAGCAGCCGATATGGCAACTATCTTTTTTAGCCGTGAGTTTACGATGTCACGTGCTAGTTGTTTTGCTCGATCGTATTCTTGGTATTTTTCGGATTGTTTTTGGGCTTGATCTTTTAGGTCAGCTATGAACCTGCGTAGTTTAGGGTAGAAGTCTCCTGGTAGCTCTGAGATTTGTCCTGGAATCTGCACTCCTTCTTTCCACTGTACCTTAAACAGCTTGGTGGCATCAAGGGTGTCATCTTCCCGGAAATGAACAATTCCATTTGCGGCAAGTTCTTTAGCTACCCAAAAATACACATCGTACTCGTTTCCTTCGTCGAAGGGACCAACAGTTAAGCCTGCAAGCTTAATTTCTGGGCAGTTGCGGTTCGCTACGATTTTGACCATAGAGTTCTCGTAGCAAAAGTCCAAGGTGCATATTTTCGATGCCAATCCCAGTTTCCCTCTCAATCTGTTTGCCCTTAACGGGATTCAACACATATAACGAATGGAGTTTTAAGGGTTTGCACTAGAATTACTCCGTCTATTTGAGATCAAAATTTAAGGTGTTTTTGGCTGTTGTGATTGTTTCTTTTTGTGTGGGTGTCGTTATCATGAAATTGCTTTGTTAACTTTCTTAAAAAGTGGGCAATGGATTAGGCTTCCATAAACTTCATCATAGATTAAGCACGTACTGGCGAAACAAATATGTTTTCAAAACAAGATTTATGTTTGGAAACAATGGAAGCTATTCAAACAAAATTCAAAAATACTGAATCCTACCCGTTCTCTTATAGTCCAGGTTTAACAGCTTTTAACAGGCACAAATCTTATACAAAAGCAGAGAGTTAATTTTTGGTTGTTCAATTGAAGTTTTGGCCACAGAGGCTATGGAAAAAAATTGTTCACTGCTTGTCTTAATCATCATCGTGGCTTTTGGCGTTTTTGTGACATTCGCAGGTTTGTTGAGTGTGGGATACTCAGCAAAGAGATTGTTTGCGAAATCGATGTACTTAATGACGATGGTAGTAAGACAGCATTAATTGGTTATCAGCCTGGGTTCAGTAGTTTTCCTAGGGATGCTTCTTATGCTTTTGCAGAAGGTCTTACTTCGAGCGGTTGGCGTGTAGGAATAACGACTGCTAGTCCGAAAGCACCTGTTGAACTTTCTAAGTATATGCTGCTTACTCTGGCATACCCAGTATACAGTGGAGCTGCCGGAACTGCTGTAGTGAATTATATCAGCAGAGTTAGTAATCTTGGAGGAATTAACACTGTAATTCTTGCTTGCGGCGGCGATACCGACGAAATTCTGCAACCGCCTCTGGCCCACTGGTTCTAGCTGCTAATGGTACACTCTACAAGGGACTGTCTTTGTCCTATCAAGATAGTTCTGCATTAGACGTTGCCCGACAAACAGGAAGCAGTATCCAGACTTAATCCAAAAAAAGAAAAGGTAATGGCGCCGGGGAAGGGATTCGAACCCCTGCGAGCACGAAGCCCACCAGCTATCTTGCCATTTCTGGCTTTTGCCCTCTTTTGTTTGATCTCGAGGCTGGCGCGATAACCACTCCGCCACCCCGGCTCCAGCCTAAACATTTGTAGTTGTGGCTAAAAGAGTTTTCACTGGCGACTAAGATAATTCAGTTCATTTTTTTGACAGTGCACTTGAGGAAACACCTAATCGCCAAAACTTGATCCATTATTCAGCTCAACTGTTTAACATAATCACGTTCACAACGGTGCTAAATTGTAAAAGGACGGAGGTCAAGGACAAACAAAGACGGCGGACGAACGATTCTGCACACTAATAGTTGTATCTTTCAAACTAAACCCAAATTATGCAGGTTAGACTCACAAACGATAGTTTTGCTTTTAATACCGAAACCTAAAAATAAATCAACAAATTGAACATTTCAACAACCATTCAAAACAAAAAACAAGTATTCTTTATGAGAGAAATCATCCGTTGCAAACGATAGATAAGCAATAAAAGCTAATTTAGCGCTGCTAAATAACCTGAAAGTGCCTGAATGCTTTTTCAACAGTTATACCATACTTTTGCGTTTTTGAAGGCAATGTTTATAACCCCTTTTACTATTTGGTAGAGGCGCGAAGCGGAAGTACTATGGGACATCGTAAAACTCATGCTCCAAAACATGGTTCACTAGCATACTTGCCAAGGCATCGTGCGAAGAAACCAACTGCACGAATAAGATACTGGCCAGAAATCAAATCTGACTCTCCTAAGCTCTTAGGTTTTTCAGCAGCCTACAAAGCAGGTATGACTTATGTTTTCACTATTGAGGACCGTAAACGTTCTCCTCATTTCGGTAAGGAAGTTGCGCGGGCAGCAACCATACTAGAAACGCCACCTATCCTAATCTGTGGCATTAGAACTTACACTAAAACACCATACGGGCTCCAAAACATATCGGAAGCTTGGATGAAAGACCCACCAGCCCTACTAGATCGAACGCTTGTTCTACCAGACAACTTTAAAACTGAAGCGATGCTTGAGAAACTCTCTCAAAACCTCGAACAAACAAACATAGTTCGAGTAATAGCCGCCACTCAGCCATCACAAACCAGTCTCTCAAAGAAGAAACCAGAAACAAGCGAAATCCAAATCGGCGGCGGAACAATCGCCCAGCAATTCGAATACGCCAAACAACTTTTGGGAAAGACAGTAACCCCTGAAGAAGTGTTCAAAGACGGACAATACATAGACGTCGGTGGCATTACAGTGGGCAAAGGTTTCCAAGGTCCAGTTAAACGTTGGGGAGTAACTTGCCTGCAGCATAAAGGTAGAAAAACAAAACGGGGCATCGCCACTTTAGGTCCATGGAACCCGCACCACTTAATGTACTCCATTCCGCGAGCAGGACAGATGGGTTATCACCAACGCATCGAATTCAACAAACGAATATTAAAAATCGGAAAAGACGGTAAAGAAGTCACAGTTAAGGGCGGATATGTTCGTTATGGCGAAGTCAACGGACCATACATCCTTATCTCAGGCAGCATACCTGGAACAGAAAAACGCCAAATACGACTAAGAGTACCAGCCCGTCCACCAACAGAAACACCCGAAGCAGCTCCACAAGTAACATATATTTCACTGGAGTCCCCGCAAGGAAAATAGGAGAAATTTGCGATGACACAAAAAACAGCTGAAATCTTTGACTTACAAGGCAAAACAACGGGTAAAATTAACCTTCCCAAAGTATTCTCAACTCCGCTAAGACCAGACGTCATAAAACGAGCAGTCTTAGCCATACAATCCAGTAGAAGACAACCACAAGGCAGAGATCTAATGGCTGGAAAGAAAACCACAGCAGAATCACGCGGAACAGGCAGCGCAACCGCAAGAGTTCCACGAATAAAAAGCGGTAGCGGAAGAGCAGCTTTTGCTCCAAGCACCGTCAAAGGAAGACAACCTCACCCGCCAAAAGCAGAAAAACACATTCTAAGAAGCATCCCGAAGAAAGAAGCAAAATTAGCACTTACTTCAGCTATCGCTGCAACAGCCCAGAAAGAAACTGTGACTTCCCGTGGACATAAAACCGAAAAAGTCCCCCAGTTTCCATTGGTGATAGAAGATGCCTTTGAAGGCTTAACCAAAGCAAAAGAAGTCGAAGACGCATTTGCGAACCTTGGTATTGACGAAGACTTAACACGCGTAAAAGATAGTCGTAACATTCGTGCAGGCAAAGGCAAACGCAGAGGCAGAAAAATGAAGCAAGCAGTTGGGCCACTTATTGTGGTTGTTGACGGTAAAAGCTTAGTTAATGCAGCTTCTAACCTTCCAGGCGTTGAAGTAACAACAGTAGTTAACCTTAACACTGAAATGCTTGCGCCAGGGACACATCCAGGACGATTAACCGTCTGGACTAATGGAGCAATCGAAAAATTAACCGCTCTATATGGAGAATAAAACTAATGGACATTAATGATATAATCATTTTTCCGTTGATGACAGAATCCGCTAGCGTAATGGTTGAAAAAGACAATAAACTAATCTTCATAGTCAATCTTAAAGCCAGCAAAGCAGACGTTAGACGTGCTGTACAAACCCTCTACGAAGTAAAAGTTAGCAAAGTAAACCTGCTTGTTACTCCTCAAGGCGAAAAAAAGGCGTTCGTGAAGCTAAAACCAGAATTCAGGGCTTCAGACGTTGCAATTAAACTTGGAATACTCTAGACATAAAGAAGGCATGACTTATGGGAAAACGAATTCGTGTTCAAAGACGTGGTCGCGGTGGAAGAAACTTCCGTGCCAATACTCACAAACGTGTTGCTCCAGCAAAATACCCGCCAATAGCTCCAAAACAATCCTTTGAAGCTTCAATAATGGGCACCATAACCGAACTTGTACATGATCCAGGCCGCGGTGCACCTTTATCCCTAATCAAATTCGAGAATGGCTTATCAATTTACACAGTTGTACCTGAAGGCGTTTTCACTGGACAACAAATCTGCTTCGGCGGAAAAGCTCCAGCTGAAATAGGCAACATTATACCTTTAGGCAAAGTTCCTGAAGGAACAATAGTTTGCGATCTTGAGCTCCGGCCAGGTGATGGAGGAAAAATGGCAAAGTCTTCAGGTGCATATGCAACTGTTGTTGGTCACACACCTCAAGGCACCATGATTCGATTGCCTTCGGGGCGAACACGCTATGTTGACGATTACTGCTTATCAACTGTTGGAGTAATTTCCGCCTCGGGAAGAATCGAAAAGCCATTCCTGAAGGCAGGCGAGAAATTCCACTTAATGAAAGCAAAAGGCCATACTTACCCACGTACTAGCGGCCGTAAAATGGTTCCCGCAGTTCACCCATATGGAAGCAGCAAACGTAGCTCTCGTAGATGCACTACAACTTCGCATGGGGCGCCACCAGGACAGAAAGTCGGGCTCATCGCTGCACGCGGTCCAGGACAAAAGAAGAAACGGGCAATACGGTAAGGAAAATATAATAGAGGACAAAATCAAGTTTAGGAAAGATGAAAGATGCCGAAAGAATTTAACTATCGTGGACACAGTCTTGCTAGTTTAACAAGCATGTCTATGGATGAATTCATCAATCTGCTTCCTTCACGTCAAAGAAGAAGCCTACAACGTGGATTGACAGCGGAACAACGCATTCTACTCGAAAAACTTCGCGAAGCCAAAGAGGTACAACAACAAGGCAAAGACGTCACTATAAAAACCCATGTCCGAGATCTAATCATCTTGCCCGAGATGGTCGGCGCTAAAATTGGCGTGCATAATGGTAAAGACTTCGTTGCCATGGACATCAAGCCAGAGATGATTGGTCATTACCTTGGAGAATTCGCAATAACCAACAAACCCGTTAGGCATGGTACTCCAGGTATCGGTGCATCACGTTCTTCGATGTATGTGCCACTAAAATAAACCAATATTTTTATTTCTCTTTATTCTTATTTGCTTTGCTGATTTTTTCGTATGCTAATATTTTTGCTCCCTAAAGACTACACTCTTCATGTAAAGACCTTAACTTTAGCAAGAAAGACTCAAGCGCCAGAAGAGTATGGGCATGCGATTTTTAGTGGGCGCTTGCTTTGCATTTCACCCTGAGGCAAGGATAAAAAAACTTGCTAAAGCATGCAAGTTTGGTTACTGCGTAGTGGACCGGATTGAGAAGCATCGTTGGTGCTACAGAAACTTTGGGCGATTGGGAAAATTAAAGGGTGCTGATACTGGCAAAAAGTTTAAGGGCTTTTCTTTAGGCACTGTAGTCTCGTCCTTCAGGCTTTGTGCTTACTGGTTTTCCGGCTTCAGGAACCTGGGGCAGCGGAATAGGTGGCGGAATGTTTAGCGTTCTTGAGACTAACACGGATTCGATGAAGACAACGTTGGATATTGATTGCATGATTATTTGTGCCGGCGGCTTTTTTTGGTCATAATCCTTGAGGATCTTATCCAGTTCGTTTTTTTCCCCGCTAACAAAAGCATTCCCCTTTAAGCTCAATTGAGCAATCGAAGGATTATAACCAATCGATAAAACAAAAGGCACTTCTAAAGAGTCGTCTGGTTTCTTTTCCATGCCCACAAGGTTAATGTTAGTGCTAATCTGGATGGGCGGGATTGGCTTTCTAATGTCCCAGAAGCGTTCAGCAGAAATACTAGTGATAACTACGTTCACTCTAATCATGGTAGGTCAAAAAAGAATAATTGCGGTTGGGAGATTTAAAACTGCTTATTTCTGTTTGTAGCGGGTAAAGCCACAGTGACCGCAAGTGTACCTGTCGTGGTGGTCTCCCATAAAGTATCCTGGACCACACCGCTCGCAAGTTGGGCGTGCCCTGGAGACTTTGTCACCTTCCGCCTTGTACATTGCATGGACACCTTTCTCTTCTTTGTGTTTCTTTTCACGTTTTCCTTTTTCTGCTTTCTTCGTTGGCACTGCTTCTGCTGAAGCTGCCGCAACTGCTGGTTTTGCCTCTTCTTTCTTGGTAGCTGATGCGTCTTCTTTCTTTGGAGGAACTGATTTTGCCGGTGCCATTATGCGGTCGCCTCTTCCTTAGGTTTCTCTGGCGGACTGTTACGTTTACGGATGTATTCGGGTTCAACGATTTTCGCTTGGTTAACGGACTTGTAAACGTTAGCTACTCCGACTGTGATGCTGGTCCCAGTTTTTGTCCGCATTTTCTTAATGAAAACTACGTCGTCGCCGGTTTGCATTTCGATTGCCACAGCTTTCTTCACTACTAACCTTTGAGGAGTTTTCTCTTTTGGACCAGAAACAATTGTGAAAACTACTTCTTTCCGTTTCAGAAGCGGATTATCCTTGGTTGAATCTATTTTGACTTGCATTAATATTCACTTAAGGCGTAAACTCATACAATATTCTTCTTATTTAGCTTTTCGAAACTTTCATGATGTTTAAGAACTCCTGAGCCCGAGCTTTCCTCTCCAAAGTGACTTTAACAACAACCACGCCGCTATACGGCTGCCCATAAACCACAAAAGCGTTTTCAGGTGCAAACAAAACCGCTACAAGAGTAAGCAGGTCTTCTTCGCCTTTAACCACAATATGCGTATGCTCCTTTTCCTCCATGGCTTTTTTAATCGCCAAGATTGCCTCTGGCGTTATTGTTCCTTGAGGATTGTCTACATATACGGTTTTTTCTACAACTCACATCTTGAGGCATTGCCTTTTCTCTTAATGAAAAATTGTCGATAATTGTAAGTTGTGGCTCAATACCATATCTGTGCAGATTGAGGGAAACCACGTCTCCAACAGAGATTATTCTTGATGGCTTTTCTTTTTTTATTAGTTCATGTATTTTATCCATCGTTTCTTCAGCGGTGCCTTGGATTAGGTTGCCAAAGGGCTCTTTTAGTTTTAGACGAAGCTCTGGTGTTAGAATGTATACTGCCGTCATCATTTGAACCTAAAAAATAAAATGCTCGGTAGGTTATGAAGCTACCGAGGACATATGCAAAAGAGTTTAGCGAACTTTTAGTGCGTATCTGCCTTTATCTTTAATGTTCATCGCTTTTGCAATAGCTGAACTTTTAGGGTCGAACATAACCACTAAACCGCTGAAATCTTCGCTAAAACTGGTTGATTTACATCTCCCGCAAATGTTGTCCTTGGTTATATAATGACAGTTTGAACATGATTTTTCACTCATTTAGCCTTCAACTCCTTTTTATGCAGCTTTTTCGGGACTTTCAGCTGTTTTCTTTTCAGATGCCGATTTACCCTGATCCATCTTTAGCCAATCTAACTTGCCGAGGAAAGGTTGCCTTGCAGTTACACCGATCTTGCCTGAACTTCCAATTCTGCCAAGAGACACTGCGGTTATTCTGACGCGGACTTGGTCGCCTGTTGTTAGTTTCCTTTTGCTTTCTTTCCCGAGCAGTACGCCTTGCTTTTCGTCGTATGAAATGTAGTCATCCATTAGTTGTGAGACGTGAAGCAGCGCATCGACGGGTCCAATGCGGACGAAAGCGCCAAAATCAGCGATTTCAACCACGTCGCCCTCAACGACTTCTTGAATGACAGGATAGAATGCTAATAGAGAAAAGGTTACCTTATGGAAGGTTGCGCCGTCGCCAGGTATTATTTTGCCTATTGGGCTAACTTGTATACCTGTAACTGCTATGACGTAACCTAATTCTTCATCCACGATTCCCTCGTACTTCTGCTTTACCTGTTCGCGGCCAACTTTTTCAAGTGGCTTACCGAAGGTTTCAGGTGGAATGCGGATAGTATCTTGAAGAGTAATTAGTTTGAACATCTACTATATCAACCCGTCAACGTCTAGACGCGATTTTTGTCTCACATAAATCACTGGCACACTTATATCTCTTAGCTTCTTCTTTAATTGTATATCGTTCGTGAACACGGGAGAACTCCATTTCTTAGCAATTCTTACAATAGTGTCGTCAGTTGTTTCCCCTTCATCGTTTTCAACTGGCACAAACTTGCATTTTTCTGCAAGCTTCAAAGCAAAAAGAACTTCCCCGCGGATCTTAGGCGAATTCTTGGTTACAAGTATCTCAAGCTCCCGTTTAACAGGTGAGAGCAATACGAACTCCACTCTTCGGTTCAATAGTCGTTTGAGCTCCTCAAAGATGTCAATTTTAAATTGCATCGGAACAAAGAAGGCATTGGAGTCCATAATTATTTTTAGCGGTTCATTTCTTTTTTGCGTTGAAGCCGACAAATATATGCTCCCGGTTCTATACTTTCTTTTCTATTCTTAATACGTTTTGTTGAGTGTCTTTGGCTTATATTTAGTATTACTTTAAATAGATTGAATAATTGATTTGAGCAAAGCTAGGTGAATGTAGTGATTCGGGAGAAATCATGTGGAGCCGTCATATTCATCAGACAAGAAAATCATACCAAATATCTCTTGCTTAATTATGCAGCGAGGCATTGGGATTTCCCCAAAGGCAACGTAGAACCAAACGAGACCGAAAAAGAAACTGCCCTTCGGGAACTCAAAGAAGAAACAGGCAT
Organism: Candidatus Bathyarchaeota archaeon; assembly: GCA_963725855.1. Lineage (GTDB taxonomy): Archaea > Thermoproteota > Bathyarchaeia > Bathyarchaeales > Bathycorpusculaceae > Bathycorpusculum. Next base: position 281,037 of record CAVSAA010000003.1, on the reverse strand, counting down.
AAGTGATGCCAATTTTATCGATGGCTTCAAAGAAACCATCGCCTACTTTTATCGAAGGCAAGGTTTAACGGTTCATAAAGAAGTTGTTTTTTTTGTTATGGAATCACACACAGACAAGATTACTCTGTCTTTTGAGCACATCGGCTATGTTTGGATGGATTACGCGCAAGCCTTGGAGAAGTTAAATTTCAAAAATGCCAAAAATGTGTTGCAGAAAGCAAATGATTTCCTACAAAAGAAAGGAATAGTTAAAGACTAAAACTTCCTTTATCTGACGAGCCCGTATCCGATAAGTCTCCATCTAGACGTAATCTTTCTACTAATGGCAACTCTAGAGTCTGGTAGGGCGCAAATCGGTCTTGTCAACTTTACTTTAATCAAGTTCTGCTTGATTGAGATTACTTTACCAACGTTCACTGCGGAACCAACATGGAGTAAGAGAGCTTCGTCTGGGTTGATTTTTTCTACTTTCTGCAGTTCTTTGGTTCCTACGACGCGTTCCAGCACATGGGTTTCTAAGGTGAGTTCGGTTAACGTTGGTGGGAGCTGCCCTGTTTTTCCTACGATGCTGCCTGTTAAGCCGTCAGCTTTTGAGTAGGATGGGTCAAGTAGTGTTCCAACTCCTACAAGTCCGCCACATGTGGCTTCTTCTGCGTTTTGGTTGCCAGCTTGGAGACTGATAATTTCGCTAATTAAGGGGTCATAGACTGTTTTGCCTTCACGTTCAGCCATTACGCCTGGGCGAATTTCTATTTCTTCTCCTACAACAAACTTACCTTGAGCTATGGTTCCACCGATGATGCCGCCCTCTAATCCCTCAATGGATGTTCCAGGCTTGTTTATGTCAAAGGAACGTATGACAAACATCATTGGAGGCTTAGTATCATCCCTTTTTGGTGTTGGAATGATGGTCTGCATGGCCGTAAGGAGTACATCGATGTTTATTCCACGTTGAGCTGAAATCGGAATAATCGGTGCGTTCTCTGCGACTGTGCCTTTGATGAAGGTTTTTATTTCTTTGTAGCTTTCTACTGCACGCTTCTCGTCTACAATGTCGATTTTGTTTTGAACGATAATTAGGTTCTTTATGCCACTGACTTCCGCAGCTGCAAGATGCTCTCGTGTCTGAGGTTGAGGACACGGTTCATCGGCCGCAATCACCAAGATTGCGCCATCCATAATTGCCGCGCCGCTAAGCATCGTAGCCATCAATGCTTCGTGTCCAGGTGCGTCAACAAAGCTTATGGCACGGACAAACTCTGCTTCAGAGTTGCATGCTTCACAATAAGGTTTGATTGAATAATTTTTTGGGGGTTGACATTTAGGGCACCTGTAGATGGGCATGTCGGCGTATCCAAGTTTTATGGTGATGCCTCTTTTGAGTTCTTCACTGTGTCGTGAGGCCCAAGTTCCAGTTAACGATTGAACCAAAGTGGTTTTCCCATGGTCAACATGACCAATAGTGCCGATGTTAACTTCCGGCTGCTTAGGCAAGGCTTTACTAGTGTTACTCATAGGATTCTTCTTCCAATAAATACTGGCGAATAAAGGATGAATTAATTATGCGAGTTTATAAGGTTTAAGCATGCACAAAAACAAAATTACTGTTTAGTTGCTTGCTCGGTCTTTGCTTCTGGCGCTTTTGCCGCGTTGGCTGGTCTCTCAGTGATTTTCATGTTGATTTGGGCAATTTCGTCGGTAATTATGTTTCCGCGGACTGTTTTGCGTTTTCTCTCACCTTTCTTTTTTGGGCTAAAACCTGCTCCGCCACTTAGAACGACTCTTCTGCGTACACCGCCATGAACGTTTCCTCTCATGGGGACGCCATCTTTGTCGGAGCCGCCCAGAATCTGGACTGTGTGTGCTGGTAAATCAACAACTGAACCATCCATGGTTTCTCCTACTCTTCTGCCTATGAAGGGTGCTGCGCGTGCTTCTTCAAGCTCAACTACTTTAGATGTTCCAGCTTGGGGATCGGAAACTATTACCTTAAACTTTGCCATGATATTCTCTCCAGCGGAGTATGAAGTTGGATGCTCTCTCTATTAAGTATTTATGCACAATTTTCTTTTCAGGGACCATTTTGATGGAAAGTCAAATTATCGGGTAAAAGTTTTAATTCGACCTTGAAGTGGTTTGTGGCTATGTGGCGGCTTGGTTTCTTCTTTCATGAAATAGCGTTTGGATTGCTAAGTGTTTTCATACCACTCTACCTAGTTGCCTTCAAGGACACAAGTATTCTCGGTGGACCGCTTGTCGCTCTGGGTGTAATGACGTCAATCGCAATACTCTTCTCCATCCCTGCCTCGCTTTTGTGGGGCTACCTCTGCGATGCCACAAGACATTATAAAGTTTTTATTCTTCTGTCGTTTTTTTCCTCAGCAATTATTCTTTTCCTTATGGCTTTGCCCTTTGCCCAAAACATCATCCTCTTCGTCATTTTGTATGTGGTTATGCAAGTGCTCCATGTCTCGCATGAAGCGCCCAAGAATGTTCTTATCGCTGAGCATTATAGCCGGGAGGATTGGGAAAAATCCTTTGGCTTCTATGAAGGACTCACCGAAATCGGCTTCATTATTGGATTAGCGATTGGATTAGTATTAACAATTGGTTTGTTTGCATTTACCTCCGCTCTTAGTTCAGCTGTTTTGGCTACCTACACTCTATTCCTGTGTAGCGCTTTAAGTTTGATTGCGTTTATTCTCTCAATATTTTTGATTGCTGACCCATTGATGATTTTTGAGCGCCGCTTAGTTGGTATGGAGAGAACGCTGGATTTCGCTAATCGTGGTATAGAATCGTATGCTTTAAGGTGGAAGGGTTCGCTTAAAAAGGAAAGTTTCCCAGGGTTTGCTTTTGCCATAATAATATTTTCTCTTGCAACAAGCTTGTTCTTTACGCCTCTACCCATATACCTGAAAGAGATTTTTCATGGACAAACAAGCATGGTTTATATCGCTTACATACTTAATTCTGTTGGAGCTACTATAGGCTACTTCCTAATTCGTAACCGTGCCAGAACAATGGATATTAGAAAACAAATGCCTCGTTTCGTTCTCGTACGTGGTCTTCTAATCTTTCTATTGGTCGGAGTTATCCAGCTTGCTATTTCACCCACAATTATGACTGGTATTTTTCTTCTTTTCTTAGGTTTCGCTTATGCCATGTACTATATAATGATGATTTCTCTTTCCATGGAACTTATCCCTGAGGGCAAATCAGGCTTTTTTGACGGTCTAGTCGGCTTGGGCGCGGCAATAGGCTCTTTTCTTGGACCTTTCCTAGCTGAACACCTAAGTTATCTTCCAACTTTCATAATTGCTGGTGTTGGATTCTTTTGTGCGTACTTAATTCTGAAAACTTTTGCAATTAAAAATAAAAAATAGAAAAGAAAGGATTGAGCGAGTTTTTCGCTCCGGTTTATGGTTATTCTGTGTGGACTCGGTATAAGTCTACGTCTTCGCGCATGCTTGGTGTCAATTCGAGGAAGTCTCGAACTGAACGTTCGATGTCTTTGGATTGCGTTACGTACCTGCCGACAATGAGTATGTCGGCGCCTTGGTCTAGTGCTTCTTTGGCTGTTTCTGGGACGATTCCTCCTGCAACTGCGATTAAGAATTTCTTGTTAGGGAATGCTTGGCGTATCATCTTTATTCGTTCTAGTCCGCAGCTTCTTCCGCTTTCTTGGTCGATTCCTCGGTGCAGGATAACGATGTCTGGAAAGTCCTTAATTGATTTCAATTTACCAAGGACATCTTCTACGTTTAACATGTCAATGACTGCATAGATTCCAAGACGTTTGGCCTCCTGCACCGTGGCATCTAAAGTTTCTGGTGGTGCTAGGCCCGCGGCTACAACTGCATCTGCGGTGTCTTCGTATGCAATGTCAACTTCAACTTTGCCAACGTCCAGGGTCTTTAGGTCTGCTATAATAAATTTATCTTTGGCTATTTGGCGTAGTTCGTTGATACCTCTTGTGCCATAGCGTTTGATGAGTGGCGTGCCGACTTCGAGGATGATTCTATCGCTACCTGGAAGCGCTTGGATGACTTTCTTTGCTCCTTCGAGTGAAGGTGCATCAAGTGCAATTTGAAGGTATGGTGGTCTCCAAAGACGTGGTACACGGAACCCCATAATTGGATGCTTTGCGCGGTCTTTGTCGTAGATTATCTTTTCCAGAGTTGGATACTTCTTTAAAGCCCGTATTAGCGCCATTTTTGTTGCGCCATAGTTGTACTGGTAAATTTTGCGGTAATCAGTTGCTTTTGGATGGATAAAAACGCTGCAGATGATAACCCATTCGTCTAGCTTGTTTGCTGGGATAATTCCTTCTTCAGATGAATCAGCTATGGCTTTTGCGACTGCTGCTTGTGCTGGACCGAAAATCTTTCCCGTGTCTTCCATGTTTTTAATGGTGACTTTTGGGACGATTAGAGTGTGTGGTTTTGGAGGTAAGTTAGGTCTGATTACTGCCAGTACTGGTGTGTGTCCAGCTGATAGTTGTGACATCCCGTTTGCGAAAGCTTGTCCGATGGGTCCGTTTTTGTCACCTATCATAAGATCAATGTGTGCAACTTCGTTTCCTTCTCCTAACAGCGATTCACCGATTAGGTATGTTGGTCCTGAGTTTTCCTCAGCTTCGTCATCGATTGTCGGCATACGGTCGAGGATTTCTTTGAAGTCGACATTGAACTCCTTCAGCCATGAATAAATCGTATCGCGGTGAATTTCCATTTCTTTTGCTGTTCCGACAACTGTCGGTTTTGTCGGCTTCCCCTTAGAGCCAACTTCTTTTTTTGCTGCTTCAGTTAACATTTTTATAAGTTCGTTACGTGTTTCTGGCTTTTTAACGTCTGCTCCCGACATTATGTTTTCCTCAGTCGCTCTTTGAGGGCTATGTTATATATATAAATGTCGGAAGGGATTTAAAGGATTAAGGTTAGCCGAGGCAGTTTTAATCACTGGTTGCTGTTTGTTGTCTTTTGTATGTGGGCGATACTCTTTTGCACTATTTTCGGCGCTAAATCTTTATATCCCAACATAGGAATTAAAGCCCTATTTAACGAGGAAATTCGATGTCTTGGACTGACTTGACATTACTATGCTTATTCATAATTGGCTTTTTACTGTTTCTAGTTGGTGCCAACACCTATAATTCAGTTATCGGTTACAGCGGCATATACCTGTTTATCGGTTCAATTATAGTCTACCTCGTAGTTTACATCTACAAGGAAATTTCGAAGAAAAAGCCCGCTCAGAACCCATAGAGACTGCCATATTTTTTGTTTAGGTACTGCAGGTATGGTTCTGAATCGAGGTTTCTTCCCGTTACACGTTTGATTAATTCTTCAGGGTCATAGAGGTCGCCTTGTTGGTGAATTTTAGTTTTTAACCAACCGTTAACGTTCTCGAGGTTCCCTTCGCAAAGCTGGTTGCGCCAGTCGGGCAGGTCGCTGGATAGGGAAGCATTTATTTGTCCACTATAAATGTTACCTAACGCATAGCTAGGGAAGTAACCGAACAGTCCATTTGCCCAGTGCGTATCCTGCATCACACCCTCCGCGTCATTAACGACTTTAATGCCAAGGTAATCCTTGTACTTCTGGTTCCATGCTTCTGGCAATTCATCGACTGAAATTTTATCTGAAAAAAGATCCCTTTCAAGCTCGAATCGTATGATGATGTGAAGGCTATAGGTTATTTCGTCTGCTTCGATTCGGATTTTTGAACGTTCAACCTTGTTTACGGCTTGGATGAAGGGGTTTAGCTGGAGGTTACTCAGAGTTTGCGCTGCCTGCTTGATTCTAGGTAGAAAGCCTGTCCAGAATTCTTTAGAGCGGCCGATGATGTTTTCGTAGAATCGGGATTGAGATTCGTGTATGCCAAATGAGCAAGTTGAGCCTACGGGTTGGTATTGCCATTGAGCTTTGAGGTTTTGTTCGTAGAGGGCATGCCCGCTTTCATGTAGCACTGAAAAGATTGAGCTTGTGAAATTGTCAGGGTAATAATGGGTTGTTATTCGCACATCGTCATAGTAGCCTGTGGTGAATGGGTGCTCAGTCTCGTCCACTCTTCCCCTGGCTTCCAAGGAAGCGGTGTCGTAGCCTAATGTCTTGGTTATAAGCTGAGTGATTCTGCGTTGGTTTTCAACCGGTACATGTGCTTTGAGGATTTGCATTGATGGCTTGGTTTGGCAACCTTCAATCTTTGCAATCAAAGGCTTTAAGCGTAAAAGCAATTGGCTAAATGTTTTAGTTAATGTCTCTGTTGGCATTTTGGGCTCAAAATTATCCAACAGTGCCTCATAGGGCGTCTTGGTTTGCTTTACCTTCATGAGAATTTCTGCTGCTTGTTTGCTGAGGTCTAACAGTTTTTGTAAGTCAGTTTTGTAGAGGTTAAAGTTTTTCTGCGCTTTAGCTTTTTTCCATATGTTGACTGTTATTGCTTCCTGCATGGCAAGGTCAGATACCAGTTTTTCAGGCAGGGCAGTTTGTTCTTGGTAGCTTTTGTTGATGAGGTACAGATTGCGTTTCTCGACTTCGCCAAGTACTTGGTATTCTGCGTCTTTTAAGATTGAGTCTAAGAGTTTTCCTATTTCTGGGTTAGTTCCTAATTTATGGTGAATGCGCCTTAGAAGTGCCAGTTGATGGCTACGTTGCTCTACAGCTTTCGGCGGCATATAAACTTCCATGTCCCAATGTATTATACCTTCAGCTGTTGAAAGCACCACGACATCTTTGATTGTCGACAAAAGCTTACTATAATCTGACTTTATGTTGCTGGTCAAGGTACTTCTTCCTAAGTGTTCAACGATAGGCATCTTTATTTACTGACAGGTAAAAAAATCTCTCTCTTCGAATTGTCCTTCTCTTAAAGTTGCGTAATTGCACATCCGCAATTTTGGGTAAAAAATTATTTTTTTTACTTCCACATTTCAAGCAATCGTAGTAATTTGATTAGAAAAGTCTTTTATCTACCCTCAATGAATGCGCTCTATTGAGGAAAAAAGTAAAATGAGTAACTTGGAATCTAACAAAACCTTGGCTGGCATTGGCTCAATACTGTTAATGTTTCCATTTGCAAGCATTGTTGGGATAATACTGGTTTTCGTAGGCATGAAAGGGTTGGCAGAATACTACGAAGATGACCGCATCTACCATGATGCTCTCAGAGGGCTTGTTTTTCTAATAATAGCTGCAATCGCTATCGCTATAATGGTGCCACTATTCATACTCAGTGGCGCGTTCGGAATCTTTGTGTTAGGTCCACTTGGTGTAGGCTTCGGACTGATAGCCTTCTTCTTAGTGATTGCGGTTGTATTCATTTTCTACCTGTTAGCTGCAATGAACTTAAGAAAAGCGTTCAGTGCTATTGCACAAAAGTCAGGCGAGCACATGTTTGAAACAGCTGGGATGCTCCTATTTTTCGGCGCAATTCTCACTATAATATTAGTGGGGTTTGTGCTGATATTTCTCGCTTGGGTATTTGCAACCATCGGGTTCTTCTCAATTAAAGTCCCACAGCAGTTATACAGTTATTCTCCTTCACAAGCCACTGCAACTACAATGCAAGCAACACGTTTCTGCCCCAACTGCGGTGCACCACAAGACCCAAATGCAGCCTTCTGCCCACACTGCGGAAAACAACTCCCCCAACCTTAAACTCCTCTATTCTTTATTTTTTGTTTTATTACTACCAATAGTTACATTTGTTTGAGAAATTGCCAATTCGCTTTATCCTATATAGGCGGAACAATTCATATGGAGAGGTTTGAATCTGTCTAAATATCTACTAAGCTGGTGCAATCTAGTACTGGAAAAAAATTTAATTCCTAAAAAAAGAACAGCTCGAAAGATTAGAGTGGTGCTCCGGCCGGGATTTGGACCCGGGTCGCCGACTCGAAAGGCCAGTATACTTGACCGGACTATACTACCGGAGCGCTTAAACTAGAAGCATCAAGCAGAATGCGATTTCCCTCGAATAAACCTTACCCTTCCAGAACTATCGTTTAGCTAGCTGGTTTGTTCTGTTTGGGTTTTTTTGGGGTAAATAAAAAAGCCGTTATTTGGTCGACGAGTTTGGCTTGGTTTGTCGAAGTTTTTTCGAGGTCTTGGATTCTTTTTTCCAAGTCGTTTGAAATAATTTTTCCCTCTATTCGGTTAGCTGAGCGGAACATAAGCAGCATCTTGAAGACTTCAGAGATTGCTTGTTCCTGTTCAATTGTTGAGGCAGGTTTGATTCCTGCAACCACAGACAACAAATCGACGTAGTGCTCTTTGATTTTTAGTTCAGCACTGACAGAGGGATCTTTTGGAAACGCGATGCTTAGTGGTGTCTGTTTAGCAAGTTCTGCAGCTGTCGGAAAACGGATGATTATATCTCCTCTAATCCAGGAAGAAATAAACTCGGTGACAAACAAGTGTATCTCCTTTTGCGAATAAAGTAGCGACGGCTCAGCTTTTACTTCTGGTCTCCGTTTAATCCTGACGCTGATTATTCTTTTGTCTTCTCCAGGTTCTTTTGACACGTTGACTTCCTTCTCGCACTAAACGTTTACACTTATTTGTCTAAGCAATACCTAGTATTTAAGAAAAAGAGTTTTCAAGTTTTAAAAAGAGATTTTAACTGCTGAAGGAATCTTGCCTAGGATCTTAGCGGTTGCTTTCTCGACTTTGGCGCGGTCGGTTTCATTTGTGTAAACACGTAGAATGTTCATGAAGCCTTTGAGGGTTTCAAAAATCTTTGAACTTTCGCTAAGTCGTTGGAGTTTTTTCTCGCCTGTTTGCCCCTTGGTAAATACTGGTATCTCTGTTGATTCCATGAGGACGGCGTGGTGATAAGGTACAGAGGGGACAGTTGGCACATCAATTATAACTGATTCTAATTCTACACCTGCTTCTTTTGCGATTTCACTTTGAATCTGGAGCCTATATGTTTCTCTACCGAACAGACTTGAAATCATTGCGTCTTTCTCGTAAAAGGTCCGCTCGTAGGCGCACTTGAGCATGCGTCTTTGCTCAAGGTTGCCGATGATTTCGCTAGATGCCTTGCATTTCTTGAGTTCTGACCAAACCGTGTAGTCGTCTAGCGCTAAATATTCTTCAGGAGTCTTGAAAGCTGTTAAACCAAGTTCACCATTTGCTTTGTCCATAGCAGTTGCAAGCATGATTTGGGCTGCTCTGCCGACACGGTGGAAATAGATGCTCTTGAATGATTCAATGCGTGCAATCATGAATGCCTCTAATGCTGACAACGCGCCTAGTTCTACAGCTAAGTTTTCGCCTAAAATGTCGAGTGCGTGTTGAAGGCGGTAAACATCGATAAACCCATATTCGGCGCCGGTGTGGTAAGTATCTCGGACGATGAAATCCTGTTTGTCGACGTCCACAGCGCTGCTTATGATTTGGTCCAGGAATGCTTTGTCTTTTTTGTGTAGTTTTCCCACTGATAAGCCTGCGACTTCTTTTGGGTTGTATCCCATCTTTGAAAGCTTATCACCTACTTCGCTCTTCTCGATAATCCATGAAGTGATATCTTCATGTGTTTTATCAAGGTCCTTTATTAGTAGGTGTTCAAAAACATGGGAGAATGGTCCGTGTCCTGCGTCGTGGAGTAGTGCTGAGATTCGGCAAACATCCACTTCTTCGTCGCTTACCACGCGTGAAATATTTGGGTTCTCGAGCAATTGGCCTGCGAGGTACATAACGCCTAAGCAGTGTTCGAAACGCGTATGGTTAGCTCCTGGATAAACGTATTCAGATCCTGCAAGTTGCCTTAGCCTTCGTAGACGCTGCATTGGGTAAGAGTCAATGATGTTCTTTTCTTCTTCCGTAATGTACACGTAGCCATGAACAGGATCTTTAATTTCTCCCCAGTAAATCTTAGGCAACAAGCGCAACCTCACAGTTGTAAGCTATATTTAGGTAACTTCCATTAATGTGTAACGCTAAATAGCCGAAGTGACAAACATGGGCAAAAAAGGCATTTTCATTGTTATCGAAGGTTTAGATGGAAGCGGAAAAACCACTCAAGCAACTCTGCTTGCAAAAAAACTCTCCCAAAGCTACAGCGTAATGCTTACCGCAGAGCCTAGCAAAGGCAAAATAGGAACTTTTATCCGCGAAGGCTGCCTCTATGAAGATAAACGCCTCCCAACCGAAGCTGAAGCTCTGCTCTTTGCCGCCGATCGTATCGAACACATGCAAAAAGAGATAAAACCCGCATTAGATGAGGGCAGACTTGTCATATGTGACCGCTATATTTACTCATCAATAGCCTATCAAGGCAGCTCAGGGTTAAGTCTGGATTGGATTAAAACTATTAACGCTCGAGCGTTGCAGCCGGATTTCAGTGTTTTCATCGATGTAACTCCTGAGCGTGTTCTAGAGCGTTTGCACCGGAAGAAATCGGTGATGGAGACATTGGAAACCCAGCAAAAAGTTAGAGATGTTTACCTAAAGTTTATTGAGAAGGGTGAATTGGTTAGGGTTGACGGAGATAAGCCCAAAGAAGTTGTAGCTGACGAGCTATACACTGTGGTTTTGGGGTTGTTTAAGGATTGCAAGAGTCTTGTCTCTTAGTACCTCACCACTGACATGAAAAACTGCCAATAAGGCCTACCCAGTAGGGAAAAAAGAACTACCCAGCTCTTCTATAGTTTCTGCGAAAAATCGCTATTTAGGAGGCTCTAAATATGCCCCAAAAGAAAGGGTGAGGCTGTTGGTTTAGTCTTCTCGCCACTTGAATAACTTCACTGCCAAGATGAAGATAACGACGGTTATCACCCCAATCACGGCAATGTCCACTATAGCGCCTATATAATTCTCAAACACCATGACATTGTTTAAACCTTCAACTACATAATATAATGGCAAAACGTGTGCGACGGCTCGTAGGTATTCTGGCATGAAAGCGATGGGGAAGAATGTGCCTGAGAGGAACATCATAGGGAAGGTGACGACGTTGCCGATGACGCCTGCGGTTTCAGGGTTTTTAGTTACAGTGCCGACTAGCATTCCAAGGGAAGCGAATAGCATGGGTCCAAGGAGAAGGAAGGGTATGAGCCAAACCGTCAGGGTTATGTTTGCGCCGAACGCGAAGATGCCGACAGCAGCCATAAGCAGGAACGAGACTGATGAGAGAACGATGTACCAGAGTATCTTTGAGGTTAGCCACTCCATTTTGGTTAGTGGTGTTAGGGATAGTTGTTTGAAGAGTTTGTTCTTTTTGTAGTTGGATGAAATTTCCACTAGCGAGAACATGGGGTTTACGAGTATGGCAAAGCCTATGAGTCCAGGCACCAAAAAGTCGATGTAGTTTTCTTGTGAACCCACTGTCTTCTGATTTATTCCCACGACCGTGAAGCCGCCAAATGCTCCAAGGTTAAATTGATCGTTTATTGCACCAACTATCCCCAGAACTGTTCCGCCTGTGCTGCCTGAGGGATTGGTATAGACTGTGATGTTTACTGGTTGTTTCATCGCATAATCCGTAGTGAAACTGGCTGGAATGATTAATCCATTCTCAATCGAGTTTCGGGACATATATTCTGTAAAATTTACCGATTTTTCTACAGTTATCACTTGCAGTGTTTTGGTTTCATTAATTGCTTCCAAATAGCTTTTTGAGATTTCGCCGGTATCTTGATTCTGTGCATACATGGTTATTGTTCCAGCGCCTCCTTCGGAGAAGATAGCGCCGAAAATCAAAATCAAAATAACAGGGAACACTAAACCAAAGAACAATCCGAACTTATTTCTCATGTATCCTCGGCTGAATACTTTAAAGTCTGAATAGATACGTTTTCCACTTGCCATTTTTTAACGCCTCCGCTTTTTCTTGCTTGATTCTTCTATGGCAGATTCTCCTTGTTCGCCAATGGGTTCGCTAACAAGTTTAACGAATACGTCGTCGAGGCTGTCTTGGCGCGTTTGGATTTGGCCCCAGTCCATTCCTGACTGCTCTGCCGCTGCTAAAGCAGCGAGGGCATCGATTTTCTTTTTGAGCGGTACGAAGATTTCTCCTTTTGCTTTGTTGTAGTCCACTTGCAACTCGGTGTTAGCCTTTATATATTCGGCGAGTTTCTCGCTTCCACGAATCTCTAGACGTTCGCCTGAGCCATGTTGCTCTATGATTTCTTCTGTGGTTCCCATGGCGACTATGTGTCCATGGTCCATGATGGCTACTCGGTCGCAGAGTTGCTGGGCTTCGTCTAAGTAATGGGTGGTTAAGATGATGGTTTTGCCTTTTGCCTTTAATCCGCGGATCACTTCCCAGATTGCTCGTCTTGCGTTTGGGTCGAGTCCTGTGGTGGGTTCGTCAAGGAATAGCAGTTCAGGAGAATTCACAAGCGATAATGCAAGTCCTGTTTTGCGTTTCTGTCCGCCGGATAGGTCTTCAAAGTAGGTTTTGGCTGATTCTTCAAGCAAAACATCTTTTAAGATTTCATCAGGATTAACTTTAACGTTGAATAGGTCTGCATAATACTTGATGGCTTCTCTGGGGGTGGTTTTCTCAATAAACGTAAATTCCTGTGGGATAACGCCTATTTTTTTATGCAGTTCATAACCTTTTTTCCAGGGGTCTAAACCGAGAACTTTTACATCTCCACCGTCGCGTTGGCGCAAACCCTCCATGATTTCGATGGTGGTGGTTTTACCTGCGCCGTTTGGACCGAGTAGACCGAAGACTTCACCTTCTTTAACCGTAAAGGAGATGTCATCTACTGCTTTTAGGTCTCCATAGTGCTTTTTTAGGGATGTAACTTCAATCGGTAACATGTTGGCTTAGTTCCTTTTTTTAATTATAAATTGATATCTTTTCTAAGGAGATGCTCTCAGAAATATAACTTTCGGCTATAGTTCAAATAAGAATTTGCCTTCTTGTTTACACCATAGAATCAAATGATTGTTCTCTTTAGGGCTTTCCTGTTTTTGTTTGATGCTTCGTTTACTTTTTTGTAAATAAATGTGGTTAAATCTTCGGGCGAAATGTATCTTGGTCCGCGCTCATGAAAAACTCGAACTTCAAATACTTCCTTTCTGAAGATGGTTCTTAGTATATAATAATCAAACTTTAACGGGGTCTTTTTTTCGCCTTCAATCTTGTAGTAGCGGATAGAGCAGAAAAAATCCATTGAAGTCAACCGCTCCTTCGCCAAAAAATCCAGCGTTTTTTTAAGTTCTTCCTTGTTGATAAAGTTGAAGTTCCCAGATTCTGCTACCCCAAACTCAAAAATCACCTTGCCCTGTGGCACTGTTGGGTTGGCTACTTCTTCGAAAGTAAATTCCCTAAGGTTAACCTCGAAGAAAACCTTGATCAGGTTTTGTTGAAGTAGTTTATTTGAAAAGGTAGATGTGAAAGTGTCGATTCTATGGATGCCTATTGGGAAGTTTTCATAAAAACCCAAAGTCAAATTTTGGGCTCAGCCTTTTATTTTTTTGATTTTTTCAACGTTGTTTAATAGTTCGCTTAGGGCAAGGGTGAGTTTTTGCAGTTCGTCAATATCCTGGGTTTTTTCAATCCTGCCCTGTATTTCCTCAATCTTCGCCATTAGGGTTGCTTCAAGTTTGACGTAGGCGTCGGTGGCTGCCGCAGTTTGTTTGGGCAGCTCTTGCCCTTCCTTGACGACGATTACTTTTTTCTCGTCTTGTGCGCACCAGAGTGTGCCGTCTTTTAGCCTAAACAGTGGAGATGAGCAGTTTGGGCATGAGAGGTCGGTTAGGGCGGCGCCTTGTAATAGCAGACTTGCTCCCCGTTTAACAAGTGTATTATCTGTTCTTGGTTGCATATAGAACCCCAAAGTAAATACGTATCAATGCTTATATAACTTGGTCACTGCCATGGTGCATTAAAGGGGAACTATTTATGGTGCGGAAGAAAAAATCTGATGAATATGAAGCAAAGATCCAGCAAGCGTTAGTAGTTCTTGGCGAGGTCTCGGAAGACAGTACAACGCCACGAAACATTCGACGTTCCGCAAAAGACGCCATGAGTGCTCTGCAGAGCGCTGAATATACCCCTGCTGTTCGTGCTTCAAATGCTGTGTCGATGCTTGACGAAATTCTGCAGGATCCCAATATGCCTCCCTATACACGGGTAAAACTCTGGAATGTCATGAGTTTCATTGAAGCCATAAAAGACTAACTGAATCTAATTTTTCAAAATCTCTCATCATTTAGAATTATTATTTTTTGTTTGCTTGTTTAGCTGCCTTTTTAACTTCCTTGTAAGAGCGGGCGCAATGCATGCAGCAGAACGTCATTTCTTTGCCATCAATGACTTCTCGGTACGCTCCTTCGTAGACTTTACAACCACAATGAGCACAAACATACAAGCTTGGTTCAATGGCAATTGATACTAATTCGGCAAAGCGTTTGAAAAGTCCAGTGCAAAGTTCTCTGCCTTCCTCGGTCAGCTCGAAGACTTTGCGTTCTTTCTCGCCCACGGGTTTTTGGGTATGTAAGACTAAGCCTTTTTCTTCAAGTTGCTGGAGAAATGGGTAAACTAGACTTGGACTGACTTCTTTTTTAACTCTTTTTTTGAATTGGTTAATAATGCTATAACCATGGGCTGGTCCTTCATAGAGTATAGTGAGTATATAGAAGCGTGAGAAGTCACTGATTAACTCGTCGATGATTTGGGATTGAGTTTCTTTTGGCATTGTTATCCTTTTGATTATTGGATTATTTTGTTGTAATAAATGTTTATTAGATATATCTCAAAAATACACATACTGCCCACATTGTTAAGGTGAAAGCTCGTAAAAGTCTTTGCTTTGCAAAACACGCCTTAAGAAAGAGAAGAATGTTGCAACAAAACAAAAATTTGTGGCTAATCGCCCCAGAAATCGTGTCTCAAAATACGTTAAGGCTTTTTAAAATGGATTCTGGCGGATACAGCCACCTGCATAAGAATGCTTGGGAACAAGTTTTTTATGTCCTTGAGGGAAAAGACTTGGTTTTTAACAGAGAAAAAACCTAACAGATTAAAAATGGCGACTCTGTGTTCGTTGCACCAAACGATTTGAATCAATTCCAGAATAAAAGCCAAAAAACAATAGCTTTCTTTATGTAGAACCATCCACTAAAGAATAATCGTCTCCCATCTGAACGCTGTAGCTAAAAATATATGCTAGTTGTTACATTTACAGTTGGGTTCCAAGGGGGCAAAGTTCCTTGAAATATGACGTAATAGTTGTTGGTGCAGGTCCAGCAGGCATCTTCTCAGCAATAGAGCTGACCGAAAAATCAAATTTAAACGTCCTTATCCTGGATCGAGGACCCGACATCGACAAACGTAAATGCCCATCCAGCCGAGGTTTCGAATGTGTTCATTGCGAGCCATGTTCAGTTCTATCCGGTTGGGGTGGAGCAGGCGCTTACAGCGATGGCAAACTTACCCTTTCAACAGAAGTTGGCGGCTGGCTCAACCAGTACGTATCAACCAAAGAACTATCTGAACTTGTCGCGTACTGTGATAGTATTTACATCAAATTCGGAGCCAGCGAACAAGTATTCGGGGGAGAAAGCGCAGAAATCGACGAAATCGAAAGGAAAGCATCACTTGCTGGGTTAAAGCTTATCAAACAGGAAGTTCGCCACATGGGCACCGATAAATGCCTCGAAACCTTGCAACGAATGCGCAAACACCTTAATGGTAAAATCACTTTCCAACCTAAAACAGAAGTTAAAGGTCTCATCGTTGACAAACACACTATTCAAGGTGTCGAAACAGTTAACGGCGAGAAAATCTTTGGCAAATATATCATTATTGCACCTGGCAGAAGCGGTGCAGAATGGCTCCAAACTGAAGCCCAAGTTAGAGGATTAAAGACCATCAACAACCCAGTTGATATCGGTGTCCGTGTGGAACTTCTAGCTTCTATAATGGAAAACCTCACAAAAGCTCTCTACGAACCAAAGCTAGTTTACTTTTCAAGGTCCTTTGACGATCAGGTGCGTACCTTTTGTGTATCACCATATGGAGAAGTCACTACTGAGTCATATGATGGTGTCTTAACAGTAAATGGTGGCAGCCACGCAGAAACAAGAACCGCCAACACAAACTTCGCCATACTCGTCAGCACCCAATTCACTGAACCCTTCAAAGAGCCTATAGCATACGGCAAGTACATTCCTAGACTCTCTAACTTGCTTAGCGGTGGCGTTATGGTGCAGAGACTAGGTGATCTTGACCACGGTAGGCGAAGCACACCTGAACGACTTGCCCATAGCGTTCTAACTCCTACACTCAAAAACGCCACTCCAGGAGACTTGAGTTTTGTTTTGCCATATCGCTACTTAACCGACATACGCGAAATGCTACAGGCACTAGATAAAATTGCGCCAGGAGTTGCTTCACCTGAGACTCTATTGTACGGGGTGGAAGTAAAATTCTACAGTTCTCATCTCCAATTAAACAATACATTGGAAACAAAAATCCAGAATATGTTCACAATCGGTGACGGCGCAGGCGTCACTCGTGGTCTTATTCAGGCATCAGCTTCAGGAGTCGTCGTTGCAAGAGAAATTCTTAAACGTGAAAAACTGAAGGTTTAAACTTTATGGCTATAGCCCAAAATATTCGGTGTTCGCATTGCGGCGCCCCAGTGGAGTTCAAGCCAGGCGAACTGGTTGCCACATGCAAATACTGTGGCTTTACAACCGTAATTGAGACCGGTCAAGCCTTCACTTTTGACCACTCTTTGCTTTTGAATAATTATTCTGAAGAGCAAGTGGAAAATTTAATCCATGATTGGATGCGTTCTGGTTTTATGAAGCCAGGTGATTTAGCAAAGAAGTCAAAGATACTGGAGAAAAACCTGATTTATTTACCTTTTTGGGTTGTTTCTGCTGAAGTTACCACTAAATACAAGGGGATTTTTGAACGAATATCCCCAGCAATTGTAAAAGAAGGTCAGATTCAAAAAGAATACAACTGGCTAGTTTTAGCCAAAGAAGCGTCTAGCTTTCCCACAAGAGAATACAACGTTCCACTAAAAGGCAAAATTCCATATGATTTCCGAAAAATTGAGGGTTTTGCAAAACTGCTCAACAGCGAAATAACCCGAGAAGAAGCTTTAGAGCTTGCAAAGCAGCAGATTGAATCCCTTCACCGCTTTCTGCTTCAACAGGACATAGATAAGATTGTCGAAACTGCAACCACAATTGACTTGAAACAGATGGTTTACTTGCATGCGCCTGCCTGGTTCATAAAATACGAGTACAAAGGCAACAACTACCAAATGATAGTTGATGGGGCAACGGGTATGGTGTTGAAAGGGGATATACCGTCTTCCAAGTTCTAGTTTACTTTAAAAAACTTTAAAAGCAACCCCTTTTTTTATAACGAAGTACAAATATTGGAGGATTTAAGAAATGAGCGAAAATAAAGATGTATATGCACAAGCAAAAAGCCAAATGAGGCTTTCAGAACGCATAGCGGCAGCGCTACCGGGGTTCCGGGGATACAAAGAAAAAGAACTTCGCCGCGAATCAGATAAGCTGATTAGAAATAATTTAGTTCTCAAACTCTCCAAAGATAAAGATAACGTCCGAGGGATCGCCCAGAGAATCGCAGATAAACGTTACCTAGATGTTTTACCCGACATCGACAGGTTGACAGCTAAAATGGACCGTATAACCGAAAAAGTAAACCATGCTTCATACGGTTACTCAGGGTTCTACAACATAGTTAAAATCAAGGAAGAAAACCTTGACCGAATGATAACCTTCGATAACCAGCTCCTCGACGAAGTTGACGCCTTAACCGCCAGCATAGAAGATTTAAAAGTGCAACTGTTAAGTGGAAATTACTCAAACCTTAAAGACAGAATCCAAACCATAGCAGACAAGTTTGAGTTACTTGAGGACACATTTGATAAAAGAGAACAAGTAATCTCAGGAGTGACACAGTAATGCCGCAAATAATAGAATGGACAAACGCTGGGGTAGACGCCATAGTCTGGCGGTACCCAACCGAAGATATCACATGGGGTGCCCAATTAATTGTACACGAATACGAGATGGCTGTGTTTTTCCGAGACGGCAAAGCATACGACGTATTCGGCGCCGGCAGACACACCCTAACTACATTAAACCTGCCCATACTAACAAGTCTGCTTACCCGTTTAGTTGGCTTCGGCGGCAACAAACCCTTCAAAGCAACAGTCCTATTTATCAGCACAAAAGTCTTCGCAGGAAAATGGGGTACAAAAGCACAAACCACCGAACTCGCGCCACTGCAGACCTATGGGCAATTCTGGTTTAAAATCGGAGACGCATCACTATTCGTTAACGAGGTCGTTGGGGGACAAAACGCCTACGACACATCTTCAGTCAATGATTTCTTACGCGGATTCCTAAATGAGAAAATAATCGATGAACTCAGCCACTACGACCTCATCACTGTCTTTACACGTCTAGACGAAACATCGGTAATAGTAAAAAATAGCCTAATTGATTACTTCAAACGCGTCGGCATCGAATTAACCGATCTGCGCTTCGAAGGCATCGATACTACACCCGAATATCGAGAACGCCTATTCTGGCTTAAAACTGGGCAAACCGCGCCAGGAGACGTTCTGCGAATGGAGACTGTCAAGAGCGCAGCGGCAAGTCTCGGTCAAGGAGGTGGCTCAGGCGCCCTTGGAGCAGGTATGGTGCTTATTCCACAAGTCATGAACCAGCAAGGAGCACCACAAGCAGCTCCCGCTGCAGCCCTAGTTATCTGCCCTAAATGTGGAGAAAAAGTTCCAGCCACAAGCAAATTCTGCCCCAACTGTGGAACAAACCTAACACCGCCAAGCCAACAAGCCATGACCTGCCCTAACTGTGGCAAATCTATCCCAGCCAACAGCAAGTTCTGTCCTGAATGCGGATTCAAAATTGGCTAGGAGAAACACTATGAGCAATAGCGACCGTGAACTGTTAAGCTTTGGCGTATTTCTAATTTTCATTGTAGTAGGAATACTCCTGGCTGTTACGGGAGTCATTGGTTGGGGTTTGTTT
This sequence comes from Candidatus Bathyarchaeota archaeon, assembly GCA_963725855.1. Lineage (GTDB taxonomy): Archaea > Thermoproteota > Bathyarchaeia > Bathyarchaeales > Bathycorpusculaceae > Bathycorpusculum. The sequence goes on along the minus strand of CAVSAA010000003.1, from coordinate 262,027 downwards.
GTTCCAGTGGTTCTGGTGCTGTGCGGTTTATGGGCGATCGTTTTAGGTGGCTTGCGTGCTGGTAAACCAAAGAAGTATGAACGCGGAAGCTTTTCCACTATGGCTGCGGGCTTAGGTCTAATAGTTGTCGGCGTTGCTTGGTATTTGTTCGGCATTAACTGGATCTACTCACTGATAGTTATTCTGGTGACAATTGCAGTATTAGTAATTGCAGCCGCTCTGAGACGCAGATAGTTGTCTCTTGAGCCTTTTTGGGCTCTAAACATTTTTCTATACCCTCGTATAGTCATTATGAAGAAGGCAGTAGTATGAGTGAAGAAACTATCGGTCATGGCACATGGTACGACATGATGGCTAAGAAAGTCATCGAACGCGAACAGTCGCTTAATCGAGACATGAGCAGAATCCGCACTGAAATGGGATTGGGCGCCTCAGGATTCCCGCACATCGGCAGCCTCGGTGATGCATCGCGTAGCTACGCGGTTACATTGGCGCTCAAGAATCTAAACTGCAATTCTGAACTCGTTGCCTTCTGCGATGACAAAGACGGTTTGCGCAAGGTTCCAACAGGGCTCTCCAAAGACATGGAGAAATACTTGGGATACTCTGTCTCAAGCATACCTGACCCGTTTGGGTGCCATGAAAGCTACGGCAAACACATGAGTTCACTGCTTCTTGATGCCCTAGATAAATGCGGCATAGAATACAAGTACTACTCAGCCAAAGAAGCCTACGAAAAAGGTTTACTTCTCGATGAAATTCGAATAATTCTTTCCAACGCCAAGAAAGTCGGCGAAATAGTTAAAGAAGAAGTAGGCCAAGAAACATATACTGGGGTTTTACCTTTTTTTGCTGTCTGCGAAAAATGTGGGCACCTCTATACAACTAGAGCCTACAAGTACGACCCAAAAACAGACAAAGTCTCCTACAAATGTGAAGGACTAGAAATACGGGGCAAACTGATTGCAGGCTGCGGTCACGAAGGTGAAGTAGACATAAAAAGCGGCCAAGGCAAACTCACATGGAAAAGCGAATTTGCTGCGCGTTGGAAAGCCCTAGACATTAGGTTTGAAGCTTACGGCAAAGACATCGCTGACTCTGTACGCATAAACGACCGCATTTGCCGTGAAGTCCTTTGCTTTGAACCACCTTCTCACGCAAAATACGAGATGTTCCTCGATAAGGGTGGCAGGAAAATTTCCAAGTCAGCAGGTAATGTTTTTACTCCACAAGTATGGTTCAATTATGGTTCTCCACAATCGCTGCTTTTGCTTATGTTGAAGCGGTTCGTTGGTACACGTAGCTTAGATGTATCTGACATTCCAGCATATATGAACGAGATTGACTCCTTAGAGGATGTATACTTTGGCAAAAAACAGGTTACAGAGAAAGAAGGCACCAAACTGAAGGGTTTGTATTTGTATTGCTATGTCATGAAGCCGCCGGCTAAACCCAGCATTCACGTCCCCTATAACCTCATGGCTTTCCTTGTTAAAATGGCTCCCAATGGATGCTTAAATGATTATGTTACAGAGAAATTGCAAAGCTACGGTTACCTTCAGAAAAATATATCTTTGGACGAGGGCTTGAAGCAACGAATGACTTATGCCCTGAATTGGATACGCGACTTCGAAGAAATCAAAGAAACCGTCATTGAACTAACAGACGTTGAAAAGAAAGCCCTCACCGAGTTTGTATCGAAACTGCAAGCCGAAGACGACCCCGATAAAATCCAAAACGCCATTTTCAACGCAGCCAAAGATAACATGATAAAACCAGGTGCATTCTTCAAAGTCTTGTATCAGATTTTAATGGGCGCACCGCAAGGCCCACGCCTCGGTCCCTATGTGTTGGCGATGGGCAAACAGAATGTGGTAGCAGCGCTTGAACGGGTGCTTGGTAAAAGTTAACATGACATTCTTTCTATTCTTATGACCTACCGCACCAAAAAAATCAACTTCCATATGCCAAGCAAATAATTAGTTATTTCGGGGTTATTGGACTATCTACGATTGAGTTTTAAAAAAAATCTACAAAAATAAATCAGTGTGCCCCAGATTTGGAAAAAGGTTGGGGAAGTTAATTCAATAGATTCCATATCTTCGCCTTGCCACATATCTTGCTTGAATTGGACACGAAGAAATTCTTGAAAATCATTCAGCCATACTAGCGCTTGCTACACATGTTTGAAGAATATTATAAGTCACAACAGTGCTATCGAATTTCATAGCATGAATCCATATAGTATTTAATTAGAGAAGCATGCGAATGACTGAATATCTATACCATAAAAACTAAACAATCTCCCTTCTTCTTTTTTAGCTCAAATACAAAAAATTGCCTAATATTTCTATTATCTCTTTCAGAATACGTTCTTGAGCTTCAATATTGTACCCAATATTTTTTGTTTAACATTAGCGTTTATATTGTTCGAGGGGGAGTAATCTCCTCGTAAGGGCTCGTCGTCTAGTACGGATTAGGGCACCGGCCTGCGGAGCCGGACGTCATGGGTTCAAATCCCATCGGGCCCGCCATCAATTCCCATTATTAAGGAAAATGCATTTTTCGCTTAGACACGGAAAAAACAAGCAAGACATTTATCACTATCAAGTAGATGGGAAAAGCCAACTCAGCGAATCCCCAGCTTATCGCCACTAGAAAACTTGTCATCGGGCTAAAAATACCAATCATAAAAGGCCAAGCGGATTCAGTTTCTGGATTGCGCCATCCCTTAGTTATTGTTGGAACTGCAGCTAGCGCATCACTAACAATGGCAAAGATGATTGCTACATTTGGGCTATTGGTAAGGTACCAAAGGATAATGGCTAGCCCTGATAACGTTCCACAGAAGTAATCAAATCTTGAGGTTTTCCAGTACGCTTTTTTACTGAAAAAAGAAGCAGCAAGCACTAGAAATGGTGAAAAACCAGACATAAACACCGGAATGACTGCCCAACCTACCCCATTGGAAATAGCGGCGGCGGATGCTATGAAAGGTGCAATTGACCACATAAACCATGTGATCCTATTTGGCTTTGTTTGACCTTTAAACATTGAGCGTATGTAAACAGAAGCACCAAGTAAAGTCGCAAAGGCAGCGATAAATACAGAGTACTCTAACATCGCTATCTAATTGAACGCTTTTGACGTTTTTGGTTTGCGGTAGCTTGGATTTTGCTCGCTATTTGATAAAGCAGGCTGCTTATTGCTATTGCGAAAGCTGGGATCGCTGGCAAAATATACCATGACAGCTTGGTTTGGGCTAAGGTAAACACTAAAAGCACGATGCCCATCCAAGCAAAAAGCAATGTGTCAGCTTTCGAGCGTTTAAACACCGAGTTGAAAATGCAAAATCCTGATGCAAAAGGCAGGAAAATCGCCCATAACCTCTCATTGTTGAATAAGTAGCTAAAGTAGAAGAGGTAGTTTCCGGTGTGTCCTTCAATCGGGCTGATTGTCCGCATTAAACCGCAGTAAATGATAAACCAGTTCCAAAAGGTTGAGCCAAAACTGAGGAACATATAGATTAACCAAGGGGTTAGAAGTAGAAGTCCGATTCCCCAAAAGGCTGTAAATTGCTTTGTAAACAGGAACCTGACGCTCCTTCTTGTCATAACAAGATACGCAAAAACTACTAACGGAACAAGCAGAGCCTCCACTTGCTTAGTCAGCAGCGCCAAGCCGAAAAACAATCCGCTTACAACCACGTAACGATTGACCTTTTGTACTTGATCACTTAATACAAAAAAATAGATGCTGGCCAAAACAAAAAACACAAACGCACCATCGGTCATAGCATGTCTAGTAAACAGGAAAAACGTTGTGAACGTTGTTAAAACGATAGCTGAAGCAAACCCAACAAAACGGTTGTAGAGTTTTTTTCCCAAGAAATAAACAAGAATAAGTGTTAACGAACCAAAAATTGGGCTCCAAAGTCTAGTAACAACATTGCTAACGCCGAAGGCTTGGTAACTAAGAGACATAAGCCACATATACAGCGGCGGTTTGCCAATCCAAACAGCCAACCCCCCAAAAGCATAAGGCGTTACGTAGTCTCCGCTCTTAACCATGTGGTATGCCCACTGCGAATACGTTTGTTCGTCTGCCGCCCAAAGGGGACCATTGCCCAGATTTATAAAAAATATTGTAGATATTGCTAAAATCGCAAAAATGCAGACTATATCGGTATGCAATGATATCCAAGATGTTTTTTTTATTGGGTAGGTTATAGCTTTAGAGTTTATTTTCTCCTGTTTATTGGCGTAGACAAAGTGCAGGATTGTGTAGAAAATTATCGCTGCCACGATAAAAGCAATAACATCAAAGGCAATTGTCGCCCACCCATAAGAGTTGTTGTAAGTCGATTGTGAAGATGGGTTTTCAGAGGTTAACGTATAGGCGTAAACATGGTGGTCATTGGAGCCAACGTAGAGGATACCATTCGCGATTGCTGGTGATGAGTCCACAATGTTGCCTGTTGCAGTACTCCATTTTTTCTGCCCATTTGAAGCGTTAAAACAATAAATACTGTAGTCTTGAGAGCCCACATATATACTGCCATTCATAATTGCAGGCGAAGATCTAACCCAAAACCCGGTTGAAGTCTTCCAAATTTTGGCGCCATTGGACGCGTTAAGGCAGTAAACATTGTTATCTTCCGAGCCAACATAGACGTATCCATAAGAAACAGCAGGGGATGAGTCCACACAATCATCTGTTTTATACTGCCAAATCTTATATCCTGTAGAAGCGTTCAGACAGCAAACATAACCATCGTATGAACCGATATAGACGCATCCATTGTAAATGGCGGGCGAAGAAGTAACACTTCCCGTATGCTGTTTCCAGATTAAATCGCCAGTTGATGCGTTTAAGGCATAAACATGGAAATCATCTGAGGCAAAGTACACAATATCATCCGAAACCGCAGGCGAAGAGTTCACGCGATAAGAAAGTGAAAACTTCCAAGCTAAACTGCCGTCAGAAGCATTAAAAGCGAAAAACCCATTTTTCCCAGACCCCACAAATACAAGGCCTCCTTCCACTGTCGGTGAAGACTGAGCTTCTCCACCAACCATCGAAATCCAAGCAGGCATCCCTGTTGTAACTTCTAAACAGTAAACCCACCCGTCATCCGAAGCAACATAAACTCGCCCATTATAGACAGTAGGAGATGACTCCACTTCAGCAGCGGTTGGAAAATTCCATACCGATTGTCCATTAGAAGCATTAAGGCAATAAATCTTGTAGTCTTTGCTGCCGATAAACACATAGCCTCCAGCGATCGCCGGAGAAGACGTTACTGATGCCCCAGTTGTATAATTCCAAAGGGGGACTGCAGAGTTCATTGTACCGTTGCCAGTTGCGTAGCCGCTGTGGTTTGGGTCATGTCGAAATGTTGTCCAGTCGCCGGTGAAAAGGCTAGCGCTTGAAATTGAGGTAGCCGCCAGTGATTGAGCCAGAATTAGAAAGATGAGCGTGATCAGCATCCAATTATGTTTTCTCAAGCCCACTTAGTCCCAAGCCCGCAGCAACCAATTTTGAGGCATATGATATATTAAATTATTGAACTTTAAAGAAAATAAGGGAAAAAACCTAAAGGTGGAACATACGTCGCTAATATAGAGGGTCTATACTTTTTTTTGAACAACGAATAAAAATGTTGAAATTAAAAAAAGATGTTTATTCTCTGCTTGAAAGCACTATGATGTAGTCTGCTGTGTCAGCGCACATGTCTGCTGCTTGCTCGATGAACTCGATTAAATCGTCAAAAATAACCATTGCACCGCAATTAATTTGTTCTCCATACTTGACAAATAGGCTCTTAGACTTTAGGTATTCAACGTCAATTGCATGTTCGATGTCGCCAACTGCTTTGGCTTCTTTTATGGCTTCGTTAGGATTGGATGAGATTTTCTCTATGCTTCCTCTTAGCGTTTGAGCGGTTTCAACGAGTTTTGAAGTCATAAAAACAGTTTTTTCGGTAAGCTCCTGGGGAATATTTGCTTCACCGAGCATTTCAAGGCATCTTGCTGCATCTTTGGTGTGGTCAGCTAAAGTGTCTAAACGTTTAACTAGGTGCAAAAGGTCTTCTCGGTAATCGGCGACTAGAGCTGCTCCTTTAGATAACTCCATGAATACATCTGTACGAAGTGTGTCGACTTCTTCTTCAGCTTTGTAGAGATTTTCGATGTATTTTCTGGCTTCTTTAAAGTTCTTCTCCGAAAAGCTTTTGGTTGCTTTATGCAGCCAAGTCACTGTGTCAAAGGCTTTTGTTATCTGATCGTGTGCGAGTTCTAGTCCTCTGGTCTTACGGCGTTGCTCAAACCAATCGTAACTTTTCTTTTCCACCAACACCATCTCCAATTGAATAAACTATAAGTCCTGCTTTCAAATATAACCCTTCTCTTGATTTTTTTTATCGAACGTTTGCATCTATCGCTAAAAGCCAATCTATGAGATCAGTCTTCCTGGTTAATGCTTGCTTCTTTTCACTCATCTTATGATTCACCATTCCAGTTCCACCCTAAATTAACACACGTATTATACGTGGTTAATGTACCATGCAGCTTCAGGTTTTGCATGCTGATTTTCTTGTTTCTTTGATTGCACACTAAATCCCTGCCAAAAACATCTTTCTCTGCCCTATTTAGACTCCCCAAATAATCTATAGAGAACACTTTATTCTATTGTGCTTCTAGGTGTCTAAAACGAATTTTGCCAATGAGACTTTATCATCTAAACGCTTCATTACTGTGTTGGTTACCTTCACTTTGACTCCAAGGTTTTCAATCCTGCTTTTTACAGCTGCATCCTTAATGTCTATAACAAAAGTATCAAGGAAATCTGCATAAAGTTGCGCAACGCCAAAAGCAGAAACCTCCAAGCCTAAACCTCGCAGGATCTTGTCAGCAGGACCCTTAATGGGCAAACCCGCAACAATAGGGCTAATCCCAACGACCTTCGCCTTTGTACGCTTCAAGGCCACCTTGACTCCATCAACTGCAAGAATGGTACCAATGCTAACAACTGGATTGCTTGGGCAAACAACAACCACTTCAGCGTCCAATATTGCCTCCAAAACCTCTGGTGAAGGCTTCGCCGTAGCAGCGCCTACAAATTCTACGCCTAAAACTTCATCTTTGCATTGTCTTTTGACGAAGTACTCCTCAAAATGCATTGAGCCATCTCTTGTTGTTATTCTGGTTTCAAATTTGTCGTTTGACATCGGCAAAATTTTGACTTTAATCCCTAAATTTTGGCAAACCTTAGAAGTAATTTGCGATAGTGTGAAGCCTTGATTTAAGCGGTTGGTTCGGTAAATGTGGGTTGCCAAGTCCTTGTCGCCAAGACCGAACCAGGTATCTAAGCCCTGTTTTTTTAGCATGTCGAGGCATTGGAACGTGTCGCCCCTGATTCCCCATCCCTTTTCCTCATCAACAATGCCCGCTAGCGTGTAAGTGACAATATCGATATCTGGTGAGATATGTAGACCGAACAGTTCGATGTCATCGCCTGTGTTTGCGATTACTGTCAAGTCTTCCTCTCTAACTAGTCGGATTAAACCTGTTAGGAATTTAGCTGCGCCAATTCCTCCTGCTAAAACCGCAATCAAGCAGTCACGTCCAGTTTAAGGATTATGGTTTTCTTTTTCTGAAACCCAGTATTTGGAAGTTGTACCCTGTTTTGTAATGATATGTTCTTTCTTGAAAACGGGCACTTCGCTCTTGTACCTCTCAACAGCTTCCTGTAGAACAGGGAAAACGTCTGTTCGGTGTGCGCCTGCGACTGCCACATAAACCAAGTCATCCCCTACCTTGAATTCACCAAGAAGATGGTGAATTTGGACATTCACTATTCCAGGTTTCTTAGATAATTCTATACTTATTTTTGTGAGCACTTGGTCAGCTTTTTCCTCGTAAGCTTCTATAGTGAGTCCTTCAACAGTTTCTTTTTCTGACTCAAGTGTTTCCCCCCGCACCACACCGATGAAAAGCCCAATGGCACCCGCTTTGATGTAGTTTGGATCTTTTTTGATGTTGACTATAGCATCTTGGGCATTAAAAGTTCCTTTTTCATGAACACCCGCATTGGTCAAAACTTGCGCTCTCCCGAACAGGAAATACTAGAGTTCTGTCTAAAACTGTTTACGGTTAAATGGAAAACAAAAAAAATTGTTTATGTGGGGACTGGTGCAACTGGCGTCGGAGTTGCTTCTTCTGGTGATTCAGGCAGTTTTGCTGGTGCAGAGATGAGCTTGGATTTTCTTATGCCAACGTGTCTTAGTGGTGCAACGAGTTTGGCTTGGTTGTAGATGTCTGAGGCGATTTTTCCAAGGACCATTTCTTGAACGAATTGGTCAAGGGTTAATGCAGAGGCTTTTTCCTTGATGGTTTTTTCCATCATAGTGCGGATGATTTTTTCCTGTGAGGTCTTTATTCGTGAAAGGGTCAAAGCTGAAACGGCTATTCTGAGCTTATAACCGTCTTTTGTTGTCAGATTGAATAATCCGTCAACTTTGGTGGTTCTCCTTCTAACCAGGCTACGTAGGTAATCTCTTGAGTATTCATGACCTTTGAAGAGTGTTCTTGCAGATTTTCCCTCAATCTGGTTTATCTGGAACATCATTTTGAGGTAATGATGAGAGAAGTCCCCTGTAATATCGTATAGGGTTGCTTCGACAACTCTGCCGATCATCTGTGTTTCTTCTTGGGCAGGTATCGAACCTAACTCTATGTTACCAAAGAACGATGGTGCAACTACCATATACCATGATTTTCCACGCCATTTATCGCGAACATGCTTTGTTGATTTTGAAGACACACTTATTTCTCCAAACGTGCCACAAGATTCTCAACGAAATATTAAAAGGTTTATGGCTTATTGCTAATTTTCTCTCTGTTACCCATGTACTTTCTTAACACTTCAGGTATGTTTATTGTACCATCCTGATTCTGGTTGTTTTCCAGCAAGGCAACAATGGTTCTTCCTGTTGCAATGGCTGTTGAGTTTAGGGTGTGGACGATGCCTTTGGGTGGGGCGCCTTCTTTTTCACGGTACTTAATTCCCAGTCGTCTGCCTTGGTAATCGGTGCAGTTGCTACAGGAAACAACTTCGCGGTAACCGTTCTGTGCTGGCATCCACGCCTCAATATCGTATTTTTTCGCTGCTACAGTGCCGATGTCACCAGTACAAACGTCAACAACTTGGTAGGCCAAGCCGAGTTTTTGTAGGATTCCCTCAGCGTTCTCCAGGAGTTCCTCATGGAGTCTTGGAGAGTCGTCTGGTTTGCAGAAGATGAATTGTTCGATTTTGTTGAATTGGTGGGTTCGGAAGATTCCTCGTGTGTCTTTGCCATGTGCACCTGCTTCTTTACGGAAACAAGTGCTTATGCCGGCTAGTTTAACTGGCATATCTTGCTCTTTTAGAGTTTCATTCATTAACATGGCTGCCATTGGATGCTCAGATGTTGCAATCATGTAGAGGTCTTCGCCTTCTATCTTGTAGAGGACATCGCCAAAATCGCCAAGAGAAGTTACCCCTTCATATGCTTCCCTCTTCATCATGTAGGGTGGAACAATTGGCGTGTAGCCTTTCTTTGAGAGTTCCTCGATAGCAAAGCACATTAAAGCCATGTCGAGCATGGCGACTTCGTTTTTAAGGTAATAGAACCTTGCACCGCTCACTTTCCCAGCCCTTTCTATGTCAATCTGACCTAACTCTACTGCTAAATCAATGTGATTTTGTATCTGAAAAGAGAATTGTGGAATATTACCCCAAGTCTTAACTTGCACGTTATCGTTTGAGTCTTTTCCAAGCGGTACAGAATCATCCAGCAAGTTTGGTAACCGTAAAAGATAATCGTGAATTTTCTGTTCTTGGTCAACGACTTGTTTCTCTATTAGTTTTATTTTCTGGTCTGTATCCTGTGCTCTTGTGAATTCGTCGGTGGCTTCCAGTCCAGATTTTTTGAGCTTAGCAATTTCTATCGTTACGAGTTTTCGGTCATGGCGCAGCCCATTTAGTTTAGTGTTATTCAACCGCCACTGTTTATCAATGGCGATTAATTCATCGAGCATCTGGAGGACTTCTGGGTTGCCACGCTTAGCCAAATTAGCCTTAACAAGTTCAGGGTTCTCTCGGATAAGCTTGATATCTAACATCAATCTCACACAGAATAATTCTCTAACTAACTAAATCCGCTATTTAACTTTATGATACAAACGCTAACTCAAATTCTATACTTGCCTCTACGTTGGTCTGAAGCAATTATGGCTCCTATAAAAAAGAAAACTCTAAAATGGTGAAAAACCATTTTTTAGTTTTCAAAAAAATAAAAAAATTATCTATAAAATAGAAGACATGGTTGGGGTTTTGTTTTGTGTGTCTGGTTTACTTTTTGGTTAAGGTTATCTCCATTGTGGAAACCATTCTGGACTTGCTCTCTCCCTCACGAGGTGGCATCTCGACTGTTCCGATTGCAATCTTGCTAACTTTAAGGTCTTTAACAAATCGGTTCCTTGTGATTTCAGCTACATCAACAGCGGTAGTTATAGCTTGACCTCTTGCTTTCAATGTAATCTCTTTTAGGTTTCCTGCAGATAGGCTCGTGATGATTGCCAGAACATAGCTCATTGGAGGTTTGTTTCCTACGAAGATAACATCTGAATTGTTTTGAGTCATTTTGTTTTTACTCCTTTTGTTTGCTTTGTGTAACGTTGCTGTTATGCGCTCTGTTGCGCGCCAGAACGTCACTGCCAAAATATGCTTGCTCTTCCTTATAAGTCCATTGAAAACTCCCCTTTGACGAATAAACGTCCAACAAATAAGTAAGAAAGGCTTTTCTACAGCCAACCCCCTAATGACCAATAACACCTACCCAGTTGAGAGTACACTTGTTAACTAAACTTAAGAAAAAAGTTCAAGAAATGCTGACCACTGAAGCTAAAATTATCCACAAGATAGGTTTTACTCCCAACAGCATAAGCGTTGTGGGTTTCATTTTGGCATTTGCTTCCGCGGTCTCATATGCATTAACATCGTCAACGCAGCCATGGCTTCTTATTTTAGCAGTAGTTCTTCTATTGGCTTCAGGTTTCTGTGATACATTAGACGGTATATTGGCCCGAACCTTTGGGCAAACGACTGTTTTCGGAGGTTTCTTTGACTCAGTACTTGATAGATATGCCGATGCGGTCGTCTACGCAGCCATAATCATAGCTGGTTTATGCAATCAAATTTGGGGGTTTGCAGCTTTAATTGGCTCCATACTAGTTAGCTACACTCGTGCAAGGGCAGAAGCTGCAGGAATAAAAATGGAGTCAGTAGGTTTTGCTGAACGGGCGGAACGTATGCTTATTTTGGCAGCGATTTCGATAATTGCATTCTGGTGGTTTCCAGCCTTAAACTATGGAATAATCTTGTTAGCTGTAATTTCAAACCTTACAGTTATACAAAGAACAATTCACGTTTACAAAACAATAAAGAAAAAAGCAGCAGAATAGCCGCTTAGTATCTTCTTTTATATCCTCTTGAATGACGTTCGTTTTCAGCGCGGACCTTAACGATGCCGCGGTGAACTGCGCAGGAGATACAGTAATATTTTGTGTCTACCCAAGAGGCTAAGTACGTGCCGCTTTGTCTAAGTTCTTTGGCAAGTTGCGGTTCAACAAAAGATACTCGACGCGTGGATCGCTTTGCTTTGTCTCGTGGCACCGAAGCCCCGCAATTTGCGCATTGAACTAGAGTACTGCTTCCTTTGTTTCCTTTTGATCTTCCTCGGCTTTTTCGTTTAACGGGCATTATTTTGACCTCTTTCTTTACTAATGTTCCATTTATTGCCTTAACTATCTTATATATCTGACCTTAATTTTAGCAGAGAAGCAATGTTTGCGTTCTTATCAATCTTAGGAACAATTTTTCCATCAGGCGAAGTCATCAACGTAGTCACTCCAGGACCGTGACCTGCAGTAATACAGTTTGTATGAACAACCACTCCAACCGAAACTGCACCTTGACGGTAAATTCTGCCAAACGAATGGTCCGCATCGATGATGGCAACCAAATCGCCAAGCCTCAAGCTCCCCAAACCATAATGCTCAACAACTCCTCTATCAAACAATTGAATGTCATAGTCGCCAGAGTTGACTTGGTTTGCTCCTAAACCTGAACCCATAATCGCAGCCGGAATAATATGAGTGACAGGTACCTCCAGTTTGGCATCGTTGGGTTTGATGTTCCATGCCTCAAGCAATCTTGGATCAATGTTGAGAACTTTTATATCTGGAAAATCCAGAAGCTTCAAACCTATACCATACGCTTTGATGAGTATTCGGTCGCCAAGCACAAGGTTCTCCAAAACCTCCGAGGAAAAATCAACCAATATATGTTCTATCCCTCCGTGCTTTCCCGTTACTGTTCCTTTAGCGCCCTTTGCGTCGCCAATTGTTACTGTTGCTTGGTTACCAATGCATGCGAGTACATTGAAGGCGGTGTTTGCAGCTTGTCCTGAACGAGCGTCGTTTTCTTTGTTTTCTACACTTGCACCTGGTTCCACATGGTCTGCTTCCCAACCACAAGCCGGGTCACCGACTCTAAGGTTATAGGTTATTCCGCCAACTCCCGGTAGCACTAAGGGTTTTCCTGTTGCTGACACGTTATAGACGTTGCGGATAGTTGGGCTGACGATTTCCCCCATAACAGAGATTTTTATAAGTTTTTCAGAATTAGTTTTAAGCATAAATTGGTTCTCTCGTGTACTTGTGGTTTATCCACTCGGGGTTTAATAAAACTTCATAGCTGATTTTGAGGATAAGTAACTCTTAAATTATGCATTTCTTTTATGTTCACATAAAGGTCACCCTAAAAAAGGATTATTGGAGCGATTTAGTCATGTCTGATATTGGGTTAAGAACTAAAATGTTGGTTAGAGACGTAATGAGCAACCCAGTTGTGACCATGGATGAGGATGAAAGCTCAAACATGGCTGCTGCCAATATGGATATGCATGATTTAGGCGCTGTCATAGTCACCAACAAAGCAGGAAAATCAATCGGCATAATAACTGAAAGGGACCTGGTCATAAGGGTTATAGCTAAAAACCTAAAACCAGATACAGTTAAAGCCAAAGAAATCATGACAACTCCACTGGTTACGATTGAACCTGAAGCTACAATAAGTGACGCTGCCAGAAGAATGACGCGCCTTGACATTAGAAGGCTCGGGGTAATCTACAAAGGCAACTTGGTTGGTATCATCTCAAGTAAGGACATCTTGGGTGTTATGCCTGAACTTATCGAGATTATGCAGGAGCGATCCCGTATAGAAGGCGAAGCCCGTACCGAGGAAAACGAGGAGGTTCCACTTTCGGGTAACTGTGACCGCTGTAACGTATACTCGGAAAGCCTAAAGGAACGCAACGGAGAAAACATCTGCGACGAATGCCGAATAGAACTTGAACAAGAAAAATAATTCTTTTTTCTACAAATCTATAAAGACCGCGTTTTCTCTCTCTTCAACAAGGTAACTTTTTAGCTGCTTATGCGCTGGTCCACCAAGAACCTCACCGCTTATTATATTGAACTTTGAGTAGTGCCAAGGACATGTAAGGGCCTCTCCGCTGAGTGTACCCTCCGACAGTGGAGCTCCCGCGTGCGTACACCTACCATCCAAACAAAAAATCTTGCCGTTAAGATTAATGGCCAAGATTTCGTGTCCCTTAATTTTAAATAACCTCAATTCACCTATGGGAAGAATGTTTTTGTCGCATAATTTGACAAACATGTTTTATTCTTCTAAGAGTTAGATTGGGTTGTGGCTATTATTTCTTGATGTTTGTTGATGTATTCGGTTACGGCTAAGACGAATTCGGCGTGGCTCCAAAGCAGCGGGGTTGCCGATATTGGTTTACCAGAATAAGGATCAAGTTGCTCACCTAAAGCTCCCGTGGGCAAGGAGTGTTTGGTTGTCCACTTTAGGAAATCCATTGCCTGAATTAAATCACTGGCCGATGTAGCTGTAGCTATGTACCATCTGGCCAGCTTTAGCGTGGAAATAAACCATGGGTTCCCTGGCGTATCAGGCGACACACGTCTATAACGGTCATCTTGATACCTCGCCAATCCACCAACGTCTGTTTTGACGCGTAGGTTGCTGGCTAAGGTTTCCATCGTGCTATTGACCCTTATATCTTGAGCATCCAATACCTCGTAAGTAAAAACCGATGAAATGCTGCTATCCACAGTTATGTCCCTTTTACCATTGGGATAGATGCCCTTTATGAACCGTTTAAGCTGGGGGTCAAAAAGATATTTAATCATTGCTTCCTTAATCTGGACAGAGGCTTCTGTAAGGGCATCTTGCCTATTGCTGTCATAAAATACCCTAGCAAATTTAGCCGCCGCTCCAAGAGCTGCAACAACTGACGCCACAGTCGAGGTGAAGACGCCTACTTTTTCCTCCCACTCATCAAACGTAGGCTTAGGCAACCCAGTGTTAAGGTCGCGGTAGTTCATCATGAAATCTGCTGCTTTCACCACGAGACGATCGTAGACTTTGGTAACGAACTCTAAATTGCCGTTCCTCTCATAATATTTCCAGAGCGCATAGAGCACGCTTGCGGTTTCATCTTCTTGAATTGGCAACTGCAAATGACCAGTAGAATCTATTAATGCGTGCCAAGTGCTTCCCAATGAGCCATCGGGGAGGTACTTATGGCGGAAAAAACTGTCCTCGCCCATCACTTTGTAGCAAAATCCAAAAAACATGGCTGCCACGTCGGTGAAGCCTGCGTTGGTGAAAGCTAATGCGGCCATTGCGCCGTCTCGTGGCCAAACATACGAGTATGTGTCTCTTTGAATCTCCATTATTTCTGAATCAAGTGAAGCAACAAAACCGCCGTGGCTGTCAACGTGGTTTCGCATCAGAAGTAACGACCGTTTAAAGAGGCGCGCGACTTCCAAAGGCAAAATGTTTAGGTCAAGTTTCAATCGGTTTAGCCAAGCGCTCCAATAATTTTCGACTTCCAGAAGCATCTGCTCAATCCCCACCTCTTTAACCTCAGCATTGAGAGCTACGACTTCACTGAGGTGAGTACCGCATGCAATCCAATAATGAATCACACCGTAACCATGCGGCGGAATATCCAGACGAAACGACACTACAGAGTCAACCGCACCCTGGGCAACGGGGTTGTTGCTCAATTCGCCATCTTCGCAGTCTCGCCATGTGCCCTCCTTCCCCTCGCTTTCTTTGTGTCCCGCCGCATATTGGTAGAAACCTCTACCGCCTGTGGTTCCGCCGACTAGAAAGTATCGTTTGCCCTTGTAATGGATGATGGCGTTTGTAGTTGGTTCAAAAAATGCAGTGTCGCCTGCTTTGTAGCCATAGATATGAAAGTCTTGGGAAAAGAATATGCGGATTTCTTGTTCGTTACCTAGGATGTTTGAAACTTTTATTTTTCTTAGAAAGATGTCTTTGGAGTTGTGGATGGCGTCGTTGATTTCCAACTCTACGCCGTAGACTTGTTTTCTTATTTTGTATCGGCTGGTGAGTGTTTCAGGTAGATAGGACATCGCTATCTCCCAGTCGTTATCTATCCATTCAAATCTACCGTCAACCCAGACTCCGAACCTGAATTGGTGACCAACCGCATGGTTCTCAAGTCCAACAAAAGGAAAGTAGACATCCCTGATGCAGGCTTTGTCGTCAAGCGCGACTGCGAACCGTCCATTGCTAAATAAAACACTTCGTGGCAACAAAAACAACCTCTAAACGACGCAATTATAAACGTTGTATTGCACCATAAATAAACTTTAATTACCAAACCACCCGCTATTCATTAGACTGTGACCGCCTTGATTGTTGATTCTGTCCTCACAAACGCCAAAGCCTACCTCGACGGACAAATCGTTGACTGCAGCATAGCCATCGAAGAAGGCAAAATCCAAAAAATCGGAAAAGAAACCCAAATGCCAAAATCCGACCAAAAAACAGACCTACACAACCTGCTTGTGTTGCCGGGTTTGATTGATGCGCATGTACATCTACGCGATGAGGGCAGGGCATACAAAGAAGATTTCTCTTCAGGAACCGCCTCCGCCGCGACTGGGGGATTCACTACCGTCTTGGATATGCCAAACAACGACCCAGTAACTATGAGTCTCCAAACTCTACAGAACCGTATGAGAATTGCCAAAAGAAAACTCCTAGTCAACGTAGGATTCTACTCAGAATTTCCACAAAAACTGGCTGACGCATCAGACATTATTGGGGAAGGTGCAGTTGGATTCAAGCTTTTCATGGGTAACCAGATAGGCGGCTTAAACATTGATGATGACCAAGCCATAATTGCTGGATGCACAAAAGTCGCTAGGCTCAAGGTACCCTTGGCCGTGCATGCTGAAGATAGGGTAATGCTTGCAGCAAATGAGGAAAAACTCAAACAAGCCAAAAAAAGCGGAATCGCTGCCTTTCTAAGAGCACACACTGAAGCGGTCGAGTTCACAGCTATTCGGAGACTCCTGAAGGCAAGCGAGCAAACCGATGTTCGGCTGCATTTCTGTCATGTTTCAACCCAAGAGGGCTTAAACGAAATTAGAGAAGCCAAAAAATCTGGCAAAACTGTAACTTGTGAAGTTACCCCAAACCACCTCATGCTGACAAGTGAAGATCTGAAACGTTATGGGCATATGGCGATCATAGCGCCTCCGCTTCGTAGCAAACCACATGTTGATACCCTTTGGAAAGGCATCGAAGACGGTTCAGTTGACACGGTGGGATCAGATCATGCACCCCACGGTCAAAGCGAGAAGTCAGCCAGCAATGTCTGGGATGTAAAAGTCGGCGTGCCAGGACTAGAAACCACCCTGCCCTTAATGCTAACCCAAATAAAAAAAAGCAAATTAACCATAGTCCAAGCAATTCACCTTCTCTCTGAAAGACCTGCGGAGATTTTTGGTTTAAATGACCGAGGTCGATTGGAACGGGGTAAAAATGCTGATCTAACAGTTGTAGATCTTAACCGCCAATTCAAGATTGATGCTTCCAAATTTAAGTCTAAAGCAAAATTTTCGCTTTACGATGGTTGGGCTGTTCAAGGCAAAGCTGTCAAAACCATCGTAAACGGGCAATTGGTTTTTGATGAGGACGAAATTGTTGCGAATGGCGGATGCGGCTTGATCATTCGGAGAGTAAACGTGTGAGATTCCTTGCAGATGGGATGCTTGGGAAATTGGCGCGTTGGCTGCGAATGTTGGGGCATGACGTTATCTACTCAGTCCAGTTTAATGATTCCGAGCTTTTGGAACTCGCGAAGAAGGATGACCGTTTTTTGTTGACGAAAGATTTGGAGCTTTATAAACGCGCCGTCGGCAGAGGACTGGACGCCTACTATGTTGAGGGCATGATTGAGTCAGAGAGGCTGGCGGAAGTCGCCAAACGGTTTGGCCTACAGTTAACAATTGATATGAACAGGTCTTATTGCCCAGTGTGTAATACAAAAATCAAAGAGACTCCAAAGGAGAAACTCCAAGACGAACTGGAAAAAAACACGTTGACCTATTACAACAAATTTTGGAAATGCCCAAACTGCAGCCAAATCTATTGGCAAGGAGCACACTGGACACAAATCAACAACACAATAAACCAAGCAAGATTAAAACTTGAAAAGCTAAAAGAAAATAATAATGGCGCTTAAGACAGCCATTTCAAGGGGATATCTTGGAAAGTTCCATCTGGCAGAGTTCTACGGATTGTGATTGGCAAGATTCCTGCGTCAAGCTCAACTAATGCGATGTCAATCGGGTTTGTGTTTTCTGCTGCGTCTACCAAGATTGGTGCTCCCATCGAGATTTGAAGGGCACGTGCCCCAACTATTCTTGCTTTCTCGAAGCGAGTAATTTTTGGGGGACCTACAATAATGTTTTGTTCTGACATTTTTACATCATTCCGCCTGGCATTCCACCCATACCGCCCATTCCCATGCCGCCGCCTGGCATGCCTCCTCCTGGAGGCATTGGAGGTGTCTTCATTTTAGCGGTGGCGATGACATCGTCAATTTTGAGAATCATGGTTGCGGCTTCGGTTGCTGATTTGATGATTTGTTTTTTGACTGCGAGGGGTTCGTAGACGTTTATTTTTGTCATGTCTTCGACTTTGCCTGCGAGAACATCTATGCCTGCCCATGTTTCGCCTTTTTCGTGTCGTGTTCGTAATTCTGAAAGTATGTCAACTGGGTCTAAACCTGCGTTTTCCGCAAGCGTGGTAGCTATTGATTCTAAGGATTCTGCGAATATTGTGATTGCAAGCTGCTCTCTTCCCTTCACGGTTTGAGCATACTTTTTCAGAACGTTTGACATTTCAAGTTCTGGAGCGCTTCCACCAGCAACGACTCTTGGTTCTTCAATTAAGTCTTTCACGACACTGAGTGCATCGTGTATTGAGCGTTCGGCTTCTGCAGTCATCCGTTGGGTTCCACCTCTGATCAAAAGTGTAACGGACTTGGGGTTCTTGCAGCCTTCAACATACGTCATCTTGTCATCGCCCGTTCTGCGCTCTTCAACCAAAGCGGCAAAGCCAAGGTCTGAAGTCGTGAGTGCGTCAATGTTGCTGAGTATTTTTCCGCCTGTTGCTCTTGCAAGCTTTTCCATATCTGATTTCTTGGCTCTCCTAATTGCGATGACGCCTTTTCGAGAAAGAAAATGCTGAGCCATATCATCAATTCCTTTTTGGCATACTACCACGTTGGCGCCTGAAGCCACTACTTTGTCTACCATCGCTTTTAGCATGGCTTCTTCTTGGTTTAGGAACGCTTCAATCTGCTCTGGGCTTTCGATGTTGATTTTTGCGTCCATTTCTGGTTTTTCATTTTCAATTGACGCATCAAGCAAGGCGATCTTTGCTTTCTCTACTCGTTTAGGCATACCCGAGTGAACGATTTCTTTGTCTAAAACTATGCCATAGATTAAGCTGGTAGCCGCTAAAGACTCGCCTGTTTTCTTCTCAACTTTCACATCGTCAACATCTGCTTTGTAGGTACCATTGCCTTGTTTTTCGGCAACTGCTAACATCGCTTTTACAGCTAAATCAGCCAGATAATCTTTGTATTCAGCAACAATTTTGCTGCCCATGGATGTTGCTGCAGCCTTCTTGAGGTAATCTTGCGATTTTAAGTCGATAGAAATGGCTATTTTCTCTAAAGTCTCCAGGGCTTTGTCAGCTGCTTTTCGGTAGCCGTCAATTATGATTGTTGGATGGATGTTTTTGTCGATTAACTCTTCAGATCTGCTAAGTAGCTCGCCAGCAATTATGACTGCTGATGTTGTTCCGTCGCCGGCTTCTTTGTCCTGTGTTTTGGCGACTTCAACGAGCATTTTTGCCGCTGGATGCTGAACATCCATTTCGTCAAGGATTGTTCTGCCGTCGCTTGTAATTGTTACGTCTCCGAAGCTGTCAACGAGCATTTTATCCATGCCTTTTGGACCAAGTGCGCTTCGGACGCTTTCAGCCACAACTTTTGCAGCATTGATGTTGCTGTGTTGTGCTTCTCTTCCGCGAGACCTCTTTGAACCTTCTTTCATAACTAGAACGGGTACTCCCCCAGCTTGTGATGATGACAAATCAAGTAACCTCCAATAATGCGAACAACAACAGAACGTTACTAACCATATAAGTTTTTCTAGTCAAGGGGTATTGAATAATCCCCAGGGCAAGGCTTATTGCATCATTAACCCGTTTTCTAGGATTTGGCAGATCATTTTTGCCAGATCTAATAAACTGAAACTTTAGCTACACCTGAAATCTTTAGCAGCTCTGAGATTAATTCGCCGGGAATTTTCTTCTCAACAATCAGGGTAAGTTTGGGTTCGGGCGAGAGTTCAGGGTCATCAACGATTGCTTGTCGGATACTTAAGCCTGCTCTATTAAGCAGCATCGACGCGTTGGAGAGAATTCCTGGAGACTTGGCATTTATCGGCGTTATTTCTAAAACTCCAAGGTTGAGGTGTTTGGCGATTTCTTTTAAAGAGTGCCCTGCTGGGCGGATTTCTTCAAAAATCATACGTAACTCGGGGTTTTCTTTTATCGTGTTTAGGGTTTCGTTTACTGTTCGTCTGTCGACTCCGGATACTCTTGCGATGCGCACTGGTGGTATTTCGATTTGGTTTAGGTATATTTTGTCGTCTTTGGCACTTAAACCGTTCTCTATAAGGACGCGTGCTACTTTTAGGCGCTCGGGGTACGCTTCAAGTTGGGTTTTGATTTTGTTCCACATTTCAAGTCGCTTGCGCCTATTTCTGTACGTTTAAGTATAAATGCGTTGTTTGGTACACGTACAAAACTGTACACAAAAGCCTTAAATAAAACTTCAAAGAACAATTCTCTACTACTGAAAAGGCGAACAAAATGCCAGACAAAAAAATCCTACTCAAAGAATCAGACATACCAAAACAATGGTACAACATTGTTCCGGACCTACCCCACCCACTCCCCCCATTCCTCGAAGCGGAAACAGGGCAACCCGGAGTCGGCATCGTACCAAAAATCTTCCCCAAAGCAATCATCGGACAAGAAATCAGCCAAGAACGCTGGATAGACATCCCAGACGAAGTCCGCGAAATTTATCGCATCTGGCGCCCATCCCCGCTTTTCCGAGCTTTCAACCTCGAAAAGGCGCTTAAAACACCCGCCAAAATCTACTACAAATACGAAGGCGTCTCCCCTCCTGGCAGCCACAAAACCAACAGCGCCGTACCCCAAGCCTACTACAACATGAAAGAAGGCATCACCCGCGTCACCACCGAAACCGGCGCAGGACAATGGGGTAGTGCGCTCTCATTCGCAGCGGGCATGTTTGGTTTAGAAGCAACCGTATACATGGTACGTGCATCCTTTGACCAGAAGCCATACCGCAAAGCCATGATCAATGCTTTCGGTGCAGAATGCATCGCCAGCCCAAGCAACAGAACCGCGGCGGGCAGAAAAATCCTCGCTGAAGACCCAAACACCAAAGGCAGCCTTGGCATAGCCATTAGCGAAGCAGTCGAAGACAGCCTCGAAAGCGAGAAAACCGGCAAAAAAGCCAACTACACCATCGGCAGTGTCTTCAACCACGTCTGCATGCACCAAACCGTAGCTGGACTCGAAGCTCAAAAACAGTTGGCGATAGCAGAAGACTATCCAGACACAATCTATGGTTGCATCGGAGGAGGAAGCAGCTTCAGCGGCTTATTCTGGCCATTCTACTACGACAAAGTCTCCAAGAAGGCACCTAAAGAAACAGCCTTCGTCGCAGTTGAACCCACCGCTTGCCCAAAAGTCACCCGCGGCTACTACACCTTCGACCACGGCGACACCGCCAAACTCACCCCACTAGTGCCCATGCACACGTTGGGACATGACTTCATGCCAGCACCCATCCACGCGGGTGGACTGCGCTATCACGGCATCGCACCCACAATCAGCGCCTTGGCCAAAGAAAAGAAAATCAGCACCTTAGCAGTTAACCAAGTCGACGCGTTTGACGCAGCTAAAATCTTCATCCGCTGTGAAGGCATAATTCCAGCACCAGAAGCAGCACACGCCATCAAAGCAGTGGTTGACGACGCTCGTCAATGCGCAAAAACCAACGAATCAAAAACGATATTGTTTGCTTTGACAGGTCACGGATTCTTCGACATGACCGCTTACGAAGAATTCTTTGCCGGCAAGTTGCTACCTTACGAGTACCCCACAGAGAAAGTTGCGGAGTCCATGGAGAAACTGCGCAAACTCTACCCGTGGCTAAACGACGCCACCAAGAAATACATCGGCTGCGAAACATACTAAACAGCCAACACAATTCCTTTTTTTGCTTTTTTATTTTTATAATCAGCAACACATCCATAATACAAGGTTAACCCCACATGACATCTAAAGAGACTATACTAACAAAAACTGTCGGCTTCATCATAAACCCAGTTGCAGGCATGGGCGGAGCCGTGGGGCTTAAAGGAACCGACGGCAAAGAAATCCTAAACAAAGCAATCGCCCTTGGAGCTAAACCATTGGCTTCAGCTAAAGCTGAAATATTCCTCTCAAACATATATGCAGCAAAAGGATACATAAAAATTCTGGTTGGCGCCGGAGAAATGGGAGAATTCCAAGCTGAAAAACTCGGGTTCACCTGCCAAGTTGTAGGAGAAGCAAAAACCCAAACAAGCCCACAAGACACACAAAACATCGCAATTAAAATGAAAAAATCTAAAGTTGGTCTCTTAGTTTTCTGCGGCGGAGATGGAACAGCTCGCGACATCCTAAAAGCAGTCGGTTTAAGCGTTCCAGTTTTAGGTGTTCCAACAGGAGTGAAAATGCACAGCGCCGTTTTCACCATTACCCCTCAAGCAGCGGCAAGAGTCACCCTGCAGTTTTTGTTTGATAGTTTACCTCTGCATGAAGCTGAAGTTTTGGATGTTGACGAGCAAGCCTTCAGAGAAGGGCATGTGTCAGCTGAACTTTACGGCTATGTCCTGTCGCCATTTGAACCGCACCTGATTCAGGGAAACAAAATGGAAAGTCCAATAACCGTGGATGAAGTACAGAATCAAGCAGCCATAGCAATCTACATCATCGAAAAAATGAAACCAGACACAATCTACATCATAGGTCCCGGAACCACAACACGAACAATAAGTGATCTTTTAGGCCAAAAGAAAACCCTTCTTGGGGTAGACATTTTCTACAACAAAAAAATAATCTCAAACGACGCAAATGAGCAGCAAATCCTCAAAATAATAAACAAAAAACCCGCTAAAATTATTGTAACACTAATTGGCGGTCAAGGTTTCATTTTCGGAAGAGGCAACCAGCAGATAAGCCCCAAAGTCATTCATCAAGTAGGCTTAGATAACATAGTTGTGATTGCGACTAAGAGTAAATTAGATGGGTTGGAAAGTTTAAGGGTTGACACTGGTGACTCGGATTTGGATAGGCAGTTTAGGGCTCGTGGAATCAGGGTTGTGAATGATTACAAGACCACAAGAGAAATGCCCATCGAATAGGTTAGTTTATTTCAATTCTCAGATTTTATATTTCCAGTTAACCGTCTCATCTGTCTCGTATTCATGAACCGCAACAACTTTGAATAGCTGCATGGTAAATTCACCAAATAATCTAACCTTCAAAGTCTCCTTAAGAAGCTTACCATCAGTGGTTTTTAGTAGTTATGTGATTGTGGTTCCATAGTCACCATCCGGAACATTCTCTTTTTGGAGAAAAATAAAATATACAAGCCTACACAGTATCCTTACGAAGTGGGGCAGAGACAAAGTGATTTATATCAACTTGCCAAAAATCGGGGAAGAAGAAATCCAAGCCGTAACAAAAGTTATGCGGAGCGGCATGCTGACTAGTGGACTTGGCATGGGACCTGTTGTAACAGAGTTCGAGAAAGGCTTCGCTAAAATGGCTGGGGTCAAACATGCAATAGCAGTTAACACTGGCACCGCCGGACTCCATGCAGCTGTGATGGCTGTTGGCATAAAGCACGGTGATGAAGTCATTTTGCCCAGTTTCACCTTCGTTGCAACCGCCGAAGCAGTCGCGTTAACCGGAGCTAAACCAGTTTTCGTCGATATTGATCCTAAAACCTTTAATTTGGCTCCTTCAGCGGTAGAGAAGGCATTAACCAAGAGAACCAAAGCTATATTGCCCGTAGATTTGTACGGCTTCTCAGCTGACATGAAGCCGCTGCGAGAAATTGCTGATAAATACGGTTTGGGTTTGGTGGAGGATGCAGCTCAAGCTCATGGAACAACATACATGGGAAAGTCCGCAGGTGCTTTTGCTGATGTCGCTTGCTGGAGTATGTATGCAAGTAAAAACATTATGACCGGCGAAGGTGGCGTCATGACAACAAACAACGACCAAACCGCCGAGACGATACGCATGATTAGGACGCATGGCGAAAAAGCCAAGTACGCCTCACTTATACTTGGAACTAACTATCGGATGTCGGAGATGCAGGCTGCAATCGGCAACGTACAGCTTGAACGATTAAACGGTTTTGTTTCTAAACGACGCCAAAACGCACAACAGCTCACAAAGCTCTTAGAGAAAAACAGGGAACTCGCCTTGCCCTATGAAGCAAAATACAGGCTTCACAGCTGGTACCTTTACACCGCGCGGCTAAAAGATGGAACAGAAACCCAACGCAACACACTTTTGCAGGAACTCAAGAACAAGGGAATCGGTGCAGAAGCCTACTACGTTAACCCAGTGCATCAAATGCCATTCTACCGAGAAAACTTTGGAAGCAACAAACTCCCAGAAACAGAGAAGGCTTCAAAACAAGTATTCTCTTTGCCAATTCATCCAGGAGTAACTGAAGACCAAATTAATTTCATCGGAGAAACCGTCCTAAGTCTCCTATAACAGTTTATAGGAAAGCTGAAGGAGTGTAAGAGTTAAATTACACTTCACATACTATAACCTCTGATTTGCAGAAATTATTGGGTTTTCTTCAAGGGGTATGAACATTTGAGTAATGAAGACGGCATCTCTCGCATAAAAGTAAAGTTTCTCATCGAAGGTCTAGGTGAAGCAGAAGGAGAACTTGTTAGGTTCCTTGCTCCAAGAACAATTGACACCATTGTCCGCAAGCTTCCACTTGAAGGTCGAGCTGCAATCTGGAAAGAAGAAGTCTATTTTGAAATACCCATTAAGATGGGGGAAGAAAAAGCAAAGCCAACCGTGGAACAAGGAACGATTGCTTTTTGGCCCATGGGTAGCGCTTTATGCGTGTTCTACGGCAAATCTCAGCCCTATAGCCCAGTTAGTATTCTAGGAAAAATTACTAACAACTTGGAGATTTTTAAGCAAGTTAAGAGCGGCTTAACAATAAAGGTCCAATTATTTACTGCTTAACCTAGAAAGCAATAGAGCTGTCCTTCCACATTTCAAGGAGCCGTTCGCACTCTTCTTTTACACTATTATCTTTGGTTTTCTCTTTGAGCGCCTGCAAAAACTCCATGCGTTTTGCAACTGAACGTTTCTCCGCGTTACCGCCATAATATAGCTCGCCCCCCAAATACTCCTTCATATGGTAAGCTTTTTGGATAAACAAACTGGCGGCGTCTACTGGATTCTCAACTGCAAACTTGCCTGCCCAGATGGCGACTTCGGTTTCACGCAGTTGAGTTATTCCATCGATTTCTCTAATTTCTCGTATATACGTTACAAAGAAGTCATAGTGCCCTGCCGTTTTGATTAAATCAAGGGCTTGATTGACTTTATCCTTGAACTCAGACGAGCCATCAATTATCAATTTGTGTTTGTAGCCCTGGTCAACAAGCACTTTAGCCTTTTTTACTTCTTCAGTAGTATAGACCCTGATTGGAAAACTCAATAAAAACAATCTCCAAAATATTCAAGGTAATTAATTAAAATAAGTAAACTTTGGCATTTACGCCGCTGGCTTGTATATTTTGATATTGTGGCTGCCGGAGACGAGTTGTACTGATCCGTTTGCTTCGAGCTGTTCTAGAAAGTCTTTTGCTGCACTTATGCGGATGCCGTAGCGGGTTGCAACAGAGTAAGGTGTCAAGACACCCATCTTTTTAATTTCAGCAATGTTTTTGCCGTCCTTAGCGTCTGGAACCATTATGCCAACCGTTGTTTTTCTTTGCGGTGGTCCAGCTTTCTCTTTCTTTTTTGCTTCTTTTGATTTATCGTCGTCTGTCTTTACCTGCTGTTTCTCCATCTGCTTTATACCGAGCTTCTTTTTTCCACCCATTATTTTCACCTTACAATAATTTTGTTCTCAACATCTAGATCGGCTGGCTTATTTCAACCTTATGTTTCTCTTTCCATTCTTTGATTGGAATGCCAAGTTTCTTTTCTACTTCGGCACGGTGGATGGAGTTCATTGTGCAGAAGGGTATTATGCGTCCGTCTGGAACAGCGTAATGAATGACACAGCGTTGGACACGTTCAAGATCAAAGTTGTATGGATCCATAAAATGCATTGAAGAAATCATAAGCGCGCTTCTTGCAAAGTCGCCTAGTGAACTGTAGTCGCCATCCATCAATACCTTCAGGACATATTTTCGGAGGAAATTGAACTTGATGTGGCGTGCGGAGCCGACGAGTCGAAGCTTTGCTTTGCTTTTGTTGCCTTTCTGCGCGTCAACATAAACTTGATTAAGTGTGCCTACGAATTTTTCGATGTTGCCGTAACGGGTAATGGGCGTCATTTTGCCATTCTCGATGAAAACGAAAGTTGCCATACCGCAGTGTTGATGTGCAGTAAATTCGACATATCGTTTGTCTTTCATTTCGCCTACTGCCTTGGAGACTGGAACAACAACTGGAACGGGGTAGAAGTCTGAGATTTTGATATCTCCTTGTGTTTGTTGTTCAACAGCTTTCATGAAGTCCGGAATGGTGATGCGCATTTTTTCTCTTTCTTGCTGTGGAAGTCTACCACAGAGAGAAACTGGCTGGACGTTGACACATCGAATTAGGTCAAAGTTTTTAGCTGCAAACTTTATGATGTCGCCTAGTTGTTTGTCGTTCACGCCTTTAACCAAGGTGACAACTAAGACAATGCTGTCGTATCCTGCCTTGCGCAGGTTTTCGAGAGCTTTCATCTTTGTCTCAAGCAAGTCTAAACCGCGAATAAACTTGTAAACTTCAGAAGTTAATCCATCAAACTGCAGATAAATTGTGCTGACACCTGCGGCCTTCAGTTTTTTGGCGTATTCGGGGTCCTGTGCAAGTCGAACGCCATTTGTGTTGACTTCCACATGTTTGAAGCCTATCTCTTTGGCTTTTTTTATGAAATCAAAGAGTTCGTTGCGGATTGTCGGTTCGCCGCCAGAAAACTGTAGTGCGGTTGCAGGGACAGGTTTGTTGTTGTGCAGGTTCTCAAGCATACTGGTAATCTGTTCCGCTGACGGCTCATACACGTATCCAGCGGCAGATGCATTAGCGAAGCAAACGGGACACTTTAAGTTGCAGCGGTTTGTGACATCGATGATTGCAAGAGCTGTGTGTGATTTATGTTCGGGGCAGATGCCGCAGTCGTATGGGCAGCCGTGCTTTTTCTCTGTGCGAGGGTTTTCCATGCCGCCGCCAACATAGCCAAATTTTTCGGCGCGCAAGTATTCATCGTAATCTGACCAGTAAAGTTCTTGGAATGGCCCATGTTCAGGGCAGCTTTTTTTGATGAAGACTTTGCCTTCGTCTTCATAAATGGTTGCGTCTATTGCCTTGAGACATTCGGGACAAATACTTTTTGTGGGTTTGATATCTTTCACGTCGTTCTTGCCTTCTTGCATGTAGCGTTAATTTCGAATTGCTTAAGTGCAGATGTGATGATAATAAGGTTTCCAGACGTTTCCTAAGGTGATTGAGGGGAAAGACATGTCAATAGACGAAGACACTCGGGCTGCCCTGAGAGAAATGGGCTTGAATGCCTACGAAATAGATGCTTACAAAGTGCTGCTGGAAGGCGGACAGATGACGGCTATGGAAGTAAGTGAAGCCGCCAAGGTTCCTTACAGCAAAATGTATGAGGTTTTAAACTCTCTCAAAGAAAAAGGTTGGATAAAGAGTAGCGAAAGCCGACCCTACAAATATTATCCTGTGCCTCCGCTTGAGGCAACACGGTTTACTAAACTACGGTTGGAAGACAAGTACCTTAACTGGGAAAACACAGTTGCCGAAAACCTTCAGCCCCTTTACGAGAAACGAGAAATAGTTGAACGACCAGACATGCTGATTCTGAGGGGTCAACAGGCAGTCTTAACCAAGCTTGAGGAAGTTCTAAAAAAAGCCGGTGTAGAAATCGTGATTGCAGCTCCAGAGTTTGCCAAGCCATTAATCGCGATGGCTGAACCCTTGTTGGGCTCTGGCTTGAAAAAAACTGTCAGTGTAAAGCTTATGGCGGCTGGCAAAAAGGAAGACTGGCTTTTTTTAAAAAAATACGGTTTAAATGAGCTGCGAATCCGCGACCACATGTTCGGGGGCGGCGTGATCGCTGATGGCAAAGAAGCTATGTTGTTCCTTGGCGAAGACAAACCAACCCTCGTAATTTGGAGTAACCACGTTGGCTTAGTTGGGTTCGCACGAGAATACTTCCAGTTTCTTTGGGACTCGTCAGAAACCGCTTAAAGTTCAATAATGCTAAATCAAACATATATGATTGGCAAAATAGTAGCTAAACAATTTATCATGTTGGGTGTTTTTGGTGCCTTTTTGGTTTTTATTTCTATGATCATGTTGAAAAAACGCCTCCATAACCACTAACAATAGTCAAACCCAAAAAACAACCCAAAACAAAAAACCCAGAAAACCCCGCTAGTGAGCCTATGCACAAAAAACATTCTACATAATAAAAAAGAAAACTCGAAAATTATTGCTATTGTTTAGAAATAAACAAAAAAGAAGAAAGGGAGAAACTGTTAAGTTGTGAGCTTACTTATTTTCCCATGATTTTTCTAGCGGCGATTTCTATATCTTCCGCTTTGATGGTTTTTCTTCCAGCATGCATCGCAAAATCGAGTGCTTCTTTGGCAATTTTTACGCCGATTTCTTCTAGTGCCTTTGCGAGTTCTTTTGCTGCTGCTTCACTTACTCTGTCAGCACCTGCTTTTTTACATAATCTGTGCATGGGCGCTACAGCTATTTCTAATTCAGTCATATCGACATCTCCTTAGCTTCTTTTTCTCTTTAAGGCAATATTTAACCTTTGTTATAGCTTTTTTCTTTAAATCACACTTAACCATACAGCATCTGTTTAATGAAAGCAAGATTATAAAAACCTTCAAGTATGAATATAATGCTGAATAAAGATGAAACTAATAGACGCCCATGTTCACCTCTCTGACGTAGAATATGCTGGACATATCGATGAGTTAATTGAGGATGCAAAAAACTCAGGAGTAGCTGCATTAGTTACAAATTCAATGGATCTAAAAACCTGCCAAAACGACATTAAACTATCTGAAAAATATCCCAACCTCGTTTACCCCGCCTTAGGTATTCATCCATGGAACGTAAACGTAATAGGCGAAAGTGAACTCCAAGAGACTGTTGACTTTATTCAAAAACAAAAAGGTCTCGTCAGCGCAATCGGGGAAATTGGTCTAGACTGCAAGTATGAAACGGTTTGGGAAAAGCAAACTATGGTCTTCGACAAAATGCTTCATTTAGCTGAAGAACTTGAGTTGCCAGTAATAATTCATTCCCGTGGAACTACCGATATTATCGTGGAAATACTGGCTTCATATAAGCTTAAACGGGTTCTTCTTCACTGGTTTAGCCATCCCATGAGCGCCCTAACCAAAGCATTAGACAAAGGTTACTTCATTACTGAAGGTCCCCCCTCAACCTACTCTAATGGCATCCGAGAAGTCATAGAAAAAACTCCCTTAACCAACTTGTTAACAGAAACCGATGGCCCAGTCACCTATTGGAAACAACCTTTCAATGGGCAACTAACTAGACCCTCATTTATTCGCAACGTTGTGAGCGCGGTAGCAGAAATCAAAGAAATGAAACGCGAAGAAGTTGCGGAGCAAATACTCAAAAACTTTGAGGTTTTCTTTAACATAAAAATAAACTAATCCACTTTTTCCTCGACCGTTTACCTCGCAGCCTTATTAGTAACTTAAATTTCATCTTTAAGAGGCAAACTTAAATTAAGCCTATCATCTATTGAAAGTTGCTCCAACGTTTTTAAACGTCGGAGAACAAAAATCTATAATT
Source organism: Candidatus Bathyarchaeota archaeon (assembly GCA_963725855.1). GTDB lineage: Archaea > Thermoproteota > Bathyarchaeia > Bathyarchaeales > Bathycorpusculaceae > Bathycorpusculum. Next base: position 232,285 of record CAVSAA010000003.1, on the reverse strand, counting down.
CGGAGGAATACTAACTGGGAAAAGTAAAGACAGATCAGGTTAAAAAGCTGGGCAGAGAACTAATGGCGCAGTTTCCAAGCAAATTTAACAATAATTTTGAAGAAAACAAGCATGCAGTTGACGCTTTAACCAAGGGAACAACCACACGCATAAGAAACCAAACTGCAGGTTATATAACACGCACCATTGCGTTAACTCAAGCTAACTCAGCAACTGAATCTGAACTCGAAGAACAAGAAGAAATGGCAGATTAAGTCTGGAAGAAACCTCTATGATGGATGACTATAGGAAAGGCTGGGCTTTAAGGTATCTTCGTGAAGCGAAAGCAGAACTGGAAGCAGCACGAAAAATCCCCTATATGGCGCCAAGCCTCGTTGTGGAAGCCATCAGAAAAGCTCGAAACGCCATCTACTACAGTCTAGGTGAACCAGCATTCATAGAAATACTCATCCGCGAAGAGGTAACCAAAAACCCTGCCACCAACGATTCTGTTCTAAAATTTTTAATCGAGATTGAAACAATTGTTCAGCAGATTTCGCAGCTCGAAGAAGTAAATGGCGACGCAATGATGAAGCAGGCAGATTCAATTGTTGACATCGCAACCGACATCGTTGAAACCCTAACGCAGGAAAAACTAGAAAGCTTTAGTTAAAATTTTTAACCATCTTCAATTATTTATTAGTTTGAGTGGGGAACTGGTGTCCTTAACAGTTAAGTTCATCGGTGCGCTTCGTCACCTTTCAGGAAAAACACAATTCACTTTCAACTTTCGAGATGGCATGTGCATAAAACAACTAATCGAATTTATCATCCAGCAGATGCCAGCGTTGAAGCATACCTTTAGCGATCAGGAACTCAACGATTCAAGGTCAAACTCACTTATACTTGTTAATGGCAGAGAAATCAGTGTTCTTAACGGCTTAGAAACTATACTTTGCGATGGAGACGAAATTGTCTTTGTTCCCGTCGTGCACGGTGGTTAAACAATGATAACGTTGACCAGCGACTTTGGGTTAAAGGACCCATACGTAGCTGAAATGAAAGGTGTAATTTTAAGCCTAAACCCAAGCGCTACAATAGTCGATATAACTCATGATATTGAGAAATTCAACATTCGAATGGGTGCTTTTATGTTGGCATCAGCAGCACCATACTTTCCTAAAAGTACTGTACATTTGGCAGTTGTGGATCCTGGTGTGGGCACGGAGAGACGCGCTATTTTGGTGCAGACTAAACAGGGTTTTTTTGTTGGACCAGACAACGGTGTTTTAATGATGGCTGCCAAAAAACAGGAAATCGTGCATACTTTTGAGCTATCTAATTCTAAGTTTATGCTGCCTAAGGTTTCAGCCACTTTTCATGGCAGGGATATTTTTGCTCCAGCAGCCGCATATTTGGATATAGGTGTGAAACCTGCAGAGTTTGGCTCAGAAATCACCGAGATAGTTTTGCCTGAGTTCACCCGACTAAAAAGGGGGGGATGGCTCTTTATTCGGCGAAATCTTGCATATAGACAGCTTTGGAAACATAATTACAAACATATCCCAGAAAGATATGGTTCAAAAAAAATCGGTCAATATAAAATTGCACGATATTTCTCTAAATATTACTTTAGGCAAAACATTTTCACAAGCTAAAACCCGAGAAGCTATAGCGCTGATAGGAAGCCATGGTTTTCTAGAAATAGCTCTAAACCAAGATAGGGCAGCCGACAAGTTCCACGCCGCAGTTGGAGAAAAAATCGAGGTTACGCCTAATTAATTTTCATGTTATTCACAACTTTCTCTATAACATCAACAGGATTTTCTAATTCTGCAAGTTTTTCTTTTACATCATATCGTTTTCCTAAATACTTCTTTGCATATGCAAGCACTTTCCGCTCAGTTGTAATGAACAATGGAAACCCCTTCTTTGCCAAATAGGTGTTTACGTATGTCTTCGCCATGTCAGAGATTGCTATACTGGGCACACCTTGCAATGCTGCTTCTCTAGTGATTGTTCCACCATAACTAACCACTAAATCAGCGTTCGCAACCAAACTCGCCGAATCCTCAAAGCCTGATTTCACCCCAAAGGCATTGCCCTCTTCATTGTACCGATTGATTAAATGCACGTATCCCAGTGACGCAAGTTTACCTGCCAAAGTCTTTGCGGTGTCTTGCTTTCCACCTGCATAAGCCGCTTTTATTTCTATTTGCCTAACAACTATCAAGGGCTTTTTTAACCCTGCAATTTTGGTAGGCACAAAATCTTTTATCCAAGCCGCTTCATCCACTCCTTTGAAGAAGACCACGTTTTTGGTGCAGTAAGTTCTTATGAAACTCTTGGGCAACGCCTCCGAAACGACAACAGTATGAGCAAAGGGTATTGTTAATCTGTTAGTAGCCAAGGCGTAGGGAGTGTCAGCTGTCAAGATTATTGGGATTCCTAAGCCGAAGGCTGTGCGGCAGAGTTCAACGGATTGGTGCGCGACAGCGATGTCTGGTCGGTTATTTTTTAAGAGTTTTGAGAATTGTATTATTCGTTCGGCACTCTCTTCAAGCCTTGAGGAAAGTGTTGACGGGTTGTATTTGCCCACAACAATAGGTTTTTCTCCGAGAATTTTTGCGAGTCCTACAGTGTCTGGGTGTTCCCTCGTCGTGAAAAAAAACTCGTGCCCAGATTTTCTAAGTCGTTTCCCAATCGCGGCGCCGTATCGGGTGTGCTTGCCCGTGCATGCATCATACCATATTTTCATTGTTGCACCTTGCTCTGGGCTTTTATGAAAGCGTTCCGTTTGGTTTCGTATGCCTCTAGAGACATTATCTTTTTAGCGGGGGTTCCAGCCACAACCGTTTTAGACGGTACATCTTTAGCCACCACGCTTCCTCCACCAACCACTGATTTTTCTCCAACCGTTACATTAGGTAATATGGTGACTCCTCCGCCGATTGCAGCGCCATCCTTGATGATTGGAGGGTTCAAGAAGTTACTTTTCGGGTATTTGTCGTTAAGGAGGCTGGTGTTTGGGGCGATGAAAACGTTGTCGCCTAACACGCAACCGTTGGAGATGGTTACGTGTGCTTGAATGTTGCAGTTTTTACCTAAAACCACGTTCTTGCCGATATCAACGAAGCTACCAATCACGGTACCATCGCCGATTTTAGTTCCGTCTCCTATCACAACGTAGTTCCAGATGGACACTTCTTTGCCAATCTCCACGTTGGCGCCTGTTATGATGCCGGTGCCTTTCTTTGGATTCTGCATGCTTGTCCTTTCGAGCTCCAACTTTAAATAGTTTAACATTAACTTGAACTCTTCAATGAATGGTGGCATGCGTTTGGTTAAAGAAATCGTTTTGATTGTAGGTTTAGGCGAGATAGGCCACACCCTCTTCGCGTTGTATGGCGCGGCTAAAGAGAAGTTCTCGGTTTATGGTTTAGATTTAGATGTACAAAAAATGAAGCTGCTCAATCAGAGCAAGGATAAGGTTCCAGCAAAAGTTGACACATTGCAAGTTTGCCTTCCATGTGGCAGCCAAGAAAAATTCGTTGAGACAATCAAAAGCTACGTCCACCAGTATAAACCCATACTCACAATTATCAACAGCACCGTTCCACCAGGAACCACACTCAAAGTTGCGGTAGCTTGCATGAACCTTGTTGTCCATTCGCCTGCACGAGGTGTCCACATAAACGCCGAACATATGATTTGGGAAATGAAACGCTGGACCAAATACGTCGGCGGCGCAGACGCGGCAGCTTCCAAAGCAGCTAAGGCCCATTTTAAAAATATGGGATTAAAAGTTAAGGTCCTTAAAAGCTGCCGCGAAACTGAACTCGCTAAACTCTTTGAAACAACTTACCGCGCTTGGATGATTGCGTGTTTCCAAGAAATGCACCGTATCTCCCGCGCTTTCGATGCAGACTTTGATGAAGCTGTCGACTTCATTGAGGACACGCACAAAGAGAGGTTTGACAGGCCAGTTATGTTTCCAGGCGTTATCGGCGGTCACTGTCTTATCCCTAACACGGAGCTTTTGCTGAAAAGTTACGACTCGGAGTTGCTAAAATTGATTTTGAAATCCAATGAAAAACGTAAAGAAGAAATCAAAGATCCAGTCGTTAAAGCTGAAGCTGACAAAGTTGCAGCAAGGGCAATTGCATTAGAGAAGCAGCTGGCAGGACCAAAAAACCTGGTTTTAGACGAGAAAACTACATAAGGATTTACATAAATCTCCTCTGCCAAAGCTGACCCTGTTGTTTATCTAACAGTTTATCAGAATTTTTTTGAAGACTCAGAGCTGGTATGGTTTTGGCGTTTAAAGTTTAGTTACGGCTCCATCGGTGTGTCTCTTTGCGTGGTTGTGGTTTTTTTCCATAGCACTTCTTCTCAGGGTTTAGTTTTAGTTGTTCTTGGTGTTCAGTTTGGTTTAGGGTTGCTATTTGGTTGTGGTGTGAGGTATCTTTCCTTCGCAAGTATGTTGATCTGCATTGGTTGTAGGTGTGGGCAATGTTGAAGTTTCAGAGGCTTTCACTTCTGGAGTTTTTTGTTTTTAATTGAGGATGAGGATAAAGTGCCTGAAGACTTCAACCTTTTAATCTACTATAAAAACACAAAAGACAAGAGTATAGAATACGTTATTGTAATTTATTGGCTTAATCTGTGGGAAGAACTAAGGTTTGCTTGTTAGAGTTTTTCTATAACAATTTCTTTTGCAAAGCCTGCCAAAAATTCAATGTTTAACTTGGTAAGATACCAAAATGTCCTTGTGCTCAAATTGCTTAATGCTGCAAACGGCGTAAAAATGAACCTTGCAGCCATTCTGCGTGCCAGCTTATAGAGTCCAAAATGCCCGTACCTTCTGTAAGATATTCCGATGGTGACGTAATTTTTTGATGTTCCTAAATGTGTCGCGCCAAGAAATGGCAGAACTCTCCAGATGTAGCCTGTTTTCTGGACATAACGTTTGAAGTATTGGTCCTCTCCGAAAAATAGCTTTGGGGGGCTATAGTTTTCCATAAGTGTGCGGCGGATGATGATGTTATTAATATGCGGGTTCGTGTCTAATTTGCTAAGATTGTATACTGTACCGACGACACGCTCGTATGCGGCAACATGCTTGTTCTTGTGAACTGCAACTGTACCTATGGCGCCAACTTTGGGCGTGATTGCTTTAGTGACTAATTGGAGCCAATTGTCGGGTAGAAGCATGTCGTCATCAACCATCGCTACCCACTCAGTGTTTGCCTGAAGAACTCCATGTTTGCGTGCAATACTGAGCGGTTTCTCATGGATATTGATGATTTGACCTGCGCATGGCATGTGCTTGAGTTGGTGCATTAATGTTGGGTTAGCCTCGTCTCTTGAGGGCACCACAAAATCAACTTTCATATCGCTTGTCGGAGCAGGATGGCATAGAGGCATAATGTTCAAGCTTAGGTTAAATAGTTTACCGCAACATACAAAACCCAAAATTTGGGCAGAGAAAAAGGTTACATGTTTAAGATTTTAACTGCTTTTTGCGCAGCACGCTTGTAGCTTTTCTTAGTGATCATGCCTTTCTGGATGCCGTTTAATAGTTGCAGAATCATACCCTGCTTTACATGCTCCACCATTTGCTGCTCACTGATTCCTGGGAGACGCATACAATTACCGATTTTAATGTTGTAACTGGCGATATCGAACTTTTTAGCTATGTCGTGGAGTTTTGAGCCGATGATTGGGTTGGTTATGGACCATGAAATGTACTCTATTAGGTTATCCCGTAAGCATGTCCTTACAAACTCCAACGTATTATTGACTTCCTCAGGATTCTCATATTCGAGTTTACCCTTTGTCTCCCACGCGTTGTAGAGCATAAAGAACCCGTAGACTTTGATGTGATGCTTCTTTAGCAGTTCAAGTGTTCGTATATTGTCGGCTTGTGTTGCGTTCTTGCCGATTCCTTTTAGTACGCGGTCGTTGGCGGATTCTAACCCAATGTGAACAAGCCAAACATGGATATCATGGAGTCTTTGAGTCAATTCATCGTTTAATTTGTCCGCTCGCAGGTTGCATTGGAACGTCATATCTTTGAGGTGAAGCTTTTCTATTTCGTTACAGACTTCTAGACACCATATAATGTCAACATTGAAGGTGTCTGAACGCAAATAAATTTCCCTGATACCTCTGCCGTAGAGATAATTGATTTCTTCTGCGACGTTTTTGGGTGAACGCTGCCTTATCCATGGCTTCTCGAGTTTCCAGACTGGGTTAGAGCAGTAAGTGCAGTAGTTGGGGCAACCACGGATTGGCAGCATGTACGCCATCCATTTCTTCCTGCTTACGGCGACGTCGTAGTTTTCGAAGTCAATCATATCCCATGCTGGGAAGAAATCGATGTCTTTTGAGCAGGGGTCTTATGCCATTGTTCTTTCTGCGTTGACCGTTCCAACGACGTCTGTTATTGGTTGTTTCGGCTTGGACTCTTTTGATTAACTCAGTTGTTGTTTCTTCGCCTTCTCCGACGATACAGACGTCGATTGGAGTGTTTTTGAGGACGTCTTGGGGGTCGATCGTTGGATGGGCACCTCCTGCAGACCATAAGCATATCTAGACCTAATCCTTCGACTTTAGTTATGGTTTCAAAAGAGAGGTCTCTTCGGGGAGTTGTAAATGATATTGCGTAAACGTCAGGTTTGATTTCCTTGTACTTTTTGGATGTGTTCCTGCATGGAGAGGAACGGTTCAAGATAATGGTAAATTCCACTTCTGGCAAGCGCTGTCTTACATAGCCGATGATGTAGAGGATGCCGAGGTTCGGTGACTCCGTCACTGCTTCGCCTTTAGATTCAATGACCAAAGGGCGGGTCAGCAAAAACAACTTTGAGTTTCCTCTCAATAGATGCTATGTTTTGTTCTTTCAACGAAACATCCTTACACTAACGAACTTTCTATGGTTGCGTATATATTTTTGCATTTGCGTTCGAGCTTTCTGGTAGACCTTGTGTTGTTGATCACCCCAACATGGAGAGTTTAGGCATGATTGAGATGTTACATAGGGCGTCTGTCTTCGTTGTTTGGCTATGCTCAGGTTAAGATATCTTTCATAGGTCATCAACCAAGTTCGTTTAATTTCAGCTCAAAATTACAATTTTTTACGTTTATTTATAAACAATTGTTGTTGAAGTCTTTATTGGCAAAAAGCGGTTCCACTTTTCTTTGAAATCAGCCAAAGAGGTCAGGTAATCAGTTGAATCAACCTCTCCGCTTAGGGTTCTACTCTTATGCTGACAACTTATTTGCATGGCTAGAACATCGAAACCCATAATGTAAGCTTGCATGCAAAAATCTGCATCATAAAAGTGAAATCGGAATCTTTCATCGAACCTCAGGCCCTGTCTGAAAGCTGATGCGTGAGCAATCAGACATTGTCCATCTAATGTTTGGACAAAAGCATCCTTATCCAATGGAATACCAATGGGCTCGTTAGTCGTTTGAATTATTTGTCCTAAAAATTTTGAACTTGCCAGTTGTACTCCTATAGGACCGTATATTGATTCTGAATCTTTCAGCTTTAATCGCATCGTTAGGTCCTCTCGTAAGATAAAATCTTGGTGGCAAAAAATAAACCACGTTTCTTCGCCCAGGTATTTTTGAACGATCTCGTTGTAAAATTTTGGGAGCGGCTCATTATCCACATTTAAGTGATCGAATATCTTTTGAGAAGAAACATGAGTACTTGAAGCAAAGCACCTCTTGAAAATCTCTGGGCTGTTGTAGACAACAACAAACTTTATCTCTGCAGAGTCTAAGTTCTTCTCCATTTTCTTTATCCACGCTTCACCTTCAAGTGGGATCTTAAAAAATCTTTGAAGAAATCTCTCAAAATGTAGTAATCTACGCCAAAGATGCGTGTTCTGAAGGTTTTTCGGGAAAAATTTCCCGATCCTTCCGCTGATGGGATAATCAATGCTATTTGAAAACTGGATGCTTTCAAAACCGAGGAATGCCGCGGCTTTCTGGAACCAACGTTCATCAAAATAGTTGATGTGAAATGGTGCTTTGGCCTTGCCGCTCCATCTGTGTGGGTACCGAACAATAACTTTTCTCTTGGCTACCCGGCACATCTCTTTCAGCATAAGAAAAGGCTTTTTGACTTGTTCGATGGTATAAGCAGAAAAAACTACGTTAAACACTTCATCCCTGAACGGCAGATGCATAGCGTCAGCCATGATAAAGTTGTCTATTTCCTTTGGAGACTTGCAATCTCGGCACAAGTCAATATTTACGTTTCCTCTTGGATTATTTTCTGATCCGATGTCAAGCATGTTAAACTCTAAGAGACCCTCATCTGTCATGCGGTGGTTCCCATGTTTGAAACGAAACTAACTCCGAGACTTATTAATTACGCGCTACTTTTAGTGATTGTGACAAGCGCGTTTATAGTTGTCCGAAAACTCTTAATTTGCTACTGGCTGCTTAAATTAAATCTTTGATTTAGCTCATAGAATTATCTGAATACTCGGAAACTTTAGTGGAGTTAATTTTAAATATTATTCAGCTACTTTTGTTACTAATTATGATTTCAGGCTTTATGATCGTCAAAGATGTCCTTGGGCAAGGTTACCCATTTGTAGAAGCTATTGCTTCAGCACTATCCATCTGTGATGAATTTTTAATTTCGGATGGGTATTCTACTGACGGTACTTATGATATTGTAAAAAGAATCTCAAGCTTAAATTCTAAAGTTAAAGTTTACAGGTGCAAGTGGCCAGATAAAAAAGACCTAACCGTATTGGCTGATGTTACAAACGAGGTGCGGAGCAAATGCCGCTTCAAATACATTTTTTCAGTCCAAGCAAACGAAATAATTCATGAGCAAAGTGCACCCTTCATAAAAGCTCTACCAGACATGCTTCCCACTATTGAAACTTTCAGTTTTCCATATATACAGTTACTGAACAACTACAAGCTTACCGAGGAGTTTAGGCTTAGATTTTCAAAGAATCTTCCCCGAATTTTGGCTATGGAGGATGCTTGGACGCTGGGGACAAGCAACGCCTTCATCAGATCTAAAAAGTTGCGGAGTCTTCCTAACCCGGGAAGGTTATTTTCACATATTAGCAATGGCGTAAGGTATATTTATGCCAACCCCTGCATGGGGATGCTTTCAAGAGCAATTTATCTTCCAAAGCCCATATTCAGGTATTGGTCTCTTTTTCCCAAAAACTTTTTTGACAAATATGAAAGACACATTAAGCTATTCCAGTTACCCAACTTAGGCAAATCATTTGATTTACTACAGCCGCATATTAATAATCCTGATACTTTTTGGAGGCTTGGTTCTAAAGTTTTGAAACAAACAGGGTTCAAAGAGAGCCTATTGTATCCTGAGGCTTATGCCCTTGTTAATAGGTCGGATCATCCTGCCATTATTCAGGAGTTCATTTCCAATCCGAAAGCTACCCATTACTATGTAAGAGATCAAATGTTTGAATTACTGAGTAAACTATAAATCGTCCTAGAAGAAGAAAGATTGTTCTTTCGCTCTATCTAGTATTTTCAGAGCTTGTTCCATGAATATATCCTAAAAGCAAGCAAAATCGGATGATGGGATAACTCAGTATTAATCTTGAATCGTGCATTCTTAAAGCCATTTTGAAACTGGAGATTGGGGATTTAATAAATTTTAAGAAGAGATTTGTCAAGTCTTCGTTTTCATATAAATCAAAGCTTTTTAGGCGGGCGTAAATTTGAGGTAAGCTTGAGCCGTAAAAGTAGTAATGCTTAAACTCGTTCAAAACACCGCCATAATGTAAGTGCAAGCTTCTGACGCTATAATTTACTTCCCATCTATACCCCTTTGACTCAAGCAAACGAAGAACAATAGTATCAACTCCTGCGAAGTTGGCTTTCGGGAAGCCCCCTACAGCTTTCAAGGCTTTGGTGCTCCAAATTGTGTTGTCCAAAGTTTTTCCATATCCACCGTAAAAGTCAACGTCCTTTCTGGTCAAATCATAGGCTTCAATGCTATAGCAAAAATTGCTTTTAGGCAGCAAACGCAATCCACAAACCGCAGCGATGCCTTCCTTGTTCAAGATTAAAGCAAAAACTTTTTGCCACCAGTCGCTTGCTAAATACACGTCTTGTTCGAAACTGCAGAAATAATCAGTTTGCACATGTCTAAGCGCAGTGTTAGCGCCGTCGCTTATCCCTTTGCCTTCATTTTTTATAATCGCCCAACCATACTTTGCTGCGATTGCAACAGTGTTGTCTTTGCTGTTATCGTCTACAATCAGTTTCTGATTAACAAAATCCTCAGGAACGACTTTGTTGATTCGGTTGAGGACAAGCGGTAATGTTTTTGCACCATTGAAAGTCCACATTACCAAATCCACTTTCAATCTTTAATCTCCCATAACTGAGTAATTATTAGAAAGCGAAGATTTAACTTAATTAACGTTCTGTACTGACCAAAGGAAGCTTCATAACTCTGTTTTGGCGTTTGGCAAGGATCTCGCGAAGATCTTTAAGATTGTATATCCAGCCATTTAGGTTGGTTTTTACTTCGATAAGCATGTCTTTGTTATCTCTGAGCTTGATTGGAATTCTGCTTTTAACTGTAGTCTTTCGTACTATGAACGGGCGGATAATGGCTTCGTACGGTAAACGTTTTGCAATCCAAAATACGGGGAAGTTTAGAAGCATGAATCGTATCGAGTTTCTTCGTGCAATTTTACGAAGGTATTCACGGTTAACTGTTTTCATGGATGCTCTGTTTTGGTGAATAGCCTTCACGGTGGAAACTATGTAAATTTTGTATCCGGCTTTTCGGGCGCGTATGCAGAAGTCGGATTCTTCATGTCCAAACGGTGAAAAACCAACGTCTAAACCCCCTATCTTATCGATAACACTCCTCTTCATCAGGAAGCATGCGCCTAAAACGCAATCAACGGGGTAAATTTCAGGAAGGTTAGGGTAATTTTCCGGTTTTAGCCATGATAATCCTTTGGCATCTATTTTTGTGCCTATGTATTGTATTCTTCCGTCTGCATAAATTAGGGTGCATCCGACGATGCCGATTGCGTTTTCGGATTCTGCGGCGTTAACCAGTTTTGTTAACCAATCCCTCTGGATTATTTCAATGTCGTTGTTTAGCAGTAGAACGTATTTTGGGTTGAATTTTTTGATGGCGTAAGCGATACCTTCGTTGTTGCCAATGGAGAAGCCGTAGTTTCTGTCTAGTGCCGTTGTATCAACCTGGGGAAACTTCTTTTTCACCCAACTGACAGAGTCGTCTGCACTTCCGTTATCTACAACGATAACTTTGTAGTTGGTATAATCTGTTTTTTGCTGAATCGAGGTTAAACATGTTTGCAGGAGAACTTTACTGTTCCAACTTAAAACGATAATTGAAACGGTTGGTGCATATTCAATGATTTCTTGAGCATTCGCTTGTTTCCTCTTCTCTCCTGCTGAGGGTGACTTTTGGTTCATGACTTTGGTTCGCCCAATCCGTGTTATCTCTATCTATACTTGAGTACCTCATAAAACTCTCGCTGTCTCCTTTTTAATTAGGAAATGTAGATTAATTAAAGAAGCAACAATAGTCAAGAAAGAAATACTGTGGAAGTAACTTGACGCGGTTCCTTATAGTTCAACCATACTTGGACATTTACGGGGGAGGCGAGAGGGTCTGCCATAACGTAATCAAGACTTTGCTTGCACACGGACAACATGTGGAACTGTTGACTTTGCATTTCGATGCTGGCCATTACAGGGATGTTACAGGAGAAGAGTTTCCAAAGGAAGTCACTGTTCACTCGTTAGAAAAAAGAGTTGAGGTTAAACCGCCTTTTACTATTTACAAGCGGCACCGTGCCTTTGTGAAGTTGTTGAAGGGGTACCGTAGCAGTTTAGAATATGACTACTTGTTTTCTACGCAGTCCTCTTCTCCGTTTGAGCCAGTTTACCTCAACAAAGCCAAGAAAAACATTGGTTACGTCCATTTTCCAGAAACACACTTCGACTACTACCATTCCAGCATAAAAAAGAAGATATACCTTTGGCTCTTCAAGAGGTGGGTTGAACAAGGTATAGGTAAACTTGACTTGGTTTTCTGCAATAGCAACTATACCAAAGAGAAAATTAACTGCTACTGGAAAAGTCACGGGGGAAAGGAGCCCAATGTGGTCTATCCACCTGTGAACTTGGATAGTTTTTGGTGCGATAAGCCTCTTTCACAAAGACGAAAACGAGTAACCTATATAGCCAGATTTATCCCCAGCAAACAGCATGGACTAATCAAGAAGCTTGCGGTTGACTTGCCCTCCTATGAGTTCGTAAGTATCGGCGGAGTTACAGATTCAGACAGGGAATGGTTCAGTAACTTCTCACAAACGCTGCCGCAAAACTACACACTGAAGGCTAACTTGTCCCAGCTTGACCTCGTCAAAACTCTTCAGGACTCCCGAATTTACACGCACTTAATGGCTGGGGAACATTTCGGGATAGCGCCGGTAGAGGGGCTGGCAAGCGGCTGTGTCACGTTGGTTCATAACAGTGGGGGAATGAAGGAATTTATCCCTGAAGAGTTCCGCTGGGAAACATACAATGACTTAAAAGAAAAAATAGTCAAGTATATGGAATCAACCCACGACTGGGAAAGTAAGCGAGGGGAACTTTGGAGTAGAATTATAGACCTTAATCCAGAAACTTTCCAAAAAAACATTTGGGCCCAGGTTGAGAAGCTGATTAGTAGTCAATAATCTTTGACGAGACTTAGTCAAGAAACCTTTACCACAAGTCTTTTAATTTATAATTTTGCCAGTTAAACTATAGCTGGCGAAGATATGAGTAAAAACCCACTTACTGTTGTGCTAATTAGTGTTTTACTGTTGCCCGTTTTAGTGGCTTTTGGTCCAATTCCTCAACCTGTAAAGGCCCAGCAATCCTCTGCGTCATTTTCCGACGATTTTAGTTCAGACACAGGAGCATGGGAGTATTTGGGGAGCACATACAGAGACACAGCAAACCGGACCTTAATCCTAACTACTTCTTCTAACGACCAAGGAGGAGTCGCCTTCTTTAATACTCCAATACAAGGCGCTTTCACCGTTAGTTTCCGCTACAAAGCGGGTAGCGGAGGATACCAAGGGGACGGTTTTACAATTTTCTTCTATAAACAAGAGTATTCCACGGTGGGTTTAGGAGGCAGTTTAGGGTTCACACCATATATTAATGAAGTTGTCCCTGGATATGGAATTGAGTTTGATGGCTGGCAAAACATAGCTTCAGACTTCCAACAATTTGTTGGAGCCCAACCACTTGCATCAGGAGATCCATCCTCTTCCCACATCGCGTTAATACAGGATTATGTTGGTAACCACTTAGCTAGTGTTAATGATCCAAGGGCTACCGACAACAATTGGCATACTGCGTGTGTGGAGGTTCAAGGGTCATCTGTTACAGTTACTATTGACCAAGCAGTAGTTCTTCAGTGGAGTGGGGCACTTAACAGAACTTTCGACGGGTTCGGATTCAGCGGAGCTAATGGACAAGTTGGAAGCCAATGGCACATAATCGACGACTTCTCAATTACCGCCAAAGATCTACATCCACCATCTCTTACCGCTTCCTGCGTGACTTCTGTCTCCCAATCAAGTTACCACGTTAAAATCAACGGCGCTCTAACCTTTAACGGAGCCGGCATTGCAGATGCCCCTATCCTTCTATCATACAGCGTTACCGGTGGAGAATACTGGCAGGACCTCACCTTCATACATACAGGTGCAGCTGGCATCTACTCCGCTTCATGGTTCCCATCCGCTTCAGGAGACTACATGTTAAAAGCAGTCTATAGAGGTGACGAGAATTATCTGGGCACAAGCGGTATCATTAATTTCGTTATAGCTCCCTGCGATGAACGAAACGCTTTCTCTGTTAACTCAAACTCAACCATCACAGCACTATCCTTTGATTCGGCAAGCAAAGAATTGAGCTTTAACATCACCGGTTACTCTGGAACAACGGGTTATGTTAGTATATACATTCCTAAAACGCTTGTAAATGACACTGTTGACTTCAAAGTATGCTTGGACAGCAGCCAAATACAGTACACTGCCCAGTCTCAAGGCGACTGCTGCCTTCTCTACTTCACCTACCACCACAGCAGCCATATAGTGACAATAAGTTTAGATTCATCTGCAATTGACTTGGGACTTGTCGAAAACATTGTGCTTATCGCGGTTCTCGCCGTCACTGTGGTAGCTATAGCTGTCTTAATTGTTGTCTTTAAGGACAAAAATGTGAAAACAACACAAAATTCTATCTTTCCTCCAACATGATTTTTTCCAAATCTACTGACTGCTTCTGTTGTATTGTTTTTTTTGCACTTGATTTTCTCGTTGTTATTCAAAATGTCTTTCTATGGCAGATGTTTTATAACTGAAATAACACTAAGGTTGGCAACTGAATAAACAATGATGAAGCTAAGAGTAGATGTCGATTATCCTTATCCTTCTAGGGCTAAAAGTTTCCTGTACTTAGCCTTAGGAATCAAAAAAGAGAGGCGTAACGATTACCTTAGACACGCTCACATTATTGCTAGAATGATTAATGAATCCAAAAAACAAGTCATGGTTTACTGGTTCTTTACGCCATACACTATTCCAGATAAAAAACTGCTTGATTTGCTGAATCCAGACAAGCATGAAGTAGCATTGCATGTTGCAAAAAATCCCTACAAAGAATGGAAAATTTTGGAAAACGAGACTAAACGAGCAGTAAAATTTTATACTATTCATGGAACCTCAAGGTTGTTTGCTCAGTTATTGTGGCGGCGCAAGATTGGGCAACGGCAAGCTCAGGTTCCGAGTGATTTTCCATTAAAATCCTTCCATGATTTTCCCACTGAAAGTTTAGATTCTGTACGTTATTATCACGATTTAGAGGAAACCAAAAAAATAGCTGAGGAACGGATAAGTCAAAACCAAGTTTTATCTGTTCATCCGGAGTGGCTTTTTAAAAAAGGCGAAAAAAATCATAGAGGACCATATTACGACGTGTTAAGGAGCATCCTAGAGGTAGACCACGAATTTGACACGATAAGTGTACGTAAGAAGTTGTCTATTAAAATTGCTCGCAACTTCAGAGAATACGAAAAAAATGTTGATCCAACCGATAACCTGATTCGTAAGCTTGACGAAAGAAGCGTGGACATTTTTACTTTCGTTGAACGAAAATGGTGTTGCCCCATCTCTAATCCACCAGAAACTTGGACAAGAACCGACGATAACATCGCTTTGCTGGAAATAAAGGATTATGAAAGCTGGTGGAATGCAATTGGGAAGAAAACACGCAACATGGTGCGTAAAGCTGAGAAGAGCGGCGTAAAAGTCACCGTTGCCCTGCCTAGCGATAAGTTGGCTGAGGGGATATGGAAAATTTACAATGAAACGCCGATTCGTCAAGAACGTGCATTTCCACATTATGGTGAGCCCCTTGAGACAGTTGCGGGTAATATGTATGCAGCCAAAAAATCCACTTTTATCGGTGCGTATCTGACCAATGAACTCATCGGGTTTATCCAAATACTCTACGGTGACGAAATAGCTATAATTTCCAATATACTTACGATGCAGAAACATTTAGATAAATCCGTAAACAACGCAATGCTCGCAAAAGCGGTTGAAATCAGCGCTTCTAAAAGCCACCGATGGCTCATGTACGGAAGAATTGGAAATCATCCCTCACTTGACAAGTTCAAAGAGAATAATGGCTTTGCCAAGTACCCCATTATCCGCTACTACATACCCATTACTCACAAAGGTCAATTGGCTATTCATATGGGTTTGCATGAGGAACTCAAAGATGCCCTGCCGCAGTCGATTAAGGACCCGCTTATTCCAGCGTTTAATTGGGTAAGCAGGAAAAAGATGTATTTGAAACTTGCACGACACAAATGACCTGAGGCTAAAAGTCGATTCAGATTTAAATTAAAAGGCTAAAGCAACAGGTCAGCTAGAAGTTTGTTTAGTTCTTCCCGGTTTTTGATGCTGCGGAAAATGGCTTTGCCGCTTGAGTAGAGTCGAAAAGACCTGTCTTGAAAACTTAGCTCAAAAATTATGCCTGCAATCTTGTTATTGAGTGTGGCTTTTCTTAGGATGTTGGCTATTGCTTCATCCTTTTTCTCGTACTTGAAGATCACAATGACATCTTTTTCTGCCCCGCATGTTCCTTCGACTCGTGCCACGTAATCGTCGATGGTTGTCATTAGAGTTGATCGAGCTCCCTTAGGATTTCCATAAAACGGTTGACTTCCTCTTTATTATTGTAGACGTAGAAACTTGCTCGCGCCGAAGATTCCAGTTTGAAGACTTGATGCAGGGGTTGAGCACAGTGGTAGCCGCTGCGCATCATTACCCCGTAATTATCAAAGAATAAAGCTACATCGTGGGAAGATAAGCCTTTGACGCTGAATGGTATTATTCCCAGTTTCTTTGTGAGGTCGCTTGGCCCGTGTATGGTTACTTTGCTGTTTTCCTTCATATGTTCAACAGCATAATGAGTCAGCTCTTTCTCGTGGTTAAGCACATTATCCATTCCTAAGCCTTTAAGATACTTAACCGCGGCACCTAAGCCTACTGCGCCTGCAATGTTGGGAGTTCCCGCCTCGAACTTCCAGGGCAACTCATTCCAAGAAACACGGCATCGCCCCTTACTTTGACTGAACTCGACTTCCTTTATCATTTCCCCTCCACCCTGGAATGGGCTCATTTTTTCGAGTACTTCCTTTTTGCCATAGAACACTCCGATGCCTGTGGGTCCGAGCATTTTATGCCCAGAGAACGCCAGAAAATCCATATCTAAATCCTGAACGTCTACTGGCAGGTGGGGCACGGATTGGGCGCCGTCTATTAGCATCAAAGCGCCATTATCATGGGCCACTTTTGTTATGCGCTTTACATCATTGATTACGCCTGTAACGTTTGACACGTGGCTTAGGCAGGCAATTTTTGTTTTGCCGCAGAGTTTGCTTTCAAAATCGTCATAGTCAAGTGTGCCGTCAGAGTTGACTTGGGCATATTTTAGTGTGAAACCTTTCAGTTTGGAGGTGATTTCCCATGGAACGATGTTGCTGTGGTGTTCCATTAGTGAGACTAGAACTTCGTCGCCTTTTGCAAGGTTATTCAAACCCCAGGAATAGGCAACCAAGTTAATAGCTTCCGTTGTGCCCCTAACAAAGATGACTTCGCTGGAATTTTTGGCATTGATGAATTTAGTAATTCCTTCCCTTGATTTCTCGTATAAGTCAGTTGCTTCTAGCGAAAGCGTGTGAACTGCACGATGGACGTTGCCGTTGTGGTTTTCATAAAAATCGGTGACTGCGTCGATAACTTGGCGGGGTTTCTGGGTGGTTGCGGCGTTGTCAAAGTAAACTAGGGGGTTGCCGTTGATTTGTTTTTTTAAAATGGGGAAGTCTTGCCTAATTGCTTGTAAATCTATGATTGTTTTTCTGCCTCAGGTTTCATCCTCTTAGACAGCGTCTTCGCTAGTTCCTCTTCCTCCAACGCCTGCTTCTCTTCGAATGTATTTTCTTTTGGCAACCAGCTGGGTGCTTCAATTCCCTTCTGAGTGAAGTATTGTCTGATGGCGCGTTTAAGGGCGCCTACAGCTAGGACTCCGCAGTGAAATTTTACGCTTGGTAACCCGCCGATTTCCTCGGTGACTTTTTTCCAGGTTATGTCGTTCCATGACTTTTCTAGTGTTAGACCTCTGACCATTTCGGTAACTATGCTAGATGTGGCGATGTTTGCGGCACAACCATAGCTTTCAAACTGGGCTTTTTCAATGACTTGTTTTGCTTCGTCGATTTTTAGATAGAAGGTAATCATGTCTCCGCAAGCAGGGTTCCCTGCGACCGCGACGACGGTTGCGTCTTCCATTTTACCTAAGTTTTTAGGGTTACGGAATAAATCCATGACTTTTGGGTTGTATGGTAAAGGTATACGTGACATACTAATGCACTCCTGTTGAGCCAACTATCCCTCTGATACGCTTAACAGCTGTAGGTAAAACACTGAGAACGTAAGCTATATCCTCTTCTGTGTGGTTGCGAGTGACTTTCATGAGAATGCTGCCATGTGCTTCTTCGAATATGCGCCCGATAGCGATAAGGACGTGGCTGGGCTGCAACAATCTTCTGCTGCATGCGCTTCCGCTTGAAACGTAAACGCCATTGAGGCTAAGTTCTATTGTTAATGCTTCGCCTTCTGCCCGAAGTATACTTATGTTGGCGTTGTCTGGGCTACGTTTGTCGCCTTTTGGACCGTTAAAACGTAAGTCATCGAGTTCATTGAATATGCCGTCAACAAGTTTGTCGCGGAGTGTTCGCATTTTTTTAGTGTTTACTTCAAAGTTTTCAAAAGCTAACTCACATGCTTTGGTGAAGCCAACGATTAACGGTGTGTTTTCTATGCCTGGCCAGAGTTTTTGGGTTCCGATTTGTCCTTCCAAGATTCGCTCCATGTTTACGCCGTCTCGTAGGTACATGGCACCTATGCCTCTTGGTCCCTGAATCTTGTAGCTACTTACGGTGGCTACGTCAACTTTTAGGTTTTGGACGTTGAATGGGATTCTGCCGTACGCATCAGAAGCGTCGGTGTGGAAGAGGGTTTGGGGGTTTTTAGCTTTAACGATGTCTACGGCTTCTTTGATAGGTTGGATTGTGCCTATTTCATTGTTGACGGCTGAGATGCTGACAAGGATGGTTTCGTTGTCTACGGCCTCTTTGAGTTTTTCAAGATTGATGAAGCCTTCGTGGTCCACGGGGATTTTGGTGGTTGAAAAACCGAATTTCCCCATCATTTCTGCAACTTGGAGCACATTGATTGGTTCAATTTCTGAGATCACTATTTTTTTACCTTTGGCTTTTTGTGCAAAGCATGAGCCCATGATGGCTAGGTTGTTGGCTTCTGTTTCGCTTGGTGTGAAAGTGATTTCTTCGAGGATTTTTGTGCCCATATATTTACTGACTTTTTGGAAGCTGTTCATTAGGACTTCGAATGCTTCCCAGCCAGGTTTGTGTGTGAGCGTTGGGTTGCCGTAGGCTGTTTTGTTGAAGTATGGCAGCATTGCGTCTACTACCTCTTGGTGAACAATGCAGGAGTTCTCGTTGTCTAAGTAAACCTCATGTTTAATGCCCTCATGCAGTTTAAGGAGTTCTTTTACGTTTTCAACCATACAGTATTCTACCCGAATTTTTTTGGGACAGATAAACTCGTTATTTGCTAATATTGAGTTCAGATAGAAAAACGTAGCTGAAAACTATTTCCGATATGGCTAACACTATTAATTAGCATCTCGATATTGATAAAATATCAGTTGACGGCGAGATTAAAGTGAAGATTACAGAATTACATGTTCCAGAATCAGTTAAAGAAGTTCTTTGTGGTTTGGGAATTGCAGAGTTGTTTCCGCCCCAAGAAGATACCATTCGGGCAGGAGTGCTTGAGGGCAGAAATATCGTTTTGGCAAGCCCGACAGCTTCCGGAAAAACATTGATTGCGGAACTCTGTGGTCTTAAACACGTGCTTGAACGGGGCGGCAAAGTCATCTACCTCTCCCCGCTAAGAGCGTTGGCAAGCGAAAAGTTTGAGGAATTTAAAAAGTACACTTCAATCCGAAAAGTTGATGGCAGAAAAGTCTCTGTTGGCATGAGCACTGGGGATTTCGACAGTGCCGATAACTGGCTGGAACGCTATGATATAATAGTTACAACCAACGAGAAAGCTGATTCGTTGCTTCGTCATCGCGCCAAATGGATGGATAGTGTCTCACTGGTTATTGCCGACGAAATTCACCTCTTAAATGAAGCAGAACGTGGACCAACATTGGAGATTGTGCTGGCAAGGCTCCTGCAGGTAAACCCTCATATCCAAATTTTGGCCCTTAGCGCAACCATAAACAATGTTGACGAAATCGCTGGTTGGCTGAATGCTAAGTACATTGTGACGGAATGGCGTCCAATTAACCTTAAAGAAGGCATTATGTTAAAGGAAGAAATCCAATACAAAGACGGCGAGGCAAGGAAAATCGAGCCTGAAACTCATCTGCCAGTTGTAAACCTAGTTTTAAACACGCTGCGGAATAGTGGGCAAGCTTTAATTTTTGCTTCGACTCGCAAGAATGCCGTTTCGGCGGCAAAAACGGTTGCCAGCCACATGGATAAGGTGCTGGTGCCCAAAAGTGGTTCCAAACTGGTTAAGCGTTCATTGGAGGAGCAGACAAGGGGCGTTTTAGAGAAGGAAGCAAAGAAGATTTTGGATGCTGGCGAGCATACTCAGCTTAGCGAGGAACTTGCCGATTTAGTTAGATGCGGTACAGCCTACCACCATGCAGGCTTGTCAGGTGCCCATCGCAAAGTCATCGAGGACGCTTTCAAGGAGCGAAAAATCAAAGTTTTAACTGCCACACCCACGTTAGCTTGGGGCGTTAACTTGCCCGCCCGAACAGTCATAATCCAAGACTACCGTCGTTTCGAAGCCGGATTAGGTAACTATCCCATAAGTGTACTCGACTACAAACAGATGGCAGGACGCGCAGGGCGACCAAAATACGACAAATTCGGCGAATCTGTATTGATTGCTAAAACCGCAGATGAAGCCGACTACCTGATGGAAAGCTACGTGCTGGCTAAACCCGAGCGGATTTGGTCTAGATTAGCGGTGGAGAAAGTTATCCGTGCCCACGTTTTGGCGACGATTGCCTCGGATTTTGCCCACACCGAACAGGGTATTTACGATTTTTTCAGTAAAACTTTCTACGCTTACCAGTACGATGTAAAAGCAATCCAAAATGTCATCAACAGGATTCTACGTTTTCTGCACGATGAAGAGATGATTTACGTTGCAGGCGACAATATCTTGGCAACCAAGTTTGGTAAACGAATAAGCGAACTTTACATCGATCCCTTATCTGGAGTAATTATTCGCGATGCTTTGCAGAGGAAACTCCCGCTATTAACAGAGTTCAGCTTACTCCACTTGGTTGCTCACACACCAGACATGGGACCGATAATGCGCCCCTACCAGAGAGAAATGGACAACCTCATAGTGCAAACCGAAGACCACAAACAAGAACTATTCGTTGATGTGCCCGATCAATGGAGTGACCACATAGGCTACGCTGAATTTTTAGGCGAAGTTAAAACTGCTATAGTATTGAATAATTGGATTGAGGAGTTGCCGGAGGAAAAAATAATTGAACGGTTTAACGTGCAACCGGGAGACCTATACCGAACCATCGAGACCGCCAAGTGGCTATTGCACGCCATAGATGAGCTTTCGCCGGCAGTGGGGACTAAAAATAAAGAAGTCTCAGCACTTAGCCACGAGCTGGTCGAGCGGGTTTCCAAAGGCATAAAACGTGAACTGTTGCCGATAGTAGCGTTGGAGGGTGTAGGCCGAGTCAGAGGGCGCATAATCTTCAATGCGGGCTACCAAACAATTGAAGACCTCAAACACGCGCCAGTAGAAGAACTCACTAACCTAGCGTCTGTGGGTCCAAGATTAGCCAAGAAAATCAAAGAGCAAGTTGGCGGCTTTGTAAAAAAAGAAATATGGGAAAATCTGGGTAAAGCACCAGATGAAGCTGCCCAGAAAGGCTTGTTTGACTTCTAAAAGCCCTTCGCGAATTTTTCCGCTTGCTTAATTGCCGTTCCTAAATAGTTTTTGGGGTTTAAGGCTTGGTCAATTTCTCTCTCTGTAAGTTTTTTGCTGATGAGTTTGTTTTCTTGGAGAATCTGCTTGAACGGTTTCTTTTCAACTGCGCTTTTAATTGTAAGTTGTCTTAGTAGCTCGTGTGCTTCTTGTCGGTTTACACCCTTCTTTGCTATTGTCATCATTACGGATTCCGACATGGCGCGTCCTTGCGTTAACGAGAGGTTCTGTAGCATGCGTTCGCTGTCTACGCGCAGGTTTGTGACAATATTGCACATGAGGTTCAAGATGTAGTCGAGCAGTATTGACGATTCTGGGAGAATGAACCGTTCCGCAGAGGACTGAGTTAGATCACGTTCATGCCAAGTAACCATATCCTCAAGAGCAGGAGAGGTGAGGCTTCGGACGATTCGGGCTAAACCACAGACACGCTCGCATGTCTCGGGATTCTGTTTGTGTGGCATAGTAGAGCTGCCAACCTGCCTTTTAGCCTCAAAAGATTCGAATAATTCGCCAATTTCGGGTCTCTGAAGCTCACGGATTTCAGTTGCGGAATTTTCAAGCGAAGATGCAATCATACCGTAAATACAAATCAGTTCTGCGTAGCGGTCGCGTTGGACAATTTGCGTTGAAATTTCAGCCGCAGTTAAACCTAAGTGCTTCATGACGAACTCTTGGATTTGTTCAGCATGTTCACCTAAGCTTGCTTGTGTTCCTACGGCACCACTGACTTTTCCATTTAAAACACGTTTTTTACAGTCTTCTAACCGTTCGAGATGCCTGTTTACTTCATAGCCCCAGACTGCGAACTTGAAGCCCAAGGTAATCGGCAAAGCGTGTTGCCCATGGGTCCGTCCAATCATAACTGTGTCTTTGTGTTTGGCGGCTTGTTTCTGCAAAATTTCCTTATACTCTGTTAGCTTTTTCTCAAGTACCGCTATAGCATCTTTAAGCTGAAGAGCATTGGCGGTATCAACGATGTCGTAACTCGTTGCGCCCAAATGCACGTAAGCGCTGCTTTCCCCACAGACTTCGGAGAGCGCACGCACCAGCGAGGCAATGTCATGTTTAATCTCCTTCTCAATCGCTTTAACACGTTCAACCTTGACGTATTTGGTGGATGCCATTGAAGCGATTTTTTCTGCGTCTTTCTTTGGGATGTTTCCGACTTCAGCGTGAGCTAAAGCCAAAGCCGCTTCAACGTCAAGCAATTTCTGTGTGCGTGTTTCTTCGTCAAAGATTTTAAGCATTTCAGGCGTCCCATATCGACCTGTGTCTATAGGTAAGATTGGCAAGTTAGCTTTCCTCAAAGTTTAAGGTATGCCGATTAAAGATTAATGTTTTGTGAAAAAAAATTATTTACAAAAAAATAGTGGACTTGTTGACTCTTGTTTTGTAAGAAAATTAATGTTTAACCACATGCACTAGCATAGTATTAAGAGTATTTTGGCAGGGAGAAATAATGAAAGTTACAGTTGCAGTTTTAGATAAAAACGGCGATGGCGCTGTTGAAACAGTTCTTAATGTATTGAATTCGTTTGATGTTGGTTTGCCCTCACATTTTGGGTTAGTTACTCCTAAGAAAAGCCTTTTCGAAAAGAATGTTGAAATCATAAAAAAACAAGGCTTAAAATCTTCAACCGCTGCAGGGTACGTGACTTCAAAGACTAAATCAAACAGTGATTATGAACATCTACAGTTGGATGAAGTTGCGTGGCTTTTTGAAGGTAGACTATACTCATCCGTACCAAAAACAGCTGTCATGGAACAGGTTGCAAAATCACCTGTTCACTGCGAAGCCACCCTTCAAACGCTAATAGGACAAGCTGATGGAGATTACTCTTTTCTGATGGTGAAGGACGGTTGGGTTGCGGCAGCAAGAGACCCAATTGGAGTTCAACCTCTCTATTTCGGCGAAAACAGAGACATCGCCGCCTTTGCCACAAACCGCAAAGTCCTCTGGAAACTCGGAATAGAAACACCCCTCTCTTTTCCGCCAGGGAACCTTGCGTTCGTTAAAAAAGAAGGCTTCAAGTTTAAACCCGTAAAAACCCTAACTTACACAGACCCCAAGCACACAACAATTAATGATGCTGAAAAAACACTTCAATCCCTCCTTGAACAATCAATCCAGCGTCGAGTGCACGGCTTAAAGAAAGTATCAGTCGCGTTTTCAGGAGGGTTGGATAGCAGTTTAGTGGCCTTTTTGGCAAACAAAACTGGCGTTAAAGTTAATTTGTTTCATGTAAGTTTGGAGAATCAAGTGGAAACCGAAGACGCCATCAAAGCTGCGGAGGCACTGAACTTGCCTTTGCAGGTAGATTTGTTTAAGGATTCTGATGTAGAAACGGTTTTGCCTAAAGTTATCGAGCTCATTGAAGAACCTGACCCGATTAAGGCAAGTATAGGCGTCCCGTTTTATTGGGTGGCAGAAAAAGCGGCTGAGGCAGGTTTTAACGTCATGTTGGCTGGGCAAGGCGCGGATGAGTTGTTTGGAGGCTACCAACGCTACGTTAAAGAATACTGCAGCAAGGGCGAAAAAGTTTCGAAAACCATGTTTAGCGACGTGCTTGGGCTCTACGAGAGTAATCTTGAACGGGATTTGAAGATCACTGGGTTTTTTGATGTTGAGTTGCGTTTGCCTTTCGGTGCCTTTGACCTTGCCGAGTACGCTTTGACTCTACCCTTAGAATGCAAATTTGAGCAGAAACCTGACACCTTAAGAAAGCTGATTTTGCGAAGAGTAGCCCTGAATGCAGGAGTGCCCAAGTCGATAGCGGACAAACCAAAAAAAGCCATACAATACTCCACCGGCATCAACGATGCACTGAAACGCATAGCAAAGAGACAACAAAAAAATGTCAATCAATACATAGCTGAGCTGTTCCAAGAATCCAAAAACAGCCCCTGACCCTCAATTACTCAATTATTTTTTTTGGTGATTCTTGATATCTATAGCTTTCTCTAGAAAGAAGAAGGAATTGTTTGTGTAAACAGCTGTATTTTCTTCTTGTCGCCAGTTAGAAGTACTTTGGTATCTAACTAATTTACATTAAAGGTACTGTTTTTCAAGGCTTTTTTTGGTTGTTGTTGTAGAAGTAGCGGCTTTTTTTGACAATAAGCTCAAGGAAAGCCTCATTAAAATAGCCTCTGACTGTTCTTTGTTGACGCAGCAAAGCCTTAAAACGGTAAATCTCTACGTTAGGTTTGGGTGCCAGACATAAGAGTCATAGCGGACCTGCACATTCATGGGCGTTACAGCCGAGCCACAAGCGAACAAATGAGCATACCCGAAATCGCAAAGTACGCAAAAATCAAGGGCTTAAATCTTGTCGGCACAGGCGACTTCACCCATCCTCAATGGCTAAAAGAAATCAGCGAAACACTCGTGCCTGAAGATGATTCGGGACTTTTCAAGTTAGCTAATGCAGATTCTTCTGTTCGATTCATGTTGCAGACTGAAGTTTGCACAATCTTCGATTTTAAAGGCGAATCAAAAAAAGTGCACCATGTCATATTTACTCCTTGGCTTGAAACCGCCGAACAAATCAATGAGCGCCTTCAAAGCTTCGGCAGTCTAAGCTCAGATGGACGGCCCATCCTAAACGTTTCAGCACCCCAACTGGTCGAGCAAGTGATGGAGGTTTGTGGTGATAACATGGTTTTTCCAGCACATGTATGGACACCCTGGTTTAGCATCTTTGGCGCTTTCAGCGGCTTTGACACAGTTGAAGAGTGCTACCAAGACATGACCAAATACATTCATGCATTGGAAACTGGTTTGTCGTCTGATCCTGCTATGAACTGGCGCCTCAGCAAACTCGACAGGTACGCACTTATTTCTAACAGTGACTGCCACAGTTTTTGGCCCTGGCGCATCGGCAGGGAAGCCAATGTCTTTGAGCTAGAAAACTTCAGTTATCAACAAATCACAAATGCCATCGTCACCAACGATTCTTCCCACTTCAAGTTTACAATAGAAACCGACCCAGCCTATGGGAAATATCACTGGACAGGGCACCGCAACTGCAAAGTATCCCTCTCACCTAAAGAAGCCATAAAATTTAGTAACATATGCCCAGTCTGCCGCAGAAAACTCACCAAAGGCGTTGAGCAACGTGTAGAGGAACTAGCGGATAGACCCGTCGAGTTTAAGCGTGAGGGCGCCCCAGGGTTCTTGCGTTTGCTTCCGCTCTCAGAAATCATTGCAACAGTACTTGGATCTGATACGCCGTCTGCGCAGGCGGTTTGGAAAAAATATAATTTGCTTGTTGAAAAATTCGGAGACGAGTATTCGGTATTGATGTCTGCGCCTCTGGATGCGTTGGTTCAGGTTGTTGATGTACCAATTGCTCAAGCAATCGTTAAGGTAAGGAATGGCTCTGCCAATGTTACGCCTGGGTACGACGGTGTCTATGGACAGCTGGTTTTAGGTATCGATGCGCCACCGCCAGTCAAGGCTAAGCTCAAGCTGGTTCAGGCGTTTGTTAAGCAAAAAAGCATGAGTGACTTCTGGTGAACCCAAAACTGTTTAATTCTTCAACAATCTAGATAAAATATAAAGGACAGATTAATTTGAAGGATCTTCTCACTAAAATCAACAATGTAGCCACACAAAAGTTTGGAGCAGAATACGCTGAAACCAGAGCTCAAGAAATCATTAAAACCTCGTTGATCCTAAAGGAGGAACGTGTGGAAGCCACCAAGCAAGGCATCGAAAACGGTGTTGCCATCCGTGTGCTGGTGAATGGTGCATGGGGGTTTGCTTCGGTTGGCTCGTTTGACGGTGCTATTTTGAATGCTGCGGTTTCGGATGCTTGCAAGATGGCAAGGTTGGCAAGCGAGAGATTGAAGACCCCCATTAAGCTTGCAGCAGCCAAAGTAATTGAGGACCACGTTGTTGCCAAACCAAAGAAGAACCCAGCCGACATTATGATGGAGGATAAAATAAAAACTGTCTCTGAAGTGAACAAGTCAATTTTAGGTTTTGATAAGCGGATTAGGAGTTGCTCAGTGGATTATATGGATTTGATGGGTAATAGCTTTTTTATGAATAACGAGGGCACATTCATTGAACAAAATAAACTGTTTGTTTGGGCAAGAATAACTGCTTCAGCGCAGAGCGAAGGCGTCTTCACATTTAGCCGAGAGGAAATTGGTTCCACAGCAGGCTACGAACTTTTCGATAAACAATCGCCCGAGGTTTTAGGCGTGAAAGTTGCCAAACTTGCGATCGAGCAGTTAAATGCTAAATCCCCCCATGGAGGAAAGTTTCCGGTTGTTCTGGGTCCGAACGTGGTGGGGGTTTTTGTGCATGAAGCTTTTGGGCATTTGGCTGAAGCAGATTTGGCGCTTTCAGGTGGAGTTTTAGCAGGTAATTGTGGCAAGAAAATCGGCTCTAACTTAGTTACTTTCTGTGACGATGGCACAATTGAGGGAGCGTTTGGCACATTCAAGTATGACGACGAAGGTGTTCCATCCCAGAAAACATTGCTCATAAAAGACGGGGTTGTGACGGGTCTAATGCATAACCGTGAAACTGCCCAAAAATTCAACGCTGAACCTACTGGAAACGCACGAGCTGAAGACTTTCGAGTGGAGCCAATCATTCGTATGCGTTGTACGTACATGGTACCAAGAAACCAAACATTTGAAGAATTGATCGAAAATGTCAAATCAGGTTATTATCTTAAGAGTTTTAGGGGTGGGCAAGCTAACCTTGACGGAACCTTCCAAGTTGGAATCCAAGAAGGTTACGAAATAATAAATGGTGAATTAGGTACACCCGTCCGCAACGCCTCAATAAGCGGAAATACTCTTGAAACCCTTCATAAGGTTGATGCGGTCGGTAGAGATTTCCTATTGGACCCTGGGCGATGCGGCAAGGGGCAGACAGCATTTATCAGTGGTGGCGGTCCACATATTAAAATCAGCGAGGTGGTTATTGGTGGCAGTGCTTGAAAAAAATACAATGATAAGCATAGCGGAACGCGCTGTAGAGTCAGCCTTAAAGATGGACGCTCAAGCAGCGGAAGCTTACACCTACGAGGGGCAGGCCACAAACATCGGTATCGAACTTGGGCAAATCAGCAAAACAAATCGGATAATTGATCGTGGCTTAGGCTTAAGAGTAGTCGCCAACAAGGCAATCGGTTTTGCTTACACAAACATCATCGATGACCAGAAGGCTATGGAAACTGTTGTTGCTTGGGCGCTTGGCGCAGCGAGAGCAAGCAAATCGGACCCTGACTGGAATGGACTGCCACAAAAGAGACCTTACTCCCAGACGGCGAAGACTTTTGACAAAAAAATCATGGCGCTCACCTCCGAAGAGTTGGTTAACGTTGCTGTTGACATGCTGGATGCTGCAGGTCAGGTGGATAAACGGGTACTCCCAATCGATGGCGGCGTAGGAGCAGGATACGTTTCAATTGCCATTGCTAATTCAAACGGTGTAGCAGCCTTTGATCGGGGAACGATTGTTGAATGTAGTATGGCTGCGTTAGCTAAGGATGGCTTAACGGTAACGCCTATGTGTTTTGAGTTTAACACTGCAAGAAAGTATAACCTTGATCCTATTTGGGTCGGTAGAGAGGCGGCGAAAATGGCGGTTTCCGCATTAAAAACCAAATCTGTCGAAACAAAATCTGGGAAAGTCATCTTAACCCAATTTGCGCTCCAAGAGCTCTTAGCTTTCACGTTAATCAACGCCATAAAAGCGGACAGTGTGCAGAGAGGGCAGTCGCCTTTTAATGGGAAAATCGGGGAAAAAGTCGCTACCGAGAACCTCACTATCTTTGATGATGGCCTATTTGCTGGCGGATTACGCACAGGAGTCTTCGACGGTGAAGGGGTGCCCCATCAAAAAACGCCTGTAATAGAGAAGGGTGTTTTGCGTAGCTTCCTCTACGATAATTATTCAGCCAAGAAAGACGGGGTCGAGAGCACTGGGAACGCATCAAGGGCAGGGTACCTGTCAACCCCCAGTATTGGTACAACAAACTTCCACATAATCCCTGGAACCAAAACCTCGGATGAAATGCTAAACGAAGTTGATGATGGCTTAATTGTTTATTATCTGCAGGGTGCCCATAGCAGTAATCCTGTCAGTGGCGAATTTTCGGTGGTTGCAACTCCAGCTTGGAAGATAAAGGATGGGAAAATTTCGCATTGTTCGCGGGGTGTAATGTTAGCAGGTAACATATTTGAGTTGCTCAAAAACATCAGCGTAGTCGGCGGGAACGAACGGCAGATGGGGCAGCTGATTTCGCCTTGGTTGCAAGTTGAAAATGTTCGGGTGATTGGGAAATAGCCTTTTCAGTTTTATTTTTGTCTAAGCCCAGAAACTCTTGGAATACTCACCCAAAACGCCCTCATATATGCGCTTAGTCTGCTGAGCGATCTTTTCCCAATCATACTTTTCTTGCACACGTTTGTACGCGTTGTCACGAAGTTGTTTAGCATAGTATCCGTCAAGCAGGACCTTTGTTATACCCCAAGCTAATGAATCAGGGTTGTTGGGATAAACCTTCACCCCAGTAACGTCATGCTCAATAATTTCTGATAAGCCACCAGTGTCAGAAGCGACAACCGGGCTCTGCGCCGCCATAGCCTCCAAGGCCACGATGCCAAAGGGTTCAAAAAGCGAAGGCACAACCGACACATCAGCACACCTCTGCAGTTTAAGAAGCGACGGCTCATCTAAGAAACCTTCGAATAAAACTTTATGCTCCAAACCCATACTGCGCACGATGTTTAGCAGTTGCTCTTTCATGTAACCGCTACCAACAATTATGAATTTAGCGTTAACTCTGCTTAGGATTTTAGGGACAGCATTAATCAGGACATGGATACCTTTCTCGTAGACCAAACGTCCGACGAAGAGGATTATTTTTTCTTCAGGCAAAGCAAACTTACCCCTGAACTCCTTTAGGTCTTGGTTGCCGTCGTAGTTGTGAATGTTAACTCCATTTGGCACCATAACTAACTTGTCGCTTGGCAATCCGAAAACGTATTTTACGTGTGAAATCATGTAGTCGCTACAGCAGATTACCTTCCACGCCTCATAGGTTAACCAAGCTTCAGTTTCATGAATCATCCTTTCAGTCGTAGTATGTAATCCGTCTCGTCTACCCATTTCCGTGGAGTGCATTGTTGCCAGTAGAGGTTTTCTGAATACATGCTTAAGTCCGATGCCTGCATTTGCGACAAGCCAATCGTGGGCATGGAAAACATCGATTTTGTCAGCTATTTTCCGTGTTAAAGCGGCGGTTTCCTTTTGCATATTCATGTTCATTAAGTAAACCCATGTAGCAAAGTCGGGTGCTGGGTTTTTGTAGGAATCAACTCGGTAGACTTCCACATCATCGATTACTTCATGGGCAGGTGCCCCTGGGAAATCACAGGTTACTACGTAAACTTTCACGTCTTGTTTGGCTAAATGTTTGGATAAAAAGTAGATGTGGGGTGATATACCCCCTATTACTCTTGGCGGATACTCCCAACTGAGCATCATAACGGTTAGGTCATGTTTCACTCTTTTTTGCCTCCGCTACTTTGCGATACAATTTTTGGAATTCTTTACCTAAAGAGTCAGAATCTGCCGAAATAACAGTTATTTTTTCTTTGGGCACATCGTATATTCTAGCTATCTCATCTTTCATCCATTCAGATTTGACGCTTATCCTTGAAGCTTCATAGAATCCGAGCCATTCAATGCTTTTTATGGCCATATTATATGAAGCGTTCGCGTTGGGGGAACGCTGGTCCTCTATGCTTTCAATCGAGTAGACAAACGGAATATCCAGAGCGTTTTTTAGGGTAACAGCTGCTGGAATAAAATGCCAATCGAAAACGTCTATGAGGTCAATGTGTTTGTGGGCTTCATAGAAAATGTTGGTTGTCGCCCGTTCAACTTCCTGGTTTAAAGTCAATACCCAGGTTAAGACGCCTATGTGTGTACGAACTGGATTGGTTACTCTGAAGGTTCTTACGCCGCTGACTTCTTGGGTTTGACCGGTTACAGAGTCATCAAAAGTCACAACGTTAACGTCAACTTTGTTACTGGCAAGTTGACCTGCTAGAGTGCTAACGTAACCAGAGAGTTGTCCTACCACCCTTGGCGGATACTCCCAGGAAAAAATGACGACACGCATATTTCCACTACGTAAAGAGTGAGCAGACCTTAATTATGCCTCTTCCATTAAGATAGTAACGTTTCTTGCCTTCGTTGTCATAGAAGCTTTCAGCAAAACCTTCAGACTTGTACTGGTCCAGGATGCCTTCGATTTCGCTTGGTTCCTTCTGCAAGAGTCGTGCTACTTCTTCGCCCCGACGTGCTAAATCGGCTGCGGTAGCGCATAAGTTGTGCAGCGTCTGCAGAACCTTATCTGGAAACGGAAGCTCTTCTCTCATTTTTTAATTCACCGTGCCATCAAAGATTACTGTGACTTATCTTATAAACGCATGTGAAACAGCTTTTAGAAAAGCTGTGTTGCATCCTGCACTTCCTTGCTTTGTGTAATGTACCTTTTTTTTGCGGCGTCAACCATTGCTTTCCTGAGTTTCTCGCCTTTTTCTCCTAAGGCATCGATAGTTCTGATTTGTGATGCTAACTTCTTGTCTTTTAGTGAGCTTTGCGCCCAACTTTCAAAGTCGCCGTTGTCTACATGGAACTCTATGGCTTCTGGGTTTACTTCTTTTAATGCCTTAATGAAGCCTTTTAGGCTCCAAGCCATCCTGCCCGTGTAGCAGTCTTTGCCAACCCCGGTATAAAACAGGAATGGCTCATTTGCTGTTAAGAGGGCAATTCGCAATCGCGCTTCAAAATCGTTAAGCAATGTTTGTGCAGCTACGAAAGCATCCATGGGAGATTCGTATGGGCTAAAGTAGGAATGCACTTCTCCTGGGCCGCCTCCTGCAGTGAACATGTAGTAGAGGTGGTCGCTTGTTTGGAAGTCACGCCACAACCTGAGAAACTCGTTATCGTCTGATTCTTTAATTAGCGGTTCCAACCTTCGAAGGGTGATGTAGTATGCCCATTGCATAACATTGCCCAGCCACCCTGACTGGTCACGTTTGATGTCTGCCCACGAGACTGTTCCTTCGGCTTCTGGAACATCGATTTCTCCTGCTGAGGCGTGCTTGTCAACCACTTCGGATGGAGTAGCCATCTGTAAATGTTCAAACTTTAGAATCTCATCAGGAAGATGTTGCAGGAAGCTGTGGATTCCGGTTTCGGGCCAATGATGCTCGCCAAACGTTTCGTAGTCTGGGAAGATGTTGATGCATTCCCCTTTGGTTTCAGCAAGCCACCGCGCATATTTGTCGGCAGTTAAAGGCCACTCGGGCCACCATCGGGCTGAAAACCTAAAACCGATGTCGTCAGTTAATTTGTAGTTCCTCAGAAGCACCCGGATTTTCTTAGTGCCTTTTGGTGTGTAGATGTAGTTTGGGGATTTTTCGCCCAGAATTTTTTCTACGCCTTCAGTGTAGATACCCTTGTAACCCATGCTCTCCACGGTTTTGGCGATAGTGTTGTTGTAGAGTAACTCGGTGTTTTCGAAGACTTGTGGAGTGTAGCCAAGGAGGTCTTTGATGGTTTGTTTGTGCATGGCAACTTGCTCGATGAATTCTTCTTTTTCAGGGTAGAGGCTGGCGATAGAGTGATAATATGTTTGGTCAAGAAACTCTACGCGTCCCGAGGCTGCCAGTTGACGGAAGCTCTCCAGTAGGTCTTTGTCGAACATTTCGCATTGTTCAAGGAAAACGCCTGAAACGCTAAATGAGAATTTGGCTTGCTTGCGCTCATGCTTTCGTCTGTCTATTACGTCAAGGATTATCTGGTTTGATGGAAAATAGCATTTGCGTGCGGCACGTTTGAAGATTTCTCTGTCAACCTCAGTATCAAAATAGTAATCGAAAAGCTCATCTTTGGATAAACGCCTAAAGACTTTGCCTTCCCAGAACAGGTTTCGCCTTAGCCTATGTGGCTGGTGTACCTCAAAGACAAACACAACGTCAGTCATAACATCGACCTTAAACAAACAATAGTGCGAGGTACATTTATTTGTAATTTGCCTTCACTTTAGTTAACGATACCTAGTTCGTTTAGCTTTTGACCTGCCACCTGTTTGTATCGATGAGCCTTATTACATCTGTTTTATCAACAATGCTGCCCGCGACCGTGTTGATGAATCTATGCGTGCGCTCCAGCTCAACCAACATACCTGTTTCCTCATCGAAGTAGACGTCACCCCATTCATCAGATCCACTCCAACTGGCATGGTTTGTTTCTCTTGAGCTATCAGCATAAAATCGAATCATGGTCTGGTTTATTATTACGTTAGCTGTGGGAATCCTATCGCCCGGACTAAGGTTAGCTGCGCAAATCGGAACACCTTTTTCAGACATTCTAAAGACACCATGATTTAGAGGGTCCAAGTCTGTCTGAAATTGAAAGTTGAATTCGCTATTATTCTTGAAATGCAAAGTATAGATTTGGTATACTTCTGAGCCAGAGATGGACGTGATGTTAATTCGCGTCCAATCGGTATTGTTCTTTTCGAACTCTGGGATGGACATTGTTGTGTTTGAGTGGTTTGATGTGTAGATACCATACATTTCATAGACAAAATAGTCGCCGCCATACACTCCAGGTTCCCAAGTTCTTGTCGACATGACGCTTACGCTTGTAAGTAACAGTAGAAGAATCGGTAGAGCAATTATTCGCAGTTTTTCTTTTCCTATCATTTGCTTACCTCTTTTTTCTTTTTTATGACTAAAAAAGGGAATTATTGATTGGCTACACTCTAGATTATAGCGGTGGTGTTACTAGGAATTTCTGGATTCGGCTGTTTGATGTGTCAGCTATGTAGATGTACCCTTCTTCGTCGACTACAACGCCTTTGGGTGTGTTGAATTGACCATCACCAGTTCCCTTAGTACCCCAAGTTCCAATGAAGTCACCATTACCTGAGAATTTCTGCATTCGACAGTTCCAATAATCCGCGACGTAGACGTTGCCAGTGCTATCAACGAAAACGCCTTTAGTGGTGCTTAATTGTCCATTGCCAGTGCCACCGCTACCCCACTGCGTGATGAACTTGCCCTCGCTAGTGAACTTGACGATGCGGTGATTATTGTAGTCGCCGACGTAAACGTTTCCTTGAGTGTCAATGTCAATGCCGTGTGGATACATCAGTTGCCCTTCGCCTGAACCATGACTACCCCATTCGCAGATGAATGCCCCCGTGTTAGTGAACTTCTGTATTCGGCTATTGCCTGCGTCAGCGACATAGATATTGCCTGTTGCATCAATTTCTATATCATATGGCCAGAGGAATTGTCCTTCGCCTGAGCCTTTGCTGCCAAAAGCGTTTAGGAATCTGCCGTCTGCTGTGAATTCTTGTATACGGTTGTTGCATGTGTCAGCAACATAGACATTGCCAGAGTTATCTGCGGCTAAACCCATGCTGTAATTCAGTTGTCCATTACCGTTGCCATAAGTGCCCCAAGCAGAGAGAAACTTGCCGTCTGTTGTAAAGGTTTGAATTCGATGATTGTTAGTGTCGCTTACAAAGAGGGTGTTCTCAGAGTTGTCAAGTATGATGTCGTAGGGGTGGTCAAATTGTCCAGCGTCGGTTCCTTTGCTACCCCATTTGCTAATAAATTGGTATGTTTCTGTTTGCGCTGACGATGCGGCGATTGATACGAACAAGACAACAACAAACGCCAAAACGAACAGCTTGAATTGCCTTGAAAAGATTGACCCGTATTTAAGAAGTATCTGTTTTCCTGAGGATTTTTTTAAGCGATTCATATTTTCTTGCTCCTTGATAATTTTCATGAATTTTAAGTCGATAAAAGGCTTCTTGTATTGATTTCTTGACAAAAGACAAATTTTTTAGTTCAGGTTTGTTGACTAAATTAGTCAGGAAATGTAGATTAGTCCCAAAGTTTTAATCGTAACCATAATACATAGTACTGAACGGTTGAGATGGCTTGCCTGATGGTAAAGAAGAAATCTACTCAATCATGTTCAGTTCGCTAAAGCATCCTATCCGCCGCAAAATACTTCGGATTCTAGCCGATAAACCACTAGGTTTCACGGAAATGCTCGATTTGCTGGGAGTTTCCAGTTCAAACCTGACTTATCATCTTGAAAGCTTGGGGGAACTAGTAACTAAAGATGACAACGGCGGCACCTACAAGCTGTCGGCTTTTGGATTGGCTTCGGTTAGCACGATGAAAATCGTGGAGGAGGCACCGCCAATTCAACCCAGAAAACGCACTGCGTTATCGTTGAAGTGGAAAACAGTGTTGGGAGCTCTGTTGATTGCTGTAATCATTTTTTCAAGCGTTGCAGTTCTTGAAACTAGTTTGCTTAGCCAAACCGTAAACGAACGCAATAGTTTACAATCAAAATACGATCAACTCCTTTCGTGGAGCAACACAACTAACAGCGCAATCACTTTTCTTCAGCAAGTCACGCAAATCGACACGTCGCATTACCAAGCTACACTTCTGAGCAACACCATTGAGCAGCGGTCGGATTTAGGCGGCGCATTGGAGCAAATTATGACTTATTCACTTATCAGTAGCGACAGCAAACTCGATGTCGTCTTCAGGTTCCGAAACAATCATCTTTCTCGCTATCAGATTATTCTGCTGGAGGGCGTTCCAGTTTATTCAATGCCGCAACCCTACAGCATTTTGGATACGGCAAAGAGCTTGCTGGAGAGACTGGCGGCTTATGAGGGCGAAACCTACTTTTCGAACATGAGCAGTTTGCTCTCAATAGTCACCCCATCTACAGAAAGCATCGAGATAACTGAGGGAAACATCAAGTTAAACTATACAAGCCAAGGAGACAACGCACAAATCCTCTTGATGTACACCCAAAACAGCGTTGACTTTTCGCCAAAGAGCCTGAGCTTGATTTTTGACAACGGCGACTTGGAAACTTTAACTGACGGCTGGTTCCTCTTCTCCGTCGGAAGCACCACTGTCAATTTATCACCAGACAAGGCTGTTACGTTGGCAAGAGCTGCGCTTGACGGTTACAGTTGGACAAGTAACGGTCAAACAATCTCCAACTTCATTGTTCTTTCTGAGCCTATGACAATTGTTTTTCATCCCAACACCAAAAATGGGTTAGTACTCTATCCCCAGTACGCCATCGCTTTCTATCTTGACAAGGTATACCCCGGCGGCGTAAACAGCTTAATGGTTGAGGTATGGGCAGATACCGGTGACATTGCCAAGATCAAAATAAACAGCTAATTAATAGCGAAAATAAGGTCTCCTCAACCTGCAGATTGCCCTCTTAACATGCAATTATGGAAAAATTTTATATGAAAAGCTGTTGACTACCAAGACATGACACCAAACAAAAACAGTAGACCACCAGCCAAACCCAAATCCAAAAGGATACTATTTCTGGCAATAGGCATCATAGCTATAGTTATCATTGGTATCGGAGCATACATTGTTTTTGGGCAATCTGCAAACCAGCCAAACACCACACCTACCCCGACACCTACACCATCACCCAGCGCTTCCCAAACGCCGTCGCCAACTACAAGCGACCCGTCCTACGTCAACCCAACAAAGGTTCTGCTCCAGACTTCCGTTGGAAACATAACCCTTGAATTGCGAAGCGATAAGCCGATAACAACTACCAACTTCGTAAACCTCGTTCAACAGGGAAAGTACGATGGAACAATTTTCCATCGGGTCATCGCTGGTTTCATGATTCAGGGCGGAGCATGGACAGTCGGAGCTACTCCAACTCAATAGCTGACGAGATAGGTAGCAACAACCGCAACATCGCATACACCTATAGCCATGGCGAAAACCAGCAACCCAAATTCTGCAACAAGCCAGTTCTTCATAAACGTCGATGACAACGGAAATAATCCCATTACCAAGCAGGGACAAAATTCGACGCAGTCTACGCAGTCTTCGGCAAAGTAGTAGAGGGCAAAGGTACGTTGACGTGATAGCTAATGCTCCAAGTATCAACTCGCATACACACACGAAAATAGTTCCCCTGTGAACCCTGTACACTATAAAGGCACAATAATATCTTAAGCAGATCAAAAAATCAGCTTTTACTTTTCTTTTTTATTAAAATATAAAAGCGCAATTCAGCATCTCTTTGCAATAAGCATAATAGACATAATTCTACTTTGATATGAGATTAAATTATGTCAGGAAAAACGACAAATCAACCTGAAACCAAAGTTCTACTCCAAACTACTTTGGGCGACATAACAATCGCTCTACGTAGTGATATGTCAATAACCACTGGAAACTTCAAAAACCTCGTCCAAAAGGGAATTTACAATGGGACAATCTTTCACCGCGTCATCCCTGGCTTTATGATTCAAGGCGGTGACCCAACAGGCACCGGATACGGAGACCCATCAATACCTGAAATTCAGGACGAATTCACAAGGACCAACCGTAACGATAGAGGTACTATATCAATGGCAAACGCGGGTCCAAACACAGGAAGCAGCCAATTCTTTATCAACCAAGTGAACAACAACTTTTTGGATAGCAAACATCCTGCCTTTGGCAAAGTTGTTGCTGGAATGGATGTCGTTGACAAGATCGCCAAAGTATCGACTAATCGAAATGATAAACCCTTAACTAATGTGACAATTATTAATGCGTCAATCTTGCCTTAAACAAAAAATAAAGAATCAGAAATTAACTACTTTTTCTTTTCTTCTTTCTCTTTAGGTTTCGAACCGATTTCAACTAGTTGAATGTTAACCTGGTAGTTTTTATCCCCGACCTGCATTTTGCCTTGTCCATAGAAGCCGCGGCTTCCGGTGCTGAAATTTTTCGGGTTGATGATAAACGGTTGTTTTGTGCCGTTTAATTGTATGGTTGCCATATTTGGTTGATCACTCATAAGTTCACCTTGTCTTGAGTATTATCATTGTGGCTTTTCACCTTTTCGCTCTGAATACTGGGCATTTTTTTTAAGCTATTTCCTTTTTTCATTAGCGATCACCCTTTCTGAACCAATTTTTTTTTCAAGCGTATTCTGGCAGAGTTCTCGAGCGCTACCTATATATCTTAAGAGTTCATACTAGTGAATCCATATGTTGAAAATGCTAAAAAGCGAAAAAATCATCGGTTACATCCTGTTGACCTTAGGTATCATTCTTCTGCTTTTCTCAATCGTCGAAATGGTGACAGTCTACTACGGTTATGCTCCTCCTCCAAAACTCTTCAACCTCCAAGACATTTCCCTGCCCATAGATAACGGAATGAACATATCGTTGATTGAAGGCGCCCAAGCAAGCCAGTTGCCTAACCTGTTCTTCTGGTTTATCCTCATGGGCTTTGTCTTGCTTGCAGGAGGAAAAATCGCGTCGTTGGGTATTAGCATGATCAAAGACATTAAAGTCGAAATAAGAGAACCAATGTCAGCGCCTGCCGAAGTACAAAAGGCCTAAAAAACAAACGTGAATACCCATGGATGCTTCAGCGATTGAATACATCAAAATTCTTTTAGATGTCTCGGTAGCTGCAATAATAACTGCCGTATTATTCTTTATTGTAAGGCGTTCAAGAAAGGAGCAAACATTCGTCGGGTACAAACCGCGATCAGTCGATGAAAAGTACACAGGATATGTTTTAATTGCAATAGGTATAGTTGTTATAGTTGTTTCCATTTACGAGTTGATTGTACTCTTAGAGGGGAATTATTATTCACCTATACCGTTTGGCTTAACTGACCTCCAAATAACCACAGGCAACCAAACCACATCTGTTGCATCAGGACAACTTTTGGGTTTAGGCTTCGGAATATCTTTTTGGCTGATGATCTTTGGTTATGGCGGAAGAAAACTGCTAACCCTCGGATTGGATATGCTTAAGGGCAGAGCAATATACATTCGACGAACCGTCAAAACCAATAATTGAAATATGAGAATGGTGCGGTCGCCGGGATTTGAACCCGGGATCATTAGCTTGGAAGGCTAAAGTCCTAAACCAGACTAGACGACAACCGCTCATATTTTGCTGATTAAGGCTGTTTTTAGGCTTTAATAGGTCACCCTTATCGCTTTGACCTATTTGACCACTTGTTGCCTTTTCAGTTGTCAGAGAAATACCTTGAGTTTTTAATAAAGTTTTCAGAGAATCCATGCTTTGAGGATGATATTCAAACTGTGGCTTACCGTTTACTTGACCTGTGTAATGTCTGGCTCTGCCATAGGATAGTTGTCCATTGCTTCTAATGAATAGTTGTATCAGAGAAACTTTACCACATATCTTACACTCAGACTTTATACACTTAAACTTCATACATGTACTTCCTAACTTGAGCTGGAGAGCTAGAAGATCTATTTATTGACCCCTAAAGAACTATTTTGGAGCGTAGTTTCTATGACTTTTAAATAGCAAAAGCACTATAGCTGATTTATGGCTTATGAATTAATTCCCTTTCCACTCTCACTCCTCTTTGTATTAGTTGCTGGAGTTGCATACATGGCAGTCTTATG
Source organism: Candidatus Bathyarchaeota archaeon (assembly GCA_963725855.1). GTDB lineage: Archaea > Thermoproteota > Bathyarchaeia > Bathyarchaeales > Bathycorpusculaceae > Bathycorpusculum. Next base: position 193,077 of record CAVSAA010000003.1, on the reverse strand, counting down.
TAAGTTAAGAAAAACAGGAAAAATCTACTCTATTCTTTTTAAGATAAGTGCTATTGTAGGGACCATATTTTTGATTGTATTCTTTTATGTAATAGTGGAAAGTATGCTCTAAATCTGCTGCTCAGCTAGGATAGCCTAAAATCATTAAGAACTAGTTTTGGAGCGGTAAAGTGTAAAATTACTTATACCTCTAGCTATGAGTAGGGTTTATGATTAGAGAGGCATGCATAATTGTTTTAGCTTCATGCTGTATCTTCTCAGTTATTCCCTTAGTTTCTGTGTTCTTTAATTCTTTGAGTTTATTGTTGCCTGTCAGTTTCCTTCTAATTGTTCTATCTTATGCTGGCTATGACGCTAAGAAATTGATTGATAATGGAGAACATAATCTGGCAAAGGGTTTTATTCTATCCTTGATTGTTGCTTTGGTGCTGTCTATGATTGCAGTCTATTTTATTCTCCCGTATACTTTGCCTAGATTTGTAGCCTGAAAAGAAAGATGTTAACAGGATTATTCATTAAGTTTAAAAAATGCTAAAGAATACCCTCTGATCTACCTTGAGAAGTCAAATCGAAATGCAAAAGCGTGATAGCTGAGCCAAAAGAATTATCAGAATAGTTAAAAAAAAGAATATTGTTTTTTACTATTCATTTTTAGCTTAAACTTTTAAGCTATAAGAATTAGAAATGAGGTTGATGGACTTGTCGAGACACATCACTCTCCTTCCTTGTAAGAAGCTCTCCTTTCTCCTCAAATAAGTTGATTGTAAGTTTTAAAAGGGATATTTGCAGAAGTTAGAATATGTCAAAAGGCAGTATTGGTTTTTGCCTTAAGCTTTTAAGTGCTAACAAAACAAATAGCTATGCAGGTTGGGCAATAATGGGCAGTAATCTGAAGAGACCTGGTGGATTAACAGCTATTGCGATATTATTGCTAATAGCTGGATTGTTCAATGTTTATCAAAGCTTTCAATCATTAAGTGCAGATGTTCAAGCTCTTCCAATCTTATCAAATCCAGAACTCGACAGTTGGTTCCAATTTTGTATTCCAGCCGAACTGGCCATTAATATATTCTTACTTGTTCTAGGGTTTGCCCAAATAGCGGCTGTCTTTGGATTATGGACAGGGAAATCCTACTCATACAAACTAGGATTGGCAATCCCAGTCGTTTTAATAATTATTAACATATCATTAGCAGGATTATACTCCACAGCACCTAGCGAAATAGGTTTAGGCCTCTGCAACAATGGCATGGATATTTGTTCTATCAGGAATATTTTGGACAGCAATTGTCTGGAGTTATTTATCAAAGGTTCATGTCAAAGCTTTTCTAGGAAGTAATTCCGCCACCCAGCCACCAGTTCAGATTCAAGTCAATACTCCAATGCTTCAGCGAGTTGTTTATGAAACCCCAAAAGCTCCTGAACCTAAATATTATTGTAGGTATTGTGGGGTTGAAAACAAGAAGGATGCTGTATTCTGTGAAAGTTGTAGCAAGCTTTTTAAACTTGAGTATTTTGGCTTAACCTTTTAAGTGCTAAGAAAGTGGAGTTAGTTTAGTTTTCAGGTATTTACAAAACTATTATATTTTGGGCATATAGTTTTTCTAACAGGTTGGTTTGTCAACATTGAAAATTAATGCCAAATACTCTGTTTTTATTACTGCTTTGCTTATGGTGCTTGTATTAGATACTACCATGACTTTTACTATGACTTCAGTATTTGTTGGTTGGACTCCTGGGTTTATTCAAAGATTCGCTGGTGCATGGCTGATAGGTTTTGCTGTTGCATTGCCAACAAGTCTAGCTATAACGCCTCTCATAAGAAGACTTGTAAAAGTAGTTTGTGAATAATACTCATTTCTCCTACATCTAAAACAGGTCTTACGTCTCAATCTCTCTCTTGGAGACTTTTTCGTATTTGACCCTCCAAGCAAGCTGGAACATACAAGGTTGGATATTAAATGGAAGGACACAGCTTACAGTTGGGTCAATGGTTGGGAGCATTTCCTTACATTGAGTGCTTCTTCAAAGTTGCCAATAAGAGACATTGTTTTATCTGCTGGCTAGAACAAACGAAAATGGAAAAAGTAACACTTAGCGTTAAGGCGTGCTTCCATGCATACGCTCTAAAATTTCTTTCATTTGATCTATTTCAGTTTGTTGGTTAGCAATGATATCTTCACATAATTCCTTTAGTTCTGCATCTTGTATGGATGCTTGTTCGCACATTAGAATTGCAGAAGAATGATGTGGAATCATTGACCTTATAAACTGTTCATCATTAACAGCAGTTTGCTCTCTAATCAAAGCAAAAGATGATACTAAAACTATAATGCTTATAGCGATGATTAGAAGGTTCAACTTCTTTTTTTTAAACATAGAACGCATTATGATAACTTCAAAAATTATCATTGGAGCTGTCATAAGGGCAGCCATGTATACCTGATTTATATTATTGTAGATATCGTTGAACGAGTTGACCATTGAATACATAAGGATATACATTGATATGAATGATAAAATAGCCATAATTGGAACAAAAAAATAGTGATTGCTCAATATTTTCGATTTATTATGTGAAGAATGCATCCTAAAACCTTCCTTGGTATTGTTGTTAGTTGACAATCAATTAAGACTTTGCGGCTAGCATCCTACTGTTACGACTCTGATCTATGCGTAAGTTCATTCAGCCCTTTTTTCTTAGGGGAGAAAATTTGGAGTTACTATACCTTAGTGCTCTCTATACCTAACCCGTGAATAGCTTGGCTTTCTGTTTATCCCTTACCTACTAGAACCTTAGCTTTTAATTAACATAACATTAAGCGTCTTAGCCTTATTGTCTGTCTATGACATTTTTTCGTCATTGACTTCTCCAACAGATCTGTACAAGAAAACTTGAATATAACCTACAAGGGTGTGGATTTGAGGTAGTTTATTTTTCCTTTTTCTGTAATTCACATTTTACTTCATAATTGATTACAACTAAACCAACCACTGTTAATACTGTTCCAACTCCAAGAAGTAGCCATAAGTTGGAATTCCCAAGATACTCATCAAGCAAAAGCCATGCACTTCTAAACACAAGTACTGATGCAAAAAGAAGTACAAACTCACCAACTATCAGAGTTACTAGTTTCATACCCATCACAATAAAACTATGATATTGTTGATATATGATTTTTGTAAGAGTTAAACTGCCTAAATTTTTAGTCAAGAAACTTTGATTCAGATTAGTCAAGAATATTTGACTGAAAAACTATTAAGTAAACAGTAACTTTAGACAATTGGTGGATGATGTGAGAAGAGCTGTTTTGGCTCTAACTGCTGTTTTAGTGATAGTTTTCTTAATGGTATCTTTAACTCAAATGGTTGCTGTGAAAGCAAATCCGTGGTCAGTTTACACTTTTATGGAACCTCATGTATTCATAGAATCTCCAGATGCCAGTCCATGGGTTATCTATCAGACTACAAGCGTTCCCATAGAAGTTCAAGTTCTTCCTGCGCCAAAAACAATTTCAGTTGAGCTATCCTATATTTTGGATGGCGCTCCTAACGTAAAATTAAGAATCACTAGATATGAAACCAGCGTTACTTGTTTTGGTAAAGGAACTTTAAGTAATCTGACAAATGGCCATCATAAAGTGAAAGCGGTATCTGTTGATTCTAAAGGAAATGTACTTTCGGATTCAACAACGTTTCTTGTAAACACTACTCTAAGATTCCCAACACTTCTTCTCTCACCAAACAACAATACTTACTACAGCAAAGAAATACAATTAAATTACACTATAAACGACCCAAAATACACGGTCTATTACCGATTAGATGACTCAAGACAGACAACCTTAGCTGATAATACAACTTTGTCAGAACTTTCTGAAGGACAACACACAATCACAGTACATGCGACAGACCACAAAACTGATACTGGATTATACTCTAAACAAACAGCCAACTTTACCGTAGATACAATAAACCCAACACCAACCCCAACACCTACGTTCCTGAGTTCTCTTGGTTGACAATTTTACCCCTCTTCCTTTCAATACTCTTTATTGTAGTCTTCTTTAGAAAGAGAAAGTTTGGGTAATAGCAATGATTAAGAAATCCTTCATTGCAGTGTATACTTTCTTTCTGCTGGTCATTTCAATAATAAGTGCTATGCAGATTGAAGTTATAGAAGCAAATCCTCTCCCTTGGGCTTTCAACCCTCAGATGGCAGTCACAATTCAATCTCCAGAGAATGGGACATTAATTTTCTGCCTGTCTTGGTAAGTTTTACATCTCAAGGTGACCAGCAGTTTTCTGTATCTGATGACCCTAAAGAGGAGTGGGTTAGGTCATTTTTTTACGTTTTAGATGGGCAAAATATGAATAGTATGGGAATGAGGTTTGCAGGAACAAACACTACAACAATCCATGAAGAAGGCTCAAAATACCGCTATAATTTCAGCGGTCAAGCCTATTTAACGAATTTGACAGATGGTCCTCATACCATATCAGTCTACTATGGTGCAGTCAACAAGATTGATTATGTTGGTACTTCCCAAGAACATGTATGGTACAATAGTGCTTGGCAAGCTACTTCTCAATTCTATGTTGACAGTAATCTTGCCACATCACTAGCCCAACACAAACACCAAGCACTACCTATCTGATACCAACACCTACAGAAATAAGTGGTAATGATTCAAGCATGCTATCTAACTCAGAATTTATCATAGCAGTAATAATTGTGATAGGTATATGCCCGGTTTTCGGATTATTTCTAAAGAGAAAACATGAAGTGAAGAGATAATCTTGATGAAGAAAACAATTGTTCTAATGCTCATGATGGCGCTTCTACTTTCAACATTGATGGGGTTGTTTGTTAAAACAGCAACTGCTAATCCTGAAGGTTCAATCCCAAATCTCTCTATGCCAGTTGAGTACATCACTTATACCATTACAAGCATAGATGGCACTTCATGGGCCAAGATTGATGGGAACTACCCTATTTACCTTCTAAAGCAAACTCACTGTAGCTTTAATGGTGATTTCCCTATGGTTTATCCCATGCCCCCACAAACAACCAATATAAGCGTTAGCTTGGATAACAAGGAAGTCGGCTGGAGTAACTATACCCAAATTTATCCTGATGCACTACACCATACAGCCATAGGTGATTGGTGGATGATTTACAGTAATCTTGGGAATGTTTCAGACTATTTTGAACTTAAGATTCACTATGAACATCCACTTGAAATGATAAATGGGTCATATCTTTTCCTCTACGACCTAAACATAAGCCCATATCTCTCATCAGAGAGTGGTAATTCAACGGCTTACTTCATAATACAGATGCAGGCTGACTTTACAAGCCTAAATGTTTACTCTACTAAGACTGATAACGAATGGAATCCAATAAATTTCAGTTTAACAGAGAATGCCTCAACGAATGTTGTTTCAGTGCAGATGTATTCTGAATATGGAAAGCCTTTGCTGGGCGATTTAGTGGTAGAATTTTCTCAAGACAGACAGGTCAGCGAATTTCCCTTTTGGACTTTGACAACAATTTTAATAGGAGTATTGTTAGTGACTTTATTTTACAAGAGAAGAATTGCAAGAAAAATTATTCTATCCCTTGATGAAAAAGCTTAAAACTTCATAGCATATAGCTTATTGAACAATGGAATTAAACAAAATAATAAAGCAAATAATCACCATAGGTTACATTGTGCTTGCTGTTCTATTAGCAGCAATCGCATTTAGAAGCTTCATGAGTGATTTTCTTGTTGCATTGACAATAGGTGTTATTATCTTCATAGTTGTCATACTTGTTGGTTATTACCTCACAGAAAAATTATTGAGTTCAGCTTAGGTCCTTTTACTTTTACGGTACGTGGATAGCAAGTTTTCTATAGTTCTTAATAGCTCGCATTAAGTCTTGCGGCTAAGTGTCTGTCTGGCTTGGAACCAAGTTATAAATAGTTTGTCAGATTATTTTACCTGAGGTATGTTTTATGGAGTTTAAGACAGCAACAGTTGTAAGTTGTTGGATATCTGTAGCAATAATAGCTTCTGTTTACATGATTGTTTTTGCAGGCTCAATTGGCGATGTATTATTTTGGGGTATTTTTGCCTGTAGGGTTGCTTGTATTGGTAGCCTTATTTGTTACAATCTATGTAGCATCAAATTCTGAAAAAGAAAAGGTTAACGCCTAATTTCGATGCCTTCTTACCCTCAAATAAAGCAATGAATGCTCTCAGCATATTTTTTAGACAGACCGTCCACCTGAAATAAATAAAGCCAAAACTAAACACCCCTCAGCCAGATGTCACAACCAACATTCTGATCGTAATCACGACGGTATCTTGTAGTAATAGCTCTAATAACACTTACAATTTATTTAAGAAAGCTAAAGTAAGCAAATTCTACTCTAAATTCTCTCAAACTGTTGAAGGGATGAAGTAAAAATCTGTCAGCGATAACTTGTTGTATCCTTTTTGTAGTCACACATATTCTTATTCACTGTTGGGTTGATAATAATGCTGGAGAGCAAAATAAATGACCGTTGTAAAAATAATTGAGCTAATAGGAACTTCACCAAATAATTGGGAAGAAGCTGTTAAGAATGCTTTAGCACAAGCAGCAAAGACAGTTAAAAACATCAAATCCATCTATGTTAAAAGCTGCAAAGCAACAGTGGAAAACAACAAAATTGCTGAATATAGAGCTGTAGTCAAAATAGCCTTCGTTGTTGAAGGTAGCTAAGAAAACTATATTACTTCCTTCTTCTTTTCTTTTAAAAAGCGGAAGCTATGCTTTATCCTAGTAGGTCTTCTGTCTTAGTACTTTTCTATTGTATTTTTTCGCCTTTACCCCTTCAAGCAGGCTGATCCAGCAGACTTGGTTATAAAATGCAAGGGCTTAGAATAGTGTGGTCAAGATAAAAAGCGCAAGAACACAGGATGCAATGAAAAATTCAATATCTACTGGTACGGTAAGTTTACTGTTGAAACTTCTTAATTCTTTAATTACATTTGCGTAGACCATTAAATTTACAACACAACTATTCGTAAGTATTCCGTGAAATTCCTGTTTACGAGATGGAAGAGTATATCTTCCTGAAGGTTCATGCTTAACAAACAGTTAGGTTGAAAAGATGAGTTCAGGAAAAGAGAGAAAAAAAATTCCCGGTAGCCGAATGAAAATCCTAACTAAAGACGCAAAACAAATGGTAAACGGACCATATTACTGCCCAAAATGCAGAAAGGAACTGCTTCAAATTTGTGCCAACCTAAAAAAGAAAGAGGTCTACGCAATCTGTAAATGTGAGCTTGAGTGGCCCCTTACTTATGCGCCTGTTTTTCAACCCATCGATTACTACAACAAGTTCCGTGACGCATGGAAAAAACAAAGCTACGGTATAATCAAGCAAAAATAGATTTCTATCACCCAGTTTTTGCAACCAAGATAAGCAACTAGCTATAAATGCAAACCTTGCACGAGCGGTTTTGGAAGGTTGGCCGGCTGTTTTTCCGGGATAGGATACGGTGAAAAAAGAAAGCGTAGGAAACAGGATTGCGTTTGGTAGCTTTTCTCAATATGTTGCTGTTTGTGCTTCCAACTGTGCTGTTGTCTGCTTTCCTTCTGAAGTCGGTTTCTTACCTTAAAGAATTGTTCTGGCTTGCCCTTGGCTGTAATAGTCCATAACTTGGTCGCTTGGTCTAAGCGTTCAACAGCAAACAAAAAATCTAGATTTGGGACAAGTTTTAAACGGTAGACTGCAAACTGTTTCCAACATCGAAATAGTGAAGATAGGCGGACTGTAGCTGAAACAAAAACAAATCAAACTAACAGTTATCGTAATTTTGGCGCTCCTTGTTTCTATTTCTACAACTTTTCCTCTTAGAGCATCAGCACAAACCGAAGGTTACTACGATGAATCGTTCGCTTGGGACTATAACGGGAAACATTGGACTTGGAATCTTAGCATTCCAGTAGACCTATACAACGCCTATAAGTCGGTTCCTACTTCAACTCGAACAAGCGACGGTCCAGCAGGCTACGGTTTTTGCACCACAACCAGAGATGCCTACGTGTTAAGCTTGGCTAAAGAGTTGAATAACACCGCAAACGACCTTGGATACAATTCCTTCGATACAATTAGTTTTGTGTTGTCTTTTGTTCAGAGTTTACCCTATACATCTGATTCGGTGACCACAGGGCATGATGAGTACCCGCGGTTTCCAATAGAAACTTTGGTGGACAATGGTGGAGACTGCGAGGACACGTCCATACTTTTTGCGACATTAACCCTCATTATGGGTTATGGCACAGTCTACATCAATCCTCCCAACCACTATGCTGTCGGTATTCTAGGAAACGACCTTCGTGGCACCTACTGGACCTACCCTGAAGGCTCCAACAAAACCTACTATTACTGTGAAACCACTGGGGACAATTTTATGATTGGGCAGTTGCCTGATGAATTCAAAGGACAAAGCGCCTACATTTACCAAATAAATGAAAACAAACAGTATATTCCCTCAATCATAGTGGCGCCTCCTATTACACCAATCCCAACCGATTCACCCTTTCCTACCTTGCCCAACCAGACGACTCAACCAACCCCAAACGAATCAACATCTCCCACAATCCCTGGACCAAGTGTTGAGCCAGTTCTGCCGCTATCATTCAACTTGATCTTAGACAACCCGCTTTTTTTTGTACTAATAATGTTCGCAATCATTGTTTCGATTGGTATTGCAGTCTGGTCGGTTAGAAAACCAAGACTAATGCCAATAGAAGCACCTTCGTTTGCTGAACAGAGCCATCAACAAATACCCGCCGATTTAGAGGGCAGCAAGTTCTGCATTTATTGCGGTTCAAGCAACAAAACATACGCTACTTTCTGTGAGAAATGCGGAAAACAAATATCCTGACCGTTATCATCATTGATTTAAAACATCTTCCGCAAACATATCTATCTTGGAATGCACATAAATTACAATCACGCATTCAAGAAATATTATAGCCGAAAGAAAAATTGCCAGACCCCACGTTAAATTTATGAATGTTTGAGCAGCAGCCGCTGATTCAACATTGCTACCAATCATAACTAACCAACTCCAAAAACTGGACTGATTCGTAGCCAAAACCGTGTTTAAGTCAGTAGCCATCCACACACATAAGCCCACAAGGGCCAACGCTAATGCACAACCGATTAGGGTTATGTTTTTCCATTCAGAAGCCAACCTGGAAGAACAAGTTAACTTTGCACCCTCATCTATTGGCTGCAAGCTCACTTTAACTATTTTCTTAGCGGTTTTGGGTAATACTCCCCAAAGCGAACCCTGCCTAAAACAGATTTGCTTGGGTGACTCTTCAGACAGGACTCTACAGCCCTTCTCAACAAAGGCAGCTTTTATTTTTGAATGTGCTTCTTCAATTTTCAAGTTAACGGTTCGCTGTAGCAAGTGGACACCGCAAATCAATATTCAAAGGTTGCTATTGTGGTTTTTCATCGTTTCTATATAGTCGCTTCTGATACTGCGACGACCTAAACTTAATACCCCTGATCGGTTGGCGTGGCATGGCTCTTTGTCTTTCAAGGTTCTTGATTCTTGCGTAGAGCTTTGACACTTTGGTTTTTGATGGAATCTTTGATTTGGGTTTGTGTACTGGTACAGGGGTGAAGGGCTGGGTAATTTCAAGTTTTTTCCGCTTTGATTTTTTGAATGCCACATTACGAACTTTTTTGAATACAACATAACCCTCTTTGAAGTTAACCTCCTGCACTTCCCAACCAGCATCCAACCAAGCCTTCGCATGGAGACTTGAAGACGCGTTGCTCCACCAGGCGACATCTCTAAATGCCGCCATGGGAAGGTTACTGCCGATTAACCCATCAATCCGTGCAAAGGTAAGCTTCACATTGTTTGTGAATGCCGCTCTAAACTTTAGGTGCCCCTCAAGTCCAGCCCACTTCGAAATGGCCCTTGGCGAAACTATCCGCTTAGCACAATGAAGACAAAGCATCGCGTTCGGATCGCCAGTTGCAACGTCAGGTGTCATACAGTCTCGGCAGAAATTTTTCTTGCAACGTTGACACTGCCGCAAGTACGTTGTCCGCATAACTCTACCGCAGATCCCACATTCATCCTTCATGAAGCTGCACACTCAAGATAGAGAGAAAATCACTTATACTAACTGGTTTTTAAGAATATTAATTTTCACAAGAAAAAACGCATTTGTAATCAAACAGATATTAGCCAGAAAAATTCTTCCAACAGACCGAAAAGGCATTTAGCCTTTTACGACTGCTAGAGGGACCAGCCTTGCAACCTTGGTGGCAATTCCGACTTTATCGCTAACGTCCGCAACAATGTCCACGTTCTTGTATGCTGGGTCAGCTTCCTCAGCTAACACTGAAGCACTTGCTGCACGAACTACGATGCCCCGTTTCTCCAAGGATGCTTTAATATCTCCTCCCCAGAACTGGCGTTTTGCTGCTGAGCGACTCATCATTCTGCCTGCACCATGCGCTGTTGAACCGAAAGTCAAATCCATCGCCTTTTGAGAGCCCACCAAAACCCACGAGCTCGTGCCCATGCTGCCTGGTATAAGCACTGGTTGCCCTTCACTGCGGTAATCTTCTGGAACATCTGGGTGTCCAGCTGGGAAAGCGCGTGTTGCACCTTTACGATGAACCCAAACCTTCTTCTGTGCTCCATCGATGTTGTGAGTTTCTACTTTGGCAATGTTGTGGGCAACGTCGTAAACGAGATTTAACCCGAATTTTTCTGGATCTTGTCCGTAGACTTGCTGGAAACTCTGGCGGACCCAATGCATTATCGCCTGTCGGTTCGCGAAGGCGTAGTTTACGGCGCAAGCCATGGCCTCGATATAGTCGCGTGCTTCAGGACTGTTCCCGGGGGCGCAAGCTAACTCTCGGTCAGGTAGGGATATCTTATATTTCTGGACGGCGTGCTCCATTACTCTTAGATAATCTGAGCAGACTTGATGACCGTATCCTCTGGAGCCGCAATGAATCATAACAGTAACCTGGCCTTCACCTGTAATTCCGAACGCCTTAGCGGTTTTGGGGTTGAAGATTTTGTCGACTTTCTGGATTTCTAGGAAATGGTTTCCTGAGCCCAAAGTGCCGATTTGGGTTAAGCCCCGGTTTTTCGCAGTGTTTGAAACCTTATCAGGGTTGGCGTTCTTCATATGCCCGTTTTCTTCGCAGTGTTCTGCATCTCCTTCCCAGCCTAATCCACGATCGATAAGCCACTGTACACCTTCAACTGCTAATGTTTCTAAGTCACGTTGAGATATGGTGAAGTCTTTTCTACGGCTACCAAGTCCTGAAGGAACGTTGCGGAAAATGGTTTCTGCTAAGGGAGCCAGCTTGGGACGCACATCTTTTTCTGTGAGCGTTGTTGATAGCAAGCGAACTCCGCAGTTTATGTCGTAACCGACACCGCCTGGGCTGATGACGCCGTTCTCGTAGTCTGTTGCTGCCACGCCACCTATGGGAAAACCGTAGCCCTCATGCCCATCCGGAAGCGTGATTGCATGCTTGTAGATGCCTGGCAGCTGAGCCACGTTTGAGCATTGCCAAAGTGTCCGATCAGTCTTCATCTTCTCCAGCAGCACTTGGTTAGCAAAAATCATGCCTGGCACCTTCATCTCAGGTTTATACTTGGGAATTTGCCACATGTAATCGTTAACTTTCTCTAACGGAACCCGCTCAGGAACGGTTCTACTTTCACTTTCACCCAAAACTCTTCACCGTTGAAACAAAAAGTTTAGCGAGGTTATAAAACGTTTATGACTGAGTATTCGCAAGTTTTTGTCGGCTGTATTCGATGAATCCTCGAACGCAGTTTTCCAAGATTGTTTTTGAATAAATCCGATGGGATTGAACATAGCCGATTATCTGGTTCATCACCTTATCTTCTTTGATTATTCTGTCACGGATTACCTCTAAACCCTGATTTTTCTTAACCCCGTCCTCCGCTATGTCTGCCCAAAGTTGAAGCTGAACCTTGAAGGCTTTAAGCCGCTGGACTGCATCAATGGCTCTTCCGAAATGGCTAAAGTAAAGTGCAGTCGGGTTCAGATTGATTAATTTATCTAACGAAGCCAAGGCTGCGTCAAGACGGAAAGGCGGCGGTGTAGTGGGCACAATTACGTCATATGCTGGAAGGTAAGTGCCTGCAGCGTCTCCTGGAAAAATCCCTCCATTAAACGATTCTTGGAAACTCAAGTTATGGGAAGCATGACCAAGTGTTTCGATAACGGTTAATTTGGCGCCATATCCTAAATCAAAAGAGCCTTCCGTCGTCGGGAGCAGTCGCTCTTTGCGGACAGGTTCAGGTTTGCCGAAGACGTCGCTTATTGACCCAAGGACTGATTGGGAAGAGGGCCAGAGTCGATCTGGGTCGATAAGGTGGGGTGCTCCGCGGGGGTGAACGATAACTTTGGCGTTTGGCAGCGACTTAAGCAGAGTGCCTGCGCCGCCTCCGTGGTCAAGGTGGACATGGGTGATTGCGACATATTGGACATCTTCAAAGTCGATGCTTAGCTCCTTTAAGCCGGAGAGAAGATTTGGGACTGAAGATGCAGGTCCGGACTCCACTAAAACGGGCTTTTCGCCAGTTATAACGTAGCAACAGATTAAGTGATCAAAGCCACCGGTCTTTAGATCTATCATATACAGGTTTTTTTCTACTTGTTTAGTATGCAACCGTTACACCTTTGTGTCGTTTTTTAGTGTCTAGTAATAATCATAAATATTGCCTAACAATAAAACTTAATTATGTATTTCTAGTGTAAGATGGAGATTAACAGGAGTATAGTCCGCATGTTGAAAGCTATTATCTTCGGAGCCCCTGGTGCAGGTAAAGGAACCTATGCTTCCCGTCTTCAAGCTAAACTAGGCGTTGATGTTATTTCGATGGGAGACATTTTCCGTGAGCTTGTCAAGGAGAAATCGGAACTTAGCAGCAAAGTTAAAGGTTACATGGAAAAAGGAGCCCTGGTTCCAGACGATGTTGTTGTTGAAGTGTTAGAGGCTCATTTGGCTAAGATCTCTAAAGGAAAAGGCTTCATACTCGACGGGTATCCACGCACTCTTGACCAAGCCAAAAAACTTGATGGCATAACAAAAATCGATGTTATCATGCAGTTAAATGTTCCCGACTGGATAATTATTGAACGTTTATCCACACGAAGAATATGCAAAAACTGCGGAACAGTCTATAATGTAAAATTCCTTAAACCCAAGGTTGAAGGAGTTTGTGACAAATGCGGCGGACCTCTCTATCAGCGGTCAGACGACAACCCGGAAACAATAAAGAACCGGCTAAAAGTCTACCAAGAACAAACCAGCCCACTGATAGCGTTTTACGTAGAAAAGAAAGTCCCCTTCATAGAGCTTGAAACAAAAACTTTGGATCAGCCACCTGAGCCTATGGTTGAAAAACTGTTCACGGAACTAAAGAAGCTAGAGCTCGTTTAGATATCTAAGATAAACTCTAGAATCACTTTGTCCACTTCGCGGATTATCACCATGCGGTGGTAGGTTACTGCTTTAACAGCGACCTTCTGCGGGTGCTTTTCGGGGTTAAATTTCTCTCCCCATATTTTTGCTTTAAACTTGAAGCTTTCAGCTGTTTCTTTCCAATCGGCTATTTGGAATTTTGAGTACAGCATGTTTTCGGTTTCAAACTTGACTAGGAGCGCTTCAAGCCAGTTATAGAGGAGCGCGTATTGGTCTTCTGCTTCCACTTCAACAGTGTCTTCTTGGGACTGGGCGATTTTGGCGGTGTCGGTCATTGTTTCAAACATTGAAAGCGCCGCATTTTCGTAGGCTTCCTCCATTGCTTTTCCGTGTGCCTGAACATAGACGTCTGCTGTGTGTTCCAGAAACTCGAATTTTCCAGCAAATTTGTCAGGTTTACTCATGAACTAAGACCAACTTTAGATTAGAAAGAAAGGAGAATAAAAAACAATTGCCTAGAAAAACTAGAAGTACTGTGTTGCTTTTTGGATTGCTGCCGCGGTCAGTTTTGCGCTGTTCTCGACATCTTTTAAGCTTAGCATACCCACTGGGCTATGGATGTACCTTGTGGCAATAGAGATATTTCCGCTTGGAATACCTTGACGTGTGATTGAGATTCTTGCTGCATCAGTGCTTCCTAGTAAGCCTGATTCGATTTGATAGGGGATTTTTTCTTCTTCTGCAGTTTCCTTGAGCCACCGCAAAACCTTTGGGTGGGTGATTAGTCCCGAATCAGAAATTGTGAGCGCGGGTCCTTTACCCATCTTTACGCTGGTATCAAATTCCCTTACGCCTGGAACATCACCTGCGATGGTAACGTCTAAAGCTATTGCGAGGTCTGGGTCAACACCGAAGGCTGCTGTTGCAGCTCCCCGCAAACCGACCTCTTCTTGTACAGTGCCGACAGCACAAACAGTACAATCAGTTTGCCCCAGCAGTTTCAGGGTTTCAACCATTGTAATGCATCCTGCACGATTATCAAACGCTTTACCCATCGCTACATCCTTGCTCAACTTGACGTATTTTGTATCGAAGGCTATTGGGTCGCCAATTGCATAGCCGAGGTTGACAGCATCCTCTTTGTTTTCTGCGCCGACGTCGATGAAGAGGTCGTCATAGGTTATGATTTTTTTACGTTCTTCCTCTTTTTGAATGTGCGGCGGTTTGGAGCCGATTATTCCTGAGAACTCTCCTTTTTTAGTGAATAACGTTACTTTTTGGGCTGGAAGAATTCGGTCGTCTATGCCGCCCACCTTAGAGAATTGTAGAAAGCCCTCTTTCGTAATTGTTTTCACCATTAACCCCACTTCGTCCATATGGGCTGCCAACATGATCTTCGGTGCTTTAGCTTTGCCCTTTCTAATGGCTATTACGTTTTCCATTTTATCCACTTGGATTTCATCAGCGTATGGGGTCATCAGTTGAACCATCAAGTTCCTAACTTGTTCTTCTCTACCTGTTACTCCACAAGCATTTGATAATTTTTCTAGGTTCTGGTTTATGGACAAGGTTAGTGTGCCTTCAAGGGTTTTATGATTAGAATTCTGAGGCTTGATTATTAAATGGTTGCGGTATAGACAGGTTTGGACAATTCTTAAATCGTTAAACCGCATTCACAAACAAGATAAGGTGTAAAAAATTGGCACAACAACCACCAAGTTATAAAACAGTTTTCGTTTTCCTTGACACAGACAAATATTGCAGTCCATTTGACATGCTCGTAGCTATAGACGCATTCCCAGATTCGATGATATTTAAATACGAAAATGTAACAAGCGAAGACGCCCCAAAAATCGTTTTTGACCTACTGTTTCCGCGTGGACCCGAAGGTGCAAAACACACAAAAGTCTTCATCAACGGAAGCAACTTTGAAATGGTTGAAAAAGTAGTGGAGGCAACACAGAAAGCCATGAAATCAGCTCCTTGGGGAAATAGCATAATTGTTGACCCAAGAGGAGGATACTCAACAGCCGCAGCCGCGGTAGCAAAAACTTTCGGAGCAGCCATGGAGAAAGGCTTCGGATCGCTTGAAGGCAAAAAAGTCGCAGTTTTAGCTGGCACAGGACCCGTCGGGCAGACAGCAGCAAGAATCTATGCAGCCGAAAAAGCCAACGTAACAATCACCAGCCGCTCACTCGCAAAGGGGCAAGTGGTTGCATACAAAATCAATCAGGAATGCGGCGCACAACGAGTCACAGTTATTGAAGTCACAAAACCTGAACAGACAGCTGAAGCAATCAAAGGCGCTGAAATTGTGCTCTCAGCAGGTGCAGGAGGAATCCAACTTCTCTCAGCAGCGGACCTAAACGCTAGTTCAACATGCAAAATTGTAGCTGACATCAACGCAATCAAACCCTTAGGAGTAGAAGGCTTAGCTCCAAACGACGATGGCAAAGAACTCAAACCAGGAGTCTACGGCATCGGCGCATTAGCCATCGGCAAACTCAAAATCAAAACCGAAACAGAAATGATAAAGCGCGCAACCGCCGAACCATCAGGACTCTTCGACTATGCAATCGCCTATACTATCGCCAAAGATCAAATCCTAAAGAAGCTCGCAAAAGCAGCTGCCAAATAAAGCAGCTTCTTTTCTTATCTTTTCTTTCAGCGTCTTTATGTCTATCGCTAATTTTTCTTGAAAAGGAAGTTATAGAGACGGCGTTCTCAACAAGTACTGGCAACGTTAAAAAATTAAACAGAGCTTAAAAAAAAGATTTAGTTGAATGCGTTAGCAATTCTTTGGCAAGCCTCGGCGATGCGTTCCTTGGGTTGCGTAAACGTTATACGTGCGTAGCCTTCGCCGTATTTGCCAAAGCCAACGCCGGGCGTTACAGCTACGCCGGCATCAAGTAACCGTGTTGCAAATTTCATAGAGTCACCCCTACAGTTGACCCAAACGTAGAAAGTTGCTTTGGGTTTATCGCATTGATAACCAATTTTACACAGTGTATCGACTAACAGGTCGCGTCGTTCTCGGAGGATTAGGTTATTTTCCTTAAGGAACGCTGGTGCTTCTCGACTATTGTAGGATGCGAGAGCTTTGACTGCTACTTTCTGGGTGTAAACCGGTGGTCCCGAATCAATTTGTGATTTAACTCTCGTTAATCCAGTGACAAGATGCTTATTTCCAACTGCAAAGCCTATGCGATCGCCTGTCATATTGAATGTTTTAGAGAGCGAATTAAACTCAACAGCTACATCCATCGCCCCATCTATCTCAAGGATGCTGGGTGCTTGGTATCCGTCGAAGGAGATTTCAGAGTAGGCGTTATCGTAGCACAGGATTATATTGTGTTCTTTGGCAAAATCGACCGCTTGCTTGAGGAATTTTTTGTCCACGGTTGCTGCCGTGGGGTTGTTTGGGTAGTTGATGAACATCATCTTTGCTTTCTTAGGATCGATTGCCTCGAAGTCGGGTTGGAAATTGTTATCTTCCAGCAGCGGCATTGGAACAGCTGATCCATCGCAGAGGATTGTGCTTCCATTGGCGTATACTGGATAAGCTGGATCAGGCACCAAAACTTGGTCACCAGGGTTGATGAATGCCCGTGCGATGTTGGCTAAACCCTCCTTGGAACCTAAAACTGCCACTACTTGATCGTGTGCTAAGTCAACGTTGAAGCGTTTCTTGTACCACTCCGACACTGCTTGCCGGAAGTCTGGTTCACCCTGACTAAACGAGTAGTTGTGGCTCTTTAAGTCGGCAACTTCCTGCTTTAATGCTTCGATAACAAAGGGAGGCGGTGGAAGGTCGGGGTCACCAATACTTAGCGAAATCAAGTCGATACCTTGGGATTTCTTTTCTTTTATGATTTTCTCGATTTCAGCAAAAAGATAGGGTGGCAAACGATTTATTCGGTCAGCATACTCAAACGTCATGTTTATGGCTCCTCGAATAGTGTGCCTTCGTAAACCTTCTCGACTGCACCACTCAGAAAAATGGTTTTTCCAACTTCAACTTGAAGGTCCCCGCCTAACACGTGAACGATGACTTTATCACTGACTTTTCCCAGCTTATTTGCGGCAGCTACAGCGGCGCAGGTTCCAGTGCCACATGCTAGGGTTTCTCCGCAGCCACGCTCCCAAACCCGAACATTCATCTCGCTCTCATTGAGGACTTCGACAAAGCCCACGTTGGTTCGCTTTGGGAAAGCCTTGTGATTTTCAATTTTTGAGCCGATCTCTTCAACTGGGAAACAATCGATGCATTCTACGAAGATTACACAGTGCGGATTGCCCATTGAAAGGCATGTTACCTTGTACTGTTCGCCGTCAACGTCTAGATCAGCATCTATGCAAGTGCCCTTCCCCTTCATTGGTAAGCTTCTTCTTTCCCAGTTCGGCGAACCCATATCTACCTTGACGGCGACGGCTTCTTTGCTCTTCACGGTTAACCAAACATGTCTAATGCCTGACAGTGTCTCAATCGAAACATAATCCTTCTTAACGATTCCGTTTTCATAGCAGTACTTGCTAAAGCACCGAATGCCGTTGCCGCACATTTCAGCTTCGCTGCCATCAGCGTTAAAAATCCGCATCTTCACATCGGCAACCGTTGAATTACAAACGAGGAGAACTCCATCGGCGCCGACTGAGAAACGCCGCTCACATAGCTTCTTTGCCAATTTAGCTGCATTTGCATCGCTGATTTTTTGGTCTCGGTTATCGATTACAATGTAATCGTTGCCTAACCCATGCATCTTCCAAAAATTCATACGCTCACTCTGCCATCCGCTGACTTGAAGTTAAATCATTAAGTTGCTCACGTTGCCTAACTACAATTGCCTTGCCCTGTCGAATCATAACTTCCGCTGCTCGAGGTCTCGAGTTATACTGCGAGCTCATGCTAAAGCCGTATGCTCCGGCGTTCAAAACAGCCAGCAAGTCACCTTCTTCAATTTTTGGGAGTTGCCGGTCTTTGGCCAAGGAGTCACCTGACTCACAGATTGGACCTACGATATCGTAGGTTTCCTTGTCGGCTTGTGCAACCTTGTTCGCAACTATGATAGGGTGGTAGGACCCGTACATTGTTGGTCGAACAAGGGTGTTGAATCCTGCATCTACACCGACAAACTTTTTGGAGGGTGTTTCCTTGACTGTGTTTACAGTAGTTATTAAAATGCTTGCGTCGCAAACAAGGTATCTTCCTGGCTCAATACATAAGTATGGTTTACCCAGCCCATACTCCTTCACTTTAGCCTTGAACATCGAAACGACTTTTGTCGAAAACTCGGCTAGGTCAAGGTCTTTGTCTTCAGGTTTGTATGGGACACCAAATCCTCCGCCTATGTCGATGAATTCGAAATCTATGCCTACTTCATCGTGAACTCGCTTGGCAATGCTTAGAAGCTTCTCGACTGCGGTAACGTATGGTTCCAGCTCCAGTATTCCTGAGCCAATGTGCATGTGGATTCCGAAGCGTTCTACACGTGCTCTTTTGGCGATGGCGTAAGCTTGGATTGTTTCTTCTTCCCAGAGTCCAAACTTTGATTCTGGTCCAGCAGTGATGCAGTGGCTATGGTGTCCTGCACCGACTTCAGGATTAACCCGTACCGAAATGACGGGGGGAACAGCTATTTTTAGCAGCCTATCCAGCTCTGACTGGGAATCCACGTTAACAGTGATATTCGCTCCAGTTAGAAATCTTAATTCGTCGTTTCGTACGCTAGTTCCAGTGAATAGGATACGGTCAGGTGTGAACCCGCTGCTTAAGCCCATAAACACTTCACCTGGACTTACAGTGTCTAGGTAAGCGCCCTCTGATTGTAGGATCCTTAGGACTGTCAGGTTCGTGTTTGCTTTTGCAGCATAGTAGACTCGGAGGTGCTTGTAGTGGCTGATTAAGACGTTGTGGAGGCGGTTGTAATTATCTCTTATTCGTTTCTCGCTTAGCAAGTACAATGGAGTATCGTATTTTTCTGCTAATTCTTCAACTGAGAAACCGTCAAAGAAGAGGCTGCCTTTTCGGTCCTCTAAAGGGTCACGAAGCTTTCTCTTTACCATCCACCTTACACCAGACTCTATTTTTACTCCTTGAGCGGCATTTAAGCTAAACCATTAGCAACATAAAGCTCTGCGCTCAGGATTCCTCCGCCCGCAGCGCCCCGAACCGTGTTATGTCCAAGGCACATGTACTTGAAAGTCATGATTGGATCTTTGCGAATTCTGCCTACCACAACACTCATGCCACGGCCTAGTGTCACGGTCATAGCGTGGTTGAGGTCGGTTCTTTTCATTGCGAACAACGATTGGGTTCGCTGGAGCAGACGGCAGTTTGAGCAACTGTGGTGCGCCCTTGAAATCTTCGAAGGCTGCCTGGATTTGTTCAATCGATGGATCTTGATCTAGCTTTACGTATATGGATTCTAAGTGGCCGTCTTTGACGTTGACTCGGTTGCAGCTTGCGCTAAGCTTGAAATCAGCATTCTGTATGATTCCTTTGTTGAATGTTCCAAGTATTTTAAGGGCTTCAGTTTCCATTTTGTCCTCTTCACCTGAGATGAAGGGAACGACATTGTCTATTATGTCAAGAGAAGACACGCCCGGGTAACCTGCACCGCTGAGAGCCTGCATCGTAGTTACCACTACCTGTCTTAGACCAAACTGCATAAGAGGCTTTAGAGTAATTGCCATTTGGATGGTACTGCAGTTTGGGTCAGTCGAGATAAAACCTTTCCAACCCCGAAGCCTCTGCTGAATCTTTACTAACTCAGCATGGTCTGGATTGATTTCAGGAATTATAAGCGGTACATCTTTTTCCATTCGGTGAGCACTTGCCTTACTAAACACCGGATACATAGCGGCAAATTCAGCCTCAACTGGACCCGCCAAGTCACCAGGCATAGACGAGAAAACCAAATCTACGTCGCCTGCCTTTTCAACCGATCCCACATCAGCATTGACAACAGGCATTTCAGCGATTTCTTTAGGCAGCTCTGACTCCATCAGCCAGTTACAAGCATCCTTGTATTTTTTGCCTGCTGACCGCTCAGAAGCGGCAAGCACCTCAATTTTGAACCATGGGTGACCCTGCAATAGTTGAATGTACCGTTGTCCAACGGCTCCGGTTGCGCCCAAAATGGCAACTTTACGCTTACTTGGCATGTTTATTTTTCTTCCTATGCTCTTCACACTTTGTATGTTCTTGATAAAAAAGTTAATGGTTTTAGCTAGTTAGGATAAACCTAAAACGTCCGCCATATTGAAGACTTTAGGATCATCCTGCTTGCTTAACCATTCAGCCGCGAATACTGCCCCCTGTGCAAACACATTCCTAGAGAAAGCAGTGTGTTCAATCCGCAGCATTTCATATGGTCCTGCGACGATAACATCATGAATTCCAGGTACCCCACCGGCACGAATTGCCACAGATTCAAGCTCTGCTGGTTGCCTTGGGCTGATCCCTTCCCTGCCGTAAACCATCTTTGTGTAATTACGGGCTTGGGAAACTATTTGTTCAAGCTTTTTAGCTGTACCGGATGGTGCATCTTTCTTGCCCGTATGGTGAATTTCGCTTAGGCTGAAATCATAGTTTGCTGGGAAAGCTTTGAGTGCTTCTGCTAATTTGAAGAGTATGTTGATGCCTACACTGTAGTTTGGCGAGAACACTGCTGGTACTTTACCCGACATTGAGATTATCACTTGTCGGTACTGCTCTGGTGTAAAGCCAGTAGTGCCGAGGATTATACGTTTTCCAAGGTTAGCGATTGTTGGTATGTTGAGGACTTCAGCGGCAGGTAAAGTGAAACTTATGTAGACGTCTGCATCTTTGACAGCTTCGCTTAGTTTGTCGGAGCTTAAGATTTTTGTGTCGGAGTTAGCTATGTTTAGTTCCTTGAGCGTCTTGTCTACTGCAGGAGCGTTTGGGGCTTCTATGGCTCCCACGATTTGGTGTCCTTTTGCAGTGGCTTCAGATACGATGGCATTACCCATCCTGCCTGCAGCGCCTGCAACACATAACTTAAGCATAGTATAATCCCTCAAGGTATTTCTCGTCATATAGACGCTCTTTTAGGTCTACACTAAAGTGGTCAGCAATTGGCTTGAGGACCTGTGGATTGGTTTCGTAAACTTTGCGTGCGTTCCTTAGGACCATTTCCAAGCCTGCATGAGTCATTTTTCCTAAAGGTTGCCTGCAGGGTCCAGATGGCATACCCAGAATGTTCATAAGTGTCTTGTAGGCAAGGGGGTTGCGGGCTTTGCATTCTACGGGACCGTAAGGTGTTTGTTCAGTTGTTTTCACTGTGACTATGTTAAAGAGCGGTTTTAGTGCTTGAGCAATTATGCTTGCAGCTTCCTCATTGCCATCAATTATGTAATGTACCATATCAACTATTGCGCTTGGAGCAACATTGGAGACCACGGATATGACGCCGCTGGCGCCAATGTCGGGTGAAATCATCATCGTGTAGGTTTTGTCATCGTCGCCAGAGAGGATGTCAAAGTCTTCTCCGCATAGATGTCGGGTCAACTCCATATTTTTAAAGTCGCCTGTGGCTTCTTTTACACATCGAACGTTGGGGTATTGTTGATGAAGCATTGCGATGTCCTGGGGGAAGAGTTGTGTTCCTGTTCTGCCAGGAATGATGTATGGGATTACTTGGACTTCTGGGAATTGGCTGGCGATGGGCTCTATGTATTCTTTTCGAATTTCCATTGAGCTTGGTCCGTTGTAGTATGGGTCAACAAGCAAGACGCAGTTTATACCGACATCTTGAGCGTGTTCTGTTCCTTCTATTGCTTCTTGGGTTGAGTTGCTTCCTGTACCAGCTATGGTTAAGCTTCTGTTGCTGGAGTATTCGTGTACTTTTTCGATTACTTTACTGTGTTCGTTCCAGTCTAAGGTTGGGCTCTCTCCCGTAGTGCCGACGGCTAATATGCCTTTGACGCCGTTTTCTATCTGGAAATCAACAATTTGTTGTAAACCTTCGTAATCGACTTGGCGATTACGGTCCATGGGGGTTATTAGAGCTGTGTAGCAGCCACTGAATGTTGCCATTTTTATTCCTCTTTTTATGGAGAACATTGGTTTTCTGATTATTTAAGTGTTACGTTTTCAATAGATTTTTTGCTAATAACGTAAAATTTATGGAAGTTATCGCCTGATTAATTTGTTAATTAACTTTTTTCGAAATCATTTAAAGGCTCTATATAGTAAGCCGTAAAAACACCTTCACAAACGCCATATATCAGCCGTAAATAATCAACCGCGTCACAAAGTCCAACCGCTGAAGGAATGACCTGTTTATAATTGTCTAAGCGCAAAATTTTATCAAGCGGCCCAGACTCCATCTTCACTATTTTAGCTCGTAAAGTATTTGGTCCTGACTGGAAAACAATGTTTTCTCCACGTTGAGGCTTGCCTTTTCTTATATCAATTGTTTTTTTCCCTTGTTTTAGCCAGTTGAATACTTCTTTTCTAGCATACAGAAGTGGCAAATCTGAAACCCTAATTTTAGAGCTTCATCGCTAGAACATAAGCTTTCAGTAGAAAAACGAAACCAAGTCCAGTCTAAAAAATAGGAAAAATGGGTTGAAAAAGTAAAATATAGTCTGTTGGTTTACCCTTTGCCTTTCTCTTCTTTACCGAAGTACTGAGTCCACTTTAATTTGCGTGCATCGCGTTTGAAGGATAAGCTGCTTTTCTTACATTTGCTAGAATCGAACCAGAGGATTGAGCCATCGTTTTTGACGCACATCATGCCTGTGCCAGCTGGGAAATCAGCACCACAGAACGAACATTTTCTAGGTTTTGGCATGACAAATTCTCCAGGTTGTTTTATCTTGTTATTTTCTTCGCTTCTCTTTCTGTTTCTCTTAGCATCAGAATGTCTTGTGCTCTAACTGGTCCCTTAACGTTGCGCGAGATGATTCTGCCTTTATCTTTGCCTTCCATTATGCGGACGCGAACTTGTGTAATTTCGCCTGTTACGCCTGTGCGACCTATGACTTGTATGACTTCTGACGGAATAAGTACTTCAGCTGCTTCTTTACTCATTACTGAGTTCCTCGTTTAACCTGGTCAATACGAGTGACGATTTCTTTGAGTAATCCTGCTGCTTCGCCTTCTCTTATGATGCATGCGGCTGCGCATGGAACATCGATGCCGATGGATTTGCCGAGTTGTTCTTTACTTGGTACAAAGACGTATGGGATTTTTCTTTCGTCGCAAAGTAGTGGTAAGTGCGCTATTACTTCTGGGGGGTCAACATCTTCAGCTATAACTACAAGTTTGGCTTGAGAGCGTTCTACCGCTTTAGTAGCTTCGTTTGTTCCTTTCCTAACTGATCCTGATTTTGAAGCAATCGTTAGGGCTTCATAGGCTGCATCTACGATTTCTTTTGGGACTTCATATTTTACATAGAATGGTTTTGACATATTAGCCTCACCCTTTTAAGGCACAGTCTTATCCACGCTTCCTATTTAATAATCTTTCGACTGAAAATCGGATACTTATTCTTCAGCTTATTCACCATCCAGAAAAGTTTAAATCCCCAGTTACGGCTACGTACATGTTTTCGAGAGGGGAATTGCGTTTGCAAAGATTGGGCAAGGTTTCAAATGTGACTCCATCACGAAACATGGTCGTGAAGGTAGAAAATCCCCCGAAAATCGGCTTTGAAGTTGTCGATGAAAACTTAAACGTTGTCGGAAGAGTTTTTGATATTATAGGACCAGTTTCAGCCCCTTATGCAATCATTAAAACAGATACTAGGGAACCTGAGAAATTGGTGAATAAACCGGTGTACTTGCTTCTCTCGAAAACTAAACGGAGCAAAAACAGATGAGTAGAGCTAGCAAGTTACAAGAACAAGCAAAAGTAAGTCAAGATCAAGTTGCCACACCAAGAGTGGAGCCAGCCAAAGTTCAAGTATGCCCTGAATGTGGAAGCACTCGACTTATGCGTGATTATGAATGCGCTGAAATAGTGTGCATGGATTGCGGCTTTGTTGTTGCAGCTAAAATAGCTGATAGAGGACCCGAATGGAGAGCGTTTGATGATGAACAGCGGTCAAAGAGAACCCGCGTTGGAGCTCCCTTAACATACACAATTCACGATAAAGGATTATCGACAACCATCGACTGGCATGACCGCGATATCTACGGTAAAAGTCTATCGCCAGGCCAGAAAGCACAGGTTTACCGCCTAAGAAAATGGCAAAGGCGAATCAGGGTTTCAGACGCAACAGAGAGGAACTTGGCGTTTGCACTCTCAGAAATCACCAAGATTTCCAATAACTTGAACCTTCCAAAGAATATTCTTGAAACAGCCTCAGTTATCTACCGCAAAGCAGTAAAAGAACGTCTTATTCGCGGCAGATCAATTCAAGGTGTCACCTCAGCAGCTATCTATTTAGCATGCAGGCAATGCGGGTTACCTCGAACCTTAGATGAAATCTCTCAGTCTTCAACGGTTAATAAGAAAGAAGTTGGGCGAAGCTACCGTTTCTTGATCAGAGAACTAAACTACTCGATCCCACCACTGCGTCCAAGCCAATACATAACAAAGTTCTCCAACCAACTCACAATGCAGGGCAAAGTAGAAGAAATCGCACACAAAATCTTAGCCTCAGCCAAAGAACTTAAACTTACTTCAGGTAGAGGCCCAACAGGTATTGCAGCTGCAGCAAGCTACGTAGCATCTGTATTGACTGGTGAGCGTAAGACACAAAGAGAAATCGCCGAAATTGCACAGGTTACTGAGGTTACGATCCGCAACAGGTACAAAGAGCTTGTTGAACGCATGATGTTCCAAATAAGTATCTAAACCACACCTCTCTTCCACATTTCAAGGGTCTGAAAATGGACAATTCCGATGCACTTATTGAAAGACCAAAGATGCAAGAGTTAATTGCTAAACTTGAAGAAATCCAGTTGGGTTTTAGACAAAACCTTAACAACCTCCATCAAAAGTTGGAGTTACTTGATTCCCGGCATGATCTGCAAAATAGCCTTGAAAGTTTGAGGAAGAATGCTTTGACAAGAGTCAGCGATCTTGAGTTTGAGGTAAAACTTCTTCGCGATGATCTCAAGTCCATCCGTGAGTTTTTAGGTTTAGACATGGATCAATACAATTCAGGCAGAAGTTGATTGTGGATAAGCAATTTTTTTAAGCATGTACGTTGCTAATGCTAAGCTATGCCCTATAAATTTACATTCGACCTGTCAAAGGTCCCGCGGTTCTTCTTCACAGAAGTCGCAATGATTAGTTACCATAAGGGCATGCATAAAAGTTTTCTAACAACACTCAATGAACTGATCCTGAAGTTTAAAATTCAAGAAGCAACTGGACTCAATCTCTCAGACGCCGTTGCTTTGCTTCAGGACCTGATTGATCTTCAAGCCATCAACTGTATGGAGAGAGGCAGGTTTTTACAGACCAAGAAGAGAGCAGTTTTTCTGCCCCATTGTTCCAGAAAATACATGGATAGTCGTTGCAAAGCATCGTTCAACCCAGATATCCCAAGCTACACGTGTGCGCATTGCTCGGAGGATTGCATGGTAAACATGGCAGACCAGTATGCCCGAAAGAAGGGGTATGATGTTTATTTATTGCCCGGTGGCTCATGTATTCCTAAAATACTGAAAAGTCGCCATTATGAAGGCATTGTGGGAGTCGCATGCGGGGAAGAAATGAAAATGATGGGACCACTACTCAGCGGCATGAACGTTAGTGGACAAGGTATACCTTTGATAAAGAATGGTTGCGCCAGCACTGTTTTTAATATGGAAACACTCCGAAAGGTTCTCTGAGCTTCATTGATCGCTTGATTATAAGTTAAGCTGCCCTCGAAACTTATAACACCCCTTTTCCGGCTTGCAGAGCTTATTGTTAAGGTAGATGGACACTTTTGATCGTACCCTTGTCAATTTCAACCATATTTTTCATTTGTTTAACATACTAAAATTTTCAGTAGAAAGTCCGTTATATGTTTGGTCCCATGAAGGGGATAAACTAGAAAAGAGTCGAGTAGAGTCTTGATCTTTTACAAAATAAAGAAAAGTAAGAATTGTTACTTTACTATTTCTCGTTTCTTCCAGCGCAGGTTCTTGCCCTTGCACTTTCTGCATTTCAGCGCTGTTGCAGCATTACGTGAACCACAGTCTCGGCAGATTTTCATATACAACCGGTGCTGCTGCGCGATGGATTTCTTTACTGGGTCTAATATTGGCATTTTAATTGTACCTTCCGTTTAGGTTAACTCTTTGATGGCTAAGTATCAAATATACCTTTTGTCTAACCTATTTTATTACTTCAATTGTAACATAAGAGCGAGTATCCTCAATGCCATCAATACTGTAGAGTTTCTTTAAGACTTCATCGAGGTTCTCACGCTCAACAATAATTAAAGCATCCACTTCGCCTGCAATGCGAAATGCACGTGAGACTGCAAGTTCATGGATTTGCTCATAAACATGGATACGTTTGATAGGTGAAATCTTAAGGAGGATGAAGGCTGGTGTGGTTGACACTCCTAGGGCGCTTAAGCCTTTTTCGGTTACGTCGATGAAGCCTCGTCCTGTGCGTATGTAGCCGCGGTTTTTCAGTTTGCGTAAATGTACGTTTAATGCTTGCCTACTTACACCAAGCTGGTTTGATAGTTCATCTTGTTTAACCCTTAATGTGTAAGTGTTTGTGGATTTGCCTTTTTCGTAGAGAGTTTTTAGCAGTTGGATTGAACGTTTAGTTAGTGGTTCCAATTTGGTCACTTTTATGGTGTTTTGTTAACATAAACCTTTACAATAGTTGTATACTTCCTTAATAATCTGACTGCTTAAATTAAAACCTGATGTTTCCTCAACACTTAAAACTAATTAAAATAAGCCATTTCCAAAAACAGAAACATAAACCGACACACCACAATGTATTTATTTTGAAAAAAAGCTTAAGTCAAGCCACTTAAAGTAAACTAGGAGTGAAGCGGACCGTGACAGAAAACGCCAGCGCAGTCTTAATTGGCAAGAAACCACTAATGAACTATGTCCTCGCATGCATCACCTTCTTCCATAGTGGAGCAAAAGAAGTCAGCATAAAAGCACGCGGAAGATCCATCAGCCGAGCTATCGACGTTGCAGAAGTTGTTAGACACCGATTCCTTCCAGATGCCAAAATAAAAAGCATAAGCATCGGAACAGACCAGTTCTTGCCTCAAGACCAAGAAGACGGCAACACGGCAACCAACGTCAGCACGATAGAAATAACGCTGACAAGACAATCACGATAAGCTAAACTCCTTCTTTGCAGGAAAAACGAAATCAAATGAAAACAGAACTATGCAGTTTCTGCCTAAAAAGTGGCATACTATGCCAAAAATGTTCAGCTAAAGTCAAAGCTGGCGAAATAAGCAACATAGACCTGAAAGTAGCTCGCATACTGCTCTCGCTGGAAGAAAAATATCCTTCCCTGCAAAACGTCTGCTTTTACAAGGCAGTTGAGGTTGAAAAAACCTTAGCCATCCTCGTTGGACACGGAGATGTCCCTAAACTTTTAGGTTACGGCGGCAAAATCGTCAAAACCCTTGGCGATGAAACAGGCAAAAACGTTCGCGTCTTAGAACACGGTGTTGACGACCGCAAATTCCTCGAAGACCTCTTTGTACCCTTCAGCATCTTAACCATCAATACCATCTGGATTCCAGATGGAACCACCGAAACACGGGTAATTCTCAAAAGGAAACGTGGTGCACAGCTACCCTTTGACCTTAAAGCATTAAAGGAAATTGCCAGTAAAGTACGCAAAATGTCCTTACGCGTTGAAATTGCAGATTAAGGTTGGCAAGAAGCATGAACATGGACTCAATCAGCGACTGGGTTAGAACTCACTATACTGGCCAAGTTTCATCAGAAACAGACGGTCAAGAGGTTACCCTTTTTGGGTGGGTCCAAGATATCCGTGACCTTGGCGGAATCCGTTTTATTATTCTGCAGGACCGAGAAGGAACAATCCAACTGACTATCCCAAAAAAAAGAATCCTGCCTGAAGTCTTGAAAAAATCTGATCTCCTGCAAAAAAGGTTCAGCTTGGGCGTTAAAGGGAACGTTAAAAAAACAAACATGACACCCAGAGGAATAGAAGTTATCCCTATCGCCATCAAGATTTTCAATATAGCCACCGCACAGTTGCCCATAGACATCACCGGCAAAACTCCTGCCCTCGTAGAATCAAGGCTAGATGCAAGACCACTGGACTTAACCCAAGAGAAAAGCATTGCCACATTCAAAGTCCAGCATACTGCACTCGAAGCCATACGTAGTTACCTTTTTGAAAGAAAATTTTTGGAGGTTCATACGCCAAGAATCATTGCTTCTGCAACCGAGGGTGGAGCAGAATTGTTTAGTGTGGATTATTTTGGGCAAAAAGCCTACCTTGCGCAAAGCCCGCAGCTCTACAAAGAAGAATTGACACTTGGTTTTGAGAAGGTGTTTGAGGTTGGGCCGTTTTTCCGTGCTGAAGAGTCACACACCAGAAGACACCTAAGTGAGTTCACCTCAGTTGACATAGAGGCGGCTTTCGCAAACGCAACCGACGTTATGGCGCTTCTGGAGCAAGTCATACACCATGCATGCACAGTTGTTAAAGACAGATGTGCCAATGAGCTTGTGGTGCTTGGATACAAATTTGAAGTACCCCAAATTCCGTTTAAACGCTTAACCTACGACCAAGTCCTAGAAGACCTCAAAGCACAGGGTGTTACGCTTACCTGGGGCGAAGATATTCCAACCGAAGCCTTCAGAGTTATAGGCAAACTCTATCCCTTCTTCTACTTCATAACAGATTGGCCCACGCACGCCAAAGCCTTCTATATCAAACCACGCGAAGACAAACCCGAAATATGCGAAGGTTTTGATCTAATGTGGCGTTACATAGAGTTGGTTTCAGGAGGAACTAGAATCGCCCAAAAAGACCAGCTTATCCAGAGGCTAATAGAGAAGGGCTTAAATCCTGAATCATTCAAGTGTCACTTGCAAGCCTACGACTATGGAATGCCACCACATGCAGGATGGGGACTGGGGCTTGAGAGGTTAACGATGATATTAACCGGAAAGAAGAACATCCGAGAAGTTACCCTTTACCCACGAGACAGAGTAAGGCTGACTCCATAAAAGAATCTAAGCTTCAACGCAAGTATTAATTTTGAAATGCTAATTATACAAAAACCTCTTGCCCTCTTGGAACTTCCGACCCCCTTTCCCTTGTAGTTCTGTATAGGTATTTTATCCGGCAACAAATTTGGAATGCTGCAATATTCTTTTATGTTCCTTAAAGACTAAGTTAGTTCATGCATGAATGGGCACTAGCTGAAGCAATCCTGAAATCTGCAGAACAAGTTGCTGAAAAAGAAAACCTAAAGGAAGTTGCCGAAATAACCATTAGAATAGGTGAGCTTCAGCAGGTTGAGGCACCTATTCTGCGTTTTGCCCTCAACCAGCTCAAGCATAGTTACTTTAAAAAAGCAAAATTCCGTATTCTGAAAGCGAAATCAACGCTCAAGTGCAGGGTTTGCGATACCACATGGGAATTTAATTTTAGAAAACTCAATAAAGCCGCTGCTGAAGCCATCCATTTCGTTCCTGAGGTTGCTCACACATACGTCAAGTGCCCAAAATGTGGCAGTCCTGACTTTGAAATCGTCAGCGGTCGTGGTGTTTGGCTCGAAGACATTAAAGGAGTCAAATGCTGATGGTTGACCCTCGGACAAGCATCATAAATGAGCGTTTATCGAAAATAGGGCGAATTATGGCCGTTTCGAGTGGAAAAGGTGGTGTCGGCAAAAGTATGATTGCAACCGCGTTGGCGCTCTCTCTTGCCAAGGAAGGCTGCAGGGTTGGATTGTTCGATTTAGATTTCACTGGTCCCTCAACTCACATAATCCTTGGGGTTCCATCAAACGTTCAGCCTAAAGAGGACAAAGGCATAATTCCCCCTACATTTGAGGGTTTGGCATATATGTCGCTTGTCTATTTTGTTGGAGACAACCCCGCGCCGCTTCGTGGAGCAGACGTTTCAAACGCTCTCATAGAGTTGTTGTCGATTACGCAGTGGGGAGAGCTGGATTTCTTGATAATCGATATGCCTCCGGGAATTGGCGATGCTGTTCTGGATTTAGTGCGGCTCATCCAGCGTATAGAGTTTCTTATAGTGACGACCCCATCACTTCTGGCTTTCGAAGTTGTTAAAAAGCAGGTAGCATTGCTTTGTGAGCTGAACATGTCTATGGTCGGTATTATCGAAAATATGAAGATGGATAGTGTAAATTGCGTTAAAATGGAAACAGAAAAGCTTGGTCTTAGGTACCTTGGAGAAATTCCATATGACTCGCAAGTGGAGACTGCAATCGGGAACCCAACAAAACTACTTGAGACCGCAGTCGGGAAAGCGATGACGCAAATCAAAAAATCGGCGAAAAGTGAACTCAGATGTCATGCAAAGCGGTAATATTCGATTACATCGGAACCTTGGTTAACTGCAGAAACTACACTCTGGAAGCCTCAAAACAAAAACTCTACAATGCGCTGGTTGGTGAAGGCTTCACCTTTTCTGAGAATAGTTTTTTGGATGCTTACAACATGTCCCATGAGAAATACCGCAAAGTACGCTATGAAGAGTTAAGGGAAGTAACAAACGCGGTTTGGGTTGCCGAAGCCCTATGCCGTTTGGGCTTTGAGGTTAAGGCTGATGACGCTCGTGTTAAAGCGGCTTTAAATGTTTTTTTTCAAGGTTTCATAGATACCCTTACGCCAAGAGAAGATGCAAGAAAATTGGTAAAACAAGCCAGAGAGCAGTGCAAGGTGGCGTTAATCTCCAATTTCACTTTTGCACCAGTTATCTATAAGAGCCTCAGAAAAGTCGGATTAAGTGGGTTCTTCAATGTGGTTGTGGTTTCTGAGGAAGTAGGCTGGCGAAAACCAAGTCCCCACATATTCGAGTATGCCCTAAACAGACTGCAGGTTCAAGCCCGTGAAGCAGTTTATATCGGCGACAGCCCAAACGAAGACATCAAAGGCGCCAAACAGGTAGGACTAAAAACCATTTTTGTTCCTTCACAATTCAACACCCTAAAAGACCTCTTGGAAAGTAAGCTAGAACCAGACTACATAGCAAACGACCTAACAACAATTACACAAAAAATAAACAAAATATCTTTCTGAATTTAACGGTTGTTTAGGATGAAGCGTTCTTTTACGGGTTAATCTATTTGTTAATTTTTTCAATCTGGTAAAAACTATTTTCACATTTTTCTTCCATACTTTAGTTTCAGTTTCAAGTAAGCGCTCAAAAATGTTTTATATCCCATTAACCCAAAGAACTCACATTCACGGAGAAGAAAAAAATGTATCCTCAACAAAACCAAGTTCAAAACAAACCCACAGCAGCATATGTACTATCCCTCCTAGGCGGCATAATTGGACTACTAGCATCACTAGCGCTCATAGCACTCGGCGCACTAGCATACATAGCTCTCGATAGCTATTCTGGCTACTACTACGGTTACGATGCATATGGCGCATTAGGCTGGGGCTGGACAATTTACATCGGTTTAGGTGCATGGATGCTTATAACATCAATACTCATCATCGCCTTTGCAGGCAAACTCAAATCCAATCCACTCGAACATAGCAAATGGGGAGCACTCATCCTCGTATTCTCAATCATCGGCGTTGGCGGACTATTCGGCTTAATTGGAGGCATACTAGCACTCGTCTACAAACCTATCTTGGTTGGTGCAGCACCACAATATGTGCCTCAACAACCCTACTATAGTCAACCACCACAACAGGCAGCCTACCAGCAACCACCACAACAATACGCTCCACAACAACCCATTACACGTATCTGCCCACAATGCGGTAGAGTAGTACAAGAAAATCTTAGATTCTGCCCCAACTGCGGCAAACAATTGAACTGAGCCAAAAAACACTTTTGGCTCAATTTTTTTCATTTATCTTTTATTAAAAAAAAATTAGATTTTTTTAGTTTGAACAGCATTCTCTAATGCAATAACACCTGGCAGCTTCTTACCCATCAAAAACTCGATAAGCGCTCCGCCAGCCGTACTGATGTAGCCAATCTTTTTGTTCAAACCATACTCGTTAATGGCTGCGATAGTGTTTCCACCGCCTGCAAGGCTGAAGGCTTTGCTATTTGCGATGGCTTCGAAGACTTTTTTGGTGCCAAAGTTGAACTCTTTGTTTTCGTAGACCCCCATTGGACCGCTAACAACAATTGACTTGGCAGATGCAATGATTTTTTCATAAGCTTCGACGGTTTTTGTGCCTATGTCCTTAGTTGAGTTTTCGGTTGGCAATTTGCTAATTTGAATTTCTTTTCTCTTACCGTTTACGTCTATCGCCAAATCTATGGGAGTCATGACCTTATCGCCGTACTGCTCTTCCAGTGCTTTAATTCCTGGAATCAAACCTGTCAGTTCCTTCTTTTCTAAGTATGCCATGTTGCCTTTGCCGAGATCAGCGCCTTTGGCTGCAAGGAACAATTGCCCTGTTACGCCGCCAGTAAGCACGTAGTCTGCTATGCCTTTGCCCAAAACGTACTTGCTAATTTCCAAGCTGTCGTCTGCTTTTGCTCCACCCATCACGTAAACAGATGGTTTTTCTGGCTTTTCCAATGCTTTACTTAGGGATTTTAGTTCACGTTCCATTATGCGTCCAGCTGCGGACGGCAAGACCACGGTGAAGCCAACCATGCTGATGTGTCCACGATGAGCTGCGGCAAAAGCGTCGTTAACAAAAAGGTCTGTAAGCGGCGCAAGGTTCTGCACGAGCTCGGTTTTGCTGGCTTCTTCGGGTGTTGCGCTCTTGGTTTCTTTGTCCCAACTGCGAACGTTCTCCAGAACCAGTATTTCTCCGCCTTTGAGGTCTTTAATGGATGCTTTAGCTTTTTCGCCGAACAAGTCGTCTACATATTTTACTGGACACTTGAGGATTTTTCCTAAAATTTTCGCGTGTTCTTTTAACGGTGTATAGTCCGGATCTCCTTTTCTGCCCTGATGGGCAAGAACAATGGTTTTTGCTCCTTTTTCGGCGAGTTCTTTGAGAGTTGATTCAGCATGGGCTCTAATCCGTACGTCACTGTTAACTTTCTTTGTAACTGGGTCAATTTCCGAGTTAAAGTCAACTCTAACAAGGACAACTTTATTCTTGACCTGAAAATCGTCTAATGTTTTGTATTTTGCCATTTAGATCTCACTTCTCAACGTTAACTAAATAAAAAAGAAAAAGAAAAGATAGATTTAAGCTTGTTTCCGGCTGTTTTAGATGTTGGCTTTTTTACCGATCATTTCGATGAAGTCAATCATGCGGTTGCTAAAGCCCCATTCGTTGTCGTACCATGCAAAGACCTTCACGAAGTTGCTCTTATCGCCTAGAACCATGGTTAAATCTGCATCGAAAACGCTGCTGTAAGTGCTGTGGAGTACATCGGTGCTAACGATTGGGTCTTCAGTGTACTGTAGGATGCCTTTGAGTTCGCCTTCTGCGGCTTTTTTCATGGCTGCGTTGATTTCTGCTTTTGTGGTTTCTTTGCCTAAAATTGCAACTAAGTCAATGATGGATACGTCTGGAGTTGGGACTCGAAGAGAGTAGCCGTTCATTTTTCCAGCGCAACTTGGCAAAACTAAGCCGATTGCTTTAGCTGCTCCAGTGCTGGTTGGGATAATGTTGATTGCTGCAGCTCTCGCACGTCTTGGGTCTTTGTGGACTATGTCTTGAATTTTCTGGTCGTTTGTGTAGCTGTGGCATGTTGTCATGAATGCTTTCTCTAAGCCAAAATTGTCGGACAAAACTTTGCTTATTGGTGCTAAACCGTTGGTTGTGCAGCTGGCGTTAGAAAGGATGTTGTGTTTTTCGTGGTCATATGTTTTGTCGTTAATACCCAAGACGAAGGTTGCGTCTGGATTTTCGGCTGGGGCTGAGATGAGGACTTTTTTTGCTCCTGCGGTAAGATGTTTGGTTGCGCCTTCGCGGCTAGTGAATAACCCTGTGGATTCCACTGCTAAGTAAACTCCAAGGTCTTTCCATGGCAGCTGTAATGGATCTCTTACGCTGAGACATTTGAGTTCTTTTCCGTTAACAACCATGTCGTTTCCTTTTACTTCCACAGATCCTGGAAAACGTCCATGTACTGAATCGTACTTGAGCAAGTGAGCGTTAGTTTTTGCGTCTGCTAAGTCGTTGATGGCTACAAAATCAATGTTTGCATTCTTTTCTATGGCTGCTCTATAGAGAAGTCTTCCAATTCTTCCAAAACCATTAATTCCGACTTTTATGTTTGCCATAACAAATCACCTATCAATATGAAACTCTAACAAGCAAATCTAACTTTATTAATTTTCCGACCAAAAAAATTATCGTAGCTAACGAAAACTCAACCCCTGGGGAAAAATATAGACCTATAAAAAGATAAAACAGGATTTTGACATAGAAAGGTTAGAAGATGGTTAGTAGAGGCCGCCTTCTTTAAAGTAGTAGTACTCTTCCTTTTTGGGACCGAAGCTCCGCACTCCATCCCTTTTCAGCTGGCACCGTAGTTCCTTGGCGTTTTCTTTGGTTATTTCGCTTTTTTTCTCAAGGTAAGCGATAATTTCTTCTGCTTGGGCTTCTGTGTCACAGCGACGAATAAAATCTATGGCTGAAGGGTTGAAGTGGCGCAGCTTATCTGGTGATTCATGGCAGGTTTCTAATGCTTCTCCCTGGGTGCAGTCTTCACATTCCTCGCCAGAGGCAGCCTCTTCAGCTTCAAGCGGGTTTTTCCTTATGCTGTTTATGGGGACTTTAACTTCTCCTGATTCTAGTTCCTCGTAGAGATGTGGGAAGATTTTTTTAATGGATCTTTTGTCTATTGCCATACTGCATCAGTTTATAAAATAACATCTGAACTTTCCCACTTATTTTCTTTTTTGAAAAATGGCAGACTTATGCTGGGATAAACTGTTGAGTTGGGTTGGTTTTGAGGACTTTTTTAAGTTCTTTGATGTTTAAGCCTTTGAGTTCGTCACCGAAGGTTTCACATTTTCTTTTTTTTCCAGCTTCTTCTCGGCTACGGGCAACGATTTCTAGTCCATGTTTGGACATGGTTTCGGCATAAATGTGGAATGACTCTTTAGTTGCGCCATTCTTGTTAACAGTTGTCCACGCAGTTTTCTGAACCTTTATGTTTCTAGCCTTAAGGATTTTCAGGATTTCTTCGGAATTATCGGTGTAGACGGCGATGTCTATGTCGCTTCCCTGCTTAATGGTTCCTCGCCAAACGCTTCCTATTAAAAGGGGGCAAAACCCGATCCAGAAGATGCATTATCTCTAGGGCTTCTTTTCGCATCTGGAATAAGCGTTCGCCTCTTTTAGCACCCTCGTTTTCCTCAGCAATCTTATCCAATTCCAGGGCTATTTCAAGGTTAGAGGGCAAAAAATGAATGCCGAAAATCTGGGCTGCTTTCTCTTTAGCTTGCTTGTACTCTTTCTCCGCCCCAAAATACAGGAGGGTGGCAGCTTCTCTTGCGACTCGGTGCTTTATGTCAAAGTCGTTAGTCAAGAGGTTTACCGTTTAGCGATTGTTTCATACAGTTCTACTGTTTTCTCGGCTATTTTGCTCCATGTGAACTCTGCCAAAACCCGTTTTCTTCCGTTTTTACCCAGCATTTTACGCCTTTCAGGGTTCTCAAGAGCACTGACGACTCCCCATGCAATGTCAGAGGGATTGTTTGGGTCTATGTGGTAACCGCATTGTTCTTCACCACAGCAAATCACGATTTCCCGCATACCACTTACTCCAGCCGCTCCAACAACAACCGGTTTCTCCATGCTCATTGCTTCGAGTGCAACTATGCCGAACGGTTCGTATTGGCTTGGAAATACCGCGATGTCGCAGGCTGCGTAATGTTGGATTCGTTCTTCTTCTGGTATGAAATCAAAGCAGAATTTGACGTATTCGTCTAGTTTTGTCATTCGAGTCAGGTTTGTGAGGTATTCTTGTAGGTCGCCGACGCCGACGACGACTAATTTTACCTTAGGAATCTTGGATATGATATGAGGCATCGCCATAATTAACTTGTCAACGCCCTTAACCATAACGAGGCGTCCGAGGAAAAGTATCATATACTCGTCGTCTTTGACACCGTATTTGGCCCTGATTTTCTGGATATTTTCCTTTGAAACGTTCTCAGGTTTGTACTTTTGTGGATCAACTCCGTTGTAACTGACCTGAATCTTTTCTTTAGGAAAACCCAGCTGGACCAATTCATCTTTCATCGCGTATGAGACTGTGACAACCATGTCAGCCATCTTACCAGCCCTTAACTCAATGTTGCTAACTACACTCGAACCATTACCCAGCGTTCTGCCCTTCTCGGTAGAGTGAACGTGGAAAGCCAAAGGCAACCCAGTCTCGCGTTTAACTGTGATTCCGCCCATTGCCGAGAGCCAATCGTGCGCCACAACGACGTCATACTTCATACCTTCTTTTTTGATGAGTTCGTTAACCAACTTTGCTGCTGAAAGGTAATTGTAAACCATCAGTTTGCCGAACAGGTGAATGCCCCGTCCCCACTTCCGTATGTCCTCTGCGATTACGTCGGGCAATGAATCGGACACGTCTATGTGGAGTGGACGGTGGATTTCTATGCCGCGCCAAATCTCCCGGGTTGGCAAGGAACCGGCATCGTCGTTCATCGTGAAGACGGTAACGTCATGATCGTTTAGAACGAATTTCCTTGTGATTTCAGCTGCGTAGGTTCCCAGTCCACCTACTATTTTAGGCGGATACTCGTAAACAAAAACGGCAATCTTCATGTTCTTCTATTCACCATTTATTCATTTAGCATTAGGAATCTTTGTACTAAAGCTTTACTTATCTATACTAACTACTCGGAACAAAACAAAAAGATCTCTTTTAAGCAAAAAGTTTAGGAAAAGTTTGATTAGACCGTTCTACATACAATTACCAGAAGGTCTGCATATGAGTTTATCGCCTATTAAACAAGAAATACTGGAAACCATGCTCCTAAACGGAAAACCGCAGAAAGCCATGGACATCGCTAAAGAAGCCAAAAAAGAGTATCAGCCCGTCAACATGCACCTTTTGGGGCTCATCAAGATGGGGTACGTTGCTATGCCTGAGAAGGGACTGTACGCTATTACCGAGAAAGGGAAAAGGTCGCTTGGTATTCCAGAAACAACTCAAGAAAAGGCTGTTGCAATACTGGCTTACGCACCACATGACAAGGCTTTTAACTTCTATGCCACATTTGGAAAACCACTTAGCATTCATGCTCACAGTTTAAGGGACTTCGCCAACAAACTTGACCGTGCCGACTTAGCGTCAGTTGAGTTTCACATACAAAGGGGCGATTTCGAAGCATGGTTCAAAGGATTGGGCGACGAGGAATTAGCCAAAAAAACAGCGCTGCTAAAAAAGAAAGTTGCTGTTGCAGAAGATCTTTGCAAACAACTCCACAATGTTGTCGAGCAACGCTACCTTGAGTTGGTAAAACTGTCCGGTCAAACAATTCCAACGGAAGAGGACCATACTCACGAACATAAACATTGACAGAATATTTTCTTAAATTTTATATTTCTCAATTACGGTGATTAGGAAAAAGTAAACTTCTTTGCCCAAAAAAATGGGCGTTAGGTTATTTGTTTGTAGATTGGGTGGTCTTTAAACTTCAAGTTGGTCGTTGACCATTCTAAGGTACCGCTGGGTAGTCTTGTGCAAATCGATTGGACGATTGCGCCGCCAGCAGTAAACCGTACTCCGTCGAGCATTTCGCCTTTGGTAACACCTGAAGCTGCAAAAATCATTTCTTTTCCCTTTGCTAACTCTTCTTCTGTGTAAGTTTTGTCGATGTCGACGCCCGCCGCTTTTAATCTGTCCATTCGTTTGGCGTCGTCTTTTTTGTCTTTCCAAACCTTAACCAGCATTGTTCCGCCAAGACATTTTACTGCGACCGCAGCGATTGTTGCTTCTGCCCCTGCGCCTGCACCTACCAGCAGGTCAACACCTGAGTCAGGTAAGCATGTGACTATTGAGCCTGCGATGTCACCGTCAGCTATGAGGATAATTCTTACACCCATCTTTCTCAGTCTTGCAAGCAATTCGTTGTGTCTCTCACGTTCAAGCATAATGACCGTGAAGTTTGCCAAATGTCGATTCTTCAATTTAGCTATCGTTTGGACGATTTCTTCAATAGGCATCTCGAGGTTGATTTTTCCCTTGGCTTTGCCGTCGGTTGCAACTTTAAAGTAGTAGCCGTCGTCTGGCAAAACCTTTAGGCATCCGGTAGGTGCACAACACAGTGCTGAGATGGCGTCTTTTTTGCCTTTAGAAGTAGCGGTTGTTCCATCCACTTGGTCAATAATAAATTCTACTTTGGGTCCGTTTCCCGTACCGACTTTTTCCATGTAAGCAAAAGGCTGGAGCGTTGTCTTTTGGACCTTCGCAGCAGATGACTTCTCCATCGACTTCGGTTTGGCTTAGGACGGCTCTTGAAAAGTCAAGGGCAGTTTGGTCTACTTTGTCGGGGTCTCCTTTGCCTATGTGTAGTGCGGCGCCTAATGCTCCGGCGGTGGTGATTCTTGTCAAGGATGGCGAAAGTGATCTTAGTGAGGTCATTTCTTTTTCTCCTTTTTACTTTGGCATTCGTTTAACCATAGCTCGGTGAACTCTTGGTAGTTCTGGGCGACTTTTTCTACTGCTTCTTTTCTGGTGGTTTTACCTGCTTTGTGGTCTGCCAGTGGTTCCCAGAAGATGGTTCTGCCAACAGCAAAGCCGATAACGCCGGGTATTTTTGCTCCCACTTTAAGCCACTCCTGAACTTTCTCTTTGGATTCGCCGCGTCCCAACGTGATGACGCCTACTTTTCTGCCGCCGCTCTGAGCTTGTTTGACAACTGCTTTAGCAGATTCCGGTTTATCAACTCCCTCCAGCTTCCAAATCGCTGGCTCGACGCACTACATCTTGAATCTCTTTTATGGAGTCAACCATGAGTTTGGGGCGTAGTTCTTGGTCGTATTTCTCTTTTGATCCGCCGAGTTTTGCTAGCTGTGCTGCTGTTGAGGCTACGATTAGTTCGAAGAGGAACGGTCGTTTTTTCTGCGCTAAATAATCGCCGAGTTTCTTTAGGCGTTGCAGTTGCCTCTTGTTCATGGCTGCGTCGCCTTCAGGGTTGTACCTAACCAGCACCTTCACAAAAGTAGGGTCGAACTCTTCTATGTGTTTAGCAAAGTTTTCTCCGTAATCGAAGTCAAATTCGTCTTGACCTGACTTCTCCACGGGCATTGCAAACATTAACCCGTCTTTTTTTGCTTCACGAAGAACACCTGCGCCGAATTCTTCATCCACCAGTAAGCCGGCTATGTCTTTGGGAACTTTTTTCTTTGTGGCTAGTCGGAAGCCTTCAAAAATTATTTTCTTGTAATCTTCGATCTGCAGCTTTTCTTCAGGGGTTGGTTGACGACCTTTTATGCCGAACATTTTTTCAAGGAAAGACGCTCGATGGTCAAAGGCTAGAATTAACAGCTCTTTTTGCGACCAATCTATCACATAAGTCACCGTGCTTGTATTTTGTGTGTCTCTCTAATAAAGCGTTATTGCCAAAGTTGATGCAATTGGTGGTTCCTAAAACTTCTCTTCATGAATAAACATGCAATTCGACATTAGAATTCTCGTGCTGATTTATTCTTATAGAAATCATGAAATATCTAAACCATCCATAACTGGTGCAGAGGTATCTGGATGAGCGAAACACGAATAGTTACTGTGAAACTACCTGAAGAAGTCTACCAGGAAATGGCACTGCGCATCCCTGAAGGAGACAGAAGCACTTTTATCCGAGAAGCCATAGCTGAAAAACTCCAGAAAACGCCCAAACCCGATATCCTATTGGCGCTGCAAGAGCGAATGGGCAAAGTCGAGCAGGAATTTGGTCAAATCCGAAAATATCTCGCTGACCTGGAAATCCTAACTTTCCAACATGGAAAAATCGATCCCTACACTTTCTGCCTTGATGATTTAGATCATAAAATAATGGAGTACCTGATGCATTACAAATCGGCGACAACACCTGAACTTGCAGAATACGTTAAAACCAACCGTTGGCTCATCTTGAATCGGCTACAGAAAATCCAGAAAACCAGCAAAAAACAAACGGGAAAATCAATAATCGAATACGACGCTGGTGTGCGGTCGGGTAAGAAGAAGGCTTGGTGGATTGACCAAGAGTTAATTCAGGAATAAGTTATCTTTAAATCGATAAGTCATGTTTGTTTGGCGTTGTGGGCTCGTAGTCTAGCACGGATTAAGGCATCGGCCTCCGGAGCCGAGAATCCTGGGTTCAAATCCCAGCGGGCCCGCCATCCCCTGCGAAAATGTACTTTTTAATAGGGCAGGCAAAGAATCGTACCTCATCACAAGAACCCATTTCCAAACTAAATTAATCAAAAGACCATAAAAAAGGAGAGAGTTGCAAGTAACATCTCCATGCTCAGAGGGTTCGAATCCCCTGCACTCCAATCGGACTCCATCACAATTAGTTTTGCCCCTTATTCTAAAACTGAAAAGTGAAGTCAGAAAAGATACTACTTTAGAGCCGAATCTCAGCGATTGAAGTTCTTGGGAAATAACTTTCACCGAAGCCAACGATAAGGCGATATAGGTAACCTAATCCAACAGCCTCAAACAACTCGCAGCAAAAACACAACATACTATCTCATCCTCATCCCACCCATCCAACATAGCCTATGAGGAAAAAAGCCGCTTTCCCCATCCCAACACAACTAGAAAAAAGACTAAACCAAAAAACCAAACGTCTCCATAACCAAAAGATGGGACGAGGAACTTTTAGAACACCCCATCCTCACAAAGAAACAAAAAATGGATAACTGTTAGCAGGTTCTAATTGGGGAAAAAGAAATCCGATGGGATTCGAATCCCCCCGGCACGAACTCACTTTTCAAATTTTCAAGCAATAGTCGAATAGAATAGGCAACCTACAGAAACCAAAAAAGAAAAAGATAGAGTTTGCTGGGGCTAATCTAACAAACGTTTCAGCCTCTTCCAAAGAGAAAAACAAAAAAAACCGCGCTAACGGTATTAAGCAGGAGCCTAAAATCAATTGCTGACAAAAGATGCACTAGCCGAGATGCAATCACCTACAAACATCAAACAAACCTTAAAAGCCAGCTCCCAGCGGACTCGCCACTTTCTGCTAAAACAGGTTTTTTACGTACTTAACTATGAGTTGTGGTTGCTTAAAAGCTGTTTTAAGTGCTTTTCCTGGGTGCTTGATGTGGCCTAATAGTGACAGTTTCTTGTACTCAGTCAAAGCCTTAGCGGCAATCTCCTTGACCTCCGCGGGTGTGAATTCGTTTGTTGTAATAAGAGGCATACCTTTTGGTTGTCTTGCCTCTGCGAAAGCGTTCCAAGTCAAATCTTGCTGGATGTAACCTTTGGCTTTGCAGTCCTTAAACAATCTAGTCCCGTAGGACGGTGTTGCCATGAAGAGGTGCATCCCAACGTCGTAATCACGCTTCAGCCCAAGAGCAAAATCCACCGTTCGCTGCATATTCTCCTTTGTTTCACCTGGAAAACCTATGATGTAGAAAGCGCCTGTTTTCAACCCGATTTGTTTCGCATCTTTTGCAAATTGGACAACGCGGTTAAGGTCGAGGCTTTTACAGATGACGTTGTCAAGGATTTGTTGATCGCCAGACTCAACTCCAATAAAGATGCTGTTGACGCCTGACTTCTTCATTTTCTTGAGCAGATCCAGGTTTAGGCAGTCAGCGCGGACACCATTTGGGGTTTCCCATCCAATTTTAATTTTCCGCTCAACCATGCCGTCGCATATTGCTTCGAAGCGTTTAATGTCTAATGTTAAGTTGTCATCTTCAAAGAAGATGTTTTTAACTCTGAACTTGTCAACGACATATTGAATGTGGTCTAAAACATATTGCGCTGAATGTGCCCTAAATTTTTGTCCCATATGCAGGTGGACGGCGCAGAAACAGCAATTAAACGGGCATCCGCGGCTTGTAATCATAGAAATGGCTCGGTCTTGGAAGCTCCGGTAGCCAATTTTGTTGGGTTTTAGGTACCGCTCCATCTCTACCAAGTCGTAGGCTGGATAAGGCAAATCATCAAGTTGCTGCATGAAGGGTCTTGTTGGGTTAACGATTACTTCTCCGTCTTGGCGGTAAGCAATCCCAAGGACTTGGCTAAACTGTCTTTTCCCCAAAAACACCTCGACAATTTCAAGCATAGTATATTCGCCCTCGCCAACAACTGCAACATCAACATCGGCTGCCTCCTCTAAGAATTCTTTAGGCACCAACGTAACGTGTGGTCCGCCCAATACGGTTAGGATTTTTTGGTTAACTTTTTTGGCGAGGTTACTGATTTTTAATGCGTTAGCTATTTGGCATGTGAATGGTCCAGCGATGCCGACGATGTCAGGTTTTCGCCGCTCGATTTCCAGTTTAATCTGGTCAAAGGGTATGCCAACGTTAATGGTTTCTCCGTTCTCTTGGAAGGCACAGTCAGCCATGAATGCGTCTAAAATCTCAACCGGGTAACCTGCCTTCTTCAAAACAGCGGCTATGTACAATAAACCGATGGGCAGGTTGCCTGCGGGTTGCTCGGAACC
The DNA here is from genome assembly GCA_963725855.1 of Candidatus Bathyarchaeota archaeon. Taxonomy (GTDB): domain Archaea; phylum Thermoproteota; class Bathyarchaeia; order Bathyarchaeales; family Bathycorpusculaceae; genus Bathycorpusculum. The sequence continues at coordinate 149,870 of CAVSAA010000003.1, read as the reverse complement.
TGGATAAAACGTCTGTGGCGGATTGATTAGAAGCACTTTCATTGGTTGTACCCAGTGATAAGTTAGTTGATATGCTGGGATTTAAATTAGTTCATAATGGTCAGTTCGCCTTTAGCAATCATGTTTCTGAACACGGATTATTTATTATTGTCACGCTGACCCTATTTCCAAAGGTTGGTTAGCATGTTACTGCTATGTCACTACAACATACCTTTATGAGTGGTTATTCGACTTTAACTTTGTACACATTTTCGTAGTTAAGCAGGAGGTGAATTTTTTGAGTATTCGAACTGAAGAAAGAAAGGGTAAAATGACCGTTGCTGAAGCAGGCCGTAAAGGAGGCGAAAAAACCGCTTCAACACATGGCCGCGAATTCTACGAAGAAATCGGCCGTAAAGGAGGCGAAAAAGTCTCTCTAGAAAGAGGTCCTGAATTCTACAGTGAAATCGGCAGTAAAGGTGGTTCCGAACGAGCAAAACAACATGAAGGTTCGGCAGAAGCAGAAGGCAAAACAAGCCTAGAAGAAGCTGGTCACAGAGGAGGACAAAGAGTCCGACGCCTAATACAGGCTGGAAAAGAACATGAAGAAAGATAAGTCAATCTCCACCAAAGAACTTTTTTCGTTTTTTCAATATTTAATATTTGTGGGTAAAGGTGACTTCTTTAGAAGAAAAAAGAAAGGATGACTGTCGAAGAAGCTGAGGCGGCTTTAGACCTTCTGCGAACCACTGCGAAAAATTCTACAGTGAAATAGATCGAAAAGGGGTAAGAATTGGCGGTCTTTAAGGTGGACAAAGAGTATACGCCACCTTATTCAGAAAGAAGAGGAGTATGAAGAGGGATAATTGCATTCTCTTATGTTTGAATCTTTAATCTAAATTTTGATATTTGCATCGGAGTTAAAAGACGACTAGTTAACTTAAATTAACTGCCAGTCAAAAGGAAACCGTCAAGCGGAGAAAAATTGGCCAGAGGTTGCAGAGAAAATAGAAGTACAAATCGATAGAACCATGAAGGAATTAAAGCCGCCGAAGAAAGAAATATCGGTTAGGTCCTTCTTCTGTTAACCTGGAAAATAGGAAATGTTGAAATAACTTATTGTTTATTTTTTGTTTATGAAAAAGATACTTGTTCTATATTATAGTCGAACGGGAAATACAGAAAAAATGGCTAATGCTGTGGCTGAAGGAGCAAAAAGCAACAGTGATGTTGAGGTGGAACTAGCTTATCATGTGGATACTGAAAGCTTGGGCTCCTACGATGCTATACTTGTCGGGTCACCAACCTACCACCATGATGTTCCGATTGATTTCAAGAACCTCTTTGAGGATGCAGCTATAAAGGGATTAAGTTTGAAGGGCAAGATAGGTGCCGTGTTTGGTTCCTATGGCTGGAGCGGGGAAGCACCAAAGCTTATCATGGAGATTATGAAGTACAAGTTCGAAATGCAGATGGCCGAAGCGCCTCTGCTCGCGAAGTACGTGCCAGACCAAAACATGCTGAATGCTTGCAAGGCTCTTGGAGCTAAAGTTTCCGAAAGCTTGATGAATCGGGCTTAACAATAAGCGATAGGAGACAAATATATGGAAAAAAAGAAGAATGACCTTCTTGATTTTTTAAGGAACCAAGTTACAGTTGAGAATGAAATAGTTACTTCTCTAGAGAAAGCAATCGTTAACATGAAGAACCCAGCTGTCAAAGGGGTTTTGAAGGGAGTCTCTTTAGATTCGGTTAAGCACGCAGAGCTATATTCGGCAGCCCTCACTTTGTTGACAAGTGCTTCCACTGCTTTAAACCAAGGCAATCTTGATGAGCAAAGGGAAATTGTCAAAAAACACATCGAGATCGAGGCAAAATTAATCAAGGTGCTCCAGGAAAAGATACCGGAAATTGAAAATGAAAAAGTAGTTTTCCTTCTTAAAGCAATATTAGAAGATGAGTGCAGACACCATGCGATGCTCAAGATGGTTCTAGAGATTATTGTTCACGGCGAAACGATAACTGAAGCTGACTGGTGGAAGATGCTCTGGGAAAATGTTCCGTTTCATGGTGCGCCCGGTGGCGGTTAAAAAAAGAAAAAGAAAGTAACTGTTTGCTAGGCGTTATCTTTACTGCTTATGACCTGCTGTGAAGAGCACCAAGCGTCTTCAACTATCTGCTGAAGCTCCGTCAATACCGAGCCTAGAATTTCGCCTTTGATGGTTAAACCATAAGCTTTGGGTGTTTTTCTTATGAAGACAAGCTTTTTGCCTTTCAAACCCCTGATATATTTGTAGGTTATTCTCGTGGAAAGCCCTGCTTCTTTGGCGAGTTTTCCAGCAGAGATCCCTTCGACGGGAAGAGTTTCATAGATTTTGCGTTCTGTTTCGCCAAGAGTCTCTTTGGCTGGGTTACGTTTAGATTTAAAGAAGAATATATAATCTCGCTCTTCAGAGGTTTCTATTAAACCAACTGAGCGTAGCCGTTTCAGAATTCGTGAAGCTATCTTTGAGGGAATCAAAGTTTCTATTTGTTCAAAGGTTTTGGGGCCGGAAAGTAACTCGCGTAGAAGTGTTTCCTCGTAACATTCGGAGTGGGCTGGAAGCACTTCCGCAAATTCTGGGAAGGCGCCAAGCAAATTTGTTAGGCGCCCGCCGAATGTTGTGGCGTAATATTCGTCTTGTGATTCGGTTGCTAGACCAACGGCCATTAGAGGCTGGAGGTATTCGTCATTTATGGTGTCTTGGCTGTGTGAGTAACCATTCTTCTTAAGTTCCTGCTGGAGTTGGCTGACCGAGTACCTACCGTTAACGATTGCTTTTAAGATGTGTAGGCGTGTTTCGTTCTTTAATACGTTGAATAATTCTTTTATGTAGTTGGGATTGTCCATGGTTTCCCGGAGTTTTCGGAGTTCGTTTTTGAGTCTGTAGACTTGGCATCGCGATATGCATTCTAGGGGTGACGTTGGTGCGCAGTTTCTGCATTCTGAATCCAGCGTTTTTAGCATTGTTGCTAAGTCGCGGTTTTCACCTATTCGGTTTGATTGTAGGACGTTACCCATTTGTTTGTTCTCCTTTTTGCGTATATGGGGCGGGTGTTTTGGTGTTGGTGTAAAATTGTTGTTTTGTTGCTACCCGTCTTGACACGCGTCATAAAATATGACGTGCGGCATATTTAAATACGTTTTCCCAGGAAATATACCTAATTGGTGCACAAGTTGATACTACCATGCGAAGTCGGAGTAAAAACAGTCCTACCGGCAGTAAAAGCGGTAATGGCAAGATCCATTGTAGAAAAACACGGCTTAAACGAAAAGCAAACCGCAGACATCCTGGGGCTATCGCAGTCTGCAGTCAGCAGGTACGTTGGACGTGAAAGAGGCAACCTCCTAAACCTAGAGAGCACAACCGAAATAGTAGCCCTAATAGACCAGATGGTCACTTATCTCATAGAACGGCCAGACAACAAAACAGAATTCCTAAAACTCTTTTGCCAAACATGCCAAACCATACGGGAAAAAGGTTTAATGTGTGCACATTGCCAAAAAGAAATGTCCCATGATTGGGCAGAAAAATGTTTATTCTGCAAAGAGTAATCCGCCAATTAAAATTAATTTAAGCGGCATTTTATCTGTGAGAGGAAGATTTCGTTTGAGCCAAAATGAAGTTAGCGAGATTCTAAAGAAGGGAAAAACCATAGCGGTCGTTGGATTATCCCAAGAGCCGCAAAAACACAGCTTCAAAGTAAGTCTTTACCTAAAACAACATGGTTACCGCATCATTCCTGTAAATCCTCTTGCCTCTGAGATTCTGGGTGAGAAAAGCTACAAGAACCTTATTAGTATGCCAGAGGAACTCCAGAAATCCATAGATATCGTGGATATCTTCAGGAAGCCTGAAGATGTACCGTCAATTGTTGAGCAAGCCATTCAGATTAAAACAAAGTTCGGCAGGGCTTTTGTTGTTTGGATGCAGCCTGGCATAATTAATGAACAGGCAGCTGAAGCATCAAGAAAGGCGGGGTTAGTTGTGGTTATGGGTAAATGCTTGATGGTTGAGCACAATAAGTTAGTGTAAATGAGTTTATGCGGCCCCTAGCAACAATGAAGCAACGGTTGCTATAACTACGATTGCAAATGTTTCCGCCAATGTTATTTTCCAATTAACGCGTGTTTTCTTTGATCGGTAACGCACTAAAAAGATACCTACTATTAAGCTAACCAGAATCAGTGAAACGATTATGTTGAAGGGAAACGGCAGTAAGATGTAGGCTGCTATGGGAATTATACCCGCGATAAAAGTTGTGGTACCGCAGATAATCGCCGCGTAAAGGTTAGATCTATGGATTTGTTTGCCCAGCAATGTAAAGAGTTTTTGCACCAAAAGCAATGATTTGTCACGTTCTTTTTTATCTGGAATATCGCTTAAGCTGTAGTTCATGAGCGTTTGAAGAGTCATGATATCTGAGAGGTCTTCTGTTATGCCGCCAAGGAGGAAGCTTGAGAAGTTAGTGATGGCGACAGCGCTCAAAGTTAGGAAGGCAGCGAAGATGACTGCGCTCATGTTGTTTAGGAAGCTTGATGTTGATGTGAGTGTGGCTATGAAGGCGGATAGAATCACGACTAGGCTTGTTACTGACCCATCGACTAGTCCAGCAACGACTTCCATGATGGGCTCTTTTTTGAGCAGAAGGCTTTCCCATTCTTTTCCCAGTTTTTGTCCCTGCGTTGTTAACTGCACTGACTCGTCTTTTTCGGTGATGAGCCCTTCTATTGACATTTCTTTTAATGTTTTATCGAGCTCATTGATTTCGATGCAGGCAAAGTTGACACAAACATGGTCAATTCGGTTTTTCAACGCGGTTTTCTTTATTTTGGCGCCTTTGCTAAGGTTTAACAAAACAATAACTCTGATAACATCGGGCAACTCTTGGATTTCAAAGGCCACTGAACAAATTCACCAGTTTGAAACACTCAAATATCACTTCGTAAGACTAATAACTTTTTGCGTCCCATGCTAATAAAAAAAACTATAAGACTTGTATTAGTATTTGATGTTTACCCGAAAGTGAAGGCTGACGGACAAATCTTGTTTAGGATACATATTTTACATTTGGGCTTCTTTGCAATACAGATTTGTCTGCCGTGAAAAATCAGCAGGTCAGTGAGCGGCATCCACTTTATTTTGGGTGTAATTTGCATTAGGTCACGTTCAATCTTGTTCTGTTCCTTTTGCTCTGTTAGTCCGAGCCTTTTCGAGAGCCTAGTTACGTGAGTATCCACTGCAATGCCAGCAGTTATTCCAAAAGCATTGTACAAAACAATGTTGGCGGTTTTACGTGCGACACCTGGAAGCTCAATCAACTCTTCCATCGTCTTGGGTACTTGAGAGTGAAATTTTTCTACGAGAAGGCGGCAGCAGTTCTGCAGGTTTCTTGCTTTATTATGATAAAACCCTGTTGAGCGAATATCCTGTTCCAACTCTTTAATGTCGGCGTTCGCATACTCTTGTGGAGCACGGTACTTTTTGAAGAGTTTTTGTGTCACTATGTTGACTTGTATATCGGTTGTTTGCGCCGAGAGCATAGTGGCGACGAGGATTTCCAGTGGGTTCGTATAGTTTAGGGCTGTTTTGGCGTCGGGATACTGTTTCTCTAAAAGCTCGATGATTTTTTCGGTTCTATGTTTGGGTTCGAGGTATATTTGCGGGGTTTTCAGGTTTTCATTCTCCGAGAAGCTCATGATTGATATTGTTTGTTTACGGATAAAAAAGTTTTGAATGCGTTTGATTGATGAAACTCGTTTTTCCAGAGGCAAAACTTTTCTTTCCGCCACCCAATATAGAATAGTTCAGGTGGCAAATTTGAGTTTAAAATTGAAAGTTGACGGAAAAGAAATCCCCCTAAACGAATTTGTTGGAAGAATGTTGAGTGGAACTATAACGGGTGGTGTGACATCCCTGAAAGGAATAAAAGAAGATTGGAAAAAAATTGAGGTAGAAATCCAAAAATAACTTTTTAACCCGTGAACTTGACTTTGGCCTCTATTTCCGCAAACATTTCCTTTTTAGCTTTGCATATTGGGCACACATACGGCGGATCCTCTCGGTAAACCACGTAGCCGCATTGTTTGCAGTACCATAATTTCTTTTTTACTTCAGGTTTGTCTTGCGGTTGCGTAGAGGGTTTTTCGGGTGCTCCCTGAGTTTGCGCTGCTGTTTTCTCTATTGAGATTGGCGTTTCATATGCACGTGCCATTTTCTCTGCCGGACGACGTTCAGGCACTTCGGGCAAGTTCTGGCTTTCAAAGATGGCTTTGTTAACATAGAGGCGGCAATAGCATGCACCGAAATTGGCAACATCTGGATCGCGGTAGTCACAAGGGCATATAATGTCTCGGTCAATCTCAAGGTTGCCTGTTGCTAGTCTGCAGGGGCATGAGGGGTAACCGTATCGGTCCTCGTTCGTCTTTAAGCCTTCAAGAAACATCTGCAACAGGTCAGGTTGGGGTATTAGGTAGTAGCCGTATGTCTTTGCATCGGCTTCGGCTCTTTTTCGGGTCTGCTCAAGTGTGGTCAAAGGCTAAGTGCCTCTTTGAGGAGATCTTTTCGGAAACCTGTAATTACGGTTTTGTCATCAACAATTGTTGTTGGGTAGCTTAATGGCCCCCCCTTGCTGGTAATAGCATCATGAGCTTTGTTTTTGTCGTTGTCATCGAGTAAGTCAACATCGACAAATTCGTATTCGACATTGTTGTCTTTTAGGTATTGTTTTGTCATTTTACACCAAACGCAAGTGCTTAAAGCATAGATGGTAACTTTATGGCTATTTTTTTGTCCAGAAACTTTGGAGAACTGCATAGTAATTCTACCGTTTAAAACTCTAGATTAAGCCGCATATAACTGTTTAGATTACCTAAATCGGCATTACGCTGGCTGGAGGTTGCCGAAAGCGTTTTGAACAACTTCGTTTAGTGCAGGATGAATGTGCATGCCCTGCGATATTGGTCCAAAATCACCTTTTCCTGTACCCATTGCATTGACGATTTCCTGAATAAGTACTGACGCTTCGGGACCAATTATGTGGGCGCCAAGGATATTGCCTGTTTCCTGCTCAACTATGACTTTTACAAACCCCTCGGGGAATCCCAATGCAGCTCCCATAGCTGTGTCTTTATAGTATGCTCTGCCGACTAAAATCCTAGGGTTTTGCTGTTTAGCCTCTGCTTCTTTTAAGCCAATAGAAGCGATTTGAGGATGAGTAAAAACGGCGTGAGGAGCAACTGACAAGTTTACTTTTATCTTGTGGTCGTGGATAGCATTGTGCCAGGCAATGCCTGCTTCATAGTTGGCAACATGCTTGAACATTTCTTTACCGATAGAGTCGCCTAACGCAAAAATACCCTTCTTGCTGGTTTCAAGGTATTCATTGACTGATATGAAGCCTCGCTCGTCTAGATTTACTCCTGTCTTTTCAAGTTTCAGGCTGACTGCATTAGATTCTCTACCCGTGGCTACCATTATGACTTCAGCTGAGAACTCTCTGACGCTGCCGTCTTGGCGATTTTTGGCAACAAGCACCTTCATGTTGCCTTTTTGCTTTGCTTCAAGCGCGTCGAAACCGGTGAAGATTTCCATGCGCTTCTCTACCTCCGTTTTGAGCAAGTCAGAGACTTCAGGCTCCTCTTCAGGCACAACTCGGAAGGGGCGTTGGATTATGGTGGTTTTTGTCCCTATTGCTGAGAAGAAGTGGCCATACTCCATCCCGATGTATCCTCCCCCGACGATTAGGATACTTTTTGGGGGTGACTTCAGTTCTAGAACTGTGTCACTTGTCAAATAACCTGTGTTTTCTATGCCCTTGAGTGGTGGGATTGCAGTATGGGTCCCTGAAACGATGAAAATAGTTTTTGCGGTAACAGTGTGGATTCCAACTTGCATTGTGTAGTCGCTGATGAATTCGCCTTTTTCTTCGAACCATGTCAAGTTGGGGGTGGCTTTAACGGCTGAAGCTTGATGCCCAGAGTCATGGTTAACGAGCGTATGCATACGTGTCATGATGTTTTCAAAGTCAACCGAGTTAATAGTGGCGTGGACGCCCAATTGGCCAGCGGTTTGGATGGTGGCAAGGATGTCTGCGGGATAAATCAGCATCTTCGAGGGTACACAACCAACGTTTATGCAGGTGCCACCCATTTTTCCTTTCTCAACTAGTGCCACTTTAAAGCCCTTTTCAACGGCAACAGAAGCAACCAGCATTCCAGAACCCGAACCGACAACGATTACGTCAAACTGCTCCATAAACCAGCCTCAATACAAATAAACGAAGAATCGAGAATGCAAATAAACCTTTCAACGCTAAATTCTTCTGCTGGAAAATCTTTTATGCAGGTTACAGATAATGTTTTATCGAGGATTTTTATGGTTAAAAAACCAAAGACTGCAGAAGAGCAAAAGAAAAAAGTAGCTTATTACAGCAAAAAAGAGAAGAAAGCTAAAGAAGTCAAAAAGTAGCTTCTTTGCCTAAAAATTTTGGTTGGCACCGTTTGTCATGAACGGCGTCGAAGCTTTCTAGTTCATCCTTTTTTAGTGGCCACGCGATTCTTGAGACTAATCCGTTTAGGCTGTATGGTAACCTGATTAGGCGGAACTCGCCTGAAGTTACCCAGTCGTCGATGTGAAAGCCAGCCTGTTTGGTTTGTTGGGCAAGGTTGAGCCTCTCATCTGTTTTTAGCCTGCAAGCTTCTGGGTCTAGAACGTGCAGGTGAAAGCCTCTTCCTGAATAGACAACCTTTAAATCTGAAAAACGGTCAGCGAGAAACTCGTAGAGTCCGGTTGCTTCCTTCTTGACCATGTCGAACTCGATTTCGCAGAAACTCAATCCCTGCTTTCGCTTCATCTTATCCGCCAAGCTGCCGTGGATGGGGCAGGTTATGTTTTCTGGGTCAAGATCAAAGGCGAGTTCCTGACCAATCTTTTTTTCATTTGTGTCGTAGACGTTTCGGTCGTAGTAGACGGCTTCGGGCAAAAACTCTATGATTTGCTGGCGGGCATCTTCTAGGCTTTTGTATTCGTCAACTATTATTGTGGTTGAGGCGTCCTGTTTGTATTTTTCTGGGTAAATCTTGGTGTGCCTGCCTATAATTACGGCAAGCTTGGTGTTGCCAAGTCCACCACAAAACCAATCAGTTACCTTTTGAAGGTCGAATTCTTGGGTGTAGAATTGTTTTCGCTCTTCAAGACTCGAATACCTCATTCCATTAGGCAAGAAATATTTTGTCATACAAACCACAACTATTAACTCTGCCAAGCCAAAATGTTTTACGGAACCAGAAAATCAGAAAGCCTAATATCCTTTGCTTTCTTGACTTTATTAGGTGAATTTTTTGCCGATAGACCCTGATTTTCAAACCAAACGACAAGTTGTAAGTGAACATAACGGACATAAAGTCTGGGGTCCTGTTGAAGCCCCAGAGAAACTTGGAATTCATGGAACAACCAGTGCCGTAGACTGGGATAGTTGCGTCGGAGACGGCGTTTGCATCGACGTTTGCCCAGTTTCGCTCTACGATTGGGCTGATTCGATTGGACACCCGTTATCCAATCGAAAATCTGATCCAGCGCGAGAAAAAGACTGCATACAATGCCTAGCGTGCGAGATGCAGTGTCCGGCTGCGGCGATAAAAATTACTCCGCTCCCGTAGTGGGGAAATCGCTTTTTTATTTTGATAAAAGTGTTATATTATCAGACAAGCAATTAACTGCTAAGTGCATTAACTATGAACGGGGAGTTAAATAGTAAGATTATAGTTGTTGGGCCAACTGACGTTTCAGCGAAGATAAGCGATGTAACTGAAAGAATAATTTCATGCATAATGGATGATGCTGCCGTTGATGTTGTAGGAGCTGGCGATGCCATGTTTCTTGCCTGTTCTGCTATAAATTTATCATGTGAAATCGCTAAAATCTACATCAACCAAATAAGCATAGGGAACCTTGAGGACACACATCTGGGAAAGACGGCGGCGATTTTTACGCAACTTGCCCAACAAGAATCGACTGATTTCGAGAAATTAGTCGCAGAAGAAGAAAAGGCAATGGATAACATCGGGGATAGAACGGTGAGTGTGGGGCACGAAATCCCAATGGAAAAACTTGTAACCCGAAGTCTTATGGCGCTGGCAAGGTTTGATGAGATAAAGCTGATCGCAGCGGGTGGATCCATAAACGAAGCTGTCTCTCTTGCCCTTAGGTTGACGGTAGGTCAAATATCAAAAGGCCCAGTCGGTGTTAAACTAATTTATGTTTACTCTATCAATATGAGAAACGACCCTGCCAAGAGAATTTCAGCGATATCAATCTATCTAAAAAAAGGAATAACCACAGAGGTTGCTGATTTCGTAAAAAAACTAAAAAGCGAATTGCCTGCTTAAAGAAAAAAAAGAGTAAGCCAACGCTTACTTTACAAGGCTGAGATTCTTGTTGACTTTGTCCCATTTAACCAAATTCCAAAAAGCTTCAACAAACTTGGCGCGGTCGTTTTTGTAGTCGAGATAGTAGGCGTGTTCCCAAACATCAAGAGCCATTAGTATTTGGAAGTCGGGTATGACGTTGACGTTGTGTTTTTCGATCTGCATTATGAACGGTCGCCCAATGCATGGATGCATAGCTAGCGCAGCCCAGCCTGAACCCTCCGTGCTTGTGGCAGCGGCTGAAAACAATTTTTTGAATGCACCAAAGCTTCCATACTCCTTGTTGATTACATCAGCGATGGCTCCGCCCGGTTGTCCTCCGCCGCCTTTTCCTGCGGGCGCCATGTTTTCCCAGAAGGTAGTGTGCAGCATGTGGCCACCTACATTGAAGGCAAGTTCTTTAGTGAGAGCTTTTACGTATCCAAAGCTAACCCAGTAGTCCAGTTGTGTCTCTGACTTCACGGTTTCATCTATGCTGATCAATAATTTGTTGGCTCCGTTGACATAGGCTTGGTGGTGCTTGTCATGGTGGAGTTTTAGTTGCTCCTCAGAAATGTATGGTGCAAGAGCGTTGTAGTCGTAGGGCAGTTTAGGTAAGGTAAATGATTTTATTTTTTCCATAAAATTCACCAAAATCTACCTTTTTCAAAGCAGTAAACGACTAATATACTTTACCTTGAACCTTCATGATCATTTAATCCTCTTTAATTGAAATTCACGGTATTGCTTATTACCTGCTGTTGCTTTACTATTTTCCAGTGAATTTTATGGCTAAAACTGATGAAAACCTAAAAGCTGCCTTCGCAGGTGAATCCCAAGCTAACCGCATGTACCTGGCTTTTGCCAAGAAGGCCGATGAAGAAACCTTATCTCAAATCGCTAAACTCTTCCGTGCCGCAGCGGAAGCAGAAACCGTCCATGCACACAACCACTTGCGTGTGATGGCACAGGTAAAATCAACCCTTGATAACTTAGGCACAGCTGTTTCGGGTGAAACCTACGAGTTTAAGAAGATGTACCCTGACTTTATGGAAGAAGCCAAGAAAGAAGGCAACAAACACGCGTTATTGAGCTTTGACTACGCCAACAAAGTAGAGCAAATCCACGCTAACCTCTACCAGAAAGCCATTGACGCTCTTAAAAACAAGAAAGACTTGCCTAAAGCAGAAATGTTCGTATGTCCAGTATGCGGTAACACTTTCGAAGGCAACATACCCGACATGTGCCCAATCTGCGCGACTCTTAAAGAAAAATTCATGAAAATAAATTAGGGAAAATTAGACTTTGATTTTTTGGGCTATTTGCTGCCCAAACTCAAAGCATTTTTTCAACTCTTCTACAGTAGGAACCCACTTAAACTCAACACCTGGTTCCATAACGTCGAAACCTGATTCCTTAGCCATTTTAATCATACCCCGCACTGCACCACCACCCCAACCAAATGAACCGAAGAAGCCCCACAGCTTTCCTCTGGGTTTTAGTCCTCCGATGTAAGTTAAGAATGAGCCCATTGATGGAAACATGCCATTGTTTAGTGTTGGCGACCCTACAAGGACCACTTTGGCGTCAACGATTTCGGTAACTACATCAGTGTTATCTGTGCAACGGAGCTTTAGCAGTTTCACTTCCACACCTTGGCTAGCGACTCCGTCTGCGATGGCTCTTGCCATTTGGTCGGTGCTACCCCACATGGTATCGAAGACCACGACGACTTTTTGCTTGGTGGTTTTGCCTGTGCACCAATCCAAGTAGGCGTTAACGATTTTCATGGGGTCTTTTCGCCAGATGATGCCGTGGCTTGGTGCAATCATGTCGATTGGGAGATTCATGGCAACGACTTCTTCAATCTTCTTGATGATGAGTGGCGCAAAGGGCGTGAGGATGTTAGCGTAATAGGTGACTGCTTCTTCCATCAGTACCTGTTGATCGACTTCATCGTCGAAGTGTCCGGAACTTGCAAGATGTTGCCCAAAAGCGTCGTTCGGCATAAGGATTTTGTCTTCGACTAGGTACGTGAACATGCTGTCTGGCCAATGGAGCATCGGCGCTTCCAGGAATGTTAGGGTTTTCTTTCCAAGTTTTAGTGTGTCACCTGATTTTACTGTTTCGACTTTTTCGAATTCAGAACCATAGTGTTTGATTAGTTCTTCTTTGCCTCTAATTGAAGAGAGGATCTTTGCGTTTTTGGCTAGCTTTGCAATAGTTGGGAGGCTGCTAGAATGGTCCATTTCCACATGGTTAACTATAATGTAGTCAATTTTGTCAAGGCTTGTGTGTTCGTTGATGTGCGCAATAAGTTCATTGCAGAATGCCACCTTCACAGTATCAACTAAAGCAGTTTTTTCATCCTGTACAAGGTATGCGTTGTAGCTGCTTCCCCGACTTGTAATGTAACCATGGAAGTCCCGTATATTCCAGTCAACAACACCAACCCAGTTTACTCCATCTTTTAATGTAACTTTAACCATCTTATTCTTCTCCAAAACTTGGTTAACAAAGAAAATCCGTGAAACTCTTATTATGACTTTCGTTTCCAATGCCACTGGTAAACTCTAAAGTTATATGTCGGAAGCTACAAAGTTACAGGTAGAGCTCGACTGGCAAGATTTTTGGAGGAAAAAACGTGAGTTTGCTACCTGACGACAAAAAAGAACTTCTAAAGACTGATTTTAAGGAAAAAATAGTTGACCCAGTAAGAATTGTCATGTTTACACAGGAGATTGAATGCCGTTTTTGCTCGGATACAAGAAAGCTCGCTCAAGAACTGGCCACTCTTAGCGACAAAATTACAGCTGAAATTTATGATTTTATGGTTGATGGCGCCAAAGCAAAAGAATACGGTATAGACAAGATTCCTGCATTGGCAATAATAGGGAAGAAGAATTACGGCGTTAGAATTTACGGGATTCCATATGGGTATGAGTTGCAAACGCTAATTGAAGCGGTTATTAACGTTTCAAGAGGCAAAACAGACCTATCGGAAAAAACTAAGCAAATACTATCTGATGTCAAATCACCCGTCCACATCCAAGTTTTTGTCACCCTAACATGCCCACATTGTCCAACCGCGGCGGCAGTAGCCCATAAATTAGCCATAGAAAGTGAAATGATCAAAGCTGATGTGATAGAAACCAGCGAGTTCCCCGATTTAGCCCAAAAATACAACGTAATCGGGGTACCAAAAATAATAATAAACGAAACCGTCGAGTTTGTCGGGGCATTCAACGAAGACCTTTTTGCAGAGCACGTTCTCTTGGGGGCATTTCAACCTTCTCAACTAACACCAACAATGATTAGTGACAAATTAAAAATACCATAAAAATAGAGCTTCCTTCGGTTTTTTTAATGGAAGAAGAAATTTTTAGTTCAAACAACTTTTGTCCCTATTTTGATATGCTTTAGGGTCTGCTTATTTTGCGTTAGTAACGGCTTTTTTGAGTTCTTTCTTTGGTTGTGGATGCGAGTTTTTTGTGTGAGCTAGTTTTTTCTGGTTGTGTTTTGGGTTTGTTTTTATTTGGGGTGTGGTTTAGACTTTGTTTGGCTGTGATTGTAGGAGCTGTTTTTCATGGTTGTAGTTGTGCAGGCTTTTTCAACATGTCTGTTGCACCAAACCAATTGGTTGTAGCAAAAAACCAAAAAAAGGTAAAGACGTAAATGCCTGATTATCTTAGCCGCAAATTTGACCAAACCTCAACAGAAAACCTCCTGCTGAGCGAACAAGTTTTTAGCAAAGTTAACAAAAGAGCAATTGAAGGCTAAAAATATGGTTGCCTATCGGAATTGAAAGAAACAAAAAGGAAAGAAGGTTGACCAAACTGTAGGATTTAGCAGTGGTCATGGCCACAATTGCAGCCGTGTCCTGCTGAACCGGGGTTGCCAACGAATTTTGCTGGAGACTTGTCGAAGGTTGCTTTGCAGGAGGGGGCGCAGAAATAGTAGATTTTGCCATTGTAGTCAGATTTTAGTTTTGCTTTTTTCTCGTCCACCATCATTCCGCAAACTGGATCTTTTGACATATTCATTTTCACCTCACGTTTCTGTTTATTGTTTAACTTTGGTTGATTTAAACTTAGCCAACTTGAGTAGTGCCGAGTTGCTGACCACTGTTAAGCTGCTTATCGCCATGGCGCCTGCAGCATACATTGGGTTAAGTAAGCCTGCAGCTGCGATTGGAATCATCACAACGTTGTATGCGAATGCCCAGAACAGGTTAGTGTTGATTTTCCTCATAGTTTTTTTGCTAAGTTCCACACCCAACGCCACATCTCGTAGATCATCTCGTATGAGTACTATACCGCCTGTTTCTTTAGCAATGTCTGTTCCGCTGCCGATGGCGATTCCGATGTCGGCCTGAGCCAAAGCTGGGGCATCGTTTATTCCGTCACCAACCATGGCAACGACTTTTCCTTCGCCTTGCAACTTCTTGATAGCGTCAACTTTCTGCCATGGTAAAACATTTGCTATGACCTGGGTTATCCCTAGTTGCTGGGAGATGGCTTTTGCTGTTCGTTCGTTGTCGCCTGTCAGCATTACAACCTCTAAATTCATGCCCTTTAGTTGCGTGATTGCCTCAGCAGCGCTCTCCTTAACCGTATCCATAGCAGCTATCAACCCAGCCACAACGCCATCAACGGCAAGTATCATTACGGTTTTGCCTTGAGTTTCCAGTGCCAAATGGTCAGATTCTAAAGAGATTATGGATACGTTTTGTTCCTGCATTAGCTTACGGTTGCCAAGTAGCACTTTTTTCTCTCCGACAATGCACTGAACGCCTCTTCCGGGTAGGGCTTCGAAGCTGTCGGCACTCGGAATTATTATGTTGATTTTTTCTGCTGCGTTTAAAATGGCTTCTGCCAAAGGATGTTCAGACCCCTTCTCAGCGGCACCTGCAAACTTCAGCACCATCTGTTCGGTGTAGGAATTGTAGGTTTTAATGTCGGTTACGCTTGGTTCACCCTTTGTTAATGTGCCTGTTTTGTCAAATACAATAGTGCTGAGTTTTCTTGCCTTCTCGATGTATTCGCCGCTGCGGAGCAGTACGCCATATTCTGCGCCTTTTCCTACACCAGCAAGGATAGCCGTCGGAGTAGCGATGCCTAACGCACATGGACATGCAATCAACAATACCGCTAACAACGCCAAAAACGCTGTTGTAAAGCCGCTAGTTATGTACCAGTAGCCAAAAGAGATTGCTGCAACCGTGAATATCATGGGCACGAAATATGCGACTACACGATCTGCAAATTTCTGGACAGGTGCGCTTGAAGCTTGGGCTTCTTCCACTAAGTGCACGATTTGTGATAGTGCAGTTTGGTCACCCACTCGGGTTGCTTGGATGGTTAAGAGTCCTGTTTTGTTGATAGTGGCGCCGATTACTTCACTGCCCACGTTTTTCTCAACTGGAATGCTCTCACCCGTTAGGAGTTTTTCGTCAACTGATGAGTAACCTGCGGTTACTGTTCCGTCTATTGGGATTTTTTCTCCTGGTTTAACTAGGATTATGTCTCCTGTCTGTACTTGGTCGATTGGTAAATCCACTTCTTTTCCGTCTTTAATCACCCGAGCCATTGTTGGTTGGAGTTCGAGCAATTTACGGATTGAAGCAGCTGAGCGGCGTCGGATTAATTCTTCGATATATTTGCCCAAGAGTACAAAGGCTAAGATACCGAGGGCTACTTCTAGGTATCCTGAGCCTTCTGCCGCGGTGGATAGAAATGCCACGTTTAAGGCACCATAGGTCCAACCTGCCAGAACTCCGGCGGTAACTAGGACATCCATATTTATTTTGCGGTTTCTAAGGGATTGATAGGCGCCCTTGTATATTCTAAAACCAGCAATCCAGACCACAGGTGTGGATACGGCAAATATGGCAATGTCGTAAATTCGAAGTCCGCCAACCACATCAAAATACATGATGGTTGCAACTATGCCGAAGAGCGCAATTACCCTAAGTCCAAGGGCTGCTACAACGCCAACCAAGGTGACAGCTACTCTTCGTTTCATGGCTTTTAATTCACGTTCGGGTGCGGTGTAGACGTCGAGGCATTGTTGGCTGCAGAAATAGTAAGTTCGGTCGCCTATTTTAGCGGAAAGTGCGGTTTCGGTATCTACATCCATACCACAGACAGGGTCGCGTACTTTCATTCTTTTCATCTCTTTTATTATTGTTTATGGAATGGTTTATTTAACAATATAAATGTGTCTGAAAAAGATATATCCTTAAACATCAAGAATTTGCGAAATTACCAAACTTGCTAAACAAAATAATAAAAACTGAAACTAAAACAGACACCACATAAAGTAACTTGGCAACCAAACTAGACTTCTTCGACTCAAACTTCTCCTCCCCCTGCAACTGCTTAAAAACCAAAACAACAAAAGAGAGCCAAAACGCCCCAAAAAACCAACCACCAAAAACATCGCTCAACCAATGAACCCCCAAATAAACCCTATCAAAACCTACAACCCCAACCATTACACTCAAACTGACCCCGATCAGAGCCCTCGAACGGGTGCTTTGCCAATGTTGCCACGCAAAGTAAGCTAGAACTCCCATGAAAACGATGACACCCGCGCTATGGCCGCTCGGATAAGAAAAGCCAGAATCTGTTATAATCGCATTGGTGGGTCTAGCAACCTCCTCTACACTTTTTAAGACAGAAACAAGCACGGCGTCGCTACCCATGGCTCCCAAAAGCAGCAGACCCTTCCTATTGCAATTTTTTAAATAAAGAACACCTGAAATTATCAGAGAGAGTATTACAAGGCTGGTTGTATCAAAGAGTATAGATACCCCTATAGCTAAAATCGTTAATGCTTCAAAATGGATTGATGGTATCCAGAGGTTTACTGATGTGTCAATAAAGTGGAAGTTTGTTCTGAAAATTGTTATGAGTAAGAAACTCGCAAGGAAAAATAGGCAAGCGATGAATAGGCCGCGTTTGGCTATTTTTCGTAGTATCATTCACTTTAGTATCCTGTATTGAAATATGGGCGAGAACATAAAAAGTCTTCAGGAAAAAAGATCCTTTGTAACTATTGATCTATTCTATTCTTTTTATAATGTGATACCCGAATTGTGTCTTAACGGGAGCAGAAGTTTGACCCTTCTCAAGTTCAAAGGCAGTTTTCTCAAATTCTCTTACCATCTTGCCCCTTGTGAAGGTGCCGAGGTCTCCACCTTTTTTTCCAGATGGGCAGAGGGAAACTTGCTGCGCTACAGCACCAAATTTTTCGCCTTTATCTAAGCGAGCTTTGACGGTGTTTGCTTCTGTTTGTGTTTTGACTAGTATGTGGCAACAATGGACTTTGTCTGGCATAATAATTGTTAGGGGTGTTTTAACATATAACTTTTACTTGAGGGTTTGAGTGTTTTGGGCGATGCTTTTGTATACGCTGATTTAAGTAGAATTTTCTCTGAAAACCGTGGATTGGACCTTTTTGGCTAAATCTATATGCTGCTCCAATGACGTTGAGGCATGAAAATTTACAAAAAAATGTTAAAACATCAATTTTTGATTTTGAATCACTTCGAACTTCGAAGTATCGGGTGGAGATATTGTTATAACAAAAGCATCCAATAGCATAGCCATGCAATCCGATAATGCGGTAATAAAAATAGATGGCGAACAAATCCTCGACGAGGAAACCGCAAGACAACTCGCTAAAGTAGTTGAGTTCCTTCAAAACCTCGAAGACTAAAAAAAATCCTCCTAATTTTAGGGTTTATGAAATCACCTAAAGCTCTGAGAATTTAGCTTATTTTAAAAAAATGTTTGATTAATAAAAGGGAAAACTCACTCAACCTCTGATTGAGCGATTGCTGAGACACTATTTATGTTTACTCGATTACCTGAATTGCACCTTCAGGACATTGTGCTTCACATGCTCTGCAAACTAAACATTCGCTTGATTTGCTGGGCACTGACTTGCCTTCTTTGATTTCGTAGACGCCTACAGGGCAAGTGTTGACACAAGTTTCGCATCCAGTGCACTTAGGATCGACAACAATTTTTACCATTTTTGTCTTACCTCTGGGTTATTTTACTTCAAAAGCTGGTGGGTAAAATAAAAGGGTTTAGGTGTTTTACCGTGTTTTTTCACGTAATCTCAGGAGGATTCCATTGATGGCTGATTCAGCTTTGTCTTTTTGTTTCTGGTAGTTGAGGATGTCTCTTTTGTAGCTTTCAATCGAAATTTCTCCCTTACTCTGGTGCGTTTCCAATCTCCTTATGTTTTCTTCTGCTTCAGCTAAGTCTGTTTCCGCTAAGTCAAGTTGTTTAGCCAAGTCTGAGTAGGTTCCTGTTACACCCTTCAGTTTTTCTTTTGTCCTCTCTATGCTTCTCTCAATGCCTTCGAGGCGTGTTTCAAGGGTGCTTCTTTGGACCTTATATTGACGTCTTGGGATTTTTCCCTTCTGCGCCTTTGCGTCCATCGATTTTAATTCAGCAGTGAACTGTTTTTTGTCTTCATATTCATCAATGAATTCTTTTATAGTCTCAGCAGTTACGGCTTGTCCCATTTTGATGCCGACAGCTTTTTGTTGCGTCGGTGACATTGCCTCCTGCTCTTTAACAGATAAACGTTCGGTTTTTTCTGCATATGTTTCTTCTTTAGGCTTTCGTTTTCTAATAAAAAACACTGTCGTGCATGCAATGACTGCAAGTAATGCTGCCCAAAAAGTCACCCGAAAAGATACCCACACTGGGTTGTAGTTGTAGGCCAAATGTATAGTGTTCTGGTGAGGTGCAAGGTAGTCCACATAGCTTAAGCCAACTTTCTTTAGTGTAAGTGAATCTTGGTAGGTGTTTCTTGTAAAAGTTGACGAGGAGTCTAGAGAAGATGCCTGTGGTGTAACAATAGTTGCTCCCTCGGGCGGCGTAAATGTTATGGTTGCCTGGTTAACGAAATATGTGGTTTGTGGGAAAAGCTTGAAATCTGGAAAAACATAGTTGGCTCCTTGAAGGGTTGCACTGGGCAAATTGTATTGTGCCACCAACACTGTTGATTGCCCATTTGACAAAAACGCCGCTAATGTTGCATTCGCTAATTGTATGTTGCCGCTTGTAGAGGTAACCACGTTGTCGACTGCCGTGCCAAATTGGTCCTTTACGATTATGTTTGTTGCCTCAAGTGGCAACGCCAAAACGAGTGCACTTACAAGTGATGTGGAATTGTTGATGATTCGGTAACTATCAGAAGCCGTCACCCTACCTGTCGGATCGATAGTTACTTGGCGATTCAGGCTACTTATCGTGGTTAGCTTTAGGGTTCCGACTGGAACTTGAAAGGTTGCTGTTGCCAAAGCATTTGTGTAGGCGGGCAGGTTGGTTTTTGTGTAGGTATCACCGTTAACGGTTCCATCATCTTTTGCAACCGTTATCTTTGTAGGTGTACTTGGGAAAGTAATTGAAACATCGCAGGTGCCAACATTCTGTGCTAGACTTGGGTACGCTGGAAAATCAAGCGTATTGTCACTTGTGCTTTGTTCGGTTATGAGTTGATTGGATAGGACAAAGGCAACTTTGAAAACGCTAGGTGAGTTGCCATTGAAATCAACGGTTGCCCCATAGAATCCGCTTTGTTCACCCAACTGCACACCTAAATTCAACTGGTAAATGTGAGTGTCATCATATGCTATGCCCTTGAGGACCGTAGCGCTGTACTTGTAAGGCAGACCTATCATAAAGCCGTCAGAAACTTGGCCGGAAACATGGATTGTTTCCAAGATAACCACTTGACCAGAATACATTATTTGTACTTGGTGGTCTACTTTTTCGATATTGTAGCCGCTGGTTTGGGCAGAAACAGTGCTAAAGGGCAAAGCAACTGGTAGGACAATAAGTAGAACGAAAGTCATGATTAAGAGGATTGCATTTATTCTTTTCACTGAATTCACCAAATGTGAAGTTTCTTTAATGTTAGTTCATCCTGTTTATTTACTTTTACAGTGAACAGTTGTGTATTTAGGGGCTTAAGAATAAGTGAAAAGCCCATCGAGAATTAGAGTTGTGAATTATTTGAAGGGTCAACTGTCTGGTTAGGGAGCAATTTGTTTTTTGGTAGCGGGGAGTAGATTTGAACTACTGATCTCTGGGTTATGAGCCCAGCGGGTTAATCCTGGCTACCCCACCCCGCTACGATTTTGACAATATTTTTGAGGATGTATCCTATTAGTTGAGGTGTCAAATATTAATAGTTTCTTTTTCATATTCGGCAAAAGGATTTTAGTAACGAACATTCTTTCTATGGACGGATGGTTTGCTTTGGATAAGCCGTATTTGCGAAAACTCTCGGATCCACCGCTTGAAAACCCAATTTTTGTTCAGGGACTTCCTGGCTTCGGAAACGTCGGTAGAATTGCAGCACACTTGCTCATAAAATTCTTCGATGCTAAGCCTTTCGCCGAGTTGTATTCTCCGACTTTTCCAGACTACGTCGCTATAAACCTCAAAGGCATCTGCCATCTGCCGCGTTATGAGTTCTTCTATGCCCCAATGGAGAAGAACAACCTGATTATTATGACTGGTGAAATTCAGCCCTCCTTTGACGATGTAGTTGCGCACTATACGGTTTGTGATTCTGTGCTGGATTTCGTTGAAACATTGGGTTGCAAATTCATAGTGACCATGGGTGGTGTACCGATAACTGAAGATAAAACTCAGGTTTACGTTGCTGCCACTTCGCCTCGGTTGGCAACGGAGTTCATGGAAAAAGGCGCGGTCATTTATAGTAAAGGTAGAATCGTAGGTGGAACAGGGCTCACGCTCGCATTGGCGAAGGAAAGAAAAATCGACGGCATCAGTTTACTTGGCACAACAATGGGTTTTAAGGCCGATAAAGGTGCTGGATTCCTTGTTTTCAAGTTTTTGATGAAGGCGTTAGGAAAAGAGATAAAAGAAGGTTTAGTAGAAAACAATGCACCTGAAGAGTAGGAAAGATGCGACAATGACTGAAGATAATGAGAACGCACAAGTTAGCGGCTTTGACTCAAAATTTATGAAAGTGACAATGACTATCGTTGCGGTGTTTCTGGTTTTTATTGGTCCAACCTACATTCCATTCCTGATGTCGGATGTACTTAAGGCAGATTATATTGCCTCAATAGGTATCGGAGCTGTTCTGTTCGTAGTTGGTTTAGTGGTGCTGATTTACCTTATCAGGAAGAAAGTAATCCAGTAAATTTTGCCTCAGATACCCTAGGGTGCATCATCAAATCAGCTAATTAGGTTCTTCATCGGCATCCCATAAGGACAGAACCTGCATTATTAAGTATTCTAAGTCTGAAACAGTGGTTTTTACACTAATTTTTAATACACTTGTTTGACAATTGGATAAACATGAAAAACTCCGAGTGCACAATCTACATCATGTTCAAGGACAGGTGGCTGCAGAAGTTCAGAAAGGAAGAGGATGGTTGGAAAGAATACAGCCGAAACGGAACAATCCGACCCTGCACCGCAGAACAATTCATTTCCCATATCCTCCCACCCTTGGCTGGAACAAAAGGGCCAGATGTTACCGTTAAAGTTGAACCAGACACCAAAGTTCAAGTCTAGTGACGCAGCTCTTTTAGTAAAGTTTTAGCTTCAGGAGGAAGTTTGGGCTTGTTTCTGCGTCCTATTATCAAGAATAAGGACCCAATAAGAATCAATGCTGCTCCAAAAACCGCTGCACTTTACTTGGGTAGAAAACCCAGATTTAGTCCGATGGTGAAAACAACCATTGCAAACCCAATCACAACCATTATCCAGTTATTCATTGCGGCAGTTGATTGTAAAGCAAATTCCTTCTTTCCTGTGTCAGTTACTAGAAAGTGCCCTTGTTTTTCCTCAATCATTCCTGCATTAATTAGGTAATTCCAGTCGTAGTGAAAATGTCCATCAGACTTGTAGCCCAAGGCAGAACTGATGCTAGATTTTACGCCTGGTTCAGCTTTAATTTTGCTGTTTGGGGCAGAATAAATGAAATAAAGCAGTTTAGTCCTAGGCGACTGAAGATCTGCATTTATTCCACGCGACTTGGTCAAATTCAACCCTGCCCTTGTTAATTGTAGAGGTTTAGATAAAAGGTTCACCTATTTACTTCGTGTGTTTTTTTAGTTGTGAAGAGCTTTTGTTTCTGACTCTAACCCTTAGAGTTGCCGCTCTAAATATTCGAGCCCTAGGTGAGTCATTTTTCCAAATGTTAGGGCTATATCCAGAATTCGACATGTAAGGAAACAGCAAACTAAAAAAATGGAGGAAAAAAGATGAACGTAAATTTCGAATATAGTAAAACTTTAGCCATTGAAGGCTCAGTATTGCTTTTACTCAGCTTAATTCCTTATGTGGGCTGGGTATTAGGCATAGTTGGAGTAGTCCTTCTCCTCAGGAGCATGAAAGAATTTTCAAACTACTATCAGGACGAGAAAATCTACCTTGACTCACTAACAGGAGTCAAATACTACGTAATTGCTATTATTTCCGCGGCAGTATCTATTGCAGCGTTCACAATCGGCATTTGGTCGGCAACGGGCTTTACATCTGCATTTGTGCTCACAGCAGGCTTCGGAATAGGCTTAGTAGCTTTCATAGCAGGGCTGGTCCTTGCATTCGTCTTCTACATACTCGCATCATCACACCTAAAAAGAACCTTCAACACACTTGCACAGAAATCTGGAGAAGCGTCGTTTACCACTGCTGGAACATTGCTGTGGATAGGTTCAATAATGACAATTATCGGTGTCGGTCTAATACTGATATTCTTCGCTTGGATATTTGCAACCATAGGCTTCTCAGCAATGAAATCTCGTCAATACCAACAATATTCCCCGCAACCAAACGGTTATGGTTACACTTCACCGCCAACACAGGTAGAGCAGCCAAAGAGTATAGCAACCAACCCAAACAATTATAACCAATCCGAAACGATAGCAAAGTGAGGGAATTTGATGACTGAGCAATCTGAAGTTGAAAGCTCGCAATGGGCTAAGTTCCTAAGGAAGCATTGGCCGGCTTTTGCTGCTTTTATAGCGGTCGCCATTTTGGCCGTTGCAGGTGCAGTCTACGTCTTTGTATGGTTCACAGGAGACGCCCAAGCAACAGGTTTGGTGCCAGCATCTCTTGGTAAATGGACGATGGGAAACGTAGTCGAAGTTTATTCTGCATGCCATCTATTGGGAGCTTGTCCTAATCGGGATACCCGTGGCCATAGGTGCAGTTGCGGTTTGGCTATGGTGGAAAAGAATACCTGAAGAGGAAAAGAGTCATCTCGCTTGGAAACAGTCACGGTCACGCGATGCAGGAGGAGCAATCTCGCCGCTATTTTTCATCGTCTTCGCAATCAAAGTCTATGTCGACGGAAACTGGAACGTTGCCATCTCAACATTTACCTTGGACTATGTCGTAGGTTCAATGGTGACGATACTACTATGGATAGTAGCCATCTTTGCAATTCCAGCAACAATAGGGACTCATCTGGTGGATACGCCACGAGATGAATAAAAAACCCTAACCCTCCTTTTTTTATTGACACTAATTATTTGCCAATACAACGTTTATTGCATGTATAATCAGCATGCGCATCTTGAGGAAACATTGAGTTTGAATATGCTTACTGAATACATAAGACATATTAAATAATACTAAAAGAATAATGGCTATGCCTGACAACAAACGAAGCATCCCCGAGGCGCCAAGAGAGAAAAATGAAGAAGCCAAGCGAACAACCATAATCCTAGAAAAGAACGAACGTGAATTCATTGAGTCCCTCATTAGGGAAGGCAAAGAACCCGGCATAAAACCATTAATATCAAAAATGCTCAACATCTACAAGAGCCTGATGGTTTACGACTGGAATTTTCCAGGCGAATACTACTGCGGCATAAGCCGAACAGCCTTCGTAAACGTCGAATTATTAAACATTCTCACTCAGCAAATACCTAAAGATAAATGGCTAATAGTGGGTGAAAAAATGGGTGATGCCCTAAAAGTGTCCATACAGTCAACGCTGGGCATTGATGCAAGCAAACAGGAAAATTGGACGGCTATCTTTAATCATCTAAAGGTACAAGGCTTTGGTGACCTTTACCTCAAAGACAAATTCCTGCTCCTAAAAACACCGTTCATTCATGATTGTGAGATTTGGAAAGGTATGATGGAAGGGTTGCTAAGTGTAGAGTTGCAGACGCGGAATTCGGTGCCTCCGATGGTTTTTGAGATAATAAAGCACAAACCAAGCCTTGTCTAAAATCCGACAGTTAAATATTAGGAAACAGATTTATTAGGAAGACAGACGTTCAGGTGTCTTCCAGTGGTATATGATGAGGGATTGCGTTCATACAAGGCGATTGCCTTCATTGAAAATGTAAGGACGATTGGCTATTTAGAATTAGGCCCAATCCCCCGAAGACCCGTTTTGTGCAGACAAAATCCCCTTAGATACCTCTCTAAAAATTTAGGAGAAAAAAATTATGGATAAAATAAAATTTGCAATCCCAAAAGGCTCCCTAGAAAAAGCAACCGCGGAGTTCTTCTCTAAATCAGGATTCAAAATTGGTGGAACAGAACGGACGTATCGTCCAACAATAAACGACCCACAAATCGAAATGAAGGTTCTTCGACCGCAAGAAATCCCCGTTTTCGTAAATGAAGGCTTACAGGATCTTGGTATCACAGGGGAAGACTGGGTTAAAGAAAATAAAGCAGACGTTGAAATCCTACAAAACCTCGAATATGGAAAAATCAAACTGATTATCGCTGTACCAAAAAGTGTTCCAGAAAAAAGCACCCTAGGTGAGTTTATGGAGTCGATTTGGAATCAGGGCAAAAACTTCCGCATAAGCACAGAGTACCTAAACATCGCTTCTGAATACCTCAAAAATACCCCCCAGTATAAGAAGCGGTTTGGCAACGCCGATCCTATGATTGTAACGCCGTGGTGGAGAAAAGGTGACAACGTAAGAGCCAAAATTTTCCTGTCGTTTGGTGCAACTGAAGCTAAACCACCAGAAGATTCTGACTGCATCATGGACGTAACCGAAACAGGCACAACAATTGAAGCTAACAACCTGCGAATCATAGAAACCGTCCTGAAGTCTTCAGCTGTACTTATCGCCAACAAGAAATCCTTACAAGATGCCGATAAACGCGAGAAAATCTACGACATAGTTGCATTGCTTAAAGGCGTCGTGGATGGTTCCAAGAGAATCCACATATTTGTCAACGTCAAAAAAGCGAATCTTCAACGATTGCTAACAGAATTGCCTGCCCTAAAGAATCCAACCATAGCACCGCTGGCCGACGACACATGGGTTAGTGTAAACACAGTCATAGAAAAAGACTGTTTAATCGAGCTTCTTCCCAAGATACGCGAACTAGCCCAAGGTTTAGTCGTTTACGAGCCACGGCAGGTGCTGGCGCTCGACGAGATAGCACGGAGAAAAGAAGGTCAATGCGCGAAGGACTCAGAGTAAAGATCTGGAACTCAAAAGAGTTACCTACAGACTGGTTTAAACGGCAGCAGGTAGACCAAAAAGCCATACAAGAACTTGAAAATAACGTTAAAGCAATCATAAACCAGGTGAAGGCAGAGGGCGACGAGGCATTAGTCGAGTTTGCTCAGAAATTTGACAAATCCGAACTAAACAGTCGCGGTCTCAAAGTCAAACCCAGCGAAATCAAGGAAGCCTACACGAAAACCAGCCCTGACCAAATCTCTGCTCTAAAATTCATGAAGGAAAAAGTCAGTGCCTTTCAAAAACAACTCCTTGTACAAACCGACATCAAAACCTCAAATGACGGAATATCTGTTCAAACTGTTCTGCGTCCAATCGAAAGTGTCGGATGTTACGTCCCGGGTGGACAAGCCGCTTATCCAAGCACACTCATCATGACTGCTATTCCAGCCAAGGTTGCAG
The DNA here is from genome assembly GCA_963725855.1 of Candidatus Bathyarchaeota archaeon. Classification (GTDB taxonomy): domain Archaea; phylum Thermoproteota; class Bathyarchaeia; order Bathyarchaeales; family Bathycorpusculaceae; genus Bathycorpusculum. The sequence goes on along the minus strand of CAVSAA010000003.1, from coordinate 123,525 downwards.
GAGTTCCACGGGTAGTGGTGTGTTCTCCATCCGACGTTAAGGGGAAAGTTAACCCGTTGGTTCTTGTTGCAGCCGATATATGCGGAGTAGATGAAGTTTACAAAGTAGGAGGAGCCCAAGCTATAGCTGCTTTAACATATGGAACAAAAACCATCAAACCTGTCCGCAAAATTGTTGGTCCAGGGAGCAAGTATGTAACTACAGCGAAGGTTCTGGTTTCGACGGATGTGGCGATTGATATGCCTGCTGGTCCAAGCGAAGTGCTCGTTTTGGCGGATGAATCAGCAGATGCGAGGCTAATTGCCTATGATATGATTTCACAGGCTGAACATGGCGGTGACAGCGTGGCCGGATTGATAACAACTTCTGAGACGCTTGCCACAGGAGTCGACGAGAACCTTGCAAAACTTGCCGATTCAACTGAGAGAAGCGAAAAAATCTCTGAATCCCTAGCCAAATATGGCTTTATAATAGTGTGTGGCGACATCGGGGAAATGGTCAATCTATCTAACCAGTTTGCTCCTGAACACTTGGAAGTCCTGACTGCTAAACCAAAAGAATTAGCTGAAAAACTCACGGCAGGACTAATACTTTTAGGTCCCTATAGTCCTGTTGCCCTAAGCGACTACGGGAGCGGAACTAACCATGTTCTGCCCACAGGGGGATTTGCTCAGTCGTTCTCAGGCTTATCAGCTTTTGACTTTATGAGGCGGGTAAGTATAGTTGAAAGCTGTCGAACTGGCTTAGAAAGAGTAAAGGACAGCATCAAGGTAATGACGGAAGCTGAGAACCTTCCAAATCACTCCAAAGCAATACAGGCAAGGTTTGAAAAATGAGTGAATCCTACAAGAAATGGCTAAAACAAAAATTCGAAAAACTCCAAGCAATAGAATGCTACTCTGCTGGAGCAACAGCTGAAACAGTAGCTAAGCAACTAGGTGTGTCTACAAAACAGATAATTAAGCTGGATTTCAACGAAAACCTATTCATGCCAAGGGTAAAACAAGTTAAACTCATGAAAGAGGTGGCTGACGAAATTGATTTGCGCTTGTACCCCGAGGACGAGGAAGCAAAACTTCGGGAGAAACTCTCTGGTTATATGAAAGTTCCAAAAGAATTCCTCGTAGTCGGAAACGCAAGCGACGAATTAATCGACCGAATCATAAGGCTTTTTGTTGAAAAAGATGACAGTGTAGTCTCGTTTACACCAACTTTCTCCGTTCCAAGGCTCTGCGTTAAACGTCAAGGAGGCGAATACATCCAAGTGCCACTTCTAGGCGACCTAAAACTGGATGTTAAAGGGATGCTATCTAAGTTCTCTGATAAAACAAGACTCCTCTACCTTTGCTCACCCAACAGCCCAACCGCTACACAGTACAAACTAGGAGACATTGAAACCTTAGCTAAAGCTTTCCCTGGAATAGTCATTTTGGATGAGGCATACGGAGAATTCGCTGATTACTCTTTTGTGCCAAGGATAAAGGAGTTTGAGAACATGATTATTCTGCGGACCTTCTCCAAGGCGTTCGGTTTAGCCGCGCTTAGACTTGGTTACGCCGTAGCAAACCCCGGGTTAGCCAAGATTTTAACTGAAAAAACCCCCTTGCCCTACCCAGTTAGTGCGTTTACGCTTAGAATGGGCGCAAAAATGCTCGACAACGTTGACATAATGATGGAATCTGTAAGGCAAGTCAAGAGCGAGCGAGCAAAACTCATAAGGGCACTAAACGACATAGAAGGCGTACAAGCTTTCGACTCGCAAGCCAACTTCGTATTGATGAATACGCAAAAGCCCTGCGACATAGTCAACCAGAAACTGCTTTGGAAAGGCATTATGGTTAAGAAATGGGGAAAAATCCTTCAATACGAAAACTGCTTCCGCGTCACGGTTGGTTTGCCAGAAATGAACTCTAAACTGATCGAAGCACTAAAGCAAATTGAAGGGGAAGACGAATGAGGAAAGAGGAAGTTTACCGAAAAACCAAAGAAACCGACGTTAAAGTAACCGTGAACTTGGACGGCGAAGGAAAAATATCTGTTCGCTCAGATGTGCCGTTTCTTGACCACATGCTCACATCGTTGGCCACACACAGCTTAATCGACATAACCGCTTCAGTGAAGGGCGACTTAGTCCACCACAGCGTAGAAGACCTCGCACTGGGCTTAGGTGACGCATTAAACAAGGCATTGGGTACACGCGAAGGCATCACGCGCTTTGGCAATGCCGCCGCACCTATGGGCTGCTCCTTAGCGTTTGCAGCTGTCGACCTAGTCAAGCGTCCCTACTTCAAAATCGACCTCAAACTCAGGGGCAAAAAAGTAGAAGACATGCCCACCGAAGACATCGTTCACTTCTTTGAATCCTTAGCCACCACACTCCAAGCCAATGTACACATATTCGTCGAGTACGGCAGTAATGACCACCACAAAGCAGAAGCCGCAACCAAAGCCCTCGCACTATCCCTTCGTCAAGCGGTAGCCATGGATCCAAAACGCAAAGGCGTACCAAGCTCCAAGGGAGTCATCTAATGCCCAACGCAGTCATCTATGATTACGGAGTAGGAAATCTTCTCAGCTTAAAAACAGCGCTGGAAAAAGCAGGGTTAACCGCATCAATTGGTACCACAGCAGCGGAATTATCCAAAGCAGACGCAATCGCCCTCCCCGGCGTGGGAAGCTTCACTGCAGCATCGAGCAAACTAGACGCCGTTAAAGGAATCCTCCAAACCAAAATCAAAGAAGGCACACCGCTACTCGGTATCTGCTTGGGCTTGCAGCTTTTCTTTGAGGAAAGTGAGGAAGGACCAGGAAAAGGTTTAGCACTCTTCAAAGGCAAAAACATGCAGTTGCCTAATACCGTGAAAGTGCCGCATATGGGATGGAACACCCTAAACATCGTCAAGCCAAACGAGCTCTTAGACGGCATCACAGAAGGCAATTACGTCTATTTTGTCCACTCACTCTACCCCGTGCCAAAAGACAAATCCATCATCTCCACAACCACAGAGTATGGAACAACCTTCGCCTCCGCAGTCGGCAACAAAAACATCTACGGCACACAGTTCCACCCCGAAAAATCAGGCGACGTCGGACTCAAAATCCTCAAAAACTTTGTTAAAACCGTAGTTAGGTGACTTAGCAAATGCAGTTGATTCCAGCAATAGATTTAATGAACGGCAAAATAGTTCGTTTAACCCGCGGTGACGCAAAAACCGCCAAGTTCTACGAAAACCAATTCGGCACTCCAGTTGAAGCCGCACAGCGTTGGCGCGATGAGGGCGCTGGCAAGTTGCACATTATCGATTTGGATGCAGCTTTTACGCTCGGCAACAACCATGAAGTTATCGCTGAGGTTGCGAAAAATGTTGAGTTACCTATTCAAGTCGGCGGGGGAATACGCAGCTACGAGACAGCCGAAAAACTCTTCGAAACCGGCATCACCCAAGTAATCCTTGGAGCATTAGCGTTTAGCGATCCCTCAGCAATTGGGAAAATCCAGAAAAAATTTGGGTCAGAATCAGTTATCGTTGCCTTAGACAACAAGGAGAGTATTATCATGGTTGAAGGGTGGAAAACCACAACTGCCCTGACTGTGGAAGATGCACTCGAAAAATATACGACCCTTGGTATCCATCGTTTCCTAATAACGTCGATTGCTCAAGACGGTATGCTTTCAGGTCCAGACCTGCAAACGCTTAGCCAAGCCACCTTATACCCCGACGCAAAAATTGTGGCTGCAGGTGGAATCGGCAGCATCGGCGATTTGGCAGCTCTCAAAGAAATCGGGGTAGAAGGCACAGTCATCGGCAAAGCTCTATATGAGGGACGCTTCACGTTAAAAGAAGCCATACAAAAAATAGGAGCCTAAAAATGCCGCTTGCAAAACGTATAATTCCATGCCTCGATGTTGACCACGGAAAAGTCGTTAAATGCATAAATTTCCTTAACCCCAAATGTGCAGGCAACCCTGTAGAGATGGCTAAACAATACTCTGATCAAGGAGCCGACGAACTGGTTTTCCTTGACATCACTGCTTCCTCAGAAAAACGGGATATTTTGCGGGGTGTCGTGGAAGGTGTCGCCAAAGCCATCAGTATACCCTTTACAGTCGGAGGTGGCGTTCGTAATGTGTCGGATGCACGGCTTGTTTTATGTAGTGGCGCCGACAAAGTGTCGGTTAATACGGCAGCAGTCGAAAATCCCAAAGTCATAACGGAGCTCGCTGACGTTTTCGGCAGACAATGTGTTGTGTGTGCGATCGATGCAAGAAGAAACCGGGCACCAAGCGCCGGAAAAATTATGGTTGATGCCACTGAAGGCAAATTGTGGTTTGAAGTTGTCACATATGGCGGACGTAAACCAACAGGAATTGACGCTTTAGCTTGGGCTAGAACAGGCTGAGCAACTTGGGGCAGGCGAGTTTTTGGTGACTTCCATGGACCGCGACGGCACAAAAGATGGCTACGACATCGAACTAACCAGAGCCATATCTGAGCGCGTAAACGTGCCAATCATTGCAAGCGGCGGTGCAGGAGTACCAAAACACCTCCTAGACGTCTTAACTGAGGGCAAAGCAGATGCGGCATTGGCAGCTTCAATCTTCCACTACAAAAAATATCCAGTCCCAGTTGTGAAAAATTACCTTCGAAAGATGGGGGTGACTATAAGACAATGATAACCAACGAATTAGTGGAAAAACTTGACTTCAAGAAAGGTAATGGACTCATACCCGTCATAGTTCAAGACGCAAAAACCAAAGAAGTGCTAATGCAAGCATACGCAAATCGCCAAGCCGTCGAACACACGCTTAAAACGGGCAAGGGCACATATTGGAGCCGCAGCAGAAACGAACTCTGGGTAAAAGGCGAAACCTCAGGAAACACACAAAAAATCGTGAGCGTGTCTACCGACTGCGATTGCGACTCATTGCTTTACGTGGTTGAACAGACAGGCCCCGCATGCCACACAGGCGAATTTAGCTGCTTCCACAACATGCTGCTGCAAACTAAGAAGGCGTGATTTTTCCAAGAGATTTTCATTTTTCAGCAAATTAATTTCGATCTTTAATTGATACGTAAATTAGGCTCTGAAAACCTGAATTTGCTCTATTTCACACGTATTATTAGTGCAATCTGAAAAAAAACAACACTTGTGTTTGCTGAAATGGAGCTCTGTTTGTTTTGGGTTGCTTTTGTTGTGGAGAGATAACTAAGAAAAACAGGCTCTACTTTGTGAGTCAAAGAAAAAACGAGATGGAAAAGACATTGCTGGAATGCGAACCAAGTTGATTCATGCATTTTTTGGGGTGAATCTGACTTTGGTTTAGACCCTTCTGTTGCTGAAGGGTTTGTAACAAGCGTTTGTAATGAATGCTTTTAAACAAAAACTTTCTATTCTCTTTGTGGATTGTTATGTCTTTACATGAAGCCATACTCTACGAAAGAGAAAAAGAAGGCAAAGTCAAATGCTGCCTCTGCGCGAGGCGCTGCCTCATTAGCGACGACTCTACAGGTTTCTGCTTAGTCAGAAAAAACCAAGGCGGAACCCTCTACACCCTCAACTATGGCAAAGCAGTATCCGCGGGCGTTGACCCGATTGGCAAAAAACCTCTCTCTCATTTTCACCCTGGCGCTTTAGTTTTGTCGATAGCGGCGGCTGGGTGCAATTTCCGTTGCCAATTCTGCGACAACTGGATGATAAGCCAAGACCACGAAGTCGCGGGTAACCCATTTCCACCAGAGGAAGTCGTCAAATCAGCCAAGAACGCTGGGTGCCAAGGTATCAGCTTCACCTACACTGAACCCACCATCTTCATGGAGTACGCATATGACAGCGCCAAACTTGCGCATGAAGCAGGCTTGTTTAACACGTTTGTCAGCAACGGCTATATGACTCCTGAAGCGGTTAAAATTATCGCGCCCTATTTAGATGCAGCCACCATCGATTTTAAAGGCGGTGGGGACCCTGACTTCTACAGATCTGTTATGTCGGTACCGAGGGTGGAGCCAATCTACGAAACCCTAAAAGAACTGAAGCTGCAAGGTGTACATGTAGAAATCACCAATTTGGTAGTTCCAAAGATAGGTGATTCCATGGATAGAATCCGGGAAATGGCCACGTGGATAAAGAATTATTTGGGACCCGATACACCTTTCCACCTTTTGCGCTTTCATCCTGAGTACAAGTTAACGACGACGCCTGCGACGAGCGTGCAGGACATGGAACGTGCATACTTGACAGCTAAAAATCAGGGGCTAAATTACGTTTACATGGGCAATGTGCCTGGGCACCCTGGAGAGAACACTTTTTGCCCCAACTGCGATACAACTGTCATCAAACGCAACAGCTTCGATGTCACCAACTGGAATCTAACCAGCGATATGAAATGCCCCGTCTGTGGGCATGCTATCCCCATAAAAGGCAAATTATACCAAAACAGCCAACGCTTCCCTTATGCGCTCTTCTAGACCTAAAGCAACGACTGCTTAGGCACCAGAATCTTTGGCTTAAGCATTTATTAGGATAATCCTGAACTGTGCAGTTGTAGCGTGCCCAATCAATGACCAAGTACATCGCAAAGGCGGTTTCAACCAATTACTGGAACCCCCACAGCAACCATACAGAAAAAATTCTAAACGTTATAAAGGGCAAGGTTGAAGATGGCGACTTTATTGTAGTTTCCGAAAAAGCAATTTCAACCGCATTGGGAAACATGATTGATGAAGGCACAATTAAACCCGTTTTGGCGGCGAGGGTTTTAGCGCGTTTCTGGATGCGTATTTTCTGGGGTTATCCGCTTGGAATGCTGTGCGGTTTTGGGCAGCGACTGTTGAAGCGACTGCGGGATTACCCGTTGGAATCTGGGGGCCGCCATAAACAAGTCGCCCTGCAGTATGCTGGGTTCTGGCAAGCGCTGATGTTTGGTTCGGAAGGCGGAATCGACGGGTCAAACCTGGCTTACTCATTTGTCAGTTTGCCATTGAGGAATGCAGACGCGTTAGGGCAGAGCCTCCAAAACCAAATCCGACATCGACTGCAAAAAAATATTTGCGTTATTATCGCCGACACCGATAAAACCTACAAATTCCGGAACTTCTTTTTTACTCCAAGACCTAACCCGCTCAAAGGTATCCATTCACTTGGCTCGTTCAGTTACCTCATGGGTAGATTTTTTAAATTCAAGAAAAGTTCAACCCCTCTTGCTGTTGCTGGTTGTAACCTTTCAGCAAGGGAAGCTCTAAAAATCACCAACATAGCCGACAAAGCTCGTGGTCCAGGCTCTGGTGCGACCGTTTGGGATATGGCGGCAAGGTTCAAGGTTGATATCAATGATGTTAGTTGGGAGATGCTTGAGGCAATTGGGCACAAACCTATTGTGATCATAAGAAAGATATGTTGAGAAGATTAATACTGTACAAAACAAATACTCATTAGACAAAAAAGAGTCTTCTTTAATAGTAACAGATAAAAACTGGGTTTGCAAGCACATAGCGGAAAGACGGGATAGACTATGGAAGAAACACTTCAGAAGATGGATGCGTTCTTTAATCCACGTTCGGTGGCAGTTGTGGGAGCAACAAAAAAAGTCGATAAAGCAGGTCATGTGATCTTCAAAAACTTTGCCACCAACAAGGAACGAGACGTCTTTAAAGGTGAACTCTATCCCGTTAATCCCGGCGAAGACTCGATTTTAGGCTTCAAATGCTATAAAAGCCTCTGCAAAGTTCCAGGCGAAATCGAACTAATCGTTGTTATCGTTCCAGCAACAGTTGTACCCACGGTCATGGAAGAAGCCGCAGCCAAAAAGGTCAAAACCGCCATCATCATCAGCTCAGGCTTCAAAGAAGTGGGCAACAAAGAACTCGAAGACCAAATCACTGCTATCGCGGCGAAAGCAGGAATCCGCGTTTTAGGACCCAATTGCCTTGGAGTTTACTACTCCAAAACAGGCATCGACACCCTGTTTCTACCAGAAACCAAAGTCTTAACCACAGGTGAAGAAGTTGTTGCGACACCCCGTCCTCTGCCGGGTAACATCGCCATGATTACCCAAAGCGGAGCGTTCGGCGTTGCCGCATTGGACTATTTGACGGGGCGCCAGATGGGCGTCAGCAAATTCGTCAGCTTCGGAAACAAATGCGATGTCACCGAGTCCGACATACTCCACTATCTGCTACACGACAAAGAAACCAAAGTCATCCTTGTTTATCTGGAAGATGTTAAGGGTGGACGGGAGTTCCTGAAAATAGCAAAGAAAGTAACGTGCAAAAAACCCATAGTTATAATTAAGTCGGGCAGAAGTGCGGCAGGGGCAAGAGCTGCAGCATCCCATACCGGCGCCATCGCAGGCTCAGATAAAATCTATGATGCGGCCTTCTATCAGGGTGGAATAATCAGAGCACGAGACATGGAGGAGTTCTTTGATATCGGCAAAGCCTTAGCTATGCAACCTCCAGCCTTGGGCAAAAATATTGGTATCTTAACAGACGCAGGGGGACCCGGCGTAATGACCGTTGATGAATGCGAAGCTTTAGGGTTGACGGTGGAACATTTCTCCGAGGACACGATGCAGAAATTCCAAGAACTTAAAGATCAAAATATTATCCTCAAGATTGCTGCTACCTCGAACCCTGTGGACCTAACTGGGTCAGTGATCGATGACATGTTTGTTATGGCTGCTGATTTGATGTTTCAAGACCCGCAAATCTGTGGCATAATCCTTCTTGGGCTTCATCACATGCCTGGGCTGCGAGAAGTATATATAGACGGCATAGTGAAAATAGCTGAAAACTACCGCAAGCCCATAGTCATGTGTGACATCGGAGAAACAGAAATGGCCCTCTACACCCGTTCACGCTTCGATAAACTCGGTATTCCTGCGTTTGGATCGCCTGAGGATGCGGCACGCGCAATGAAGGCATTGGTAACCTATGGCTCGTACCTCAAAAAATCTGGCTGCGCAAACGAATACATAGAAGCATTCAAAAAAGCATGCATCCCTAAACGTTAACCGATACAGTCACTAGGCTGCCATCCGCCAACTTGAGGCTATCGCGTAGGTAAACGGGCGAAATAACTTCTAAAACATCGTTTGGATAATTAGGCATAATTGGGATTACGACCGCACACTCCAACTTATCTATGGTTGCCCTGAAGAACAGCCCCGAATAATAACCTGTTTGGGGCTCAACCATCAAGCTCCCTGCGGTCTCTAGCAGACCTCGCTTCTCAATCTCCTTTTCAAGCAAATGCAGGTTTAAGGTTCCCAAGTACGGAGAAAACCCCAGTTTTTTCTCTACCTGCAGCTTAAACCAAGGCAACTCTACAAATTTTTTGCCCCTGCCCAGTCCTGAAAAAACTGTGCCCACAAAAGCTAAGATAGGCAAAAGCCGCGCCTTCAAAAACGGGCTTACTCTTTTAGTTCTTTTAACCAAGAAGCAACTGACTTTAACGTCGGGTCAGACGTAATCTCAACTACGGGCACAATCATCTTTTCTTTGGTCTCGATGATTTGCTGGTACTTGGGCATCATCGCATACCCCACAAAAGTCCAATAAACCTTATGTTTCTCCAAAAGCTCTTTCGCAACTATAGCGGTTGAAGCTGTAAGCGGAAAATACAGAAAAACCACGCCATCAACCCAGTACAACCCAGCCAACTTGCCCCCAGCAATCACTGATGTAAACCGCGCAATCTCCTCCGGACTGTTAAACCGGGTTTTCTCCATGATTACAATTTCTTGAAATGGCTCATAAGTAACAGTAACACTCATAACATTTCACCGATAACTACCTAATTGTGTCCACTGCTCCCTTTATAATTTTGCCATCAACCCCAAGAATGGTAGGTCAAATCTGAGTTAAATCCAGCTATCACATTTTAAAAATAGTGCTTTCTTATGGAGCTATTGCTTGGAGAAGAGTATTTGCTTTCAATGTCAAGGTATGGTTTCTTTAGAAAAAGTTATAGCGTACGTGGACATTAAGCCATAACTAAATCAACTCGTTGGATGGTTATCTCTTGCCTGAAATTCGCGTAGCACTCGTCGGCGTTGGCAACAGCGCATCAGCCCTCATCCAGGGAACCCAATATTATAAGAACGCAAAAGAAGATACAACCGTTCCGGGGCTTATGCATGTGAACTACGGCGGCTACCATATCCGTGACATCAGCTTCGTAGCTGCTTTTGAAGTTAACAAAGACAAAATCGGAAAAGATCTCTCAGAAGCCATCTGGGTTAAACCGAACTGTTGCGAAAAATTCTCAACTGTTCCCAACCTTGGTGTAAAAGTCTCACCTGGTGTCATTCTTGACGGTGTCGCACCTCACATGCGTGAAACCTTCAACGTTTATGACGACAGCAAAACTGCCAAAGAGAGCGTTGTCAAAATCCTAAAAGAAAACAAAACACATGTCCTCGTAAATTACCTACCAGTCGGTAGCCATGACGCCGTCCGATTTTATGCTCAGTGCGCTATTGATTCAGGATGCGCATTCGTCAATTGTATGCCTGAATTCATCGGCTCTGACTCTACAAAAGAGTGGCCCAAAAAATTCGAGAAAGCAGGTCTACCAGTGCTTGGTGACGACATTAAAAGCCAAGTCGGCGCAACCATACTCCACCGCAACCTCGTACGACTCTGCCTTGATAGAGGAGTCATCGTCGACGAAACATACCAATTGAACCTCGGAGGAGACACTGACTTCCAAAACATGACCGTTGAAGGCCGCCTCAAATCTAAACGCATAAGCAAAACCGAAGCTGTCACCAGCCTTGTACCATACGCGTTACCCACACGCATCGGACCAAGTGACTACGTGCCCTTTTTGAAGAACAAGAAAATCTGCTACATCTCGCTTAAGGGTAGAAAGTTTGGTGACCGTCCAATAAACATCAGCGTCAAGTTGGAAGTGGAAGATTCCCCTAATAGTGCTGGCGTTGTAATCGACCTCATCCGAGCTGCAAAAATCGCGTTGGATCGTAGAATCGCAGGCGCCCTCTTAAGCATGTCTTCGTATGCGTTTAAGCATCCGCCAATCCAAATCCCTGACTCCCAAGCGCGGCAATGGACGGAAGACTGGATAGCGGGCAAGCGCGAACGCTAAAGTTATTTTTTTCTTCATTAAACCTTTTATGTTGGATTCTAATCTGGTAACTTAGCAACGTTTAGAAGGTTCATGTCATGGTAAAAGTTGAATCATACGAAGTACCTGAAGGTCTCTATTTCTCTAAAGATTTTGAATGGGTTAAAATTGAAGGCGACAAAATTCGAATGGGCATCACAGACTATGCACAGAAGTCGCTGCGGGAAATAGTTTATGCAGAGTTGCCCAGCGTCGGAACAGAGGTTAAGCAGAACGAGCCATACGGAACACTTGAATCTGTGAAAGCAGTCTCTGACCTTGTTGCGGCTGCAAGTGGGACAATCCAAGAAGTCAACGATGAAGTCCAATCCAAACCCGAAACCTTAAACGAGGATCCCTTCGGCAAAGGCTGGTTAATCGTCATTAAGCCCTCAAACCTTCAAGCCGAGCTCGCCAATCTGATGGACTTTGAAAAAGCCGTAGAGTGGCATAAAGCCCAAGCCCAATCCAAATAAAAGGCGAAGGAAAATGACGCGACGCGTAGTCGTTATCGGCGCTAACGCTTCCGGCGTTGAAGCTGCCTCAGCTGCACGTAAAAAAGACCGCGCAGCCGAGATTACTCTGATTACCCAAGAAAAGAACGCTGGATACTCACGCTGCGGTTTACCTTTTGTCATCGGTGGGCATATTGCGAATTTTCATGATTTAATCGTTTACCCACCAGCATATTTCCAAATGCTAAAGCTAAATCTACGCAATGAGACAAAAGCCACTGCAATCAACACCAAAGAGAAAACTGTAACCGTCGCCACCAAAGAAGGTATGACTGAAGTGCTGCCATACGACAGCCTCGTAATTGCCACAGGCGCAGACTCATTTATTCCTCCAATTAAAGGCAAAGAAAAACAGGGTATCCTAAGCCTCCGAGGCATTGAAGACGGCGAAAAAATCGATGCCGCCGTTAAAGCAGGCGCCAAATCAGCTGTCATCATGGGCGCTGGTCTTATTGGTTTAGAAGTCGGAGTCGGTTTGATTGAGAGAGGACTAAAAGTTACGATTGTCGAAATGTTACCGCAGGTTCTTCCCCAGTTGCTTGACGCGGATATGGCTAAGCTCGTACAAGACCATTTGCAGGAGAAAGGCATGGTTATTCTTACCAGCAAAGGTGTCGAAGAATTCTTGGGCGAAGACAAAGTGACAGCTGTTATGGCTGGCGGCGAAAAAATCGAAGCGGACTTGTTCATCAGCGCGTTTGGCGTGCGAGCTAACACAAAGCTTGCCATGGACGCGGGCGTACCACTCGGTGAAACACGCGCCATTAAGACGAATGGCAGAATGGAAACCGACGTTAAAGATGTCTACGCTGTCGGTGACTGCGCGGAAGCTCCAAACATCATCACGCACCGCCCAGTGTGTGCACAACTCGGCACAATCGCGGTCCGCCAAGGCAAAGTTGCAGGTGCGAACGCAGGAGGTGACTACAGTCAGTTCAGCGGCGTTTTGGCTTCAGCAGTAACAAGGCTCTTTGAAGTTGAAGCAGGCAATACAGGCTTAACTGAAACATCAGCTGCACGTAACCGAATCGAAGTTGTCACCGGAGCCATAAGCAGCAAAACCAAAGCGGACTATTTCCCAGGAGCCAAACCCATTAAAGTCAAACTTGTCGTTGAAAAAGAATCTCAACGCATCGTTGGAGGGCAAGTGGTTGGCGGAGAAGAAGTAACGCAACGTATAAACTGCCTCAGCTTCGCCATCCAAAAAGGCATGACCGTACGAGAACTCGCCAAAGCCGACACAGCATATGCACCGCCACTTTGCGAAACATGGGAACCCATGGTATTAGCCGCAGAATTGGTCCTCATGAAACTGCGCTAAAATTTTTCTTTTTTTATTTTTTTAAGAAAGTAAAAAGAAGGACCTCATAGGTCCATGGGTTATGCTTGCTGTTTTTTTGGGCTTGTTACTTTCTGTAAGCCCTCGGCAACTATGAACAAACCCACTAGTACAATAACTGTTGGTATTAGGGGTAGTGAGTAGCCGATTATTCCTGCGCCGCCCAGTGCAAGAGCGACTAATCCTATGAAGAGACTAAACTTGCTTAGGCTTATGCCGCCTTTGAGTCGTGCTAGGTTGATTGCGACTAAGATGATGCCGACGCCGACTGCTATGTATGCTGTAACGTCAATTGTGTAGGCGATTGATGTAAGCCAGCCGATGCCGAGCACTACAAAGAAGGCGCCCCATGCCACACCGTTTAGGAGTTTGTTGTTCATGCAGTTTTTGTTAATATTTTCCATTTTTTCACCTCCGATGTTTTGGCTATGTGCAGCCGCATCCCTCTGTCGAGGTTTCGCCGATGTTTTCGGTGCCCGCGATGCCTGCTAAGAATTTGTCTATTTGGGTGATTGAGTTTTTCCGGACTAGTTTGGCTATGCCTATTGCTTCATGGATTTCTTTTTCTTCTACTGCGTTTTCTTTTGCTTTTTTTAGGAGGGTTTTTAGGCAGGGTTGGCAGTTTGCGACTACGGCTGCCCCGATTGCTATTAGGAGTTTTGTTTTTGTTTCCATCTTATTCCTCTGTAAGTTTTCTTCTACTTCCTTTTATGGTGGAGAAAACTATTTAACAGTTATCTGACAACTCCTTACCAGAAGAGAGGAGAAAAACTATGTCTATCTCGAAAACCACTTCCAGAGACAGAATGATAGCACAATTAAAGGAACTAGAACTTTCAACGTATGAAGCCACAGTGTACGCTGCACTAATCACTCATCCGACCATGACAGCAAGTGCACTCTGCAAAGAAACCGGTATCCCAGACACAAAAATTTATTACGCACTAGAAGGACTGAGCGAAAAAGGAATGCTCACAGTTCGAATGGGCAACCCAAAAATCTACCGCCCCGTACCTCCGAAAGAGGCAATTGCTAACCTTAAACAACGGTTAACGGAGAGGCTAAACGAGAAATTAAAAGAAGCCGACGTCCTTGTCGACATGATATCGCCCATCTATGAAAGTGCTGAAAAACCCGAAGAACTGGAAGTTGCTTACATCATCAGGGGGCAAAACAACCTCATAAACCGAATGAAAGCATTAATTGAAACAGCACATAGAGAAGTCACCTTTTTTGTTTCATTCCCAACCCTTTTCAAAGACCTTAAACCGTCTCTTCAGCAAGCACAAGAAAAGCGCAGAATCAAACTTAACATAGCCATGACTGAAGAAATGCTAAAGACCGAAGACTTCAAAAGGTTAGGTGATGTGCGTCAACTTTGTTGCCCTGTTACGCTTCTTATATCTGACCTGAAGACTTTGATAACGGTCTCAGACTGGGTTGAAGAATCCGCTATGCTTTCACAAGACCAGAATCTGATCCGTGTAGCGAGAGACTACTTTGATAACTCAATGTGCTACACAAGCTGATACAAAAACCGAAAAGGGGAAAAATGCTCTAGCAGCCTTTCTTATTTTTTTTTCTTTGGTCCAATACCTATAGAGGGTTTCTTGAGTTGTGTCAGATGAGGTAGGCTTCTGTTATGTATCTTCGCATTACCCACTGTGTTTGGAAGTAGTAGGCTATTTTTGCGATAGAGTTCTTCATCAATGTTATCCAGATGTCTTTTTGCCTGTAGAATGTTGGGCTGATTAGGTATTCGAGTTTGCTGTAGAGGTCTTGGAGTTCTGCTTCTCTTCTATCACTCTCAATTAGCAGCTCTCTTGGGTGTGGACCAATTGCCCAACCTGTCACACCTTCAATGCAACCTTCCGTCCACCAACCGTCTAAAACGCTAAAGTTCACCACACCGTTGTGGGCAGCTTTCATACCGCTGGTTCCAGATGCTTCCATGGGTGGCAGGGGTGTGTTAAGCCAGACATCAACGCCTGATGTAAGTTTGGCTGCTGTTTCCATGTTGTAGTTTTCTAGGTAAACTATGTCAATTTGGTCCTTAAGTTTAGCTGCATAATCGTGGATTTGCCTTATGAGGTCCTTGCCGCCAGTATCGTTCGGGTGGGCTTTTCCGGCAAAAATCATCTGAAATTTTTCTTTTCGGTTAATATCTGTGAGCCTATGCAGGTCTGAGAAAATTAAGGTTGCGCGTTTATATCCTGTGGCTCTTCTGGCAAAACCAATCGTCAGAGCTTGTGGGTCAAGTGTTACACCTTTGGTTTTTTCAACGATGGTTAGCAGGTCGGTTTTTGCTTTGGTATGTGCATCCCAAATTTCTCGATTGGGGATTTCGCTTGCTTTTGCAAGCAAGATGGGTTCGTTAGTCCAGCCTGGGATATACTTATCAAAGAGTTGTCTAAAGTGCAGGTTTGTCCATGTGTAAGAGTGAACGCCGTTGGTGACTGCTCGGATATAGCGACCTGGAAAAAGCTTTCTGGAGTAATCCACATGTGCTAGTGAGACACCGTTGACGTATTTGCTTAAGTTTAATGCGAGATAAGCCATGTTTAGGTTTTCGTCGCCCGCGTACCGCTTCATATCCGCCAGCAAATATTCTTCACCGAGGACTTGTTTAATCAGTTCATATGTAAATTGGTCAAAGGCAGCTTCGACTGGGCTATGGGTGGTGAAAACGCAGAGATTTTTAACTTTCTCTGCATCCATATTGTTCTCTCTAAGGAGTTCAAGTGTTAAAAGACTCGAATGGCCTTCATTCATATGGTACTTTCTAATTTTAAATGGCAGATTTTTTAGCATTCTAGTTCCGGCTATGCCAAGAACGATTTCCTGTTTGAGCCGATAGCGTTTGTCGCCACCGTACAATGAGTCCGTTATTCTCCTGTCTTCAGAGGCGTTTTCTTCCATGTCTGTGTCTAGAAAAAGAATTGGCACCATGCCACCTGTAATGCTCTGATAGTCGTAAAGCCAAGCTTGCACCTTGACTGTGCGTCCTTCAATGTTTACGGCGACTTTTTTAGGCATAAGCGTTAAGGTTTTAGCTGGGTCCCATTCGTCGGGAAATTCTAGTTGGTCGCCTTGCGGGGTTAGTTTTTGTCTAAAGTAACCTTTTCTGCTTGCTATTGTAATGGCGACCATCTGGAGGCGCAAGTCCGCGCTGGATTTCACGATGTCGCCCGCTAAGACGCCTAAGCCGCCGCTGTATGTTGGCATGCTACTGGATATTCCTATTTCCATGGAAAAATACGCAATTCGTGGATCTTCATGGAAATGTCGTCGGCAGTTTTCGCTGCAGAAACTGTATTTTTTGCCGCCGAGGTTGTCGCTTGCCACTTCAATTCTTGTTTGTAGGTTCTCTAAATCGATTTGAATTCCGCAGACAGGGCATCTTAAAGAAATTGATTTATCCAGACTTGGCACCTTTGGAGGAAGCAGCGGGTTACGGATTGATATAGGTATTGATCGGTGCTATTCTATTTGTGATGTTCCCGGCTGAGTAAACGGCTCAGTCATGCCGACGAGAAGTTTGCCGAATGTGTTGATGTGGTCTTCTTCTTCAGCTAAAATCTCCTCCAATAGCCGCCTAGTGGTGTAGTCGCCTTCTCTCGCCGCCACTTGAATTGCCTGCTTATAGAGGGTTATGGCTTTTTCTTCGTCCTGCTCGTTTTGTTTAAGCATTTCGATTAGGCTGCCGCCAACAAAAATTGGGTCCGGTTTGGTTGTGGATACACCATTGAGGTAATCTAGGCGTTCTGCGAGGCGTTCAGCATGTTTCATTTCAGCGATGGCGGTTTTGCGGAAAATGTCCTCTACGATGACACCGTCGGTGCCTGTAACTTGAACATGTTGCCACATGTATTGTATGCTGACTTGGAGTTCGCGGGCTATACCCTTGTTTAAAAAGTCTAAAAGTTTTTGAGAAACCAAAACAATTCACCAGCAAAATATAGGCAACATAAATATTTAAATCAAAGCCTAAACTTGCATACAAAAACTGTTGCAATAATTCTTTATAGCCAGTCTATTGCCTAATAGACGTGGGGAATTGTACATGAAAGCTTTAATTATTTATGGAACACGTTATGGAGCAACAGCAAGCACCTCCGAGGAAATCGCCAAAATTCTCCAAAGCGAAGGTTTAGAGGTCAAAGTTATCAACGCGAAAGAAGAGAAAATCAAAGACATCTCCCCCTATGAGCTTATTATCGTTGGTAGCGGCATGCAATTCGGAAGGTGGACAGATGAAGCTGAAGATTTCCTGAAAAGATTCCAAAAAGAATTTGCCCAAAAAAAAGTTGCTCTTTTTATTTCAACTATGAAAACAGTCACAGAACGGGAAGGAAAAATAGAGGAACTTGAAAAAACTCGAAAGATGCAACTCGAAGACAAAGTCGCCAAGTACAATCTTCAGCCAATAAGCTTAGGTTTCTTTGGTGGCGTTTTAGACTTCAACAAAATGAATATAATTACCCGAAAAACCGTTGGTTTCCTAAGACCTCAGCTGGAAAAGGATGGTTTCAAGGAGTCGCCGTCTGGCGTGTACGAGTTGCGTGATTGGGAAGAAATCCGGGTGTGGACTAAAGAGTTGGCTATTAAGGCAAGGCATTAGCCTGTTTTATCTATTTTTTAAACTTAGGAGCCTATTCAATAAGCTCACCATAGCCAACCAAGTGAGTAAAATGAGGAGAATCCTCATCGCTTGCTTATGTAAACCTTCTTTTTTTTTGCAAGCAGTTAACAAAATTCTTTAGCAAAATCAGCCTTATTTTGTCTCGAAGGTTATGGCATGAGACAGAAACTGACTTTGATAACGATAGGAGTAACCGATTTAGAGAGAGCGGTTAATTTTTATGAGAAAGGACTCGGATGGAAAAGATCCGCTCAGAGCACCGGGGACTTGGTGCTGTTTTCTCTTGGCGGAATGGCTTTAGCTTTGTATCCAAGAAAACTGCTTGCTGAAGATGCGATGGTTGATGAGGCAGGCAGCGGATTTTCCGGAGTTACCCTTTCCCATCTTGCAAAGAGTGAGGCAGAAGTAGATTCAGTGTTAGCTGAAGTGGAAAAGTTGGGAGCAACCGTTGTTAAGTGGGCTCAAAAGGTTTTCTGGGGAGGATACAGTGGTTACTTCAAAGACCCTGATGGTCACTTGATTGAAGTTGCTTACAATCCGTACTGGGAGTTAGATGAAAATGGGGACCTCAGGCTACCCCTCTAATCTCTTACTGCACTGATAGTGTAGAGGGTTCTTCATCAACACTTTTCTTCTCTGTTTCTTGTGGCTTCGTTGTTTTGCCCTTAATTATGGGGATAACGAACTCAAAGACTACAAGCAATAGTATAAGTCCCAATAACTAAAGGTAAACCCCAAGAAGTGCTATTTAGGATAAGTGTGATCCAGCCAAAATATGGAATACGCATAACAACCTTGCCTAACACAAGGTCTTGGGGAACGCCCTGTCCTGTGGTCCAGATTCTGTTGGAATCGTATTCGTCAGGTGAAGGAGTGTCTGGCCACTTGTTGTCGCTGTTGCTGTCACCTTTTGTTTGGAAGTAAATTGTGCCGTTGATAGTGTATGACGTCACTATGCGGTGAACAATAGGCACGTCATCTGGCTTGGTTGGATTTTCGTAGACTATGATGTCGCTGTTTGGGTAGTTGGCTTTAAGGTCAGCTGGTTTTACTGCCTGAATGATTATGATGTCACCTTTATGCAAGGTTTGGGCAAACGGATGACCCAATGAGGTCCAGTCATCACATGCAACGTTATAAGGAAGGCACATGCTGCCGCTTTCAACAACCCTGACTGGAATAGAGGTGCCAAGGACCAGTTGAAAACCGAAGAAGACCCCTAAAACTACTGTAATGATCACTGCGATAACGATTGCCGATTTGATGTATTCGTTTCGCCAAATTCTTCTGATTATGCTCAAGATGTTGCCTTCGATTGTTGGTTCTTATAGAAAAATGAAAACAGCATTAATAAACCAGCTTCTTTCTCGGATATCGCAAACAAAAAATATCTCCTAACAAAGTTTTCTCTTGGTTATAGCATGTTAAGTGATAAATGGACAAAAACGTTCTTTCTGGTAATCTGCGTTATGGGCTTTTTTGTAATCCTTAGTTCAACCATGTCAAAAAACCCGGTCCTGAAACCCTTCGCGACCAGCCTAGGAACCCCTGACGACTTGCTGGGTATAGTGGCTTCTGCCTCAACCATCCCTGGCATACTAATCAGCTTACCCGCAGCATCACTCTCCGACGTGTTCGGCAGACGAAAAGTCCTCTTGTTCGCTGCCTTCGTTTTCGCTTCTGCACCTTTTTTGTATTTAGGAGTCAATTCTTGGTGGACGCTAGCGCTTGTGCGTTTTTACCATGGGTTTGCAACAGCAATCTTCATGCCCGTGGCTGAAGCCTCGATTGCAACACTGTTTCCAACCAAGCGCGGAGAACGCATTTCACTTTTTAATTCCTTCAGCGCTGTTGGTAGAGCTGTGGCGCCATTTTTAGGCGGATACATACTGTTTGCAACCAACGAAAGTTTCTTCACCCTTTATGTGGCCGTCGGCATCGGTGGGATAACTGCTTTTGTCATCGCGCTACTTTTCTTAGCTGAGAAAAGACCGTCTGTTACCGAACTATCACCAGAAGTGAAGTCGTCCAGAAAAATGTTCAACGGCTGGCTGACCATAATCAAAAACACCCGCATCTTAGGTATCAGCTTTGTTCAAGCGGCTCAGTATTACGTGTTTGGTTCAGTCGAATTCTTCTTAGTAGGATACCTAACTGATGTGGTGAAGTTGGATCTTTTTTCTGTTGGAGTAATAATGGGCAGCGAGATAGTGGCACTTGTTATTGCCCGACCGCTTATCGGCAGAGTATCAGATAGGATAGGCAGGACTAAACCAATATTGACTGGCATCGTAGCCAGCTGCGTTTTAGTGGCAGCATTTCCTTTCACAACACAGTTTCCTTTGTTGCTCCTATTAGCGGTCGGTTATGGGGTTTCCTTTGCTACAGTGCTATCGTCAACTTCGCCTATGGTGGCTGATTTGGTGCCATGCCACTTTGGTGGGCGCTTCGATGGGGTTCTTGTCAACCATGATGGACATTGGTCAAACGATTGGACCAATAGTCAGCGGTGTAATCTTCGCAACTAGTCTACATTATGCAGGATTATTCCTTTCCCTAAGCCTTCTGCTAATAGTCTCAATTGTGATCTTCGTTTTGTCCAAGAAGAAAAGCTATAACTGCCTTCAAAACTGTTTTCTTTCAAATAAGACGACGGCTACTGTGAGGAGGGCAATCGTGACTGCCGTCGCTAAGCCTACCGTGAATAAGTCTGCTTGAGGCAGGTTGAGCAATGTGGGAACAAGCGGGATGACTGATATTTGATTTCCCCCATAGATGACAAGTATGGCTCCGACGAGCACTGATGGCGCGGCAACACCGATGAGAACGCCTGCTGAGCAAGACACTGCAACCATAGAGAGGCTTATGGCTAAGGATTGAACCATGTCTTTGAAAACTGTGGCAGAGAGTGCACCTGAGGTAAAGTAATCTGCAGCAACGCCTACAAAGATAGCTATCAGACTTGCAACTGCAACACATGTGTAAACTGAGAGGAATTTGGCGAGCATTATATCTCTTCTTTTAAGCGGTCTTATCAGGAACAACTCGTAAACATGCCTGTTTTTCTCGTTGATTATAGAGACTGCAAGCATGACTGCAGCCAGGGTTCCGGCGAGGCTTGAAACTATCAGGGCCGAGACAACTGTGAAGGGTATTTCTTGTCCTGTTGTGCTGGACTGTACAAAGCGGAATAGGAGGGCAACGATGGGTAAACCGATCCAGAGGAAAAGCATCACCTTAGACTTGTAGAAGCCCCGTAACTCATCAACGTAAAGCAACTGTAGCTTCATGCTTTCTCCCCCATCTGTACATAGTTAAGGTAGATTTCATCCAGCGAAGGCGACAACATGCTAATGCTACTTATACGGATACCCAGTTCAACTATTTCTTTAACGATGTCGTTGAGGACTTGGTCGTCGTCGGCGCCCGCTTGAAGGTAAACTAAAACTTTGCCCGGCGAAGGTTGCTCAATCTTGTCTACGTTCTTAACTGTACCAAGCATCTGCCATTTATCGCTTACATACGAGAGAAGCACTTCGACGATTTTTTGGTTATAAAGCTGGCTTTTTAGTTCATTCATGGAGCCGACCATTTTGATTTTGCCGCGGCTAAGGATTCCGATTCGGTCAGCTACATCCTGAACGTCGCTTAGAATATGTGACGAAAACAAAATGGTGGTGCCGTCTTTTGCGAGTTTTAGAACAATCTCCTTGAACTGATGGCGGCTCAAAGGATCAAGTCCGCCTAAGGGTTCATCCATAACTAAAAGTTTCGGGTTATGCAAAAGCGCCTGTGCCAAACCAACTTTCTGGGTCATGCCGCCGGACAGCTGCGAAATCTTTTTGTGCCGCACATCAGCCAAGCCCAGTAAATCCAGAATTTTGGGGATGCGATCCTCCACTTCTGTTTCAGCTAAGTCCAGAAAGTTTCCCAAACGTCTTAAGCGCATGGTCAACCGTTCGCCACTCTTGAAAAGCCACGTTTTGGGGAAGGTACCCCAGCAGCTTGTGTGCCTCAAGCTTCTGCTTTGGCAGCTGATATTGGCCTATTTGGACTTCTCCATGAAAATCGTTAATTAAACCCACCAGAATCTTTAGAGTAGTGGTTTTTCCTGCGCCGTTGGGGCCAATGTACCCAAAGATTTCCCCTTCATTGATTTCAAAAGACACGTTGTCTAACGCGCGAAAGCCATTGTAGTCTTTGGTTACCTCTTGAAGTGCTACACATGCTTTGCAGTTTGGGGAATTGTTAGCCATCTTAATCCGCCGTTGTTCACATTATTCTGTGCTTTCTCTTTTTATGCTCTTCGAAAGAAATTTCTCTTTTGCACCCTTTAAAATCAATGGTGCCGCTAAACTGAGTACTATCAAGGTGAGGCCTGCATAATGAAACGGCACAAAGTAACCGCTCATGGGTCCAGAGAAACACGTCAAAGGGATAGTAAGTAACGGAATCCACGCCAAAAGACGCAAACCCCACCCACTTAAGTAGAAACAGCGTGCTTTCAAGCAAAGATGAAAACAGCAAGACAATACCGGCTATTATAAGAGCGGGCTTAACTAAACTGGCTTTATTTTTCCAATCTGTCGACCGAATTAACAGACTGCTTTTCGTGGCAAGTGAAGCTGCCAGCAAACAGTAGAATGGCAGGGCAAAATAGTTGTATTTGAAAACACTAACATAGGGCACCGTTAGATGCAAACCGAAGACCAAGAGCAAATTCAAACCCGCAACTGCCCCAACGGTTCCCACGCAAACGGCGTCCAGCCACAGATTTTTCGCCAAAACCTTCCTATAGAGCATTGTTAGTGCCAAAGAAAAAAGTCCAGCCGCAAATAGCAACCATCCAGCGCTATTCACAAGAATAATGGGCAAGAATAATGGATTGGGATTAGCTACAAGCACGGGGTGGGTTATGTCACTGCTGAAGTATACTCCGAAGAAGTTTTGGTTGGCAAATCCTCCAAACCAGATTCGCTTGCGAAAGCAGAGTGGGCAAAATAAAAACCAGGATATTTCGCAACGTAAGTTTGAACTCCGTCTTTTTTCTCTGCAGAAGAATTATCAGTAACATGGGAACCAAAGTGAATACTGCAAACAATTTGGTCAGCAGTGCCATGGCAAAGAAGACTCCGGCAGTTAGCGTTAGTTTCTGGGAGTTTTTGCGGAGAGCCAAAATTCCAATAATTAAAAAGAGCAAGCTGAAGAACAGGCTTTGGTTGTCGATTAGAAAAATCCTTGACATGTAGACGTGCCATGGAACGATGCCAAACAGAGCAGCTGCCACCAATCCAGTTTGTCTGCCATACAACATCGCACCCAACGCATAAACGAGCAGGACGCAGCCGAGCCCAAAAGCCGTCGCGACGCCGACCCCGTTTAGGTAAGATAATCCGAACGCGTGGAAGATTGGGGCATCCATGTAGAAGCCAAGGGGCGGCTGATTAATCATGAGGCCATTAGCGACGTAAGGAAAGCCCTGGGTAACCACGCTTGAAGCGGCTTGGTATTCAAGCTGTGCATCCCAGTTGGTGTAGGTGCCTGTTGATGCGGCAAAGAGGAAGGCGCCTACTAAAACTCCGATTATCGGGTAGTGCGCACCCAAGAAGGACCTAAAACTTTTCGTTTCCACCTAGATGTTCCCAGCAATAGCATACTTGACTGTTCAAGATTTTAAAACTTCCCCACCCAATACAAGCAACGTCAACTATGCGTACCAGCGTTTGAGAACAATAACAGATATATCATAACCCCAAGTTAATCACATCTGCGAAAAACAATGACCCAAATGGCAACCAAAAGACCAGCAGTAATGTTTGCAGTAGCTTTTTGGATGGCAATAAACACCTTTTTGATGGTAACTCTCATAGCAAACGGCGATTGGCAAGATTTGAACAACTGGATTGAAATTGCTACTTTGGGCAACTCTCGATTCCAGCTTTGCTTTCGATGAGAAAATGGGGTGTTGCTTTTGTCTTATTCACACTTATCTATACTCTAAGTACAAGCATGGGCATCCTAATCTATACAAAGTCTGGATAAACGCACTTCGAGTAATAATCAACGCTGCAATCATTATCTACCTGTTTAGAAGAATTTTTTAAAAGTAAGACTTTTCTTTCTATTAAGGTAAGTTGTTTAACAGTTTGAGTTCTGCAGTTGTTTCAGCAGGTGTGAGGGACGCAGTTGTTAAAACTGCAATTGCAACAACTCCTTCTCCTTTAATCCACATAGCTCTATCTGGCTCCAATAAAGTTACCCCAAAAGTTGTCTATCGTTGAGAAGTTTTGGGTTTGTATGAGTTTTTAAATCATAGCTTTGCTTTTTGTTGAATTTCATCTAGACATTCCTTAGCTCTTCTCCTAACCCTAGAGGCAATTAGTCTACCCTTCGCTGGATTATTAATTCTTAGAAGAAGGGCCAATCTAACCGATTGAGTGCTTAAATTGGTCACTCGAACTTCAGGTACAAATTCAGGGATAAGCTCTTCTTTTAGTTCTGAACCAATATCTAATAACGCTTTCTCGGCCTCTGAAAGATCTATTGTTCTATTTATCACTATAGAAATCTGCAATACGAGTTCCACCCGGAGTTGTTTTATTAATTATAATATTTTGAGTGATTTTCGAGTTAGGTACGTATACAGTTTCATTGTCAGGAGTCATCAGAACTGTATCTACCCATGTGATATCTACTACTCTCCCAAAAAACTTACCAACTTGAACCCAATCTCCAAGCCTAAACGGTTCATACGATTTTATGACTCCGTAAGAAGCCAAGTTTGATAATACATGTCTAAGGGCAATTGCCAAAACTATTGCGCCTAAGCCAACGAGGGTTAATAATATTGTAAGGTCTAAGCCAAGCTGACTAAGTGCTATCAAAATTCCTACAAACCACGTTATCCAGGTTACAAGTCGTCTTATTTGTCGAGACACACTTTGGCTAAGTTTAGCCTTCGCTCTCGACACAAGACTTCTCAGGATTCTGGAAATTATCCAAGTAGCAAGAAGAATCAAGCCCACAATAGCTATTTTTAGTAAAAGCTCCACAGAAACTGGCAAAGCAATTTGGTAGACTACTGTTGGAATTTTTATCATAGTTTAGGCTCTAATTGATTTTTTATGTAATTTCAGCTTCTCTGAGTTTTTCAGCAGCTTTTTCAACTGTTTTAGATTCACCCAAAAGAAGCACCCTGTCTCCTCCTTTAAAGACGAAAGATGGGTTCGGAAAAACGAAATCACCATTGCGAAATATGCTGGCGATCCTAAGTTTTTTAGGTTCATCAAAGTTATCTCTATTTTTACCGATTACTACGCCATTTTGAGGAATAATAACTGAAACAATCTTGAAGCCCAAGTTTGCTTTCTCATAGAGGGTTTCTATTGTTCGGCTTTCTATAGCATTCAAGAATAAGCGGCGAGTCTCTACAGATGGACAAATAGCAATGTCGGCGCCAGCCGTCTTCATTAAATCTATGCTCTCAGGCTGATGAGCTCTCGCGATTACAAACGGTATTCCAAAGTCCCTTTTAGCCATCACGCAGACAGCAATATTCGTTTCATCATTGTTTGTTAAGGCCATCAAAGCGTCCATTTTATCAGCTTCCAAGTTTTTCCAAATTTCCTTCTCTTCTCCGCTTCCTTGGAAAATAGCTGCGTCCGCATGGTCAACTATATGCTTGCATGCTGCCTCGTCTTTTTCAATGACAGTGAGGAGATGCCCTCTTTCGGATAGGTAATGAATTAATGGTAAACCAATATCGCCTGCACCAACTATCATTATTCGCAAATACGTTACCATTTCCTTAGATAACTTTATCAGTTAAAAAGCATTGTGAACAAACCCTCTTTCCAGGTGGTCTATTGGACCGTTTCTTCTCTTTTTTGGGTTTTTTTAATTCTTCTGCTCACAAACAAGAGAAGTAATCCTACGCCTCCAAAAGTGATTCCTAAAACTAATGCCTCCCAACTCATTGTTATTATCATAAACAATAATGCTGCAATGGCTATAATCGGCAAATAGGGGTAAAGTGGAACCTTGAAAGGTCGGTAAAGGTTTGGTTCAGTCTTTCTTAAACGAATTAATGCTAATGCCACCATGATTGCTGTAACAGAGTAGCCAAGGGCTATTGCGTAAACAATGAAATTAATTGATCTTGTCAAAACAAAAAAGACGGCTATTAAAGCAGTTAATGCCAGCGCTACAAACGGCGTTCTGTTCTTCGGATGAACTTTTTTGAAGATGGATGGTAAGAAATCGTTCCTACTCAAAGCAAAGGCGATACGTGTTCCACCTGCCATGGATCCATTAATTGTAGTTAAAGTTGCAACCATTGCAGAAGCAGAAACTATAGCACCTCCTATTGGACCTATAAAGTAGGTAGCGGTATCTTGCAGTGGAGTAGCTGAATTAGCGTAGATTTCTGGTGGAGCACCAGCAACCATAGCTATCGATGTGCCTACAAAAAGCAGTGTAATTACTGCCAAAGTTAGAAAAAGGGCCCTTGGAATATTTTTCCCCGCAGTTTTGACTTCTTCAGACATCTGAGTGATTGACTCATACCCCGCGAATGTGGGAAAAATAAAACTCACCATCGCGAACATGGGTAATATTCCTCTTGGGAAGAATGGTTCGAATCTGTTTGTCTCAAAACTCAGAGAGGAACCAGCCATGAAAAAGCAAAGTGTAAAAATTAAGACCCCGGTGAGGGCTAACTGAATGATGCTCATGCTTCTTGTTCCTCTAAAGTTGATTAGAGCAAACACAATCAAAGTTAGAATAGCTAAAGTGAAGGGCTCTACCCACCTAAGGAAATAATTGACTGAAAGAGCAAAAACCAGTGAACCGATAGCGCAATCAGTTATGCTGCCTACCCAGCTGAACCATCCGGCTATGAACGTTGGAGTTTTTTTGCCGAAGGCGCGTCCTACAAAAGCTATTGCTCCGCCCGCGCAGCTTGGAACAGATGATCCAAGTTCAGCGTAAGAAAGTCCCATAAGAAGAGCAAAGAAAGCTCCAATCAAGAAAGTAACCACTATGCTAGGTCCAGCCTCGCTTACGGCTCTACCCATAATGGCAAACATTACTCCCCCTATTGCTGTTCCCACACCAAGAAACGTTGTTTGCACAAGATTCAAAGTGCGCAATAAGGGAATTTCGTGAATGATTCTATGAATTTTCTGCTTGGAGCTTTTCATAGACGCCCTTCACCTCTGGAATATAGCAACAATTTATCATAAGTGGGCAAATTATATTAGCTCTTCTGGAAAGTCTGGATTAACGCCCTTCGAGTTATAATCAACGTTGCAATCATCATCTACCTCTTTAGAAGAATTTTTCAAGAAGCCTCAAGTTTCAGTGAAAGCTAAACTGTATTATTTGGGTTTATCTCTGAAAGATAACACCAATCGAAATTTCCAACAGCCTTATCATCATTATCATCATCTTCTAACGCTCCAATAACTAATCCAGCTCCAGAGGGAGATCCTGTCAGCGTAAAAGAGGTTGCCATCGAATTGAAAGATACTGAGCCATTGCAAAGTGTTGAAGAGAAGCTCAGGATTTGGGGTGATGCTTTAGTGGCTTGGGAGAGACTTGGGAAAAACCCTGCAGAAGCGAAATATGCACCGAACTTAAACCTTGAAAATACCGGTTGGGCATGCGGCAACATAGGATACAACCCACCCAGCTGGCATACATGACGATGTATTCTGGGCATTAGCATTGAACATTTACGTAACCGCTGAGATGAGAATGTACTATACTAAAAGTTACTCTTCATTAAAAATGGAGTCTTTATTTTTTGTGTTTTCCCAAAAGCAGAGGGGTATACATGATATAATACATAGAATATCCCAAACAAAAACTCTCAGTTCATACAGTCTAGAAATAACCTCTTAAAGTAATGCTTAAAGCCCAGTCTTTTTCAGAATCATGAAAATTCTAACGCAAACTCAAATCAAAACAAAAAAGGGTCTTAAGGGAGACATCTCCAACTAAAAGGCCTGCAACTCCATCCTCACCGTCAATTCTGAACCTTGACAGCTTTCTGGGAATTTCGTGGAAAAAGGTTAAGGGGTTGTAAGTGAAAAATCTACGAGAAACAGGGTTCGAATCTTCCCACCCTGCTTGAACGTTGTCAATAACCTTTCTGTAAAACTGCAAGCTAATTTTTTTGTATGCCGCAAAACTCAAATAAAATGCTTCAAGAAACAAAATTCTAATATTAACCAATGTAGTCCTTTTATCAAACATCCGTGTGGGCCGGTCGTCTAGCCTGGTTAGGACGTTGGCTTTACGAGCCAAAGGTCGCCGGTCCGAGTCCGGCTCGGCCCACCACATTTTAACTAAAGCAGCTTTATTTGCGCTTATTTGATTATTACCAAATTATAGTAACAATAGTTTTCCGAAACGCTTAACTCTGAGCCATCAGCGTACGGCTGCAAATTGAACAATAGCGCAAAGATGAGTCTACTTTCCGCTGCGTATCATCGATGGAAGCATACAGAATACAATCATTGCGTGAAACGTTTAGCAAAAGGCATTACTCCTAAGCAAGTCGAATCCAACTTTAAACACAAACTTAGTTGAGCTAATCAAATGTTCGAGGTATTTTCTGGCAAGAGGATTTTATGAATAATTATTTGGAAAGCGTCAACCAACTCCTTGTACGATGACATAGTCACCAATTAGCCTGACGAGGCAGTGCATGTAAACCAATTAGCAGTTTGTTTCTGGAACCGCATACAGATAGAATATGAGTGATTAAAACTTGGGCAATTTCCGCACACGCGGGCGCCCTCTTTATTTTTCATTCCTGCAGTCGATTGCATTCTGCTACCCATTTTAATGGAGGGCAGTCTGCCTAAGAAGGGTTATTTCCAAAAAGTTAGTATTCTGAGTCCTGTTAGGTATCCTCTTTAAGGGTTTAGCCGCGTTTAGACGCCTCGTATGCTGACGTATTTTAAAGCTATTTAAAAAAAAGCCATAAAAGCGTTTTACAGCATTAGTAGAGATTTCGAGAACTTCAGATTATCGATGGGAAAAATCTCTACTGAAGTAATTCTCACATTTATTTATGGAGTAAATAGAATAATCAATAACAACTTATCAAGTTTACAAAATTTGCGATTCTACCCTTGAATTAAGGATTGGGTTTGGGGATTAAAATTTAATAAAAAATGTTTCATTTTTTATTCTTATAATTTCTCTATCCATTGCTTAAATTTAAAGATAAAGATGAAAGACCCCGCAACAGTACTGGCTAAGCCAGGTATAAAAAAAGATATGCCTAACTCACTTTTTCCAAAACTGCAAGCAATAACTAAAATCCCCATTAATGCTAAAATTGCTCCAAAGACCCAAGTTTCCAAGGTTTTTTACCACTTCATGATTTTGACTAACTTGTTTTAAATATTTCGTATATCCACTGAATTAATACTAATGCTCAACAAAAGTAAATCAAAAAAACAATTGAATTTGTATTTTTTTTCACAAAGAAGTCTGCGAAAAGAATAATTACCTCTTGGGTAATAGTCGATTTGCTTATTCATTGAAGGATATGTAAATGAAACAAGCGGGAAGAGGAGACAGCATGGTGGAATTACTGCTTACAGATTTCGTTATTAACATTATTATTATTGCTGTCTCTTTTGTTGTGTTGAATTGGGCGAGTAATCTTGCGATAAAAAATGCTCTATCCGTATCTAATGTAACCCAACTTGGAAAAACTGCCGTTGGATTCAGCCTGATAGCCTTTTCGACGTCATTACCAGAATTGACAGTTGCCTTTATCGCCGCTTTTTCTGGTGGTGCGGCTCTATCTGTTGGTAACGTTTTAGGTTCAAACATAGTGAATATTTCTGTAATAATAGGTTTAGCGGCGATTCTTCTTTACATAAAATCCCGTCGAAAACATAATGGACTAAATGGCTCAAAAGAATTAAGTGTTGTTCCAGCTTTCGCCAAATCAGAATTAAGCAGCATCCATTTTGGTTTATTCATTTCCTCTGTAATCCCAATTATTCTAATCTACATCAACACTGCAACATGGATTGTAGGCTTAGTTCTAATCTCTATTTTCGTTGTTTACATGTATCAACTATCAAAAGTGAGAATTGCCCAAGAGAATGGCGAAGTGACACAAGAAGAGAAGAGCAAACTGAAACGCTATGTTCTTTTCACTATTGTTGGCGCGCTTGGAGTTGTAGTTAGTGCTTATTTTCTTGTTGAATCTGCGGTTGGAATAGCCACATCAGTTGGTATCTCTCAGCAAATAATTGGTGCAACCATAATTGCTTTTGGTACAAGTCTTCCAGAATTAACCTTAGATTTGAAAGCGTTTCTTAGGGGTCACGCCGGTCTTGCCTTTGGTGATATTATCGGTAGCAGTTTCGTAAATATTACGCTGATTTTGGGAGTTACTCTTTTTGTTCCAGCACTTGTCGGTTCGCCAGTTCAAATGGACATGAGTATTTTCCAGAACCTTGTTATATTCTCAATCATCACAAATCTATTTTTCTGGTATTTCCTTTCAAGAGATAAAATAAGCTGGAAAGAAGGTGCAGTCTTTCTATCTATATATGCACTTTTCTTAGCCACAACTTTAGGTTTTGTTTAACATATCAATCTCAATTTTTATGAATTCAGATTTTTGATAAATCGACCAATGGAATAAGCAAGATAAATTTTGCTTCCCATAAAACTGCAATAACTCTACGTGCTTCAAAGGTTCCAAGTATAAATAGAAAATCTATTCTAACCTGAAAACTATTGCTAACTTCTTTTTTTCTAAATCTTCGTGAATTCTAACCCATTCTGCAGGCATGTCGTCTTTTTCTTCTTCTGTTATTTTTCTAACTGTCAAATCATTGTTAATGTGAAAAGGGCGTTTACATGATTGACAATTTTCATAGGGGAAGAGGTCATCTAACGGTTTTATTATCTTCTGGGTTATACCACAGTTAGGACAGGACCTATACACGTGTGTTGGCTTTGGTTTTGGCGCCTTTACAAGAATATCTACATTTGCTTCTAACTCTTCCCATGAAGGATAAATGCGGCGAAGAGGCGAGTCACCTTTCCTCCCACATGACTCTGAGCAAACTCAATAATTCTTTTTTCTCAGTGGACAATTATTAATCAATCCCTAGATTCTGTGCTCCTCTTTTTAGATTTTTTGCTAAATGAGTACGCGAATAAACTATTTAGGAAATATCTTTTTTAGATTTTGTTTCTTTTGCCTCTTACTATAAGGTAGATGCAACCCACGACTACCGCAACAATCACCACCACTGCAACGCCTACACCGTAAACAACTTGAAGCCAATTAGTTTGCCCATTTGTAGCAGTGGGGGTTGTAAGGTGTGGTTGATGTGAATATGATTGATATTTGGTGTGTGCTGAAATTGATTATGTATCATACATAATAGTTGTCGGCGTTTTGGGTGTAGCTTTGGCTAGGGTGCTGGCAAGGTAATCAAACATAAAGAAGGCACAAGTTTATTCTTCAAAGCTTTTCCATCCGACAACGTTCACTTGCTTTTGAATATTACGTTTTCGCTGTCGACAGGTCTAGTGAAGCAATATTTTTTTTAATAGGCCCCCTGCTTCAAGAATCATCTGGTTATCCCTCATGATAGGTTGGGAAGAATCCCATGTTTCATCGACTTTTTGCCGAAGCTGCAGCAGAACCAAAGCCAGCTTTTTGCCGTTACATGTTAAATTATATGCTTTGGGTGTTCTTCTCATAAAAACCAGTTTCTTGCCTTTCAAGCTTCTTAGATACTTGTAGGTTCTTCTTAAAGAAAGCTCTGTTTCCTTGGCAAGATTTCCCGCAGAGATTCCCTCATAACCGACAGCATCACATACTCTCCGTTCGGCTGTTGACAAAGCTTCCTTGTTTGGGTCTCGTATTGTTCTGAAGAAAAATATGTAGGCTCTTGCTTTTGGAGTTTCTACTAACCCAGTTGAACTTAATCGTTTGAGTGTTCGTGAGACATTTTTTGGTGCGACTAGGGCTTCTATGTCTTCAAACGTTTTGGGTCCTGAAAGTAGAGCCTGTAAAAGAGCTTCTTCATAGCATTCGGAGTGGTTAGGTAGCTTATCGGCAAATTCTAGAAAATCATCAAATAGTTTGGTTAAGCGAATTCCTAATGTGGTTGCACGATAGTTGTCTCGAACACTCGCGGCTAAACCAACTTCCATTAGAAGGGGCAAGCATTCTTCGTCAAGTAGGTTCTGGCGGCAGTCGTGACCTGCTCTCTCTATTTCTTTTTGAAGCTGGCTCGAAGAATATGTGCCTTTTACAATTGTCTGCATGACATGAAGTCTTGGCTTATTTTTTAAAACGTTGAAAAGCTCTTTTATGTAGTTAGGATTAGCCATGACTTCCCACAGATGTCTTAGTTCACTTTTTAGCAGGTAAACCCTGCATCCGCTCAAACATTCAAAAGGGGTTACTGGTGCGCAGTTTCGGCATTCGGCGTTAAGCGATTTTAATTTTCCCGACAGATCACAGTTATCTATTTTACGAGTTGCTGGTAATAGGATATTACTCATAATTTCTTCTCCTAAATGCCATTTGCCACGAAGCAGGAAACTTTGGATGCGCATTCACCCATCCGTTTTCCTCATAGAACCCTCTACTATTTAACATGTAAAAGCGTTCCCGTAAGGAATTCTTGACTAAAGTTAGTTTTTGTTAGTCAAACTTTCTTGACTAAGCCTAATTCTGGTTTTCCCTGATGTTTCCCACAAAACAGCCTAATAGAAGTGTAGGAAAGGATGTTGGCGAGATTAGAAATTATTCGACGACCTTATAAGCCAAAGTTAACTAGGTTCAACAACTGTTCTTTTTTGTTTGTGATTGGTTGTTGGGTGGATACAGTCACATATTTTTAATAATCTTCCAGAGGCTAAAATAATGCATTAAGCAACCAAGTGCTTGTTGGAGGTGAATTGTTTTGGGAGACGATAAAAATAACTTGAAAAGAACTGCGCCTCGTGTTACTGTGCCTAAACCAGAGATGACTAAGGATAAAAAGTTCAAATGTCCGATTGATCAGGAAGTCTATGATAACAAAAAAGACTTTGAGGCACACTGCAAAGAAGAACACGATGTCTTATAAAACGCCAAAGTAATCTTTTTTTCTAACTGAAAATGTACATATGAACGTGTATGGTTGGGCGCTATCTTATAGCTTCGTCTATTCTAGAGTCACGTTTTGTCTTTGTGACCTCTTTGAATAATTCGAGGCATTCTTCTTTTGTTGGAGCTTCAATTCCTATGCTGCCGTAAGCTCCTATATCTATTCTATATTTATTTGTCTCCCTGTTTTCGCCTTGACTCAATAGCCCCCTCCCTCTTTCACCAAAAGTTCCACTATTTATGTACACTATTATAAGGTTAATGTATTGTCACTAAGTGAATCAAGGCTTTTCCTGGCGTTGAAAACGACAAACACCGAGTTTCTAAGGTACCTACCCATTACAGAAACCAAACCTGCCGCGTTAGTTCCAAGTTTACAGGTAAGTGCATGTTCAAACATGCCTAATGTTTCGACGTCAATCACATCTCGGGTTAACCTTGTCCGTTCAAGTACACTCTCGATGGTTTCCTTTGAGGCTCCCAAAATAATTAGTCTATCCAAAAGTGACTGTTGCCAAGCCTGAAGTTTTTCAACCTGCCCTGCTGACAACTCTGCCTGTAGCACATCGCCCTCTTGGGAAACAGGTTTAATACTCAGAGTTGATCTCTCGGCTAAAGCCGTAGCTTTCAGCGATTTTTTTCAAATCCATCTTTTTGCCTTCCACGAGCTGTGTTTGCAAGCTAGCTAAAGACACTGTTGCCCAGATGGTTGTTGGCTCAAAAATCCCAACGTCCACAACCAACTCTTGCTTAACCAAGTCAACTTTAGATATGTACCCCTTTAGGACCGATTTGTTTTTTGTCATTTTCAAGATTTGTGGGACAGGTGCCTATTTCCCTGTTGATGTAACTCGTTGCTATGGCTTCGTCTTCACCTGACAGGGAAACCTGAACCCACCTGTTGGTTGAGTTAGTTAGAACTTTCACTTCAACATCTAATTCTTCAAACTGTGTCTTTAAAAGCTCATCTATCTGTTTTACTTGCCCAAAGTTCATTGCTTTAATTAGTAGTGTTAAAGTGGTCATGGTTTATTGCCTAGTAGACTTGTTATTTCTTCGCTTAGCTTTCTAACTCTTTCTGCCGCTTCAATCTTGTTTTCTTTCTGTAACCGCTTAATCTCCATTTCAATCGGCACCCTTTTTGAGTGGTTAATAAGTTTGTCCGCGTAAGAGACTATCTTTTCTTCCAGCGTTTGCGGAATGTAGATGTCTTTTGGCCAACCAAACAATGCCGCTTCCTCAGTGGTGACTCCCCCGCCAACGTGCCGCTTAATTATGCTGATCACTTGCTCTGGCAAGCCAATGGATTGAGCCATTTGCGCTCCGATAAGACCGTGGTCGACGGTGTGGTTTTTTGAGCGTCCAAGGTCATGTAGAATTGCCCCTACCTCGACAAGTTCAAGGTTAACTTTTAATCCTTTCGCTGAGATTTTTTTTGCAGTTTCCAAGGCTAAGTCTGCAACTACTACACAGTGGTTTATGACTTGTGGGGGACAGTGGTTTTTGTGGAGAAGTTCAATTGCTTGCTCCCTGTTCGGAAGCAGGCTACTCACCTAGTTCCTTCCTTAAGACCTCAACTTTCCCCGATAGCTGCTCTATCATTTTTCCGTTTTCAAAATGCACCAAGTTTTTTCCGCAGGTGGAACAGTGAAAAACCAGTTCAACGGCTTCTTCAAAAGGAACCCGTTTGCATTCTGGGCTGTCACAGTAGTAGAAGTCATGGTTTTTTTCGTATTCTAATCTTACGTTGAGTTTTTCTAACACACGTCTTTTCTGACTTAGAATGAACCCTTCAAGTTGGTCTGGTTGAAGCTTCCAGTGGAAAATAAACCAGCCTGTTTTTGGGTCCCGTGTCCTTCGTAGGCTCACGAGGGAGTGATCGTAGAGTTTGTAGAGGATTTTGCGGACTGAGTTGAGGCGGATGCCTGTTTTATTGGCGATTTCATCATCTGTAATTTCTTCTACACCTTTTAGATGCGCTATAAGTTGAACTGCTTCTTCTCCACCTAACGCCAAAGCCACTTTGGTTAAGGTTGAATCATCAATAGTCGATAACATACTCTAATGTTCCTTTTAATAACCCATAATATTGATACTTGCGGTAATAAAACCCTTCCCACAACATTTAAGGAAAATCCACGGTGCCGGTGTGACTTCTAATCAATTTGCCTCTTTCCTTAGGAACAATCTCAATCTTGGCTTTCTCGAAGGGTTTAGCCAGTTCTTCCCCTTCGAAGTAGCGGTCCAAAAAAATTGCAAGCGAGGAACACTCTGAATGCGGCTGATTACCAACAGCTACATTGAAATCCGAGACTTCGTTCGAGTAGAATTCGCCGGGAACCTTTTGGCTACCTACAAGGAGCATCACGTTTTTGCCTGTAGTTTTTATTCGCCCCATGACGTCGCTCGTTTGAATGTTCTCGCCATAAGCCGTTAAATGCACAATGATACCGTCTTTGGCTTTCCAATCTCGGACTGCTTTCTTCCAAGGAGTTCCCATTTCGAAGTGGAAGCTACCCCCCCAGGCTTTGGTGATTTTTACTATGGTTTCTTGTATGTGGGCGTCTTCGACGTCGGCTAAGATAAAGCCTGAAGCACAAAGTGCCCGAGCTGTCAAAGCTGCATGAGTAGTTAGTCGTACGTCCCGTTGTGGTCGGTGTCCCCAACGTAGCACAATAATCTGAGGTATGCCTTCAGTTTGCTGGGGTAATTTGGAATTTTCCATTTAAATTTTCCACTTTCTTTTTTACTTGCTCCGTTATGGATGGGTTGGCTTCAAAATCAACTTCTACAGAATTGTTGGTGAAGTTTTCTTTTTGAATATGGGTTTTTTGATGAACCCACGAAATAAACGGCATGGTCTGGGGTGTTAATGGAACAACAAATTGGGCTTGCATATAGTTTTCAAGAACTCTCAGGATTTGTTTTTTTAGCTCGTCAAAATTTGTTTCGCATTTTGCCGATAGCAGAATTGGGTTTTTGACTTTGTCTTTTAGAGCTTCGAGTTTCTGTTGCCGCTCTTCTGGGGTCAGTTTGTCAATTTTATTTAGAGCAGTTATGATGGGTATGCCGCATGCTTCGAGCCGTTCGATTGTTTCTAGGCAAACGTTATTTTTCTTCTCGATTGTCTCTAAAGGTTCGTTTAAATCTACAAGCAGTATTATCAAGTCCGAGAAGATAGTTTCTTCAAGGGTTGAATGGAACGCTTCAATAAGTGCAATGGGTAGACGGTCGATGAAACCGACCGTGTCAGTTATGAGGAACTTATGGTTAGAGAATTCTACCATGCGTGTGGTTGTTGAAAGTGTTGTAAATAGAGCATTGTCCACTTCGACTGTGTCTTGTGTCAAGGAGTTAAAGAGGGAGCTTTTTCCAGCATTAGTGTATCCTGCAAGGGAAATAGTAAGAAAACCAAGCTCTGTTCTTCTCTCCCTTTGAAGAACCCTTTTCTCCCGCACTCTCTCGATCTTTTTGAGTATGGTTTGAACTTGCCGTTTTATGGCATCGCGGTAAACGTCTGCCTCGTAAGCGCCTAAACCCATGAAGCCAGGTTGTTCGCTGCCTTTGGATAAACGTACTTTTTCCCTGGCATGTTTAAGTTCATTACGTACCATCGCCAATTGAATTTGCAGCTGAGCCTCAGTTGTAGTGGCTCTTTTGTTAAAAAGTTCTAAAATGAGCGCAAAACGGTCTATGACTTCGACTTTTGTTGCCTTTGCGAGGTTGTAGGTCTGTATTGTGCGGAGTTGATTGTCGAAAATTACTTTTCCAGCACCCGTTTCCGAGACCATTCTGGCAAGTTCTTCAACTTTACCCGCGCCAATCTGATAGCGTGAGTCAGGTGGGCGTGTTTGTTCCATTGTACCCACAACTATGTAGCCGGCAGCCTGCGCCAATGCTTTAAGTTCATCTAAACTTGATTCTTCACGGTTCAGGCGGCGTTGTGCTATGATAGCTTTCGTTTTTTGGGCTCCTCCCCGCTTTTCGTATCGAACTCTACGAGGTCCCCCAAAGTCATCTCTTCATTTGCCACTCTGTGAACCTGAGAAGTGGATTTTTCATCAGTAATAGGAACCATCAACTGGATTCTGAGGGCATGCTCAAGTTTGCTGGCTAACAAGTTAGTGGGCGCGACTTTTCCAGTTTCGATGTGTCTTAATAATGAGGCTTTTTCGTTGATTTTTTTACCTAAATCTTCATGGCTTAAGGCAAGTTTTTCTCTTGCAACTCGAATTTTGCCTGCATACCCCTCAGTGAGTTCTGTGGATAGTTTCACTTGGGCGATGGGCGGTTTTTTCTGGAGGGTTGGTATGTGTATTGTTGATTTGGTTGAAGACGAGGCTGGATAAGTGGACGCTGAGGCGGTAGATTTCTGCGGAGTGGGAAAGCTCGCTATTTCATGCAGGATGACTTTTCCATGCTTGGAACATTCTAAACAGACTGTTAGTTTGGCTCCTTCGATAACTGCCTTTACTGGTTCATCGTGTATTTTGCGTCCGCAAACTTCACATCTCAAGAAACGTTCACCTTTTAACTGTCTTTATAATCTTGTTATGTTTATACTTGTCGAAACAACGCATCCTGAACGATGATGGCGAATGGAAAACAACTTGTCTAAAGTTAGAAATATCGCTGACTATCAATTTGGAAAAGGTGTTGGCGCACACCTGTTTCCAGACAAAATAGAAATCCAGTATTCGCCCAGAACCGGCAGGATACGCTACATCACTCTAAACGGGCAGCGGTTAGCTACCTTGCGTCCGACAGATGGGCTGCTTTCTCTTAGCCTCAAAGCCGCAGAATTTATGGCTCACAACACACCCTTTGCCAAATGTTTTGTCACCGTACAAAACGACGTTTCCAAGTACATTGCTGAAGGGGGCGACGTTTTTGCCGTTCACGTTGTTAAGGTCGACGAGGAAATCGGCGCCAAAGATGAAGTCATCGCCGTCGACGAAAACGGGCAAGTTTTGGCTGTTGGACGCGCCACGCTTTCAAGCCGAGAAATGAAGGCTTTCAAAACGGGCGTAGCTGTTAAGACCAGACACGGCACCAAAGAAAGTTAAGTATATCAAGTTCTAGAGCAGAATAATGGTTAGGTGTAATCTTTATGCATAGACGCATGAATCCTCGAGAACAGAAACGTATGATGCAACGTATGGGAATGAACATGGATTCCGTAGGCGATGTCAAGCAAGTCATAATCCGAACAGCTGACAAAGACATAGTCATTGACGAGCCTGAAGTTGCGATTCTGCAGGTTCAGGGACAAAAAATGTACCAAGTCATCGGCGGACAAGTCAGCGAGCAAGCCCCCTCACAAGGAGGAGCAACTGCAGCAGCCGCTAAACCCGCGTTTAGCGAAGAAGATGTGCAGCTCGTAGCGGATCAAACGGGCAAAAGCCTCGAGAAAGCCAAAGAAGCACTCCAAGAATGCGGCGGCGACTTGGCCAAAGCAATTCTGCTGCTTCAGTCCTAACTTTTCTTTTTGGTTTCTATTTTTTACTATGGGCAACGCCATCGAAAGGCTACACAACGTGATGCTGTTTGCATCTGTTCCTGTATGGAAGAAAGATTCCTATTCTTATGGTATTAATATCAGTTCTCCAGCTAACTCTACATAGAACTCTAATTCATTATTGCTAAATGTCACAATAAAACGCCCGGTTAGCCCAAACGATTACGAATTTAAAATAATGTATAGCCTAAATGGAGAGGCTAACATCACTGTACTATCAGCAGCAACCTTCTATGATAAGTCCATTCCCGATAGCATCCAGAGTTTTCTTCTCTCTTACACCTTAGCAAAAGGCGTTGCTTTTTTGTCCAACCTTTCGGAAGGATTACATTATTTGACGGTTTATGAAATATACGTACACAAAGGTCCCACGATAGGCACAAATTGGCCAACCATTATGCACGATACCCAAGCAATCCATTTCATGATAAATAATGGTATTCCACCATCCATAAGTCCCCTGCAAGTTCAAAACACAACTTACCAGAATAGTTTGCCATTAAATTTCAATGTTGATGAGACAATTGATTGGATAGGTTACAGTCTAGATGAGAAAGCAAACGTTACTTTTGCTGGGAACACGACTCTAAACGGACTGGCGTATGGGTCTCATGTTTTGGCGGTTTATGCCAACGACACTGTTGGAAATATGGGAACAACCGGAAGCATGAATTTTACCATAGCGAATCCTGCGGTTTTCCCCACGGTTCAGGCGGTTACTACCACTCTTGTTTTAATTGCTACTGTCACTTTGATAGCTGCTGGTTTGCTAGTCTACCACAAGCGCCAAGCCAAAGTATTAAAGTCAAGAAACTTGAACTAAATTGAAGAGGAGGCTTTTACAAATAGCTTTTATTACAACCTCTTTCTAAGGCTTAAATATGGACAAAACGCGATGGCGTTGGTACTTTTGGTTGTCGTCATACTTTTTATGAGTGTGATTGCTGGAACGATAGTGTTCTATTACGGACAAGCACACGAAAAAATAACTTTCGTTGACGATGATTACCTCTCTTATGGTGCACCATTCCAGAGTAATTATAATTATAAGTGGACACTTTCACTAAATCTTAAAAACACTGGAAATACTGATGCAATTATCAACAATATTATCTTGGATGGGTAGCCTTATAGCAGTTTTAACCCTATTCCAGCAGTCAACCCACCAATTGAAAACGGGTACGTTTTGTCTGCTAACCAATATGTGACAACAACAATACAAGGTACTAACACGACAGCAGCGCCAAATGTCTATGCTGTCAGAGTAATTTATGTTGTGACCGCAATAGGCAATTATTCAACATTAGTAGGCAGTTGATTTGTTTGACAATACCGCCTGTGAGGACAAACAGCAGCCCATAAGAAAACAAAACATTGTTTAAGTCATCTCCTACAAATAGCCAAAGGCAAAAACTAAGAAAAAACGAGAAGAGAGAGAAAGTCTGGGGAGTAAGTCCTTACTGCCTATTTTCAAGTCATTAGCATTTTGAAAACAAGTGTTTTAGATGACGTAGGTTTCTTGTATTGTTACTAAGCCGTTGTCACCCACAATTGTCTTTAGATCGGCTAATAACGGTTCAAGTTTTTCTTTAGTGTCAACGACTTCGATAATTAACGGCATATTTACCTGCACACCCTCGAGGTGCAATGTTGATTTTCCGCGTTTGCCAAACCCGTTCACCCCTGTCCAAACGGTGGCGCCTTCGATGTGTGCTTTCATAAGGCAATCCATAATGAGTGCTTGTAGCCTTTTACCGCCGACTTCATCATTCCTTTTTATTCTGATGGTTAAGTCCCACATTTTTTGCCTCAACGCGTAAACCTCGCCATGATTTCGTCGCCGAGTAGTCTGCCGCCAAACACCGCTCCAAGTGACAAGCCCACGTTTGCTAGAATGTTTAGTGCCAGCAGGCTAAAACGGTTGCTGTCAAACAGGTTGCTGGTTTCCAACGCGAAAGAAGACATGGTGGTAAAGGAGCCGCAGAACCCAACCGCGACTAGCAAGGTATACTGTGGATTTAAATTTAACCCGACTGACATGATTGAGAACAAGCCCAAGATAAAACTACCGATTATGTTAACTGCTAACACGTTGACGGGCAACCCGTAAACCGCCACTGGAGACTCGACCATTTTATAACGTAGAAAAGCACCCACGACTGCACCTACCACCAAGAGAGCAAACTCGATCCACTTCACATGCTTACCTTCCACTTGTTAGGTAGGCATTATCAGCATCCTCTATGGCTGCGGTTTTGGCGTTTGCCACGGCTAATGCCATAGCCAGGCTTCTTCTGCGGGTTCAAGTTATTAAAACTTTATCGCACAAATAACACAAAATTGTGTCTTCCGATAGGGCGTTTGTTTTTAGGATAAGCTAATGCTATATATTACATTATTTCATATTCCAAGTGGATTAGAAAAATGGCTGCTCAAAACTTTGACATAGCCGTGGTTGGACACTTCTCAATCGACACTATCATATTGCCTAGCAGAACCAAGCCATTTGTAGTTTTAGGCGGCGCTGCAGCCTACACTTCTTTTGCCGCTAAAAGCCTAGACGCTACCCCATCAATCATTTCTAAAGTCGGCGGAGACTTTCCAGAAGCCTACTTGTGGTGGCTAGGACAAGAAGGCATTGACCTTGCAGGCGTCACAAAACTAGCAGGCGAACCCACCACTTGTTTTGAGCTTACCTATAACAAAGCCCTCTCTGAACGCACCCTAAAGATCAAGAGCAAAGGACCAGCTCTGAGCCCTGATGATGTGCCAAGGGATTTTCATGCAAAAGCAGTCCACATTGCCCCTATCGCCAACGAAATTCCATATGAATTAGTTGAAGAACTCAAGCAGCGTGCTGATATTTTGTCGCTTGACCCGCAGGGTTTGCTTCGAAGCTTCGATGAAGCAGGAAACGTCTCGGAAAACGCTGAAGTAGACAACCGAATATTCAGCCTAATTAACATCTACAAATCCTCACAAAACGAAATCTATATGTTAACTGGTGAGTCAGAACTTAAACCTGCAATAAAGGCAATTCACGATGTAGGTGTTGAAACAGTACTAGTTACCATGGGCGTCAAAGGCGCTGTGTTATCCGTTGAAGGAGCCCAATATAATATTGATGCTTGTCCTTCACAAGTTATTGTTGATCCAACCGGTGCAGGAGACGTTTTCATCGGTGCTTTCTTGACTGAGTATCTGCGGCAAAAAGAATCCCTGTGGTGCGCCAGTGTAGGTTCAGCTGCAGCATCATGCGTTGTTGAGGGGATAGGTCCCACTTACTTTGGCAAAAAAGAAGAGATTTATCGAAGAGCCACAGAGTTGTATGAAAAGAAACTTAAGTAATAGCCACATATGTACGTAGTTAACTTGACGAGGCAATTGATTATGGGGCGTATAGACAAAGGAGAAAAATGCAGCGTTTGCGGCAAAGTCGCTGAGCGTTCATTGTCAGCTGACAAAGTTAAGGCTGCCGGGTTAAGTGTTGGCAGCGCAGATAAACGTGCTTACCTTTGCAAAGACCATTATAAAGAGTATAAGAAGAAAACCAAGAAAGACAAAACCTTGGATAAATGGCGTTATGGTTAAAGAGGCATCTGTATGCGAATTTTGCAGTTACATTCTAACTTTATAGTTTTCAAACCTGTCGAAAAAGAAATCAACATTGCCGAAGAGGCTGAAAAGGTTGAGAACCGGGTTGAAGAAGTCGTCGTGCTCTTCACCGCTATCGAAGAAGGAGACAACTCGGGAATGGCGCAGAAAGCCATAAACGACGTGAGGGCTTTTTTGGGTAAACTTAAAGTCAACCGCATCCTCATCTACCCTTTTGCCCACCTCAGCAGCAATCTCTCCCAGCCCTCCGAAGCCCTAAAAATAATCAAGGACATGGAAACATACGCAAAAGAAAAAGGCATCGAAACCTCCCGTGCACCG
This sequence comes from Candidatus Bathyarchaeota archaeon, assembly GCA_963725855.1. GTDB lineage: Archaea > Thermoproteota > Bathyarchaeia > Bathyarchaeales > Bathycorpusculaceae > Bathycorpusculum. The sequence goes on along the minus strand of CAVSAA010000003.1, from coordinate 81,300 downwards.
TTTGGCTGGAACAAACAGTTCACTATATCAATAAAGGGACATCCGTTAGCTGAGCAAGCACGCAGCTACGCGCCAATACCACTTACAACTGAAGCCCAAACTCCCTGCGAGGGTAAAAAAGAGGAAGAAACCGTTTCTGTTGCGCTGAAAGCAGAAGACACAATGAAATCTTACTGGCATATTCTCCAGACTGACGGCTCCTTAGTGCCTGTTGAAGAGTTCAAGTTTAAAGGACATGTTAATCTCCAAAAGTTTTCTCAATACGAGATCAAAAAGACTCGTGCCGTCACTGTTATGCCGCCCCACGTGCCATTGATGAAACGACTGGAAATCGCGGATTACGAACCGGGCAGCGACCCTGGCAACATTCGCTGGTACCCAAAGGGGCGTATGATAAAATCACTCTTGGAACAATATGTCTCAGCTAAAGTGGCAGCTTACGGCGGTATGGAAGTCGAAACGCCACTCATGTACGACTTCAACCACCCCAGCCTTAAAAGCTACCTAAACCGCTTCCCGGCACGTCAGTACGTTCTCAAATCCGAAGACAAAGAACTTTTCCTCAGGTTCGCGGCATGCTTTGGTCAATTCTTGATGGCACACGATGCCCAGTTTAGTTATAAGCAGATGCCGATAAAACTCTATGAGCTTACTCGTTACAGTTTCCGCCGAGAAAAAAGCGGCGAAGTCGTCGGCTTAAAACGGCTACGTGCATTCACCATGCCTGACTGCCATGCATTGTGCACTGACCTTGAACAAGCCAAGAAAGAATTCATGATACGCTTCAACCTATGCATCGACGTTCTCGAAAATATCGGCTTAGTTAAAGATGACTACGAGATTGCCATGCGCTTCACCAAAGACTTCTACGCTGAACACAAAGACTTCATAACGGAGCTGGCACAGAAATTCGGCAAATCCATTTTAGCCGAGGTTTGGAACGAACGATTTTTCTATTTCACCTTGAAATGGGACCTTAACTTTATCGACAACCAGGATAAAGCCGCCGCACTTAGCACAGATCAAATCGATGTCGAAAACGCCAAACGCTACGAAATAACCTTTGTTGACGAAAAGGGCGAGAAACAGTATCCACTGATTTTGCACTGTAGCCCAAGCGGTGCTATCGAACGAGACATCTACGCGTTACTGGAAAAGGCTTACCGTGAACAGATGGCGGGCAAAGCTCCGATGCTTCCGCTATGGCTGTCGCCAACCCAGGTCAGACTTATCCCAATATCCGATAAATTCCTTGACAAAATGCAGGAGCTGGCAACACAAATCAGCGCTCACTGCATCCGAGTAGACATCGACGACTCAGCCTCAACGCTCCAGAAGAAGATCCGTGAAGCCGAACAGGAATGGGTACCATACATCATCGTCGTCGGCGAGAAAGAGATTGAATCTGGTACACTCTCAGTTAGAATCCGTGAGCTTAAGGGTCAACAACAAAACCTCACCACACAACAGTTGATAACGACGGTTTCAGAGAAAATCATTGGCAAACCCTACAAGGCACTGCCGTTGCCATTGCTACTGTCAAAGCGTCCTCAGTTCCACGGTTAATAAAGCAGCTCTAAACGAATCGTATGTATCATTGGGGGAAACTATATCAAACAATTGGACAATATGAAACAGTCATCCAAGGAGTAGAAAACAAATGACTAACGATTTACAAGTCTACATCGACGGTAAATTCTACCCTAAATCACAGGCTAAAATCTCCGTCTATGACCACGGTTTTCTCTATGGAGACGGCGTTTTTGAAGGAATCCGTGAGTACAACGGCTTGGTCTTCAAACTCAAAGAACACATCGACCGTCTATACCGCAGCGCCCATGCTATAATGCTCCAAATCCCCCTAACCAAAGAGGAAATGACAAAAGCCATAGTTGAAACGCTACGCAAAAACAAGATGAAAGACAGCTACATCCGTTTAATCGTCTCAAGAGGCATCGGTGACCTTGGACTTGACCCGCGCAAGTGCCCAAAAACCACAGTCATAATTATAACCGACACAATCAACATTAAAGCCGGCAACGCCAAAGAAGTCGGCATAACAACTATGTTCAGCTGGGTTCGCAGAAACCCTGTAGACGCAACCACGCACGAGATAAAATCCCTCAATTACCTAAACAGCGTATTAGCAAAAATCGAAGCCAACGCATGCGGCGTCGACGAAGCCATTTGCCTCGAAAGCAACGGCTACATAGCGGAAGGCGTGGGCGAAAACATATTTATCGTTAAGAACGGCGAAATCTTTACACCGCCTACTTCAACAGGCGCTCTGGCAGGCATCACCGCAGACGTCGTAGGTGAACTGTGTGCAAAACTCGGCATAGACCTCATCATAACTAACCTGACACCGTTTATGCTCTTTACCGCTGACGAAGCATTCTTCACAGGAACCGCCATGGAGATGGTGCCCATACGCGAAGTCAACAAACGCATAATCGGCACAGGTAAACCCGGTCAAGTCACAAAGAAGTTAATGGCTGAGTTCCAGAAAGTAATCGCAGACCCTAAGAACGGCACAAAAACCTAACTTTTCCTTTTTAACTTTCTTTTTCTTCAATCAACTGTATTATTTGTTTTTTGAATGTTAACGCTAACAACATCAACCGCAGTAAGGTACAAACAAATGTACAATCCCACAATAGGGAATATACCGAAAAATATCTTGCTTCATAAACGACATAGGGCAAAGAATTCGTTATTATAAAACTAGGATAAATTGCATATAGCGCAACCAAGAATATAACAATCGGAATGCCAATTTGGCGTATCCTCGATTTCTGGGCTAATAAACTCAGAAACATCAGTGCAAGACCTGCAAGTATACTGTATGAGGCTATCCAGGGCACCTCAAAGTAATTGGATTCTGGAATAGTAACTCGTGAGATGTTTAGGGGAAGAACCAAACCGAAACTTGTAAATAAAATGGAAATAAAACGCCAGTACAGTTCGTTTAGGATTGAGCAGATAAAATAAACCTAATAAACCACCAATAGCACAAACAGTTAATACCAGGTGGCTGGGTGAACGCAAAAATTTAGCTCATAATAATAAACATAACTGCTTATTGGTAAGTAGTATGGGCTGTTTTGCGGAAAGAAGTCAATCCAGTGTGTTACGTGTGCTAACCCCTCAATAGACGCTGATAATAAACCAAAAACGGTAACAATCAAGGTTCCTACCAGAAAAAGTCTATGGTATCGAGTGCTTGCACTGTCAATAATTATATTTCTCTCCCTAATTTTTAATAATTGTAAGCTGAGCGCTAATAAAATCTTTGTAAAAACTAAATTTAAAATGAAAAATCGCTTTTTTAAAAATTAAATACGAGAGCTTTAACCGTAGCCTACATGGCCACGGCCTTTCTGTTTCTTTTTCATGAATTGTTCTAGGCAGTTGAAGGCTTCTTCGAGTTCTTCGCAGGGTGGCAGGAAGACTATTCTTGCGTGGCCTTTGCCGTATACTGGGTCGAAGCCTGAGCCGTTCACGATTAAGACGCCTGTTTCTCTCAGAAGTTGTACAACGTATTCCATGTCGGTTTTCCATCTTGTGCCGACTTCGTGGATTTTGGGGAATATATAGAAAGCGCCTTCGGGTTTGGTTGCGCTGATTCCGTCGATTTCGTTTAAGCGTTTCCAAGCATAGTCGCGTCTTTCGCGTAGCTTTTCAACGATGTCTTTGACAAAGTCTTGGGGACCGTTAAGTGCGGCTGCACCAGCGATTTGCACTGGTGTGTTGGCACAGAGGCGGATGCGGCATTGTTTCTCAACTCCTAAGCGGAGGTCTTCAAGGACTTTACCTTCACCCTTAAAGTACATGTAGCCCAGTCTCCAGCCAGTCATCTGGTAAACTTTGGAGAAACCATTTAACCCGACGACGGGTACGTCTTTAGATATGTGTGCTGTACTTACGAAGGGTTTCTCGTAGGTCAATTGGTCATAAATCTCATCGGAGAGCACAGGCAAGTTGTGTTCGCCTGCGATGTCAAGCATTTCTTTAATCGTCTTGCTGCTGTACACTGAGCCTGTGGGGTTGTTAGGGTTGGTAATGACAATGGCGCGCGTTTTAGGCGAGATTTTGCTACGTAGATCATCGATGTTTGGTATCCAGCCTTCCTTTTCAATTGTTTCATAGGAGACTGGTGTGCCTTCGAAGAATTTGGTGTAGGAAATGTATGGTGGATAAGTTGGTCCTGGGAAGAGGATTTCGTCGCCCTTCTCTACCAGCGCAGCCAATAACATTTGGATGCCTTCTGAAATGCCTTCGGTGATTATGATATTGTCTGCGGTTATGTCTATTTTGTTGACTCTTTTTTCTTTGCGCACAATTGCTTCGCGAAGTTCAGGTCTGCCCTCTGACTGAGAATAATAATTGTTGTCCTGATCTATGGCTTTGCAAAGAGCATCTTTCACGTACTGGGGTGTTTTAAAGTCGAACGCTGCGGGGTCGCCGATGTTTAGGTAATAGATTTTCTTGCCGTTCTTAATGAGCTCTCGAGTGTGAACTATAACGTCTCGTATGGCATATTCGATATTGCTTGCTCTTTTCGTGACCTTAATGTGCGCCAATTTGTGTTACCTGTAACCAGAACACTTGATAGCCCAAAAAATAAATCTTCCTAACCCCTATTCGATGTAAAGTTTATTTAGCGTGTCAATGGACGTTTCTCAACATATTTTTATTTTCGATTCAACTTGATTAAAGGTTAATTTTGGTGAGAAGTGATGCAGGGATGGACAGGCTTTTTCCTAAAAGTAGATTTAACCAAAAGCCAAGCCACAGCTGAACCCTACAGTGAAGACATAGCATTGAATTTTTTGGGCGGCAGAGGATTTGCAATCAAAATTCTCTGGGATACCCTTAAACGGGGAACCGGCCCTCTTTCACCCGACAATAAACTAATCTTCGCCACAGGACCGTTAACTGGCATTGGGTTGCCTAACAGTGGCAAACTCGTTATCGCTTCAAAAAGTCCCTTAACTGGCGGCTACGGTGACGGCAACTCAGGGTCATGGGCAGCTGTGAATATACGCAAGGCAGGCTACGACGCTCTAGTCATCGAGGGCAAAGCATCCAAACCCGTCATAATCCACGTTAAAGATAAAACATGTGAGTTTTTGGACGCTGGGGATTTATGGGGCAAAAACACTTTTGAAGTTGAAGAGCAACTCAGAAAAAAATACTCAAAGTTAGCAGGCATCATTTCCATCGGTCCAGCTGGAGAAAACCTTGTAAAATTTGCCACCGTAGTTTCCCAGAAGGGACGTGCAGGCGGACGACCGGGCATGGGTGCTGTAATGGGCTCCAAAAACCTCAAAGCCATCGTGGTCGAAGGCACCCAACCTATACCCTTAGCGTATCCTGACGAGATGAAACGGCTGGCGGTGGACGGGTACAAGGAGCTTCTAACTAAGCCCCTCTACTCGTTCTGGAAAAGACAAGGCACTATGTCCACCGTTGAGTGGTGTCAAGAAAACAGCTGTCTTCCAACACACAATTATAGGCAGGGCGTTTTTGATAAGGCTGAAGGCATAAATGGTTTTACAATGGAGAAAATGAAAGTTTCAAACCGAGGATGTCCACAATGCAACATGACCTGCGGTAACGTTGTAAAAGACAGTGAAGGCAAAGATTCTGAGTTGGATTACGAGAATGTGGTTATGCTGGGCTCAAATATCGGTTTAGGTAATCTTGCACAAGTTGCTACTTTGAACCGTTTGGCTGATGAGTTTAGCTTTGATGCTATTTCTCTTGGAAGTGTTCTTGGCTTTGCCCTTGAAGCTTCAGAGAAAGGGTTAATTTCCGAGAAGATAGGTTGGGGCGATTTTGAGGCAATTAAGGCGTTAATTAACGATATTGCTTACCGGCGTGGGTTGGGTGATGTCTTAGCTGAAGGCGTTCGTTCTGCCTCCTCAACTATCGGCAAAGGCTCAGGCGATTGGGCGATGCATGTTAAAGGCTTAGAAGTCAGCGCTTACGACTGCCACACCGCCCCGGGCATGGCTTTGGCTTACGGCACCAGCTCCATTGGCGCTCACCATAAAGACGCCTGGATTATCACCTGGGAAATAAAAACTGGCAGAGAAAACTATGACGACACAAAAGTGGACCACCTAATAAAAACCCAACTCCTTCGCGGTGGTGCCTTCGAAGCCCTAACCGTCTGCCGTTTCCCCCATGGCTCACTCGGCTTTGAACTTGAATGGTATCACAAATACCTGCGCGCTTCAACAGGACAGGATTTTTCACTAGACAAGTTAAACCTGATCAGCGACCGAATACTCAATTTGATACGTGCCTTCTGGGTACGGGAATACGGCATTAAATGGAATAGGGACTTGGATTTTCCGCCGATGCGTTGGTTCAACGAACCCTTAACCGATGGCCCCATGAAAGGCTCAGTTCTTAACTTAAAAAAATACAATAATATGCTTGATATTTATTATCAGAAGCGCTGCTGGGACAAAAACGGAGTTCCAAAAAAAGAAACCCTGGAAAAGCTGGGTTTAGCAGACGTGGCAAGCCAGCTTAAGTTAAGCTAAGTCAGATTAGTATGACCTTGCGAAGTACGCTGTTTCTTTAGCTTTCTCCCCACAAACGATGCAACCAGTGGTTGGCTCCTCAATTAGGAAGGGTCGAATGCGGATGGTAGCGCCTGTTTCATCTTTTACCTTCGTTTCGCAGTCTGGGTTACCGCACCATGCTGCCTTGAGAAAACCGCCTTTTTCCTCGAGCACTTTCTTGAATTCGTCATAACTTTGCATGGATGTGGTTTTTTCTTGTAGGATGGCTTTGGCTTTTGCTAACATGTTATCTTGGATTTCCTGCAACATCTTCTCTAAGGTGGCGGTTATGTCGGCTTCTTTAACGGGAGTTTTTTGGCAAGTATCACGTCGTACCATTACCACCTGTTCTTGTTTGAGGTCTCTTGGGCCCAGTTCAATGCGGATTGGGATACCTTTGAGTTCCCATTGATGAAATTTCCAGCCTGGAGTGTATTCGTTACGGTCATCTAAGATTACGCTAAATCCTTTAGCTTTTAGCGACTCCGCGATTTGGTTAGTTTTTGCTGCGATTGCTTCGGCCTCTTGTCCCTTGAATGGAATCGGAACGATAACAACTTGCGTTGGCGCAACCTTGGGCGGCATAACTAAGCCTTTGTCGTCGCCATGAATCATAACCATAGCTCCGATAAGCCGTGTAGTTATACCCCAACTCGTTTGCCAAACATAATGGTCCTGTTTATCTTCACCTATGAATTTGACATCGAACACCTTGGCGAAGTGTTGGCCTAGGTTGTGGCTGGTTCCCATCTGCAGCGCTTTTCCATCCGGCATGATGGATTCAAGTGCTGTGGTGTAGAGGGCACCAGCAAACTTTTCGCTGTCACTCTTGGTACCGATGACAACTGGGATTGCCAAGAAATTCTCAACCAACTCTTTGTACATTTTCAGCGCCCACATTACTTCAGCTTCGGCTTCCTCAGCGGTGGAGTGAGCTGTGTGGCCTTCCTGCCAGAGGAACTCGCGGGTTCTTAAAAACAGCTTCGTGGCCTTGGTTTCCCACCTTACAATGTTGCACCACTGATTAATCTTCAGAGGCAAGTCACGCCAGCTACGTATCCATTTACTAAACATAGCGTACATTATAGTTTCGCTGGTTGGACGAACTGCCAGTTTCTCTTCCAGCGGGGTATCTCCACCTTGGGTAATCCATGCCACTTCCGGAGTGAATCCCGCGAAGTGCTCGGCTTCTTTTTTGAGGAATGCCTCTGGGATAAACATGGGGAAATACGTGTTGCGGTGCCCGGTAGCTTTGATTTTTTGGTTTACGACTTCTTGGATTTTCTCCCAAACCGCATAAGCGTCGGGGCGGATAATCATGCACCCTTTAACAGGCGCGTAATCTGCAAGTTCAGCTTTGAGGACAACTTCAACGTACCACTCGCTGAAGTCTATGTTTTTCTTTACAGTTACTCCAGTATCAGACATGCGGAATCTCTTCTTGGGAGGTTTATGCGTTTGTAGCATATAAAACCGTAACGGGGGCAATCAACTAAAACATTAATAGAAAAAGAACTTTGATGGCTATTAAAAAAAGAAAAAAGTTATTTTTTAAAGAGGCCCTTTTTTTCAGGGTAGTCTTTGCATTCGTAGATGCGTAGTTGTCTTTGAGGTTCGATGCGGCAGCGTTTACGTGCGTTCTTGCGCCTCAAAAGCGGTGCGAGCTGGAAGAAGGGACATTTGTTGCAGAGTGTACTCATTTTGGTTCTCCTACCTTGTCATCATTCTGCGGAAGACTGGCAGTGCGATTGCGATCATGATTACGCCGAAGACGATCAAGATTATGAGTTCGTTGGCTATTTGAGGTATGTCTGCGCCTAATACCATGACTTTTCGTAGAGCATCTGAAGCATAGGTTAGTGGTAGCGCTTTGCTTATGGTTTGCATGTACCATGGCATCTGCTGTATGGGGAAGAAAACTCCGCTAAGGAACATCATGGGGAACATCAGTGTCATCATAAGCATCTGGGCTGTTTCTTGATCCTTTGTAAATGATGTTATTACTATGCCTAAACCCACGAAGCTAAACACACCCAGCAATAGCAGTGCAAACACCAGCAGGATACTGCCCTGTATAGCAACCCCGAATATGCCAATAGCCAACGCTAAGATTATAACACCCTGAATTAAACCTCTAGCAGTCTGCGCTAAAGTTTTACCAAGCAAGATTGAAAGTCTGTTTATTGGCGCAACCATCATGCCATCCATTGTGCCGATTTCCTTTTCCTGAGAAATAGCCACGGGGAGCCCTGTCATGACGCTCATCATTACAGTCATAGCCATTATTCCTGGCGCGATAAAATCGAAATAACTTGGGTTTCCTGATACGACGCCTTGGGTTTGTACGTTGAAGGGTTTGATGACTGCTATGTTTGTTGTGTTAAGATTTTGCTGAGCTAGAGCAGTTCCCATTGCATCAAACACTCCTCTTAAAGCGCTTTGAATTGTGACTGATATTTGGGGATTCGAATCGTCGCTGACAATGATTAGGGCGCCTTGCTGCCCCGTCATGAGACTTTCTGAGAAGTTGCTGGGGATTACTATTCCGCCTAGAAGTTGCCCTCTCTGCACCATATCCTTGATGTCAGCTACGCTGGACACGTTGGACATTATGAGCATGTGAGTTTGGTCATTGATTTGGTTAAGGCCCATCAGGAAGCTTTGACTTGGTGCAAATACGTCGTTGAAGCCTGTGTCTTCGTTGACTACGCCAATTTTTAGGTCAGTTATGGTACCGTTGGAGGGGTAGATGAAACCGACCATCACCATCATGAACAACGGCATGACAATAAGCAGTACTAAGCCTAGTCGGTTGCGGAAGAGTTCGGTTAGGTCTTTCCAGGCAATTCTAAAACTGTGTTGGAGAATAGTTTTTGCAGTCATATCTCTCACCTTACCCTCCTTGGTGATGCGCCAAACTTTGGATTGCGTTCCATTGGCATTTTCTGGTCTGCGTTGTCTCTGACTTCATGACCTGTTATGTGCAAGAATACGTCTTCAAGTGAAGGCTGAAGATTAGCCATGGAAGTGATTTTTCCACTTTGCTCTCTTACTGCATCAATTATATTGTCGAAGGCAGCTTCACCGTGAACAATAAGATGCAGACTCGTAGAGTTTTCTTGAGTTACGGCATCCGCGCATTTGAGTGCCTTGATCGATGCGACTAAATCAGGTGTCAGGTTTGCGATTTCAAGTTTAACAATCATAGTATCTGCTCCTGAAATTATCTTTTTAAGATTAGTTGAGGTGTCAAGAGCTATGATTTTTCCATGGTCAACGATGGCTATGCGGTCGCAGAGCAAGTCAGCGTCAACCATCATGTGCGTGGTTATAATAACTGTGGTCCCCTGTTCTTGGTTGAGTTTCTTTATGAAATCCCTTATTTCCACTGATGACTGTGGATCTAAACCTAACGTAGGTTCATCAAGAAACAGAACCTGGGGCATGTTTAGCAAGGCACGAACAACATTCATTCTCTGTCGCATGCCTGTTGAGAACGTACCGACTTGCGCCTTCTTCCACTTTGTCAATTGAACTAGTTCAAGTAAATTATCGATTCTTTTGTTTAGGGTGTCTTTTGGGATGTTGAAAAGGCTGCCGAAGAATGAGAGATTCTCTTTAGCAGTTAAACGATTGTAGATAATCATTTTTTCAGAAACGATGCCGATTAATTTTCGTACTTCCATGTCGTTCTTTACCGTATCATATCCGCCGATGGTGGCAGTTCCCCTTGTGGGTCTTGACAAGGTAGAGAGCATTCGCAATGTGGTGCTTTTACCTGCGCCATTTGGACCTAAAAGACCGAATATTTCACCTTTCTTGACGCTAAATGAAATATCGTCTACCGCTGTGAATTTACCGAAGTTCTTCGTTAGGTTTTTTACTTCGATTATGTTGCCGTTATCCATCTATGAAGACCCGCTTAATACTATTCAGTGCAATATATTGCGGCAAAATATAAGTATTCCCCACGAATAATATTTAAATGAGAATTAATGATGACAGACAACGAAGACAAGACAACCGCAAACTGGATGAAAGAAACCCAAAAAGGCATCATACGCATGGGTGTACTAATCCTCATCAACAAGAAACCTTCCCATGGCTACGAAATCATGAAAGAAATCAACAGTCGAACCAAAGGCTTCTGGCAACCCACCGCAGGCGGAGTCTACCCAATCCTGCGTGACCTAGAAAAATCAGGATACATCAAGGGTCAATGGCAAACTCAAAAGAATCGGCGTCTTAAAGTATACCAAATCACCGTGTCAGGAGAACAAATCCTTAGAAAAGCAATCCTGAAACAAACAGAAATCACAAACAACATTGGTAATCTTTTCCGTGAATTTGCCCGAGATGTCCTGAACATCGAATTGGAAAATTGGTTTGTGCCTAATATGCCTTCACCATTATCTCCTTTCCTTGAAGAAAAAATAGGTACTGAACACAACCTTGAACAGCTGGAGCATGAACGCAAGCACATTTATGAAACAGTAAAAACTATGAGGGAACGACTGAAACTTCTCGATAAAAGAATTGCAGAAAAGAAAGAAGAAAAAACTGATTCTTCACCTGCGCCATCATAAGGGATAACGTATCTCTTATTTTTTAACTAAACCGATTAGCTTGCTAGTTTCGCAGTACGAGTTGCTTTGAATTGTTTGAGAATACGCGGGTCAAGATGAAACTCGCCAGAATATCAGGCAAGCTTAACAGCTTTGGGCTTGGAAGATACCTAAAAAAGCATACTGCCTTGCAGCTGGCGTAAACAATTAAATCTGAGACTGCCTATCCTTATGGAGAGTGTGAATTGCTTGTTCCGCGTTAGAGTTAACAAAATCGAATCCACCCGCGACTTAGACGGTAACCTTGGAAAAAGAATCGAACTATTAGAAGAAAGAGAAGTTAATCCTTACATTGTACGACCTCAATCTGACGAAGCCAAGATGGCACAGGACATAATGCAGGCGCTTCAAACACAGATGCCCTTTCTTCCACAGCGCACTCAGATGGCAACACCAAAAATAATCCTATTCCTTACCGAACAAGAATACGACAGCTTCGGTGTGACCTTCGACGTAAACCAAGTTTACGAGGTTATTCTTGAAAACCAGGTGATTCGGTTCAGGAAAGTCTGAGCAGCTCCTTCCTCATTTCTTTTAACACGGAATGCTTTGGGTGAAAAGACAGCACAAACATCATGCTTCGCAGTTTACTGCTAATTTCTTCTAAACCCGATATTTTGCCTTCATCACAATACAACGGAATAGGCTCTTCATCATCATTTTCTTCATAGTAAACATAAATGGGCGATGTTGCCCATTCGAATCTAACTATCTCAAAATCAAGATTCAAACTTTTAGCAGTTTCTTTAGCAGCAGTCCTAACGGAATCCAACCGCTTTCGGCTTGGAACACCGGTTGAGGCATAAACCATCAGTTTCCCACAGTTCCCCTTAAACATGCTAATCACCAAATTATCAATTGGTAAAAAGCTCTTTTAAGATAAGCCAGCCAACAAACCTTTCAAGAAGTAGAGGGATGAGTGAAAGTGAACGCGTTTTACGTCAAAATTGTTGCTGTGCAAGCCCAACCACAACGGCTTAAATCCTCAAGAAAAGCCTTTTTCTTTATAGAGGTGAAAACAAAATGACGATTGGCGAGAAACTTTGGGAAGGCAAAGGCAAGAGTGGCGCAGGCTTTATAAAATCAATCAACATGGAAGGCGTAACTTCAATCTACACATGGACGGCTCAGATGAAAGGCATGGGGAAAGCTAAGGGCGTAGACTGCAACCTAAACGTGACAGGAAAAAGTATGACTCCTCCAAAAGGTGTAGCTGCATCGAAAGATCAAGGAATGTTCATGACAATGACCGGCGATATGGGCATAATAAAAGGCTTTGACTTGATGAAAATGGTACCTGGCGCAAAACCCACGAGTGTAGGCTTATGGAGTTTCATGACGATGTCTGAAAAACTAGGCTGGCTAAATGACACAATAGCTTTGGTTACTTTTGAAGCGGCTGACCCAATGTGGAAGGAATTAAACATTACAATTTGGGAATGGAAGTAGGTTTTTAGGTCTGGATTTTATGCAAGAACACGAAAGTTGGAAGATGCCTGACTGGTGGTGCAGAGAAAGAAGACCGTCCAATGACAATGTTTACTTTGAGAACATGTGCCGAATTATTTTTCAAGCAGGCTTAAACTGGCATGTAATCGATAACAAGTGGCCAACAATAAAGAAGGCTTTTGCAGATTTTAACATCCACGAGATTGCTAACTTCACGAACACTGATGTTGAAAGACTCATGAGAGACCCCGGCATAATTCGGAACAAAGGCAAGATCAAAGCAATCATACAAAACGCACAGAACTTCACGGCCATAGAGAAACAGTATGGCTCATTCCAAAAATACCTGGACACCCTTGAAAAATCCGAAAACTATACGAAGGTTGTTAAGGATTTGGTTAACAAGTTCAAGTGGTTAGGTCCCCCTTCAGCAAGGCTTTTCTTGTACACCGTGGGCGAAAAAATTGAACCATGGTAAACAACACCTTTTTTGTATGAAAAATCTCTTTGTTTTTCATAGCGCTTCTATGAAAGCTTGCTTTATGAGATTTTTTTATTTTGTTAAAATTATATTTTTAAACCTATCATTCTATCATAGTTCGAGAAACAAATGTTGAAAGTAAGAGTTCATGTGTTTGTTAGCGGCAGGGTTCAAGGAGTTTTCTTTAGACAAAGTAACCAACAGCAAGCCGGAAGCTTGGGTGTTAAAGGGTGGGTGCGAAATCTGCCTGATGGACGGGTGGAAGCAGTTTTTGAAGGTGAAGAAGCAGCTGTTAGGGCGCTGGTGGGTTTCTGCCGTAAAGGACCAACAGGTGCTCAAGTAATTGATGTTTCTGTTGATTGGGAGCCCTTTAAGGAAGAATTCCAAAACTTTAGCATTCTCTATTGAGTGCTTTTTTCCCAGATCAATAGTGTAAATTAAAATTTAGAACACTCCTTAATAATTAACATGAAGGTTCTTGGTTTAGTCGGCAGCCCCCGAAAAAAAAGCAATACCGATTTACTCGTAACAGAAATTCTCACAGGTGCAATCGGAAACGGGCATATCTCTGAAAAGTGTATCTATATGACATAGACATCTTGCCATGCGTGGATTGTAAGGTATGTAAAGGGAGCAACTACCAATGTGCGCTCAAAGATGGCATGCAGACCCTTTATCCTAAGCTGGAAGAAGCAGACGTCATAGTTTTTGGGACACCACTTTACTGGTACGGTCCATCAGCAAAAATGAAATTGCTGGTTGATCGGCTGCGCCCTTTTATCTCAACAAAGAAGTTGGGTGGCAAGAAAACGGTTTTGGTAGTGCCTTCAGAGGAGGGCGCAGACGCCTGCAGCCTAACCGTCGGAATGTTTGATCTTTCATTCAAGTATTTAGAGATGGATTTGGTCAATGTTTTGTTGCCGCAGGCTACTGAACGTGCGGAAGTGAAAAACCAATCTCAGGTTTTAGAAGAAGCGTTGGCAATCGGAAAAAACCTAAAATGATTTTAAGCTTTTTTCTTTGGCACCCTAAAATGCGAGTCTTTTCCAGCGCTGACGTATTCGCCTCCCATGCCACGTACCGCTGAAGCAATCTTTGCAAAGTTTTCTGATCCCAAAAACTGTTTGGGCTTAATTATGATGTAATCGCCTTTTTCTTCAAAGCTTAGTCGGGCTTCAAGTTCTTCTGGGAAGGACATGCGGATGTCATCTAGCGACCTCTGCTTTGAGGCTGGCGCCACGGCAGACGCGGGGGCTGGAGACGACACTGATACTGGTGTTAAAGTGTATGCTTTAGTTGTTGGCTGAGTAATTTGGCCAACCGCGAGCGATTTGAGAGATGCCGAAACAGACCGCAACTCTTCTGAAATCTTGTTCAAAGAAACCGTTAATTCATCGACTTTTTGCAACAGTTGATTCAGCTTTTCCTTTTCACCGCTCACAAAAACTCCCTCTCAACTCCTAAATAACCCCAGACTCTTATTAATTATTTGCAAACTCCACAGACAGTTGAAAACACGCATGATTGAAATCGATGGAAGCCAAAAAAGCGGAAGCGGCACAATCCTTCGCCTATCTATAGCCATGGCAGCTATCACCAAACAGCCACTCCACATAACAAATATCCGCCAAAACCGTCCACAACCTGGATTAAAACATCAGCATCTAGAGGCGGTTTTGACTGCAGCGAAACTTTGCAATGCTAAAATGAAAGGGGCAGCGTTGGGTTCAAGGGAACTCTGGTTTCAACCACAGGAAATTGAAGGCGGAAATATCAAAGCAGTAATCGAAACGGCAGGCAGCATTCCTATGCTGTTTTCAGCGGTCCTCCCGATTTGTTTGTTTGCCCAAAACTCTGTGCGTGTGCATGTTGCTAAAGGTGGAACGGATACTATTCACGCCCCAACCATTAACTACCTCCAAAACGTGTTCTTGCCAGCTTTGAAGACGATGGGTGTTGAAGCGGAGATTTCTGTTCAGAAATATGGTTATTATCCCAAGGGTATGGGTGAAGCAACATTGATCGTCAAGCCTAACCACAAGCTTAAAGCCATTCAACTCAAAGCTTTCGGAATATTGAAAGAGATTGAGGGTGTTTCTGTTTGCACCTTCCTTGCGGATAGGCAAGTAGCGGAGAGACAAGCGAAAGCAGCAAACGATTATCTCTCACAGCAAGGTTACAAAGCTCAAGTCCAAATCATAAATGACCAATCAAACCCCATCCAGAAAGGCAGCTCAATCGTGCTGTGGGCGCAAACCGACAGCGGTGTAATCGTTGGTGCTGACGCGATTGGGGAACTGCACAAAATGGCTGAAGCAGTGGGCAAAGAAGCAGCCCAAAAACTTCTGTCTGAGCTGTTAGCTCAGCCAACGGTTGATGTTTTCTTGGCGGATATGCTAATTCCCTACTTGGCGCTTGCCCAGGGCAAGTCAGCCTTTCTAGTCCGAACGATTTCTGAACACATAGAATCCAATGTTTGGCTTATGGAAAAAATACTAAAAGTTAAATTCACCATTCAACGAGATAACAACCTCTTCCGAATAGAAAAAAGCTGAATACCCATGCCTAAACCATCAGTCTGCATTAAAATTCCAAAAGCAAGCGGTGAAAAAACCATCGCGTTAGTAACAAAATTTGGGCTCGCAGACAAATCGTTGGTTATTCAGCGAGAAGAAGGCGCCCTCTGCGTACCTCTGGTTAGGGAACCCCAAGGTATCGAATTAACAACACTGAAAGCTCAGGTCCCAATGTTCACGCTGTTAACTGCTGTTTTTAGCGAAAAACAACTTCCTCCAGAAACCCTGATCCAAGCCCTCAAAGATAAACTACCCTCAGAATTGCTCCCCAATGTCCCTCAAGCCTTCGATATCATCGGTGACATAGTCGTCATCGATATCCCACCTCAACTCAAACCATACCAGAACACGATAGGAGAAGCGATTCTGCAAACCCAAAAGAATGTAACATCTGTCCTTGCTAAAGCAAGCGACATAAGTGGCATCTTCCGGGTCCGCGACTATGACTATATTGCTGGGGAACACAAGACCCAAACTATCCACCGTGAATTCGGATGCCAATACCATGTTGATATAGCAAAAGCCTACTTTTCTCCACGGTTATCCCATGAACATGAACGTGTGACTGTGCAGGTGAAGGAGGCGGAGGTGGTGGTGGATTTGTTCGCTGGAGTTGGACCCTTCTCAGTGCTGATTGGCAAGAGGAACCCTACCGTAAAAGTCTATGCTGTTGACCTTAACCCTGACGCGGTTGAGTTGCTTAAAGAAAACGTGAAAGTTAACAGGTTGAAAAACCGAGTTTTCCCAATACTAGCAGATGCAAGAGAAATCGCCAATACTAAACTCAAGGGTTTAGCTGACCGAGTTATTATGAATTTGCCCGAAACCGCCCTCAGCTTCGTAGACGCCGCCTGCAACGCAATTAAACCCGAGGGGGGTGTGGCGCATTTTTATGGGTTTGTCCGTGCACCCGACGTAATAGAAAACCTGAAACAACGCTTCGCGGAGTTGGTGGAAAAGAACGGGCGACGGGTTGAGACTTATCTTTACGCTAAAAGTATCCGCGAAACCGCCCCCTTCGAATCTCAGGTTGTTCTGGACGCTAGAATTGTCTAGCCTTCAACAGTTAAGGTTACTTTGACTTTTTGTTTGAAGTCCCTAAGTTTCTCAATTAGTTCTCTGGGCAGGTCGTTTGATGCTTTGTCAGCACCGATGACTAGGGTGCGGTTGCAGACGTAGTTGCTTTTTCTGATTACAATGTCGGTTGGATGGGTTAGAATTAAGTTTGTAGACCCGTAACCACCGATTTGTTCCTTTAAGTTTCCTGCTTCAAGTGTGATTGTTAATTTGGCATTCGGCTTTCTGAGCGCTTCCTTAAATTTATCGGTTAAGTCTGCCACGGATTTATTTGCTGCTATAGCAACGATGCAATCGCCAGTATTGGAAACGTGTGTGTCCTTAGTGAGCATAATGGTGGTCGGATGAATGGCTAGGATGTTGGGGTGACCAAACGCCCACACAATTTCCGTTATCTGTTTGAGCCTCAATTACTCGTTAACCTCAATCGAATCCACTTTGCCATCTCCATCTAAATCAAACCCGTGAATAGCCACCGCAAAAGTGTTTTCGCCTTTGTATTTTTCAAGCGTTTTTTTCCAAAAGTTAGTTAACGCCAATACGCATGCTTTGGTTCCAACCGCTTTGTTGCCAGCTAAAACTACAATGCGCTTAGTGTCATCCCATGGGTTCACGATTCTCGCTACAACGCCTGAAGTATCCGAAGTGTAAATTTGGGATGTCTTCTTTGAAGATAAGCCGCCTAGCAAGAAGCCCTGCCTAGAGGATTGCATTATAAATTTAATAGGCAAATAGTCGTTAACTTCCTGCGTCAAAAGGTTGGTTCCAGGACCACCGACGAGGATTAGGTTGTTTTTTTCTTCCTTCTCTACCTTAACATCAACGTCTAGCTTTACTGCAAACTCGGTGGGCATTTTCGCGAATTGCCCGAGGAAAAGTGCTAAATGCGCCGCGTAATGACCGTCTCGAGCACTGGTTTTAAAGGGTCCATGCGGCTGAGGACTGCCTACAACTATTTTTCCATCAAAGACGCCTTTATCGACGAATTCTTTGAAGAATTTCTGCAGAGATTCATCGAGGTTTAGGGTGCAAATGTTCTGGATTTGTTTGTAACCTTGGGGGAATTCTATTCCAAACGCTGGGGAGGTGGTTTTATAATATTTGGCGGTTGCGCCTTTCTTTTTTTCTTCCCTAACAATTGCGATGGCTCCAGCTTTGGCAAGTAATCTTATGTGGTAATAAATTTTTTGTTCATGCATACCAAGTTGTTTGGCGATTTCTATAGGATACATTTCTTTATTGGCGAGCAGGGTAAGGATTTTCCAGCTGAGGTTACCTAAGATTGTTTTTAGGTTCTGGGGATCGTTTAAAATGCTAATTTCTTTTGCTTCTTGGGTGTTGCCGTTCTCTTGGATGAGCAGTTTTTTCTGCATGGTTGGTCTTAGTGTGTAGGTTGAAGGTACTATAAAAAATTTATTTATAATGGTCCAAAAACTTAGAGTGGATGCGCAACTATTGCTTCCCTTTATACATATGGCGAGCAGAAACTACTAAAAGAATTTTTTTAGCAGTCAAACTCTTGTATTAAGAAAGCTTATTAGATAAACGCTGTCCATCCATACTACAAATCAGTTACATTGAAGGCTCTGAAATACATGTGTGGAATATTTGGCTGTATATTAAAAGAAGGAAACGCTGCACCACTCATCCATTCATCCCTAAAACACCTTGAATACCGCGGTTACGACTCCGTTGGTATAGCAACCATTTCGGACGGAAAAATTTTCATTAAAAAAGACTCGGGTAAGATTGATGAGGTAGACAAAATAGTTAACCTCGACGACATGCCAGGCAGTATAGGCATCGGTCACACACGATGGGCAACCCACGGTGCACCCTTGAAAATTAACTCTCACCCCCACATCGACTGCAAGGGTGAAATCGTCGTGGTCCACAACGGCATTATCGAAAACTTCATGGAACTCAAAGGTGAACTCCAAAACCTTGGTCACACATTCGTCTCAAAAACGGACACGGAAGTCATGCCCCACCTGATCGAGGAAGCTTTAAAACAAAGCCCAAACCTTACACTCCAACAAGCTGTTTTGGCAAGCCTTAAACGGGTAGAAGGCTCCTATGCATTCGCCATAATCTCAACGCTTGAACCCGATAAGATAATCTGCGCACGAAACGAAAGTCCTCTCGTCTTGGGAATTAATGGCAAAGGCATATTTTGCGCCTCTGATATTCCGGCGTTTTTGGAAGTCACCAACAAAGCCGTCATGATAAACAATGGTGAACTCGTCATCCTCACTGCCGGCGGCTACGAAATCAGAAGGATCTCCGATAACAGTCTAGTTGAGCGCGACCCTATAACCGTAGAGTGGACTGCAGAGATGGCGGTAAAACAAGGGTATCCCCATTTTATGATTAAAGAAATTCATGAGCAACCCGAAACACTCCGCAACACACTACGTATTCAAGACCACTACTTGGATTTGCTCGCCACTTTCCTTGATCGCGCTAATGAAGTATTTTTAGTTGCCTGTGGTACAAGCTACCACGCTTGCCTAGCCGCTTCTTACATGTTCTCTAAACTAGCGTTTCTATCCACTTATCCAGTATATGCCTCAGAGTTTTTAGAGCAATGCGGCAAATCCGTCAACATCGACAGCACCCTCTTAGCTGTAAGCCAATCAGGCGAAACTGCAGACACAATAGCCGCAGTTACTTGCGCCCAACAACGAGCAGCAACCGTGCTAAGCCTAACAAACGTCATCGGCTCAACTATGACGCGTATTTCCCGAGTCTATATTGGCACCCAGGCCGGCCCAGAAATCGGCGTTGCAGCCACCAAGACCTTTACCTCTCAACTTTCGGTTTTAGCTCAACTAGCTCTCAAACTTTCTAAGAAACGCGGTAAAATTTCTCAGGACGAAATCGACTGCTTGCAAGAGAACCTAAAAAAAATGCCAGAAGACGTTGATACGATTGTTAAAACACAGGAAAAAAAGATAAAGCAAATTGCCAAGAAATACGCAGCTTCAAAAGTATTCTTCTTCTTAGGTAGAGGCATCAGCACTGCCACAGCTTTCGAGGGTCGACTAAAACTGATGGAAATCGCCTACATTCCATCCATCGCGTTCCCCGCAGGTGAAAGCAAACATGGCCCCATCAGTTTAATTGAAGAAGGCTTCCCAGTCGTGTTTATTTGCCCTAGAGATGACACCCACAAAACCATCATAGGTAACATCATGGAGATGAAAGCCCGAGGTGCACAAATAATCGCAGTCATAGAAGAAGGAGATGCAGAAATCAAATCCTTAGCTGACGACTATATCGAAGTGCCCAAAGGTATACCAAGCATACTGTCACCTATCCCGTTTGCGGTGCCGCTACAACTATTGGCGTACTATGTAGCTCTAGAGAAACGATTCAACCCAGACATGCCCAGAAACTTGGCGAAGTCAGTTACTGTCAAGTAACTTTAATTTTCCCATTTACTAATAGATTAACTGTTGAAACGACTATGAGCGATATCCTATTACAAGACGCAATCCTAAGCACAACCATACTCAAAGCTTGTGCCACATGTGGACACCCACGGGGAACGCATCCGCAAGACCAACAATGCACCATCAAAGGTTGCAGTTGCCAAAAATTCACTCAATAGGTGTTTAGCCGAACCATTTTTCCAGCGAAACCTTCCCCTTCTGCTTCCTGCTTCCAGCAATCATACGCTCAAACGATTTTTTGATGCGTTCCTCACCGAACTCTTTTTCGCGGCACATAAAATCAACTAAACCATTCTCATCAGGTTCTTTCCATTCTATTTTATAATTGTCAGTGACTTTTGGGTGCAGGAAGATTTCCTGTATTTCTTCTATTTTATCAGCGAAAGTTACTTTTTCTATATGTGGCACAGCCTTCTTCAAAGTGCCGTATCGCTTAATGAGTTTTAGAGCAGTTTTTGGTCCTATCCCTTTTACGCCGTCAGGGTTAAAATCAGTTCCAATCAAGATGCCAACGTCAATCAGCTGCTCGCGTGTTAAACCGCATTCATGAAGAGTTTTGGGTAACTCAACAACTTCAGGTACCACTTCAATTGTGACTTTTCCTCTTTTTCTTCTCCCCGAAATGGTTACGTTTCTTAGTAGCTTACACGCCCCGAAAAGTAGGCTGTCGTAATCTTGGCTTGCGCAGTAATCTGCGTCGCCTTTTTTATTCATGTGTGCTGCTTGAGCTTCACCTTCACTAGGTGCCTGAACCCAAGGCAAACCCATAAGTCCCAAAAGCTTCTGGCTGTCATCCAACATATACTCTTTCATACTAGTCGATGCCTGAGCGTACATGAGCATTTTTTCTATGTCGCCTTTTACAGCAGCTTTCTCATAGTTGGCTGTTGCAGCAACTTTTACTTGTTTGCGCCGCTCAATTTCAGACGCCTTCAAGGTTGGGGATTCGCCGTCAAAAACGTAAACGGGTTTGATGCCCATTTCTATTAGGTTACTTGTGCGGTAGAAAAGTCCGCTTAGGTGGCTGGTGATTTTGCCGGTGCTGTCTTTTAGTGGTGTGCCGTCGGGTTGGCGGATAATACTGAGGAATTGGTAGATGGCGTTGTATGCATCTATGGCTATGATTTTGCCGCCTAAGTCTTCAAGCTTGATTGGGGTTTTTGGTATGAGGTCTTTGAAGTTTACGCCCAAAACGATTCCACGAATATGATAGGCAGAGGAACAATCTTAAGAGGTTTGCGAAATGATTTAAATTTTGAAAAGAATGAATCACAGATTTTGCTTAATATGGTTTTTAAGCATAGCAAATATAAGCAACCCTTACAATTATGACGGCACAGAAGTGTAAAGTTCATGTCGGAAAAGTTGTCCCTAGTCACTTGTACCAGTTGCGGAAAACCAATCCCGCCAGGCAGTGAATCCACAAAGTTCCTGTGCCCACAATGCGGAGAAATCCAGATTAAACGAGATGGAAAATGCCGCAAATTCGGTCGTCTATACAAATGCCCCAAATGCAGTTTTAGTGGACCATAAAAGGCGAAATTTATGGGTAGCGTACTTGTAACATACAAGGTTTTTCCAGAAGACATTATTCCAAGTTTCGATGGCCTCAAAACCCAAATCAAAGCAATCCTGCCTGAATTCGCAGCAATTGAAGGCTACGGCGAAGAACCAGTTGCTTTTGGACTGGTAGCGCTCTTAGTTCAGATCAGATACCCTGAAGATAAAACAGGTTTAGTTGATGAATTCGAAGAAAAACTCGCAAAAATCCCTGGCGTAAGCCAAGCTCAAACATTCCAGATACGCAGAACAAGCCGTGACTAAGCCAAAAAACCCAACTCTTCCTCCTTACATCATCTTGGAAGTATTTCAGGTTACGCTTTAAAGTTTATATAGTTATAACCGCTTTTTCAAACGCATCCAAAAAATACAAGTCAGGATTATTTAGGAGAGATTATTCATGAGCGAAGTACAACTACGTGTTGGAGACGCAAGGCAAAGAGATGTGGGTAGAGGAATTGCCCGAATCGACCAGCGAACTATGCAGAAACTGAGCATAAGCGCTGGGGACGTTATTGAAATTGTGAATAAACGCACCACATCAGCAATTGCTTGGCCTGCGTACAGTGAAGACCAGAATCGTGACATAATCCGCATAGACGGGTTCACACGTAAAAACTCCGGAGTCGCAATAAACGAGTATGTGGTTATTAGACCTGCAAAAGTCAAAACTGCTCTTTCCATAACCCTCGCACCCGTTGACATGCGCCTCAACGTGGATGAGGACTTTACCAATTTCGTTAAAAACCGGCTGATGGAACGCACCTTGGTTGAAGGCGACACCACACTTGTCATGATGCTTGGGCACGCCATACCATTCACCGTCTCAAAAACCCGTCCACACGGAATCATCAAAGTAACTGCTGAAACAAAACTCACTATCCTAAACGAGCCAGCGCCAGAAGGAAAAGGTTTGCCCAGAACAAACTACGAAGACATCGGGGGACTTCACACAGAAATCCAACGTGTCCGAGAAATGGTCGAGTTGCCACTTCGCCACCCAGAGCTTTTCCAACGTTTAGGAATTGAACCGCCAAAAGGTGTGCTACTACATGGTCCACCAGGCTGCGGTAAAACCCTGCTCGCACGCGCAGTTGCAAATGAGTCAGAAGCCAACTTCTACAGCATCAATGGACCGGAAATCATGAGCAAATTCTATGGAGAATCAGAAGCTCGGCTCCGAGAGATTTTCCAGCAAGCCCAACAGAACGCTCCAAGCATAATCTTCGTTGATGAACTTGACGCCATAGCCCCTAAACGTGAAGAAGTCACGGGCGAAGTTGAAAGACGTGTGGTTGCCCAGCTATTAGCTCTCATGGATGGTTTATCAGGCAGAGGAAACGTCATCGTCATCGGCGCGACTAATCGTCCAGGTGCCCTCGACCCAGCACTTCGTCGACCAGGCAGGTTTGACCGCGAAATAGAAATCGGTGTCCCCGACAAGAAGGGACGCTACGAAGTCCTCCAAATCCACACTCGAGGTATGCCGCTGGCAACAGATGTTGACCTTCCGAAACTCTCAGCCATGACACACGGTTACACAGGTGCCGACTTATCTGCGTTAGGCAGAGAAACCGCCATGAAAGCACTAAGACGCTATTTGCCACAGATTAACCTTGAAGAAGAACGTATCCCGCCCGCTGTATTGGAGAAGATGGAAGTTAAAATGGACGATTTCTTGGGTGCTTACAAAGAAGTTACTCCTACAGCTATGCGTGAAGTCTACATTGAAGTTTCAACTGTCCACTGGGATGATGCTGGTGGACTCGACGACGTAAAACAGCACCTGATTGAAGCCGTGGAATGGCCAATCAAGACCCCGGAGATATTTACCAAACTTGGTATCAGACCGCCAAAAGGCATCTTACTCTATGGTCCACCAGGCTGCGGCAAAACCCTGTTAGCCCGTGCAGTGGCAACAGAGAGCGAAGCCAACTTCATATCGATAAAAGGACCTGAAGTGTTCAGCAAATGGGTCGGTGAATCAGAAAAAGCCATCCGCGAAGTCTTCCGCAAAGCCCGCATGGCCGCGCCTGCAGTTGTGTTCCTCGACGAAATTGACTCTCTAACGCCCAGACGTGGGATGGGTATGTCTGATAGCGGTGTTTCCGAACGTGTCATTAGCCAGTTGTTAACGGAGATGGATGGTATAACAACGTTGCAAGACATCGTAGTTATCGCTGCTACTAACCGTCCTGATATGGTTGATTCGGCTGTGTTGCGTCCCGGACGTTTTGACCGTTTAATCTATGTACCTGAACCTGATGAGAAGAGCCGTTTGCAAATCCTTAAAATCTACACAAAGGGCATGCCGATTGCCAAAGATGTGGACTTAAGCCAGATAACAACTGCAACCAAATATTATTCTGGCGCTGATATAGAATCGCTATGCCGCGAAGCTGCAATGCATGCACTCCGAAAGAACGTTAGCTCTACAGAAGTCACGATGAAAGATTTCCAAGACGCCCTTAAAGAGATGGGGCCATCGATTTCGCCTGACATGGAAAAGTGGTACAAGAGCTTTATGCAGCAAATCCGACAAGTACAAAAGCCAGCAACCCCAGTTGCATAAGGAGAAACGTTTATGCCACAGATGAAAACTTGGAAGACCCGTCCAGCTTATTTTTATTTGCTGGAAGTCTTAACAAAGAAGGGCGACCTTACAGACGACGACCTTTTTGATTCGCTTAAAAACGAATATGAAGATCTGGGCTTCAAGGACTTCAATGAACTACTGCTAAAGCTTGAGGTAAGCGGCAAAATCCGCACATCATCGATGTCTCGAGGCAAACGCAGAATCGAATTGGTTCAGCAACACTAACCTAAACTAACCTAAATTCTTCATTTCTTCAAAGAAGCCCATTTTTTGGGCGCAAACCTTATTCGTTAAAACCAATTTTTCTTCACAAGAATTAAAAGTTTTTACTTACGTCATCGGTACGGCCACAACAGACGCACTCGGCGTGTTCGCAACAGCATACAAACCAGAAGTTCCAGGAACATACAAGGTTTTCGCAACATTCGCTGGCTCAGATCCATACTGGTAATCGTCATCTGAAACCGCATTCAACATCATGGAAGCACCTAATTACACCCCAGCACCAACCACTGCAGCGCCACAATGCATGGCTGACCTATACTTCCTACCACTTTCTGCTGTTATGATCGTTCATAATAGTTCTCATAGCTATCTAGTCTGGTCAGTAACAAGAAACACCCATAAAACATTAGAGAAATCCCTTTCTTTTTTTCTTTTGTCTTCGTTTTTGTTTCTATTCATTTCTAACAAAGTTTTATTGAAAAAACAGTTAATATCGACCTCTTCTTAGAGCTTCAAACCTTCCTCAATCTTTTCTGCATTGATCTGCTATTAAGAATCGGGTAAGTGCACTTTGAACCGTGTCTAGGCAATTTGCCCTTTTGCTTATATACAAATTAGTTTTATTGCATAATCATGACTGCCCATAAGCAAGCCCTAATTGCTAATAATCCAGAAGTTATTGTAGTTGGGGGTGGACCAGCCGGTTCCTACACAGCGCTTAACCTAGCAAAAAAAGGTGTCAAGGTCACAGTTTTTGAGGAGCATCCGCAAATTGGGGTACCGTCACATTGCGCTGGGCACATCAGCATTCGAAGCCTTAAAACGATGGGTCTCTATCCAATTCCAGAGGGCATTTCGGAGAACAAGTTTTGTGCCGCCAACTTTTACTCACCATACGGCACCAAGTTTTCGCTCCACCTCTCCTGTCCAGTCACAGTTGCTTTGAATAGGGCACGCTTTGACCAGTACTTGGCAAGGCAGGCTGAGGCTGCTGGAGCAACCTTTGCAGCAAGTTCCTATGTTCAATCATTGGTGATAGCTGACGGTTATGTTAAAGGCATCAATGTAACCCATGGGGGTGGCGTTACAGTGCAGGTTGGCTCCAAAATTGTTGTGGACGCCGAAGGCGTCTCATCGAGGCTTCTAAGGCAAACGGGCTTAACTCCACTCAAACCAAGCGGAATAGTATACGCAGTTGAGGCAGAAATGGAAAATGTTCAGAATGTTGACCTTGATGCCGTTGAAGTTTTTTTTGGAAAGGCTTACGCACCGGGATTTTATGGTTGGCTTATTCCAAAACCTGATGGCTCAGCAAAAGTGGGGTTAGCTACAAACAAGGGTGATCCACGAGAATTCCTCAAGAGACTTATGACAAAGCATCCAATTGCAGCAAAACAACTTGCAAAAGCCAAAATTATTCACATTGGCTACCACGCCATTACTTTAGCCGGTCCAATTCCCCAGGCATATACCAACGGTTTTCTAGCTGTTGGCGATTGCGCTTCCCAAGTAAAGCCTACCACTGGCGGCGGCGTCATCTTCGGGTTAACCGCTGCAAAGCAAGCTGCAGAAGTAGCAGGCAAAGCCATAGCGCAAGACGATGTTTCTTCTGTAGTTATGCAAGCATATCAGAAACGTTGCAATGATTTGTTTCGGTTCGACTTTAACGTAATGTTAAGGCTCAGACGATTTCTTAATTCTCTTTCAGACGAAAAAATAGATGAGATGCTTCGTGTCTGTGACAAGCTTGGCATCGATAAAGCGTTGCGCAACGTGGATGAAATAGATTTTCAAGGCAAAATGCTACTAACAGCTATTCAGAAGCCTTCAATGGCAGCCGCTCTTCTATACTTTGGGCTACTCTACTTGTCTGCAAACCCTTAAAATCTCCAATGCTATATACAGTCGGGAACTACAATGAGCCAGTTCGAGTATAAACAAGTCATCGTCTTCCGCATTGATTTGCAGATGAGCAAAGGAAAAATCGCCGCCCAAGCAGGACACGCAGCTGTTTCAGCCGCACAAGAAGCCTATCAACGTCACAAGAAGTGGTGGGAAGCCTGGATGTATGAGGGGCAAAAGAAAGTCGCGGTCAAAGTTGTAGGTGAAAAGGAACTGGGTGAGTTGGAGGAGGCTGCGGACCAGTTAGGATTGCCTCATGCACTTATCGTTGATAGAGGTTTAACTGAGGTTCCAGAAGGCACAATCACTTGCCTGGGTATTGGTCCAGCACCATCAGCTATGGTTGATCGATTAACGGGCAAACTCAAACTGCTATAGGCGATTTTTTGGCTGTTCCTGGCATCGAAAAGATTCTTGGTATGGAAGTCTATGTCACCACAAATGAAGGCGTCGGGGGTAGAATCAAACAATTAGTCGATGATTTTGTGGTTGAAGAAGTTCTTGTCGATGGTTCAAAAGCTTCTACGAATGGTTCAGTTCCAAGTCGAGTTTTGGGTTCTACGCTTCAGAGGCAGCGTTTCCTGCTTTGTGTCTTGGTTAAGCGTAACTGGGACACTTTTATCGCAGTTAAAAACGTGGCAAAGGCCTTGTGCATCGATCAGGAAAGAATCCAGTTTGCAGGAATAAAAGACGCTAAAGCGGTAACCGCCCAACACGTAAGCATCGCAAACGTTTCCATAATGGATTCCCAGAAAATCGATCTAAAAGACATTGAAGTACATCCAATCGGTTACGTCCGAGAGCAGATGTCGCTGTTCTACCTGTTAGGAAACAACTTTACAATAACTATCAAAAACATAAACCAATCAGAAGCAACAATAACCGAGCAAACAACCCAAACAATCCACGAACTCAACCTTGCAGGTGGAGCCCCAAACTTTTTTGGGCATCAACGTTTTGGGACCATTCGTCCCATCACGCATATAGTAGGAAAAGCCCTTGTTAAAGGCGATTTTGAGGAGGCAGCAATGCTTTTTCTTGCTAAACCCAGCCTTCATGAGCACCCTTCTTCAAGGCAAACCCGCCAAGAATTAGAAACCACCAAAAACTTCAAAGCAGCCAAAGAAAATTTCCCTAAACAACTCCGATTCGAACGACAAATGCTATACCATCTGGCCGACAATCCGGATGATTTCACAGGAGCTTTCCAACGTTTACCCCTTAAGTTGCAGGCGCTTTTTGTCCAAGCCCACCAATCCTACTTGTTTAACCGTTTCCTAAGTGAGCGGGTCCAACATGATTTACCTCTGAATGAGGCGGTTTTGGGCGATTTTGTAGTTAGTGTTGAACGTTCTGGGTTGCCTCTGACAACCATTGCCAAAATTGCGTCTGCAGAAAACTTGGCTGAAATAAACGCTCAAATCAAGATTGGGCGTCTGCGTGTTGCTTTGCCAATTTTTGGGGTTAAACAGAAACTTTCCCACGGCATTATGGGGGAGTTAGAAAATCAGGTTCTTGTGCAAGAAGGAATTAAAGTTGAAGAATTACAGGTAAACGTCCTTTCAAGGACGGGTGGACGAGGAGGTTTACGTGCTGTGGTTACTCCTGTCCGTGATTTTAGGTTGAAGAGTGTTTCGGCAAATCAAAATGGTGTATCTGAAGCGAAGGTGAATTTTATGTTGCTAAGAGGCTCCTATGCCACGGTTGTTTTAAGGGAAATAATCAAGCCCTCAGACCCTTTATCTGCAGGCTTTTGAGGTCTTAATAAAAAAGCAGATAAGGAAGAGAATAAACTTTATTTTATAGGAGCTTATTTTTGTGGAACCTGAACCTCAGCGTCAATGTGTTATTCCCATTCACAAACCGAGTCTTAGAGAGTTGGCGTTCTTTTTCTCTTCTGGAATTCTTGTGAGTATTCCATTTGCTTTGTTCTTCTCTCAATTCTACAACCTGTTTCCTGTGCTTTTAGCAGTTGTTATTTTGGCGCCCTTTATCGAGGAACTTGCAAAGGTTTTTCCCTTATTCTACAGACATGGGGAAACAGAAAGATCTTATGTTATCTTAGGGATTTTGATTGGATTGGGTTTTGGTATTTCAGAGTTTGTTTTATATGTTTTCTTTTTAGGTGTTTCCCCAGTTGCCAGATTTTCGGGGATTATATTTCACTCTTCCAGCGCGGCTATTACTGCTTACGGTATAGCGAAAAAGAATCCTTTACCTTATTACTTGCTTTCTGTTGGTCTTCATATAGCCATCAATTTTTTCGCTATTTCAGGCGACCTTTTTTTCGGAGTATTTTCATCGCTCTTCGTATTGATCTCAGTTTACTTGTTGGCTTGGCGGTATTATCATAAGGCTTCAAGGGATAAAATGGTTGTTTAACTGACCCTGTCTGTTCTGGTGAGGTCCCTTAGCCTGTTGACTCCGTCTATTTCCAAAATAAAGTCAGCTACGCTTCTGGGCACGAGCTTAGTCCAGCTGTTATCCTTAACCATTTTTTCGCGGACAAAAGTTGAACTGTAAACTTCTCTTTCAAACAGAGGAATAGTTTTGACAGCGTAACCGCCTTCCATAAAGAGCCTCTTGGTTAAGGGCTCGTTGGAGAATAGAACGCTGAATTTTGGTGTGTAGCCTTCTACTGCGCTTACCCAAAGCATGTGTAAGTGAACGTCTGGCACTGGTACGATCCAGAGTTTCGTGTAATCCACTTTAGCCTCCAACAGTGCCCGGCGAACCATAACCAGACGTTCGCCTGCCGTAAACGGGTTGTTGGAGTTGTGGCTGTATTGGGCGCTGCCGATGATAATAACTAATTCATCAACCTCTTTTAAGGCGTACTTGATGGCGTCTAGATGTCCCAAATGAAAAGGCTGAAATCTCCCAACGTATAAGCCTCGATTTACCATGATGCTCACTTGCTTTGAGTGGGGCTCGCTTGCATTTATGATTTGTGCACAGAGTTTCAAGCGAAGTTTCGGAGAACCTGTTCAACTGGATAAACCGTAAGTCGTCCACTTTGAACCTCTATTTCTCTGGAAGAAGAAAATCCTTGTTTCTCTCTTCTCAAAAAATCAATCTTTGCTTTCAATCCAAAACCATAGCCCCCCAATGAGAAGTTCGCCCGGACAACTCTATGGCAAGGAACGATTGGGGCAAACGGGTTAGACGCCATTATGTTTCCAACAGCTCTTGGACCGCCGCCAACAACTTTAGCGATTGCACCGTAAGAAGTTATGTAGCCAAGCGGGATAGTCAAGGTTGTTTTCAGTACTTTTTTGGTGTACAGTGGCAAATGGTTTGTTGCCAAAGGCAAGTTGGAGGATACATTTTTTCCGTCGTAAATGTTCTTCATGGTATTAAGCGCGTTTTTGGCAAATGTTGTGGGTTCATGGAAGATCTGAAAAGGATGGTTGAAAGATATGTTTTCTAAGATATTTTTTGTGGTTTTAGGCTGGTCTGCTCCAAGCGATGATGCCACGATTTGTTGTTGATTTAACGCTATTGAAAACCATAAGTCATCGAAATTTTGGGTGTAAATTTCAATCATTTCTTCCTGTCCTTGATTAACGAATTGCTGGGGTGTATGTTAAAAGTTTCTAATGTAAAAGCTACTTTGGACTGAGCAATCCAGTCAGGTCGAAGTCAACTTTATATTATCCGCATCAGGTTAGTTCTAAAAAGCTTTTAGCACTCACAGTTACGTAACCGATGGGTTAGCCTAATCTTTGGCACCTCAACAGTCTAGACTCACTCATTCAAGCCTCTCAACTTACTCTATAATGGTTATAAGTAACCTTAATAATTTGTCTTGTGTATATCAAGAAAAGGCGAAAATTATGGAAGGTTATGGACCACAACTACCTGGATTACCCAATATTCCACAAATTCAGCTGATGCCGCAGGACCAGCAGCAAACTCAAGGCAATCAAGCCCAGCAGGGAGGCGGATGGATGCCCGGCGCTACCACAGTGGGCGCGGTTTTCAAAGACGGGGTCATCTTGGCTTCAGAAAAAAGAGTAACCTACGGCAATTTTATCATGAGTAAAGGCGGGAAAAAAGTCTTCAAAGTAACAGACCGCATCGGTGTCGCATGTGCAGGACTCGTTGGAGATATGCAGATTCTCGCCAAGGAAATGCAGGCGCAAGCAAACCTCTTCAGCATGGATGTTGGAAGAACAATCAGTGTGCGTTCAGCCTCGAAACTTCTCGCTAATGTCTTGTTCAACCGCCGATATTCACCATTGTTCACTCAAACCATCGTCGGCGGCTTGGATGAAGAAGGTGCATCACTGTACGTACTTGACGTCTTAGGCTCATTGATTCCCGATAAATACGCGGTTGTGGGTTCAGGAACAGAAATTGCCATGGGAGTTCTCGAGGAAGGCTACAAGGAAACCATGACAGCTGAAGAAGCAAAAGAACTGGTTACCCGCTCGATTAAGTCAGCAGTCAGCCGAGATTCCATGAGTGGTGACGGTATAGACTTCCTTATAATAACTAAGGAAGGCGTCACTGAAGAATCCATAAAGTTCTAAATATTGCCTTTTTTAATATTTTTTAATTAACAAGTTGTTAGCCGCGCGTAGGAAGGATGTCATGTGTTTGATCTGTCTGATGAAGAAGGAAAATTCTTAATCACCCTAGCCAGAAGAACAGTCAAGCAGTACCTAGAAACAGGCAAAGCTCCTAAACCACCCAAAGAAACTCCCAAAAAACTCTTCGAGTACTGCGGCGTTTTCGTAACTATCAACAGTGTCGGGCACGGCGAGAAGAAACTGCGGGGCTGCATCGGCTACCCATACCCAACCAGTCCGCTTGTGGAAGCCGTGATTGATAACGCCGTTAACGCTGCAACAAAGGATCCGCGCTTTGAAGCCCTGTCGCTAAGTGAGTTGGAAAAGGTTGTTTTTGAAGTTAGTGTGTTAACGCCTCCCGAACCTGTCGTGGTGAAGAACACCCAAGAATACATGCGCCAAATCAAGGTTGGCGAAGACGGTTTAATCGTTGAACGTGGTCCATACAAAGGACTGCTATTGCCGCAGGTGCCTGTGGAATGGGGCTGGTGCGAAGAAGAGTTCCTCTGCCAATGCTGCATGAAAGCGGGCTTACCGCCCGACACCTGGCTAACAATAGACGCCAAAATCTACAAATTCCGCGCCATAATCTTTGACGAAGAAACCCCGAACGGCGAAGTTAAACGCCTAAACCTTTCGAAATAATCTCTAATCAAGCAGGGACTCCACGATGGAAACTGCCCTGTCTAAACCCCTAAATCTACTAGAAAACTCGCTAAGTGCCACCATATTTCTGTCGTAGGCTTCTTTTTTCTTCTCCATTTTTCCGACGGCTCCTTCGAGTTGATTTCTATTTTTGGCGGTTATGGAGCAGTTTAAATCTTGCAACTTAGCTGCGTTGCCCAGTTGTTCGGGTTGGGTGGGGATACAGATGCTTGGTTTAGCATACTTGATGGTTTCAAAGCATGTCGCGTGTCCGCCGCTAAAAATCACATATTTAGCATTTTTCATGGCTTCTGCCCTCTCTTCTGTGGATAACCACGTGTGGAGTTCGCAGTTCCCGATTTTAGCTGACGCTTTCTTTCCCGGCGTCCCCAAGCTGATTACGCATTTGGTTTTTAGTTTCTCAAGCACGGGGATAAGCGTTTTTATGAGTTTTGCTCTTGTTCCTGGTGGTCCGCTGATTGGAGCAAAAATGTGCTCTTCCGAACCCTTAATGGGTGTTGTATCCATGAACGCTCCCACATACTCGACTTTCCCGTTTAATCCTACATGATCCAAATTCCCAATGCTATATTCGGAAATAGTGTAGGGCGATGGGTTGTCTGGAATTAAGACTTTTGAGCAATTCTTAACGTACCGTTCAACCAATCGTTCGCCTGGACTCAAAAAAGCTGAGAACCCATAGCTTGGCCTAATCAAGTTGGCAATATAAACTGAGGGAATTTTCCATCTTTGGGCGAGGCGAAGAGCGTTTATGTCTCCGTCAGCTATTAGGAGGTCTGGTGCAATATCATGGAGGTTTTCTCTTAAATCGTAGTAGCGGTGGATGGTTTCCATAGCGTTGGATTTTTTGATTTCAAACCTGTTCTGTTCCATGTTGAAAAGTGGAAGCGGAAATAACAAATTAACCAAGGAGGCAGAAGTGTTTATGCCATGTGCATTTTCATACCAGGAAATTGGAGTGCACTCGTAAACGTGTGTGAACTCTTTTTGAAGCATCTCGAACGCTTTGCCGCCTGAGAAAAAGAATAATTCATGACCTTTTTTCTGCAGACGTTTCCCTAACGGAATAATCCGTGAAACGTGGCCCAATCCGAGTTCGGAGCAGCTTAGCAGCAGTCGCATACAAAATACCTGTTAGTACAAGATTATATTTGAACTATCCCTTAATGAAGAAAAAAGCAAGCGTTTTAAGCAGACACCACTAACACTACAAGTATGTTTGTTCCAAGAAGGCTTGTAGAGGATAAACTCAAACAAATCCTAGCCGACGACATAGGACAGGGCGACATTACGGCCGCAGCCATTATTAACCCAAATTTGACTGTCAAAGCCGAGGTTATCGCCAAAGAAGACGGAGTAGCTGCTGGAATCGAAGAAGCAACCTTTCTTGCCGAATACTTAGGCTTGAATGTTGAAGCCAAGGTTGCTGATGGCGTAAAAATCAAAAACAAACAAGTCCTAATACAAATTTCAGGAGACGCTCAAACCATCCTTACTGTTGAGAGAACAATGCTCAACCTCCTCTCGCGGATGAGTGGCATCGCAACCAAAACACGAACGCTAACCGAGAAGCTTGAGAAGGCAAAAGTGAAAGCCAAAATCGCAGCCACGCGCAAATCCGCGCCTGGACTACTCTACTTTGATAAAAAAGCCGTGGTCATAGGAAGCGGCGACCCGCACAGGCTACATTTGGACGACATGGTATTGATTAAGGATAACCACCTTGCGATCGTTGGCAGAGTTGAGGAAGCGGTTAAAAAAGCCAAGGCAAAAGTCTCTTTTACTAAAAAAATCGAAGTCGAAGTCACCAATCTTGAAGATGCCCTAATAGCTGCTAAAGCAGGCGCCGACATCGTTATGCTGGATAATTTTTCTCCAAAACAAGCCAAGGCTGCTGGAGAAGCCCTGGGAAAAGCTGGGTGTGGCAGTGTGTTGCTTGAGGTGAGTGGTGGAATTACAGGCGATAATCTGATGGAGTATGCGGCTGCACAAGTGGACATTATAAGTTTAGGCGAATTGACTCACAGCGTCAAAGCATTGGACATAAGTTTGGAAATAGTGAAAAAAACTAGCTTTTTAGCTGAGTACCCCTAAAACCCATGTTTCCACTAGGGCTCCTATAATAAGCAAGGAAGCTGCAACTCCGATTAGTATTCCCGTGTTTTTCAGTTCGCTCCAACGGCGTTGAATTAATCTGCGAAACAGCCAAACGCTTTCTGCTATACCGACTGAGTAGGAGACATATTCCAGCAAAAACGTTAACCCTACCCCAATTAATCCCAAGATTGCAATAGCCGGAGATATGTTGGGAACAGCAGCAGCGGCACCACTTGCACTCTGGGTGTCGAGGATAGCTCGTATACCAACACCAGTGCTGAACATTACAAATAATCCCAGAAAGGACCCAACGAGGGGAATAAACATCAGTAGGCAAAGAAAAAAATTGTTTATGAAAATAGCTCCAACAAGTGAAGCAAAAGTTGGGTTTTCGGCAGTAATGTTGTTTACGCTGTCGCTTACTGCTTTGGCATCCGCAGGGCTAAGCTGAACTAATGTGCCCAGCAGAGTTGCTGTAACTGCGAGAATGAACATTAAGATTATTGAGTAGATTCTTTTGCGCTTAGGAGAAGCGGTGTTCCAAAACGGTAAGGGAATATTCATTTTAGTAATCCTCTATTTTTGTGGTTTTATGGTTAAGGCTCGGAATCCTCTTGCAATAGGATTTAAGGTTTCTGATAATTTAACTTTTGTTAAAACATCTACCGTATCGATGCTGAATCCACGTACATCATGCTCGTTTGCCATAAGCGAATGAAGATACACTCGATTTCCAAAGAATCTGGGCTGACACATCAATGGCAAACTCAACAAAACAGATTCTTTTTCATCGATCGCTCTTTTGGCAGCAAACAGAATTGCTTCAGCGCCAGCCGTTAACTCCGCAATCCTCACGGGCATGCTCTCTTTGCCGATAGCTAGCATTTCTATGCCATGAACCCGTTTGATTTCACACGCAATTTTCCTAAGTCTCGGCAAAATCTTGAGAATGTTTTGCCTACCCACCTTTGACGCTCTGAGATTTAGAAGTTCAACAGGCGACAACTCTTCAATGGAGACTCCGCCAAAAGACATATCCAAATGCACGACATCAGCCTTCATGTTGTCCAGTAAACTTCTGCAGAGCTCAGCTTCATGCACAATCACATCAAATCCGCCATCAACTTCCTTAAAAATTGGCTCAGCTAACCGAAAAGACGGTTCCCTGTAAGGCAGTTCAACCAACACAGAAGCGGAGGCAACATGCAAAATTGGATTAAACTGCTCATCAAGGATTGCTGCTGCAGAATCCGCCGAGATAACCTTCAAGTCTGACACCTAACTGCAAAGATCAATCGAGAAAATTAGGGTTCTCCTTCACATTCTCGCACCGTCTTTAAGCCCACCGCTAAAAGGTACATTTCACTGCTTTGCTGTCGGCTTGCTTGCGGCTTCACTAACTTTACCTCCTCAAACAGGGTCTTCATGTTTAACAAGAAGTCGTTAAGTAGGTCGCCTTCGAAGACTTTAACGAAAAAGTTACCGTTAGGCTGCAGTATGCATTGAGCGATTTCTAAGGCTTGGGTGGCTAGGTCGATTTGTCTTGCGTGGTCAACTTCCCATACACCAGTGATGTTTGGGGCAGCATCACAGAGAACCACATTTGCCTTGCGTGGAATAAAAGATAGGATTTGATCAACCACGTCAGGTTCCGTGAAGTCAGCAATAATCGTGCGTATGTATTCTTGAGTGAAAGGTTCAATCTGCTTTAAGTCTATACCCAAAACGTAGCCGTTTTTGCCCGTCATTTTTCTTGCCGCTTGAATCCAGCCGCCTGGAGCCGCGCCTAAATCAACAACTACATCGCGTAGTTTAATGAAGCCGTATTTCTCGTTAGCTTGAACCAGCTTGTATATGGATCGGCTGCGATAGTTTTCTTCTTTGGCTTTTTTGTAATAATATTCGTTTTTTCTTTCACGTATCCAAGCTTTCGGCAACGGAATCATCCTCTGGTATGCTGAGTTTTGCTGGTGCGCTTGGATCTTCAGGAGCCGCAGTCGCTGGTGCTGGTGGTTTTCCTAGGTTAAGTATCCAATCGGTTAGTTTGGGACAACTTTTCGGTGAAAGGGCAGTTGTGGGGTCGCAACGCGCGTTGTCGGGACAAAGTAAACATGGGCAATCCACGATTGTCTCTATGGAAGCAGGAAGCCTTTTTGGGTAGAGCCTGTAGGTCCATCTGCCCTCTTGGAGTTCTTTTTCTCTCCGGATAAGTCCCTTCTCTTCCAGTTTAATTGAGACGCGGCTGCCTTCGCGGCTGCTTGCGCCCAGCTCACGCCATAAATCTGATTGAAGTACACCCTGATAGCCTGTACCGACAACATAGTGGAGTGCTTTCTGTTCAAGGTCATTACGCTTAGGCATTTAGATCAGTTCCAATAATACAGTAATATAAGCGGTGGATTCACATAAAAATATGTATCCCCACTTAAACGTGGATTGCGAATGAAAAAAACAGGAAAAGAAAATTCAGGCAAATACTGCCTTGGCATTGAATCCTCAGCCGACGATTTTGGAATTGGAATAGCAACGTTTAGTGGTGAAATCTTGGCTAACAAATCTGATAGCTACATCCCAATTGAAGGCGGGATCCATCCCCGAGAGGCCGCACGACACCACGCCGAAATTGTAGACCAAGTTCTGCATGAGGCGCTCTTAAAGGCTGGGGTGAAACCGCACGAATTATCCGCTATTGCTTTCTCTCAAGGTCCAGGCTTAGGACCCTCTCTGCGAACAGGAGCCACTGCTGCCCGAGCTTTAGCCTCATACCTTGAGATTCCACTGGTGGGTGTCAATCACTCCATTGCCCACATTGAAATCGGCAAACTCAAAACTGGTGCCCAAGACCCTGTAACGCTCTACGCTTCAGGCGGCAACACCATGGTCACAGCTTTCGAGTCGGGACGCTACAGAGTGTTCGGGGAAACCCTCGACATTGCTCTTGGCAACTGCCTTGATGTCTTCGCCAGAGAAGCGGGGCTTAAACACCGTAAGGGTTTGGCACTGGGCGCTGCCATTGAGGAGTTGGCGTCTAAAGGTGAAAAACTCATTTCGTTGCCGTACGTAGTGAAGGGGATGGATTTGTCGCTTAGCGGATTGTTAACGTCGGCTACAACTGCGTTACATAAAGATGGTTGTCGTACTAGAAGATTTGTGCTACAGCCTACAAGAACATGCTTTCTCAATGGTTACCGAAGTTACGGAGCGGGCATTGGCACATACAGAGAAAAAGGAGGTTTTACTAACTGGCGGTGTAGCGGCGAATAAACGGCTGCAATCTATGCTTGCGATCATCGCCCAAGAACATAATGCTCAGTTCAGTGTAGTTCCACTGGAGTTTGCTACTGATAATGGTGCTATGATTGCATGGACAGGCGTCTTGGCTTTTAGGCATGGGGTGGTTACACCAATCGATGAGAGTTCTGTGAAATTGCGTTGGCGAGTGGATAAGGTGGATGTGCCATGGATACAATAGACAAAACAGATGAAGCAAAACTACTAAAGAAAGGTGCCGAAGCAAGCCTGTTCCTCACCGATTGGCATGGACGCAAAGCAATACTCAAATTCCGAATTCCTAAAATATATCGCCCACCAGCCTTGGACGAACAGATTCGGATCTACCGCACAGTACATGAACCCCAACTTATGCATGAAGCAAAAGTCGTAGGTGTACCTACGCCGCTGATTTACATGGTAAACGTTCCCGATGCCTCCATTATCATGGAGTATGTCGAAGGACGGCAGGTAAAGCTAATTTTGAATAAAGCTTCAAGATCCGAACGCCATGATTTATGCATTAAAATCGGCAAATCCATAGGGCAACTTCATACCCACGGACTGATTCACGGCGACTTAACCACATCGAACATGATTTTGACCCCTGAAGGTAAACTTGTATTTGTGGACTTTGGTTTGGGTGAAAAAAATGACGAGTTGGAGGGGAGAGGAGTAGATTTACATTTGATGAAGAGGGCGCTGCAGAGTACACATTTCATGTTCTGGGAAGAATGTTTCAAGGACGTGTTATGCGGTTATTCATCCATCATTGGTGCCGAAGTTGCGGAAAAGGTTTTTGAGAAAATCAGGGAGATAGAGAGGCGTGGTCGTTATGTCGAAGAACGTAAACAATAAAAAATGCCAAATTCCCAAGCATAGAACTGTTTTCTTTGCCACTGGAAACATCAACAAGTTCAATGAGGCACGCAAGATCCTTAGCCAACACGGTATAGCGGTGGGCATGCTTAAACTGAAAGGTGATGAAATCCAAAGTGAGAATCTAAAAGAAATCGCTCAAAAAAGCGCCTTAAACGCTTACAGACTTTGTGGACTGCCCATTTTTGTTGAAGATGCCGGTTTATTCATAGAATCCTTAAGTGGATTTCCAGGGCCATACGCTGCTTACGTTTACCACACTATCCATAATGGCGGAATTTTAACTCTCTTGAAAAATACCAAAGACAGACGTGCTAAATTCCAGTCCGTCATCGCCTATTGCGACAGCCAAAATCCCTGCGAACCTCTGTGTTTTGATGGTGAATCCAAAGGAGTTATAACATTGACTGAACGAATAGAACAAGGCAAGTCAGGCTTTGGTTTTGACCCCATCTTTCAGCCAGATGGAAGCGTGAAGACATTTGCAGAAATGACCATTGAGGAAAAGAACGGGTATTCACACCGGGCAACCGCTATTCGAAAGTTTGCCGAATGGTACAGTAGCCATTAGCCCAAACTGGTCCTAAAACAAAGTGTTATATTGCAATTGTTGCATAAGCAGAATTGGTGAAGTTATATGATTCACAGCGGGGTTAGAAAAAAGTCTTTGAATGAAGGCTTAATCACCGCCCTTTCAATAGGGGGATTTTTCATAATCTTAGGGGCTGTATTCGCATTTACTCCTGGTATAGCGGGGAAAACCAATGCGTTCTTCTCAGACCTGACCAACGTAACTTTCCCATTTGGTAGTCCCGGTTCAACGGTAAGTCTACTCGCGCCAGCAAATTCAGCAGAGCACCAGGACTTTTACATTTCAGTTATGAATTTCCTATTAGGCGTTGGGGTTCTGCAAATCGTAATCTTAGTCCTCAGATTGGGGTTGCATTCGCGTATTAGCCGGATAGCTCAAAGCGTTGGCGACTTGATTTTTTGGCTGGGTGCCGCCATCGTAGCCAACGTTTTCCTATTGACGGGAACATATAACGGCTGGTTCCAGTTCTGGTCATCTTTACTCGTGCTAATTGGTTTGTCTTTGATCGCGAGATTCTTCGTATATTGGGCAGCCAGGCTTAAACGGGAGCATAAATAAGAGACTGAATAATTCCGGTTTTTTTAGTTGATTAGGGATCACTTTTAAATATTCGTTGGGTGTGGATAAGGGTGCAGTTTAAGGTGTAACGATGCCAAAGCAAGAAAAAGGGAAATCTCATTCAATGCGTCCTGTCAGCAGGCGTCCTCCAAGCTGGTGCAAGTACCAGCCTGAAGAAGTAGAATCATTCATAATTAAATTGGCTAAAGAAGGTCATTCACTGAGCAGCATAGGCACTATCCTGCGCGACCAATACGCCATCCCACTTGTTAAACCACTTACAGGTAAGAGTATAAGCGACACACTAAAAGCTTCAAACCTAGCTCCAACAATGCCTGAAGACCTATCCAACCTGATGAAGAAAGCCCAAAGCCTCGCAGTGCACATGGATAAAAACAAGAAAGACCTCCACAACAAACGCAACATGCAAATAATCGAAGCAAGAATACACAAGCTCAGCCGCTACTACAAACGTGAAGGCGTAATCGCGAAGAACTGGAAATACGTTCCAAAAATCGCTTCAGTAACCTAAACGCCTCTTTCCTTACTTTTATTTTTCGCTTTTTTGATGCACCAGCTTTAAATCCGATTACCAGCTTTTATCCCGAAGAAGTGACTGGGCATGGCAACACAGCAAAGATCCATCGAAGACTTCTTGGCTTCAACAAACGAAGCGGCAAAAGTGATTCTGGAAACGGTCAAGAAAGACGGTTTTATTCTTGCATTTTCACACTTGGACGCTGATGGAGTTGCCGCCGCAGGCATTATAGGCAAGATGCTCTTTCGGCTTGACGCCCGTTTTCGGATCAGGGTCATGCAATGGGTAGATGAAAAAATCGTCGGCGAAGTCATCACTGACAAACCGCAACTTGTCATCCTTACAGACTTTGGAAGCGGCTACCTTGACCTGCTAAACGAGAAAATCCCAAACGTCAAAGTCGTCATCCTTGACCATCACCAAATAACAAGCAAAGTAGCTAACCCTAACTTTGTTCAAGTCAATCCTCACCTCTTTGGTATCGATGGGGCAACAGACGTTAGCGGTTCCGGAGTGGCTTATTTTGCAGCTAAGGCTGTGAATTCGACGAACGTAGATTTGGCGCCCATAGCCCTAATTGGTGCTTTAGGTGATATGCAGGACAAGTATGAACAGCGTAGTCTGCGCAGTCTAAACGAGATAATCGTTAACGATGGTGTCGCCGCAGGTTTGCTTAGGGTAGAGAAGGACTTGATTTTCTTCGGTAGGGAAACACGTCCGATCTACAAGATGCTAGCAACTACCACAAACCCATTCATTCCTGGCTTAAGCGGTCAGGAAACTGAAGCCCTAAATTTCGTCGCCAATTTAGGCATACCTCTAAAGCAGGATGAAAAGCTTCGAGCGTTATGTGACTTAACTAACGAGGAACGTAAGCGGTTATGTACCGCTCTAGCTGACTACCTGTTGTCTAGGGGTTTGCATATGGATGTTGACAACCTAATCGGCTACGTCTACATTTTAACTAAGGAAGAACCCAATACAGCGCTGCGCGATGGACGTGAGTTTGCGGTGGTTTTGAATTCGACAGGTCGCATGGATCGACCGAGTCTAGGCATCGCCATCTGTATGGGCGACCGCAAAGCCGCATTAGAAGAATCTAACAAAATTCTTGAAGATTACCGCAAGAACATTAACAAATACCTAGTCTGGGTAAGCGAAAAACCCGGACGGATGCGCGAGCTCCAAAACATCTATGTGATTTATGGTGAGAACTTTATCAACGAAAAAATCATAGGCACCGTCTCCTCAATTATCGTGTCAAGCCTTGCTAATAACGAGAAACCGCTCTTAGCCTTCGCTAACATCGAGGCTGAGAAGGCTGCAAAGTTTTCTGGTAGAACCACAGAAGCTGCGCTGCGCAAAGGCGTTAACCTTGGCGATGTTATGCGACTCGCGTCGGAAGCCAACGGTGGTAAAGGTGGAGGACACAACATAGCCGCTGGTGCACAGGTACCTTTGGAAAAGATTGACGCTTTTCTGAAGCTGTCAGATGAGTTGGTGGGTAGGCAGTTAAAGGGTGAGAAGCTTGCAAGCAATAGTCACACTTAAGTATAAAGACCAGAAAACGGCGCAAGCGGTTGCTGAAGCGGTTTCGCCTGACAACTTCAAAACCCCAATTGGGCTGCAAGTGAAAACGACTCATGATAACAATAATGTAGTTACCTTGATTGAGTGCGACTGTAAACTTGCCGCCTTCACTGCAACAATAGATGACCTTCTCTGTAGTGCATCAACAGCGGAAAAAACGATTAAGACCATAACTAAGACAAAAAATTAACTTTTTGTCTTGAAAAAAGCAAAAAGACCTCTCTTCTGTCGCTTCATACTGCCTCTCTGTAGGTTCTGCAGACTTTCTAAACTGGGCTTTGAGTAGTGCTTAATTTTGTTTCCATCAATTTCCAATCTCTTGCTTCAACGTCTAACATTAAAGAAGAAGTAACTCTGTTTGCAAATAGCTAATTTCTTCTTTTTTAGACAAAAAACATTTCTAGATAATCTATCCAAATAGATTTGGCACCCTTTTAGAGAGCTTCCGGGCTTAACTATGTTATAGTGGTTTGTAGGTTAAAGAAAGTACTCCTCCAACTACACCGAAAGTTGCGCCGATAAAGTATCCACCCATGCCAACGAAACTCATGGCAGAAAACACAACGATGACTACTCCCCATAGAAAATGTTCCTGTGGATGAATCCTCAAAACAAGCGCACTCATCAACACGATTATACCGCAAACAAAGCTAACAACTGAAATCGCTGTGAAGAAGCCCGTTGATGTGCTGTAGCTACCCATGAAATTGTGGTAACCACCCATCAAGTTACGCATATAGTCGCTAAATCCTCCCCAATCTGGTGCGTTGGAGCCAAACCACACTAAATTTACCAAGCTGAAGATAAGAACGATTATGGCTCCGACTACTGAAATTACAAACGCCAACATTAAACCTTTTTTTTCACTCACGTTTTCACCTCAAAGAAACCTTCTTGGGTCAGTGTCTATGTCAACGATCGTGGGTTTGGTAGATTTGAGTGCTTTGTCAACTGCTAGCTCCAGTTCACTTGGCTCAGTGACTTTAATGCCCATGCCCCCTGAGTGTTCCGCGAAGTCGGCGAAGCTGTAATCGAATAGATCAGTTTGCCAACTCTCATAGCCTTCCACTTTTTGCTCTTGCATAATCATTCCAAGCCGCTTGTTGTTAATGACAAAGACTTTGACCAGCAAATTATATTTGAGTGCAGTTAAGAAGTCGCCTAGAACCATGGTTAAGCCTCCGTCTCCTGTTAAACATACAATCTGCCTTTCAGGATAGGCTAATGCTGCAGCCAATGCTCCTGGCAAGCCAAATCCCATGGTGGCTAAACCCCCGCTCATAACCATTTTCTGCGTTTTTTTCATACGGAAGTTTCTGCCAAACCACCAGCAGTTCTCGCCAACATCGAGCGAAATTACTGCGTTATCGGCGATTTTTTGATTTAAAACCTTCATTATGTATTGTGGCCTAATTGGTTTGGCAATTGGGTTTGTTTCTTTTTCAAGTTGTTCTGCCCAAACTTGTTTTAGCCGAGCAACTTCAGCCAAGTAATCCATGTTTTGTTTTTGTGCAACTTTCTCTATGAGCTTCGGAATAAGAATGGCGCTGTTGCCTAGCAAGCCAACTTCAACTGGGTACCTGCGAGCAATCATCAATGGATTAATATCAATTTGAACGGTCCGTTTTTGGGGAATCAGAGACAAATCTGAAAACGATGAGCCAATTGCAATCAGCAGATCTGACTTTGTCATGAGTTCACTTGCAGCAGTTGAGCCCACGCCTCCATGGCAACCAACATAAAGCGTTTCGTTTTCATCAACGACACCTTTAGCCCTAAAAGTAGCTATAATCGGGGCGCCAATTTTCGATGCCAACTTTAGTAGTTTGTTACCTTGTCCTCTTGCACCAAAACCGGCCAAAATAACTGGTCTACTGGCTGAATCGATAACTTTTGCTCCTTTTTCAATTACCCACTCTTCCTGCCCAAATGCCATGTTGGGCATTCTGCCTTCGAACGGTAAAATCTCTGCTTCATAAGGTAATTTTTGGACGTCGTTGGGAATTCCGATGTGTGCCACACCCTGATCTAAAAGTGCGTGTTTAATTGCCAGAGTTGCGATGCTTGTGGTTTGGTCTTCAGTCATAAGTGTTTTGTTGTAGACTGTTAGGGGCTCAAAGAATGCTTGATGGTCGATTTCCTGTATTGCGCCTTGCCCTATTTGTTTGCGG
The DNA here is from genome assembly GCA_963725855.1 of Candidatus Bathyarchaeota archaeon. Taxonomy (GTDB): domain Archaea; phylum Thermoproteota; class Bathyarchaeia; order Bathyarchaeales; family Bathycorpusculaceae; genus Bathycorpusculum. Next base: position 37,841 of record CAVSAA010000003.1, on the reverse strand, counting down.
GGAACCATGCCTGTTAAGGCTAAGACGGGTGAATGGTCAAGCTGTGCGTCGTATAAGCCAGTAACAAGGTTAGTTGCGCCTGGACCTGAAATTCCAAGGCAAGCCGCTATGTGCCCCGTTAACTTGCCGTAAGCTGAAGCCATAAAAGCTGCAGTTTCCTCATGCCGCACCTGAATATATTTGACTTTACCATTGGTTTTGCGTATGGCATCCACAATGCCCAGTGTCGATGTGCCAGGAATGCCAAATACGTATTGTACTCCCCAAGCCGCAATCTGTCTAATCAGAACTTCAGAAACCGTGTGCTCAACCGTTTTATCTTCTGATTTCTCCGCTAGCAGCACAAAGACTGATTTTGGCGCTCCACAAACCGGACAAACCCACTCTTTTGGCAAATCAGCAAACTTTGCTTTTTCTTTCGCGTCATCATAAACATAATTGCAGACCGTGCACCTGTATTTCGCCATAGACAAACCTCAAAAAGCTATAAGAAACTAAATCACTCGGCACTTATCAGTTTATTGGAACTATAACAAATCGATCAATTTTATAACTTGTCTATCTCAATATTTGGTGTTAAGAGTGGGATATTATGGAGAACTGGGATGTCATTATCATTGGTGCTGGCTCAGCCGGTTTGGCAGCTGGTATTTACACCGTGCGAAGTGGTCTGAAAACACTTATTTTAGATGAAAAGTTGGCTGGCGGAACAATTTCTGACGCCCCAACGGTAGTAAATTATCCGGGTTTTGCGGAGATAAACGGCGGCGAGCTTGCGGAAAAAATGACTAACCACGCCAAAAAGCTTGGTTCCATAATCCATGACATTGAACCTGTTGTCAGCATGGATCTTGCTGGGGAAATAAAAAAGATCACAACATCAAAAGCCACCTATGAGGCAAAAGCAGTCATAATTTCGCAGGGTTCACACTACAAGGAGATGGGCGCCAAAGGCGAAAAAGAATTCCGCGGCAGAGGAGTAAGCTACTGCGGAGTCTGTGATGGGCCATTCTTTAAGGGCAAAAAAGTCATAGTGGTTGGCGGAGGAAACTCTGCATGCATCACAACACTTTATCTTTCAGGTCTTGCAGCTCAGGTTACGGTCATCCATAGAAGGCAAGCTTTCCGAGCGGAAGAAACCTTGGTTTCAGATATAGCATCAAAGAGCAACGTGAGCATTCTTTGGAACACTGAAATCCAGGAAATCAAAGGCGATAAACAAGTAAAAACAGTTGCTCTAATTGACAACACAACCCAGAAAACCAGTGAATTAGCAGCTGACGCAGTTTTTGTGCAGGTCGGCGAAGCGCCTAACAGCCAAATAGCCCAAGCAAGCAGCATAGAAACAGATGGGCACGGCTACATCAAAATAGATATCCGACAACACACAAATTTCATGGGAGTTTACGCAGCGGGCGACGTAACTAACCACCCTGTTAAGCAGGTGGGCACAGCTGTAGGTCAAGGCATAACTGCCGCTTTGGAAGCTTATGCTTACATTAGACGACCATATTACCAAAAATAGAGAGAAAGGAATATAATATTCCCAACCTCTTCTCATTTTTCAAGAGTTTAGGCTAGCGCTAAAGCATTAAAGTAACAGCAGAAACAGGTGTGAAAAGAGAGGTTTAAAATGAGTGAAAAATGTCTCGCTGTAGTAGAAATCAACCAAGACTTATGCAGCCGATGTTATGTCTGCAAGTCTATTTGTCCTTACGAAGCAATTAAAGCTGATTCAAGTGGAAAAGTTGAAATTAACACTCAGGATTGCCAAGTTTGCGGCATATGCTATAGTGCTTGTCCATCTGCAGCTATAAAAATGCAGTATTACACATATGATAATCTATCAGAATATCTTAAAAAAGCACAAGTTAAAGCAAAAAACGTTGACACGCTCATCTTGATGTGCCGAGGAAACTCGCCTTCCACAGGAGAAGTCGAAGACATCATAAAAAAACAAGGATTGAAAGTTGATAAATACATGGCGTTACGTTTGCCATGTGCGGGTCGTGTTCCAACAGACTTTGTCTTTGAAGCCTTAAATTCTGGTGTTAGAAATATTGTTTCGATCCAATGTGAAGACCCTTTCTGCCGTTACAAAGAGGGTACAAAAATTAATACTCGAAGACTTGTTTTAGCAAAGAATGTCCTTAAACAGTTGGGCTTCGATGAAGATGCGGTGAGAATTGTGAAGTTCTCTCGCAAAGCAGTTTACGACGTGCAAGCATGCGTAGGATGCGACAAATGCATTTTCATCTGCCCATACGGCGCTCTTGAATTCGAATCTTTTGGGACTCCTAAGGTAAATGAAGAGAAATGCACTGGTTGCGGTGCGTGCCAATTGGTTTGTCCACATCACGCAATACAGGTGAAAGGCTTCGAGTTTGAAGACGTGGTTGATCGCTACGGTAAATCGCTTGCACAGTTAACAGCTAAGAATAAAGGGCCAGCGGTGCTCGCATTCGTATGTCAATGGTCTGAGTTCTCAACTCTAGATGTCCCAAACAAAGCTTTCGAAGGGAAAAATGTTTTAACACTTGAGGTACCCTGCTTCAAGTCACTTGACCCGGTTCACATAATCAACGCGCTAAATTGCGGATTCGATGGAGTCATGGGAGTTGTCTGTTCAGCTAAAGACTGCAAGCTTCAAGAAGGAAGGAATGCAGCAGAACGCAATGTGGCTGCACTGCAAGTTTCACTTAAAAAACTGGGCTTGCTCGACCGATTTGAACTCTACGAGGAATCACCCAGATGTGCTGACGAATTCGAAACAAAACTCGATGAATTCTACAAGAAAATATGTGCTTTACCCAAACGTGAAATAGCTGTGGAGGCGACTGCAAAACGTATAAAATAATAAGTAAAAAAGAGCTTGTTCCGAAAATTAAACTGTTTGAAGTAGAAGCTCCGGATGTTGCGGCTCAATCGCAAGCTGGTCATTTCCTAATAGTAATACACGGCAAAACAGGCGAACGAATACCCCTAACAATTAGCGGTTATGACCGATCAAAAGGAACAATTTCTTTTGCTTTCCATGAAGTAGGCAAAACCACCAAAGGAATAGGTTTGCTAAATCAGGGCGAATGTATCGATAACGTTACTGGTCCACTTGGTAATCCATCGGAAATCAAAAACTACGGCAAAGTCCTCTGTATCGGTGGAAGCGTCATGATTGCACCGCTACTGTTGCAGGCTAAAGTTATGAAGGAAGCTGGCAACAAAGTCACTACTGTTCTTGGCGCAAGAACAAAAGAATTCATTATGATGGAAAACGAAGCAAAAGCGCTCAGTGACAAAGTCTATGTTGCAACAGACGATGGCTCAGTTGGCTACAAAGGATTAGATTTCCTTAAAGATCTGCTGAAAACGGAAAAGTTTGATCGATGCGTTGTTATGGGTCCAGTCATCCTTATGAAGGATGTTAGCGAAATCACGAAGCCTTACAATATTCCCACAATCGTAACCTTAACTCCGATTATGGTTGATGGCATGGGCATGTGTGGTGTGTGTCGAGTTACAGTTGACGGCAAAATGATGTTCGGTTGCGTGGATGGTCCGGAATTTGACGGTCACAAAACTAATTTTGACGAGTTAATTATGCGTCAACGAACGATGCTTCCTGAAGAACGTTTGAGTTCAGTATTGTCCGAAATGAATGGAGGATGTAAGTGTGGCAGAAGTTAAGCCTAAACCAAAGCTAAACAAGAAAGCTGTAGAGATGGCAAAACAAGAGCCTAAAATTCGCGCCAAAAACTTCAGTGAAGTAGCTTTAGGTTACACTGAAGCAGAAGCTCTAGAAGAAGCAAGCCGCTGCTTACAATGCCCAAAACCTCAATGTGTGACAGGGTGTCCTGTGGAAGTTCCCATTTCAGCATTTATCAAATGTATCCGAGAGAAAAAGTACGCTGAAGGAATAGCCACCATTAAAACAAAAAATGCTCTTCCGGCTGTTTGTGGACGAGTCTGCCCTCAAGAAGAGCAATGCCAAAAGAAATGTGTCATCGGCAAAATGGGAGAACCTGTAAGCATCGGACGTTTAGAACGGTTCTTGGCTGATTGGGAACGGGACAACGGTTCAAAGTTGCCTCCGAAAGCTCCAGCTACAGGCAAAAAAGTAGCTGTCGTCGGTGCAGGTCCCGCAGGATTAACCGTTGCAGCGGACCTTGTGAAGCTTGGTCACGAAATCACTATGTTTGAAGCGTTGCATGTTGGCGGTGGAGTGCTCATGTATGGTATCCCAGAGTTCCGTCTACCCAAAGCCATCGTGCAAAACGAAGTCAACTACGTCAAGAATCTTGGTGTTGACTTGCGTCTTGGCAACTTGGTCGGTAGAATCCACACAATTCCCGAGCTTATGAAGAACGGTTATGATGCTGTTTTTATCGGCAGCGGCGCAGGTTTACCCCAATTCACAGGTTGCAAGGGAGAGAACCTCGGTGGGATCTACTCAGCCAACGAGTTCCTTATCCGCGTTAACCTTATGAAAGCTTACCTTTTCCCAGAATATGATACTCCAATACGCCTCGGCAAGCACGTGGTCGTCATCGGCGGCGGAAACGTTGCGATGGACTGCGCAAGGAGCAGTATGCGGCTTGGATCTGAAGTTTGTTTACTTTACCGCCGTTCACGCGACGAATTACCCGCACGACATGAGGAAATCGAGAATGCTGAGGAAGAAGGCTTAGTATGTAAGTTCCTTGCGGCGCCAGTTGAGTTCTACGGTGACGACAAAGGCTGGGTCAAAAGCATGAAAGTCATAGGAATGGAACTTACGGAACCAGATGCGAAAGGCAGAAGAGGTGTAAAAATAGTTCCAGGTTCAGAATTTACAATGGACGTTGACACAGTCATCATAGCAATCGGACAAACACCAAATCCAATTATTCAGCGTACGACAGGCGGCTTGCAAAGCGACGCAAGACATGGAACCATATGCGTCAACGAAGTAGGAAAAACCAGCTTAGACGGCGTATACGCAGGCGGAGACGTGGCAACAGGGGCAGCGACAGTCATCAGCGCCATGGGAGCAGGCAAACGCGCAGCCAAAGCAATGCATGAGTATCTAACCGACAAAAAATAAGTTAATCTCTTTTTTTGAGACTTTCCTTTAATTTTGCTTTCTTGATTTTTAATCATTAAACTCCTCACATGTCCATTGAGCGACGATTGTTGCCTCTTAAACGATTGTATTTGCAAGATGGCGGCGGAGTCATAGAACACATCGTTTTGGGACCCAACGGAATCTTTGTTTTAGAGAACAAGAATTGGAGTGGTAACATCGCCAACAACGGCGACGAAAGGTAGACAGCGGACCAACATGACTTTTCAGGTAGACCGAGCCAGCAGACAAAGTGGGATGCCTCAAAAATCCAACAATTATTCAGGGATTCATTTAACTTGAGATAATTGGGTGTCTTGGTTGAAGAGGTTGTAGTGTTCACAAGCGAGCATGCCCTAATCAAAATCAATAATGCAACTGTAACTACTCAACGCTTCCCCAACAGCCAAACCACATCATTACGTACGGGTGTTCATCTTTTTCGTGGGAACAGTTTGAAACCATCGGAAAAGAAAGCGTTAACCAAAAATGTTAAAGTTGTTCTGGTTGAGGTGGAGTAATTTTTAGCCATGTTTTTCTCTTTACGAAAACAAAAGAAGTAATACCAGTTAACAGGAGACTGACAATTGCAAAAGAGTTCGGCAGTGCACGATCGTTATTTCCAAACGTATCGAGCAGAATGGAGATGCCGCAATAGATAGTAAAACAACCAGTAGCAAATTGAAAAATATGGAGGCTTTTTCGTACTTGGTATGCCTTGGTCTTAATCCAGTTTAGGCCTCTCTCAATCTTTTTGTTGACATCAGACAAATCATCCAACAACAAGGTTAAACCCGCTAACTCAAAGACTCGTCCAGCATTAACTGCAATACTGTTGGATTCGACGAAAAACAGGCTATATAATGGAATAGGAGTAAAGATGGTGACAAAGACTGAAGAGGAAAGCAGTATAAAAAAACCGTAAACGTAGTGGTGAAAAAGGAAGCGTCCAGTATGTAAGGCTCTGCCGATGGTGGCGCTCGGGAAGATGTTGACTATTGCAGCCGCAATTGCAAACCAAAACAGGTTGCCGTTGATTAACCATGGTGAATAAGGCTGCCAGTAAGGGTAAGCCATATAAAAGCCAAATATGATTCCTGCAACGGCAGCGATTGTGATGAGTGCGTTGAAGATCAACGCTAAACTGAAAGTCTTCTTTAGGATTACTCCGACAAAGGTCTCCATTTACTAACCCTAATAAACCTTGAAACTTTAAGTTTTATTAAGACGATCTACTTAACCGTCTTTTATAAGTAACGCATGTTAGGAGAAAAATAACTTGAAATTTGAAGTTAAATATAAGCCTTCATACGCAATGTTGGTTGCTACGCTTGAGCAAGGTGAAACCATCACAGCTGAAGCAGGCGCTTTGACTTACATGAACCCAACAATCGAAGTCCACACACGTAAACGAGAAAAAAGCCTTCTTGGAACGTTAGGCTTAAGCCTCATCGGCGGGCAATCATTTTGGGTCAACGACTACACCGCCACAAGCGGCCCAGCAGAAGCAGCATTTGTTGCGGCACCTGTAGGCGACATCAAGCAACTAGATATTGCACCTGGTAGCGGTTATGTCATCCAGAAATCTGCTTACGTGGCATCCACATCGGGCATTGATTTGGATGTAAAATGGGAAGGATTCACCAAAGGTCTGTTTGGACAAGGCTTGTTTATGCTTAAAGCCACAGGCAGAGGACAGATGTTCATCAATACATTTGGTGCCATCGACACTCATACCCTTAAACCAGGGCAAACCTTAATCGTTGACAACTTCCACCTTGTCGGTTTTAGCGAATCTTGTAGTTACAAAGTCACAAGGTTGGGTGGATTAAAAGAAACCCTGCTTAGCGGCGAAGGGTTAGTAACCCAAATTACCGGACCCGGCGACGTACATATCCAAACCAAGAACATGCAGGAATTCACTGAATGGCTCTGGACGCTGCTTGAACCCAAAATACGCAATGCGAGGGCACGCTAAAGACAAACCTTTATCTTTTTTTGTAATCAACCAATAAATGATGAAAAATGGCTAGCATTGGTTTAGGTGCACTCTTAGGTTTCATACTTACCATAATCCTTGGTGTGATCTTTCCCGGTGTAGGTCACCTTTTGGGTGCCTTCTTGGGCGGATTATTCGCAGGGTTCATCGCAAGGGGAATAATCGGCGGCACGATGGCTGGTTTTGGAGCTGGAATGCTCAGTGCCATCGTTTTTGTAATTCTAGCGTTTTTCAACATCATCCTAATTGAAACAGTTAGGCATGGTTTACTAGGCTTTTTATTCGGAGGATTAGTCGGTATAGTGCTTGGAATTGTTCTTGCCGTTGTTGTCACTGTGCTTTCCACCATAGGTGGCTTAATTGGTGGCGTAATAACACGTTAATCGAGTGATTATCTGTCTAGCATAAACGCTTTTTCATGCCTGGATTTCTTTGGTACTTTATCCAGAATCATTTTTTCCTCGGGTTTTTTGCTTAGCACAATAGGTGAGAGTTTTTCCGCTAACTCCAACGCCGAAGCCAATTTGCTGCTTCGCTCTGCATAGATTTCAAAGAGTGCACCACCTTTATGAACTGATCCACCTAACTTTGCATGCAAAACAACACCTGCACCTTTCTCCTTGGGTGCACCAGCTTCCCTAGCAATCCGCACAATATCATCCGTGCTTAGCCAGAGGACTTTGCCAGTCTGCTCCGAATGCACCGAGGCTATTTCTGGGCCTACCGGCAAATCTTCAGGTTTAATCGATGGATTTCCGCCTTGTGCGGAGATTATTTCGCGCATCTTTTTCATTGCTTTGCCCGAATCAACCATTTCTTCTGCTATGGCTCGGCCATTTTTAGCTCCTACCATTTCAAAGAGCATTCCTGCGAGGCTAACTGCTTTCTCAAGCAAGTCAGGCGGACCCTCACCCATAAGAGTAGTCAACGCTTCCCTTGCTTCCAAGGCAGGCCCGATACCATAGCCCAACGGTTGTTCCCCAAAAGTTAGGGCACACTGAATGTTTAACCCTAACCGTTTTCCCAAATCTACAAAGTCAGAAGCCAAAGTGTATGCTTCTGTGCGGGTTTTTATTTTGGCGCCCATTCCTGTGGGGATGTCGATGACTACGTGAGTTGCTCCAATAGCTTTCTTTTTGCTTAAAATCGAAGGTAAGAGCATAGGGTCTATTCCTAGGGGGTATTCAACTTGGATGAAGAGGTCGTCGGCTGGCGCAAGTTCCAAAGACCCACCCCAGACTAGACAGCCGTTGGTTTTTGCAACGACTTCTTTAATTTCTCTAACAGATAGGTTAACTGGGCATAGGGTCTCGACTCGATCGGCCGTGCCTGCTGGCGAGGTGATTGCTCGCGATGAGGTTTTGGGGATGGTAAATCCTGCTGCTGCCACAATCGGTACAACTATCATGCTGGTTTTATCGCCTGGAATTCCCCCTACGCTATGCTTGTCTAAGATTGGTTTTTTTCCGAAATCGATTGTTTTGCCCGTAGAAATCATGGCTCTTGAAAGAGATTCGGTTTCACTGGTGCTCAATCCATGAATGCTGAGTGCTGTGAGGAACGCGGCGATTTCAACTGTACTCAAATGCCGCTCTACAACGTCCTTCACTATGGCTACAATGTCTTTTTCATGTAAGCGTTCCCCTTTTAGCTTGGCGCGTATGTTAAAGAGTGATTCAGGTAACGGCGCTAACTGAACGTTTACAATCTCGCCTTCCTTTACTCCAAGGGCGGCAACAGTCTCTTGGTAGAGTCCAATTCGGTTTGGGGGAAAATAATCAGCGATGTTGGCGATTGCTATCATTTCCTGTTTTTTACATGTTATTTTTATCCTGTCTGAACTATGTACTCCTAAAAGGCTAGCCGTTTGTTCACTAAGTAGTGTGATTCTGCTACCGCCAGTGGTAATCATCAATGTTTCAACGCTTAATTCCATTTCAAACACTCAATACCAATTGAGCTGGGAATAGTTAAAGATTTTAAGGAAACAATGTTTCTCACTATCAGGCAAGGATTATGCTTTGAAGTACCTTGACTTTGTTGATTTAACCTACGAACCCAAAGAAACCGAATTATTGTGTACTTTTCAAATTGAACCAGAAGGTTTGAGTCTAAAGGAAGCTGCAGGCGGTGTTGCCGCGGAGAGTTCTGTTGGCACATGGACAGAATTAACCACTGAGAAGCCCTACGTTAAGCGGCTAGCAGCTCACGTTTTCAGCATCGAGGGAAGCGTAGTTAGAATCGCCTATCCCCCTGAACTTTTTGAGCCAGCTAACATGCCAAACATTTTAAGCAGTGTTGCAGGAAACGTTTTTGGGTTAAAAACACTAAAGAACCTGCGCCTCCTAGACATAGAATTTCCCAAACATATCTTGGATAGCTTTAAAGGTCCAGCGTTTGGCATCACCGGAATCCGCAAACTTTTTAAAGTATCCAAACGCCCACTCGTTGGCACCATAATCAAACCTAAATTAGGGTTAGAGACCCGAGACCACACGAAAGTGGCATATGAGGCGTGGCTGGGCGGTTGCGACATCGTAAAAGACGATGAGAACCTGAGCAGCCAAAGTTTTAACCCTTTCGAAGCCCGTTTAACGCAGACCTTGGAGAGCCGCGATAAAGCTCAGAGTGAGACAGGAGAACATAAAGTCTATATGATAAACATCACAGCTGAAACTCAAACAATGCTAAGACGCGCCGAAAACGTCATCGCTCAAGGTGGAGAATACGTCATGGTCGACATCCTCACATGCGGTTGGTCGGCCCTCCAAACGCTAAGAGACCAAAACTTCAAACTCGTCATACACGCTCACCGCGCTGGACACGCTGCTTTCACTAAAAACGAGAAACACGGCATCTCCATGAAACCTATAGCGTTAATCGGCAGAATCATTGGCATAGACCAACTCCATGTCGGAACAGGTGTCGGTAAAATGTCAGAAACCAAAGCCGAAGTCATAGAAAACATTGCTGCATGCAAAGCAAAAATGGGAGGTCTCAAGCCTGTGTTGCCTGTGGCCAGCGGTGGACTGCATCCCCGGCTGGTTCCTGCCCTGATAGAGACTTTTGGCAACGACTTTGTCATCCAAGCAGGCGGCGGCATCCATGGGCACCCAGATGGGTCAATCTGCGGTGCCAAAGCCATGCGTCAAGCCGTCGACGCCACATTAGAAGGCAAAAACCTTGAAGAATATGCAAAGAACCACTGGGAGCTTGGTTCGGCATTAAAACAGTGGAAACCTTAGATTACCAGTAGGCTCTCGCCAATATGATGTTGCGTAGAGGTCTAACTATCAATTGCATTCCCTTCTTTATTCAAAAGGGTGCTTCATTTTCCAGCTCTGGAGTAACTGCCTCCTGAATAAGGCAACCTACCCTTTACTCCTGGTTTGTTGCTATGGATATTGGAGGTAAATTTACGATCGCAATTGCAGTGCTTCGCGTAGTTCCGTAGAATGAGAAACTCGTCATTTTAGCTAATTATATGAAAAATTAGCAATTTTTTTCGGTGTCAGTATCTACTTGCCACTAATGCTTATAAGTGATTCTAGCATACATACTGAGGATAGGTAATCTTTTGTTTAAACAAAACAGAGTTTACCTACACAAAAAACAAAAAGAAAAATACTTAGAGGAAAAAAAATGAAAATAAAAAATGGAATCGCAATATTGTTGATATTTGCATTTCTAATGTCCGTTGTAACATCAGTACAAATAACCCCTGCAAATGCACAGGCGGTAGCTACACAGAAAACCTACGCTATAGTTGATGCAATACCAAGCCCAACAGGCGTTGGACAAGCAACACTACTTAAAATGGGTGTTCTTCAACCCTTGGGATCCGCCAGTTTAGGGTGGACAGGCATTACAATGACTATTGTAAAACCTGACGGTACCACAGAAACACTTGGTCCATTCACGACAGACTCCACAGGCTCAACCTTCACACAATACACACCTACCCAAGTTGGAAACTACACCATAACCACCAACTTCCCCAACAACACAGCCCCAGCAACTTATATGGACCTCGAAAGAGGCGCAATGATTTTCCAAGGTACAATAATGCTGGCAAGCTCCAAGACAATGACTCTTGAGGTCACCACTGAACCATTAGCATATTATCCGGGTCATGCTCTTCCAACTGAATATTGGAGTCGCCCAATCGATGCACAACTCAGAGAATGGTACTCCATCTCTGGCAACTGGGTGACAAGACCCGATAATTCAGTTGCATTGTACAATGATGACGCACCAGAAACCGCTCACGTACTATGGTCTACACCTTTGACTACTGGGGGCTTATCTGGCGGTCTATGGGGTGATGGGCAAGTTCCCGCATCTTCTGAAGGCGGCGATGCATACGAAGGCAAATTCTCTAACTCAGTTGTGCTAAATGGAGTTCTATACTACAATTTGCAGGACATTGGCCTTCCAACCTCAATTGTTGCACAAGATCTACATACAGGCGAAATTCTATGGGTGAAAAACAACACTGCATTATCCTTTGGTCAGATCTTCTACTTTAACAGCTACAACTACGACGGTGTATTCACTTATCTATATTCAGTATCTGGCTCTACTTACACAGCATGGGATCCATTCGACGGCAAATGGTGCTTTACTTTCAACAACGTCCCCTCAGGTGTTAGAACCTTTGGACCAAGCGGTGAAATACTCATTTACGTAATGAACTACGCTACCCATCAAATGGCTCTTTGGAACTCAACACAAGCAGGACTATCCGCTTCCGCTGTTGGAACTCCAAGCTATGGCAGTTGGGGTAGCCAAGTTCAAGGAAAAACAATGTCTGTCAACACACCAGGTTGCTATTCATATAACGTAACAATTGGTAGTACACTAGCAGCAGGATCATCGTTCTTCACACCGATACTCAAAGTATACGACGACAGAGTTGTATCCCTCTGGTTTAACCAAACTATGGTTAGAGTTTGGGGAATAGGCACTACCGGATTGACTTCAACTTCCACTACGGCAACAACACTATTTGACCAAACATGGGCAGCACCATCTGAATGGCTCGCAGGCTCTAACACACTACACTACGTCGGCGCAACTAACTATGTCGCAGGCGGAGTCATTGGAATGTGGGACAAAGAACTAACAACCCACTACGGCTTTAGCGTAGAAACTGGAAAATATCTATGGCAAACTGAATCTGAAATCTACTTAGATGCTTATGGCTGGGGCAACGCAGAACACACATGGTACTATGCATACGGCAAACTCTACTCAGTCGGCGTTGGCGGCATACTCTACGCCTATGACCTTGCAACAGGCAAAACAGATTGGACATGGGTAATGAGTGATGCATACAAGGAACCGGTCACCGGTGAGAACTGGTGGGGCTGGATTGACTTGATTGCTGATGGTAAGATTTACATCGGTACTCTTGAACACTCAGCTGAACAACCAATTCCACGTGGCGGTCCATACGCTTGTATCAACGCTACTGATGGCAGTGAAATTTGGCGTGTTAACGGTATGTTCCGTGAAACCCGTTGGGGTGGTAACGGAGTTATCGGCGACAGCATAATAGGCACTATGGATACATATGACCAGCAACTATATGCAATCGGCAAAGGCCCAACAGCACTAACAGTCAACGCTCCAAGTGTATCAGTTGATTTCGGCAAAACTGTCGTAATACAAGGTTCAGTAACTGACATTTCACCAGGCACTCAGACCGATTCGATTAAAATGCGGTTCCCCAACGGTGTTCCAGCAGTATCTGATGCAAGCCAAAGCCAATGGATGTTATATGTATACAAGCAATTCGAATGCCCAACCGACGCAAGTGGTATCCCATTAACTGTTAGTGTCCTTGACGCTAACGGTAACTACCGTGTAGTTGGCACAACCACAAGCGACCTCACAGGCGCATACAAATTCAATTGGAAACCAGACATCTCAGGTGACTATACAGTCTATGTAACATTCGCAGGTTCTGCAGCATACTATGGATCAGTCGCTCAAAGCGCCTTCTTCGTTGAAAACGAAGAAGCAGCAACCGCAGCACCAACACCAGCACCAGAATCAACCGCTGACACATACTTCGTCCCAGCAATTGCAGGTATATTCGTCTTAATCATCATAGTGCTAGTTCACTAGTAGTAATGATGATGAAGAAACGACCATAAGAAAACCACACAACAAAAAACAATCTCTCCTTTTTTTATTTTGTATTTTTTAAGGGCTAATATTTCAGTTTTAACCAACTGTCCTTCGCACACTATTTTGTACTAATCCAAACGTAAAGCAGGCGATCGATAGTAAGCAATTTGGTAGGTTAAGAGAGGAAAACCCATGGAAACCTGCGACGCATAACTTCCAAGACCACTTGTGGAGCGATTATGCCTTCTTCGCAAATTAAGCCGTGAATGTAACGGTTCTGGGTGACATCGAAAGCGGGATTTCTTACGGTAAGCTTTGATGGCGCTTCGCTCCAAACTTCTGTGGGGCTTCTTTGCTCGATTTTTTCACATTCGCCACCAAGGGTTTCCGGATCAAACTTAAGGAGTTCCGAAACCACATAGAACGGTTTTCGGGCCTCATGAGCTAGTATTGCGATAGCACTTGTTCCAATCTTATTTACGACATTACCCTCAGATGTTATCGCATCTGCACCGACAACAACAAGGTCCACATCGCCAATAAATGTCCGCGCTGCCGAATCAACAACGAATGTGGTTTCAATGCCTAAGTCTACAAGCGCTTTGGCGGTTATTCTTCCCTGAAAAGCAGGGCGCGTCTCGGTGCAGATTACCTTGAAGTTTTTACCCTGTTTTTTTGCCTTGGCCATCATACGTATCACAGTTGAGGAATGGCAATGGGTAAAAATTACCATGCCCTCGCGGATTCGTTTAGCACCTATTTCGGCAATACATTCCCTTGAAGTATCCAACTCTGTCAAAAACTGGTTTGCCACGGAAGACACGAACCTGCTCAACTCCGCCACCTTTTCCATTTCTGTGTCTTGGATTCTTGTGTTTATCCAGCAGATAGCGTTCCGCATCAATGGCTCAGTTTCTCTGGAGGCAACAAGGATGGTTTGGGCTTCTTTAAGTTCTGATATGAAGGCGGTTTTATTTTTTGCTTTGGTCTGTTCTGCTTGGGTTTGGATGGCTTTGACAGCGGCTATTGCGACGTTTCGGGCGCCTTGAACTTGGAGTTTTCTTATTCTTTCCGCTGTGTCTTTAACTATCTCTGCCATGATGCTTCAACCTATTTTTAGTCTATTAGTGGAGAAGCATATAAGCCAAACCCTGACAAAGACTTAGTGAACGGTATGTTACCTGACCAAGATGCCATAAACAGTATATTGCGGCCATACGTTCAGCCATGGTACGACTCAATCGAAAACCCTGCAAAAGCGCAGCAGACAGGTGCTGGATGATTTGGTTCAGAAATACCAAACCACTGAATATGGCCAAAGTCACAACGCTATCCATAGTCAAAAGCATTTCTGATTATCAGGCTAATTTTCCCATAATTAACTATTCAACGCTCACTCCGTATCTGATTCAGGTAAAAGAACGCAATTACAAAGCTATTTTTGTCTGAACCGCCAGAAACCTGGGTTATGACACGCGGTTCAACAGGAAAATCAAAAGTCCTACCGGCAACCCAAACCCACCTAAAACAAATCTATAGCTGCGGCGCAAGAGGACTCATCAACTATGCCGTTAGGAAAAAAAGCTACGAGGTCTTTTTAGGCGTAATACTTAACTTAAATTTTCCCTCAAACGTTCACACAATGGATGTTGACGGCAAACAAGTCTACCTACGGCTACAGTTCAGGAACCTACGCGCGTCTTAACCCAATGTTTGACAGAGTAAGCCTTCTGCCTAGACAAGAAGAAATCGACTCTTTAGGTAGTGGTGTTGGCAGAGCTGACTGGGAGAAACGTTTCGACCTTGCTTACCAGATGGCACAAAACCAGAACGTAACTGCAGCCATGGGTGTAACCCCTGTAATCCTATCCTTCGCTAGATATGTTACGCGTAAGTACGGAAAAAAACCCGCAGACATATGGAAAACCCAAGCTATATTCTGTACCAGCGTTCCAAAAATCCACTTCAAATATGGACCTATCCTCAAAAAATATTTCGGTGAAGTCCCAATCGTGGAAATGTACACTGCCACAGAAGGAGTCTTCGGTCAACAACTCGACGATTTACCATATATTACACCAAACTACGACTCCTACCTTTTTGAAGTTGCAACCGGCAGGGGCGTTAAGATGTTGCATGAACTAAAACGGGGTGAATGGGGTAGCCTGATTGTTTCCTCATGTATGTTTCCACGCTATGAAATCGGAGACTTGATTGAAGCTGCAGGAAAAAACTATTACCGAGTATTCGGAAGAAAGAAAACGTCAACACTATCTGGAACATAGGCTTTACCGAGCGTTTTTAGGCAGGATAATTTAGGGCGGTTGCGGAGATCGTCTACGCGCAACTAAAGCAACATAGATGGCGCCGACAATTATGATTATTCCAATAATTAATAACATAACTGCCCAACTTTGACCAGTATTCACAGTAAAGTAACCGCTTATCTGCAGTACAGAGAAGAGACCAAGCGTGATAAGGATTAGTCCGCCAATTAAGTAGCCGATAAAGCCTCCTTCGCCTTTCTCTTGTTTTTCGTTCCGCTGGGAACTTTGATCTTTCTCTTGTTTTTCATTTTTCTCTGATTTTTCATCTCGTCGCCGATATGTTTGAGCAGGTGGTGGTGTAGGTTGGTTTGGTGTCGCTACTTTTAGAGAAGCCCCGCAGCGAGGGCAAAAAGCCATAGTTTCATCCACTTTGTTGCCGCATTTTGGACAGTACGACATGAATTTCATCCCAAATAATAGTTTAGCTGCTCTATCTATTTAAAACATATCGTAAGCGGTGTAAAGAGAAAGATATATGTGGCAAATCATGCATTTTTGGATGGAGAAACTTGGCTTGAGGATTGACTTTAGTTTTGGTTCATTAACGGATAAGCGAAAAGAAAGCCTTCTAACTGCCATTTACCTTGGTTCCGTCTTCATAATCTTAGCTATAGTTTACTACATCAACATCTCCGAAGACCTTTGGAATGGCTTGATAAACTTTTTCACATCACTTACCCTGTCCGTGGTTCCCTCAACAGGCATTTCTTTGCCGGCGCCCGCAAACCCGGCTGATTATATGAACCTGTACAATGCGGCATTCCAGTTTAGTATGGCTGTAGGGCTTTTAGAAATCGTTATCTTAATTCTAAGAGTCGCATTTCATTCGCCTGTTTCACGCAAAGCTGAAACCATCGAAAACATCGTATTTTGGCTTGGCACAAGCTACCTAATAATTACCTACCTAGTTAACATGACTATACCTAGCGAATGGTTTGTTTTCTGGGCTGGAGTAATACTCATCTTCGGTTTAGCGCTGATTGCCCGAGCATTTGTTTTGTTGGCTAAGCGTTAGGTCTATTTTTTCTTTATTTTTAATTTCCACCAGAGTCCCATTACCTGATGAAACATATTCCACGAGTCCTTAAGCAGGTTAACTTTTGTTCCCCTGCCGCTTTTCCATTCTACTGCAATCTCTTTTATCTTAAATCCCTGTCTGTGGGCTCTAACAAGTATTTCTGTGTCCCAGAACCAATGAGTCGCCTCGACTTTATCAAGCAACTCCAAAAGCGGTTCGCGTTTGAAGGCTTTAAAGCCACATTGGTGATCCTGAAGTTTAGAGCCAAGCATGTGTCGTACCAGGAAATTGTAAGTTTTGGAGCTTAGACTTCGGCTAAAGGTGCGTTCAGCCTTGCTTTGGGGTAGCATCCTTGAGCCTGTTGAGAAATCGTAGCCTTCAATGGTGATGGCTTCAATTAGTGGCTGAAGAAAGTTAAGATTGGTGGCTAAATCTAAATCCATGTAAACCAAAACTTGCCCGCGGCTTTGCTTAAATGCATTGTTGAGGGCGGTTCCTCTTCCTAACCGTTTTTCACGATGAATGTGTTTAACAGCTGGAATTTTCTGTGTTAGTTCCTCTGCACGCTGAGCGGTGCCATCGGTGCTGCCGTCTTCAGCAATAACAATTTCATAGGAATCGGTTAGCTCTTTTAGGGCTTTGATGGTTTTTTCTACGGCTGGCTGCAGGTAGTTTACTTCATTGTAGGCGGGGAGAACCAATGAAATCTGCACTGGATCGACGTGTATGTTTAATGTGGTAGTTACACGTAAGCCCCCCAACTTGGGAACCATCTGAGATAATTATTTATGAAGGAGGTTGAAACGGGAGCGCCTGAAAATACAGGGTAAAAGAGCAGAAACATCGCTACCGCACCAACAAATATAGCTAAGGCAGCGACTTTGCCCATTCGGGCATTCCAGTATTTGTTGATAAAGTAAGTAGTTGCTAGGCAAATCAAGGGTACGCTGAGGTAGTAATGGTAGATGTAGGTTGCTCTGCCAATGAAAACGTAGGGCAGCCAAGAGAAAGCGAAGATGACTACAATGAATATAGCTGGTACATCCCAGCCGCTTCCCCGTATGCTGACCTGCTTTGCCAAAGATGACTTGGAGATTCTACCCCAGAGATTCGCCACTAATGCCCTGCCATGAATTGCTCTTTCGGCAAGAACAATCATCAATGCAAAGCCAACCCACCAAACCACGGGGTTCCCGAAAACAGAAATTGTTGAGTATACGTTGTTTGGTATGTATGTTATGTCAAACCATTTTGGGACTGTACCTGTGCCTAACATTAATGGCCAAGACCACCATGGTGAGGAAGATGAATCGACAACGGTGCCTCCGTGGAAGCTGAGCATTGCAAACTGCAGGTTAACAATCGATGGGAATGAGTTGCCAAGAAGCATGTCAGGGATGTAGGTTGCGAAGTAGATTAGAGCTACAAGACCGCTGCAGGCTACTAGCAGCAGAAATGGATGGTCAAAGAAAGCAACGTATTTATCGGCTAAACTTCCTTTTTGCTTCCAAAGCTCTCGTAACCGAACTGCCGCAAGCAACACAAGCAAGCCTAATGCCGGAAAAAGCGGGAACCCAAATTTTGTGGAGAAACCTAATGAGAAAAAGACTACAGCTAGCATCAAAGGTAAAACTGAAGTTTTCTTCCAGCCGACCTTGAGAACTCTCGAAAAGTAGATTAAGAAAGATAACTGGGAAAGCAGCGAGAAAAATATCAAGTAAGTGTCTACAGTGCCGATACGTGCCATTGTGAAATGCATAAAGTCAAACGTCATCAGAAACGCCGCTGAGAAACCACCAATCCATGTTCCGAACAGCTTTTTACCCAACAAGTACATAACCGCCACTATCAAAGTGCCAAATATAACTCCCATTATGCGCCAACCAAACGGCGTTGCCCCGACGGTTGCTACCCCAACCGCCTGAATTAGTTTTCCAAGGTCAGGATGAGTTCTCTCGTCAGGTAATTGGTGGTTAACAAATTCGATTGCGGACCTTGCAAAGTAAACTTCATCAAAATACATCTTTGACATGTATGTCGGCGGAATCTCAAGTGAGCCCTGCTCGTCGACCAGCTTGTGTAATGTTGTACCCGTGTCGTTTTCCCCTGTAATATTCACGATGGGAATTTGCTGGTTTGCTGGATTTGTTATACCGATTTCTGAGATCGCGATGAACGGTGAAGGTTGCTGGTCAGAGGGGTTAGGGACGGACCAGTAAAAGTCCGGTCGTGAATCATAGATTTCGGCTGTAATATTGAACTCTAGGTACTGTGTGTTTACGTTCAAGGGCAGGTCTTGCTGGACCATATAATCCGTTGCTCTAGGTTGAAGTCCATTGGTGAATTCTCCTATGTGGCTCCAGTTTCCAGGTGCACCCGACGAAACTGTAGCTGAGGCGTTGCCGCTTTGAACCCAAAAATAGACTTTCTGAACCTGTTGAACTGAACCTAAATCTATATAGAAATTCTGTGTTGAGGTGTTCTGCCAATCTGTAACCGGCGCTTTTACTTCGCCCACGTTCCAGACAGCGATGCCGAAAAAGATAATCGATAACATAATCATTGTTATGATGTCTTTTTTTGTGATTTTTAAGTTAAAGTTCAATTCGCCTCACCTCTAGGTTGGGTCTGGCTTAAGGGGGCAGTATCAGCTTTGAGTATTGGTCTTCCTTTAAGTTCGTCCCACATTAGCACTGAACCATAGATGAACATGACTAAATTAATAACGCTTACCGCTAAAACAATCAAGTCCCCACTGGGAATGAATGCATCAAGATTTAGATAGTAAAGAACGTAAGCTTGGTTTGCAAACAATGTTGCTGTTAACGCTATGTAGAAGACGCGGGTTTTCTTTATCAAGGGAAACATTAACGCTAAGACACCTATAACAGGGAATAGGTACCGCTCATGAATTCTTGTTGGCAACATAAAGAACGCAAAGAACAGCATAAAGGCGGCGAATAATGCTAACCATTCACCGGAGACCTTGAAGCGTTTATGTAGTGCATATAAAGTGAAGGTGGCAAATGCTCCAAACAGCGTCCAACCTAAAATGTACAGGTTACCATCAGGGATCCATAACCCGAACATGCCCCAGAGGTTGAATGCGTTGATTGAAGTGTATGCATAGGTGCTGTAAGCGCCAAAATAGATGTTGCTTAGGAACGATATGGGGTTGCTCCATTCAAAAGGCAATATAACCGCGAATATTGTAACGACAAACGTAACCGCAGAAAGTAGCAACCGTTTAACGCCGCTCTTTTTGTAAATAAGTAAGGCAACCAAAGGCAGCAATGCAATACCTTGCGGTTTAGTTAGCAATCCCACTGCGAAGACAACAGCTGAAACTTCAGGTTTGTTTTTAAGCGCTAGAATAAGCGAGAAGACAAGAAAGAAAGTGTAGATTACATCAAACTGTCCCCAAACAGCTACGTTAAAGATTACCGCAGGGTTGAAAGCGTACAGTGTGGTGCCAAGGAGGGTTTGTTTGAATGTTAAGTTTTTGCGTAGGAAGAGGTAGATTAAGGTGATAGTTGCTAGGTCGAAGAGGGTAGGCACCATTTTTAAGACATTAACGGCTGCTTGGCCACTAAGTGAAAGGGTGTTTATGATTGAACCCGCTGACCAGAAAAGATAGATGTTAAAGGGCGGATAGTCACACCAGCTTACAACGCTGTAAAAAGGACGAATACCATTTTGGGAAGCAGTGTTGAACCATGAAAGGTAAGTGTTAGTATCGTTTTCGTAGCCTTGAATGGGAAATAGAAGAACCCTGACTAAGAAGGAAACAGCAAGCACCAAAGCTAAAACAACGGCTTCGCGCCTGACAAACGACAGGTTAACCACGGTTTTCCCTCTGGGAAAATACTCGTTGCCAACAAATAAGAAGCTTTTTCCAAAATAGCCATTTTTCTCAAATTGTATGATTTGAGGTAATTTGATAGGGGTATTAGGCGGGGTGAAGATTTTTTGCATTGGTTTTTGGTTTTGGGTGGGTTGTGTGTGATTGTTGCAACTAGTGTGCAGGAGCGGGTTGCAGCAGCAGCTTCTCAATTTGTTGATTTAAGCTGGCTTTTTTAAATGGAGCGTTTTGCACGTTTTTGGGAAGTCATCACAAGGATCAGTTGCGACTTCCAACGATTCATTTTTCTGTTAATGACCCGGTTTTTAAGAATTTCTTAAAAAACTTTCGAGGATTTCGCCTAAAATAGACTCTTATGCGCTGTAGTATGGAGCCTTCGGCGGGATTTGGACCCGCGACCATTGCCAGTTACCATTGAATCAGAGTAATTTCTTTGATTAATTTAAAGTGCTGGTCCCGAGTTAGGATACCTTCGCCATTTGTTTTGGCTATTGCAGCAATTAAAATATCAAATTCGCTGATCATTTTGCCAGATTTTTTTAGTTCACAAAATATGATTGCTGCCTCCTCGCATGCTTCTGGAGACAAATCAAGAACTTGCATGTTGGAAATCGCTTCTTTAACGTCCTTCAGGTTGTCTTCCGGTTTCGAAGAGAGGCGTGCACCTTTCAGTAGCTCGTACGCTGTAATTATCGTAATTACAACTTGGCCATTTATGTTTGAAACTTCACGTACCTTATTTACTGCTTCAGGCGACCCATTCAGAAATGGAATCATCACGTTTGTGTCGATAATGGTCAAGCTAAATCTCAATCTCTCTTGGTTTTACACTTTCCCTATCTTTCATTATTTGTGCAAGAACTTCGTCTGCATCGTCACCTTTCCAAGTTCCAGCAAATTCAAGTATTGCCTTTTTCTTTTCTTTGCTTGCCACACGAATAACAACATCTGAAAATGATTCTCCAGACTTTTTCATACCCTTTAGAGTTTCATATGCTTTTTCAGAGAGTGAAATTACTTTGGTCATAACAAATACTATGTGTATATGCATATATATGCGTTAACCGAAGGAAAATCAAGTTATGAGCTCTTGGTTTTCATCACGGGAAACATGGTGAATATGCAAATGCGGTATTGGAGTCTTCGGCGGGATTTGGACCCGCGACCATTGCCTTACCTATATTATCCCTATTGTTTTTATAGGGGTGTGCAGAATTTAAATTGCTTCCCAATTATGTTTTAGTATGGAAGCCTGGGATATTGTCAGGCTTTTCGTGAATAAAGCCACTGTTTCTTTGCAGCCTAAACACGCTGGTAACCCCGGTTATGGCCGCCTCAAAGCCGCTCGAGTGCTAGTTTTTGCTAGGCTCAAGGGCTTAGAGAACGATACTCGTCTGGTTGAGTACTTAAAGAAGCATACAAACGCACTCAACGGGTTAGGTTTGGGTTCGGTTCCTGACCGAACCACAGTAGGTCGATGGTGGAGACGCTACTTAACCCTACTTGAGGAGACGTTTGCCAAACTTGCAGATATGCTGCGGTTAGTTATGCCAACAAGTCTGCTTATTGTTGATTCTACGCCACTTGTGGATCTTTACGATATGGAAGCTATGTGGGGTCATACTAGCAGAGGAAAATTCCGAGGTTTCAAGTTGCATGCAGCAGTTAATCAGGCAGGTTTGCCATTAAGAGCAACGGTTACATCAGGCAACAAATACGATGGACCTATTTTTCCGGATTTGATCTGGGATTTGGAGGCTCCTTATGTTTTGGCTGATGCAGGCTATGACTCTAAAGAGAACCGTCATGCGGCCAGGGTGATTGATGCTAAGCCGGTTATCGCCGCGAACGTTCGCAATGGAAAGGCCAGAAAAATCCGGTTTGCGAAGCTTCTTAGGTCGAAGCGGTATGTGGTGGAGCAGTTTAATGGGCATATGAAGGCTAATTTGTTAAAGCAGTGTTGGATTAGGCCTAAGGGGTTGGTGAAGAAGTCGGCTATGGTTTTTGCTGCGTTGATTGGGTATGATGCGGAGGCTCTGAGGGCAGTGGTTTTTGGTGAGGAAAGCCTCAAGTCGGTGAGCAAGTACTGGGCTTAACCCAAAGATGTTGCGGTTGAGTGTTGCTGACACAAACTATATAGAAAACTCGGGTTTCAACCCAGAACTCGCTCGATATACTATAGGTTAAAGAACAATAAAAAAATAATTGTGCACATCTCTAGTTTTTAAAATAAAATTATATGTATTAAAGCTTATATGGTCAAATCAAAGCTCTGTATTGTGGGTGACAGTTAATGGTAAAAATTAAGGGAGAAAAATTCACAATTATCCTAAGAGAGGAGCCTGAAGGTGGCTATTCAGCGCAATGCATAGAACTTCCTGGTGCGATAAGCGAAGGGGAAAACCGCAAAGAAGCGCTTGCTAACATTAAAGAGGCGATAGAAGGGTACTTGGAAGCCTTCCCTGAAGAGGTTGACCAGCTTAAACGCAAGAAAGAGCTGGTGGAGATAACTGTCTGAGAAGTTGCCATCTAGTTCCTGGCGAACGGTAATTAAGGCTCTTGCTAAAAAGGGCTTCAGAGTCGCGGGTCAAAGAGGTAGCCACATATTTCTTACTGAATGGAAAACATAAGCTTACTGTTCCACGGCATGACCCTATCAAGAAAGGCACTTTGTTATCAATAATCCAACAATCGGGACTAACGAGAGAAGAATTTCTAGAAGTTGTCGACGAATAAAAGGTTGGAGCCTTCGGCGGGATTTGGACCCGCGACCATTACCTTACCAAGGTAACGCCCCACCGGGCTAGGCTACGAAGGCATTTTTCTTTTTCTTCTTGAAAGTGATTGCGGTATGCAATAAAGAGCTTACGGTTACTGCGCATGTGCAACAAATAAAAATCTACAAATATGCTTTATTTGTCATTTAGTTTTCTTGTTTTGCGTGGTTGTGCACGTCTGCTGTTGCACTACTTCTTGGGGTGTTTTTCTGTTTGCTTTTCGGTTTCAGTTTGTTTTTAGGTTTTTGTTTGGTTGTGGTGTATGAGCTTTTTGCGTCACAACAATGTTGGTTTTTTCAGTTGTGGGTGTGAGGCATGTTGAAGTGATTTGGTTGTGGACCCTTTGATGGAGAAAATATTAAAGCAACCTAACCTATTTCACACTGCATAAATGTGTGCAGGGGTCTCCAAGCCAGGTCAACGGAGTAGGGCTTAGGACCCTATCGCGTAGGCGTTCGTGGGTTCGAATCCCACCCCCTGCACCACTATGTTAAAGCACAGGAGTTTAACTTGGCGATTTAGCTTGCTTTTAATCAAAAAATATTAAGTCTCCAGCGTACAATCAGAAAGCAAATGTACCAGTCAGGTGATTCAGCGAAAATATTTATCAAAGTTGGTAAATATCTGTATGCGGAAGCTTCAAAAGAATGAAAAAGAAAACCGTAGCCCTTTTGGTTGCAGCGAGTTTTACCTTCCTCGTTTTGCTTTGGGCACCATGAATCACTCCCGACTACGCCATCAACAGGGTTGTTGGAAAGCTTGGTGGACCAGATACTCGTTTCACTTATCTGGGTGAGGACATGGCTATAAAAGACATTCCGAAACAAGTCAGCTGGGTTCCTTTCGGCAGGTTTGTGGCGTTCCCAGGGGAAGCAGGGTGGAAAGTTAGTTTCTTTGGTAATGTCGGTTAAATGGTAATTGAATCCACAATTCAGGTTAAGATTCTGTGGGCAGTTCTGGTATTGGAATGAAAAAAGGTAGAAGGATGCTGCGAAGATACTAATAGACTGGCGATATCGCCAGCTGACTGAGGGTTCGAAGCCATCATCTATGCAAAAGTACCGGGGGATTTTATTCCCACTCTAGACTTTCTGTGGTTATTATCACTTCCTTTATAAGAAAGCTGGAAGTGAATTGACAGGCTGTTTATAAATAGGCCGTCAGTAGAGTGTCATTGACTGTTTTTTTATTCAAGACAGGTGAGAATTTGCTTGACTCCAACTATCTTAATTCCCCTAAAACTATTCAACGCCAAAAGATGGCTATCTCCAGAAACAATAAAGTCGGCTTTTCCATCGTAAGCCGTCTCAACAACCATATCATCTTTTGGATCCTCTTTAACTAGGTTGAATTTCGAGACTACCTCAACCACTTCTGCTGATTGCATCAGGGTGAGAATAATTCTGTGAATTTCATCCTCGTCAGTCTTGAATTTTGGCCTTCGAAGAACAGTGCCAAGCTCTCTTAGAATCAGGTCTGAGGTTACAATACAAAACTCATTTGAGATTCCCTTTCCTAAAGAGCTCTCGCGGTTTACCATCAGAGATTATGGCACTAACTAAAACGTTGGTGTCAAGCACGACTCGAAGCATCAAATCATCTGTTTGTTTTTCTGGTGTCTTCTATTTCTTTTTGTATTTCTTTGTCAGATATCTTCAGCTCTTTTTTGTCCATCAGCTTGAAAATATCTTCCCACTCCTTCTTTAGGTCGGGAAGTTCCAACTTTTTCATTATAACAGTGTCGCCTCTTCCATAGACTAGAAACTTGGTTTTTGGTTTTATTCCAAGTTCCTTTCGTATCGACTGAGGAATGACAACTTGCCCCTTTTCACTCATTGTGGTAACTTCAAGCTCTTCAGTCATATTCATCGGTAAGAATATTTTACTTTCCTACTAATAATGCTTTCCACAAAAAAAGAGACACTTAGTTTAAAGGGCTTCAAAATTATGAAAACCTGCGACTGCAGTCTAGGCAATAATATCGTTGAATGACTCTTGATGCCGCATATCGTTTTGCATCTTTTCGGTTCCTATCGCTGCCGCATCGAGGGCACTTGAGGACCGGTTTATCTGCCTGGATTTCTTCGTGCCAGAACTGTTCAGGCAGTATCTTACCGCAATGAGGACAATTCATTATTTTGGGGCTCACATATTTCATCCCCTGCCAAACCTGCCTAAAAGAGAAAAAAGAGGAAAATAACTGCGAAGAAACGAATCGAGAGGCATTATCCCCTCTTCTTCTGGTGTCCGAATCCCACATTGCACCATATATAAATAAACAGGCCTAGGGTTCCGCTGGCGATTGTTTCTGGGGTTTTTTATGTTAGAGTTTTCTTTTTCGAAAGATTTTTGAGCCTTCAAACTCGGTGACATATTGAAAGCTGGCCAGCTCAACTTCCGGAATTCATGGGCACTCCGACTCAACAGGAACATTTGCATTTGCTTGCAATCGCGGTCACTATATCTTTCGGAACCGTAAAATCAAATGGCTTTACCTGCAAAACCATTTTCTGATAATTAAACTTGCTCGCTTGATAAAACGCTGATGAAAGAGGCAACCTGCCCATAAAAAGGTGGCTCATCAGGATCAAAATTCATGTTATAATTGACCGCTTGGCAGATGAGATTTCAGAGGGGCGAGGCAGTACATAGCCCAGCCCATATATTGACTTTGAAACTGCAAATAATCATCCTGGTCAGTACGGAAGTGTTTGAATACTTGTTCATGATCAGGGTGGTTGGGATTTTCTTCAAGCCAACGCATTAGTCACATCCCCGTTTGGTTGAGGCAAGCGAAAAAACGCAACTATGCCGCAGATTTAAGTTGCTCTTGTTTTGAACGGTTAAAAGCTTTACGATTAAGGCAACTATGGCTGATTATGGGCACTGGAATTTGGACATGATCCAGATTGGAGACTTCACCCTAACACCTAACTATTAATCATTTTTTAATTTAGTTAGAAATCTCAATTTTAAACAGCAATCAGCCAACAAATACTTGGCTTTTACCCATTAGAATAAAAGAAATCTGTTAGTATAGTTCCTGATTTATGATAATTTTTTCCTAATTCATGTTACAGGGGAACTGAAATTACACATAGCTGATGGAATCCTCTTGAAGTACTGCACGCCATAGATGGGCGCTGCCACTTGTAGAGCATTGTTGTAGGATCCTGTGAACTGAAAATACACATAACTGATGGAAGCCTCACCCATACGCATGCATAACCATCATCAATTGAGTTATATTTTTGCTGACTCCTCAAGTTCATGCTGGTAAAATTGAGCAAGAACCATCAAGACGCTCTTACTAGATGCTTTAAATCCTATAGTAGAATTTTCTGAAATAAACATACCTCTCTTATCATCAGCCAAAATCATTCCGCAATTCGTAGGCAACGGCGACCTATCGTAGAAAATCTCAGTTGAGCCTTTGAGCTTCTGCACACTCCAGGTAAGATCATGAATCACAAGAAGAACCTTAACGCCTCTTGAAGACACCATTTCAATTGTTGATATTAATTCAGAGAAATCATCAAGCGGCATCATCAACCGCGCCTCTGTCGATGCACTCTGAATGATTTCTTTGGCTTGGCTATTCAAGTTGTCCTTTCCTTTAATTGTCCAAATGAATTCTTCAGAGGGTTCTATGGCTGCATTTTTCTCGTAAAAATTATCCAATTCGCGAAGTATGTTATGCGCTTGGGTTATTTGCCCTATTTTTTTCCCATAGAGGTTTTCTAAGTCATTTTTTCTTTGAGAAAGTTCGTACTGCAGAGTTTCTTTTAGTTCTGTCTCCACTCCATCTATGGCAGTGGAGGGTTTTATTGCTTTGAAGAAAAGTGGGCGTCCTCTTTGAACTTCTATTAGTTTCTTCTTTTCTAGACGAATGAGGACTTCGTATATTTTTGAATGCGGTATTTCGGTAAGTTTACTGAGTTTACCTGCATTTGATGTGCCTGTTTGGATTAGGCTGATATATGCTTTGGCTTCATATTCAGTTAAGCCTATTGCTTCAAGTGCCTTTTGAAGCTCAATATTTTTCACTTATTTCACCACTGAGAAAAAATATTAGTGACAAAAGCCCTTTAAGTATTTTCGCTTCTCAAATAGTCTATTGCCAAATAAAAGTGGATGGCTTCAACTCGATTAAATGAAACTAGGGTTTGTCGCCACACAGCAAAAAGGAACACGTGTATATGCATAACATTGACGTTGATGCCTTAACTGGAATAACACCCAACGAAGCACAAGAAAAACTGAAACGCGACGGGTACAATGAATTACCCTCATCTAAGAAGCGAAGCATTTTTCAAATCGCATTAAGCGTAATTAAAGAGCCAATTTTCCTCCTGCTCGTAGCAAGCGGCAGCATATACTTCATCCTAGGCGAAGTCACAGAAGGCTTAGTTCTACTTAGCTTTGTTTTCGTAGTCATGGGCATAACTATTTTCCAAGAGCGAAAAACAGAGAATGCCCTTGATGCCTTAAAGAATTTATCAAGCCCTCGAGCGCTAGTAATACGAGACGGCAAACAAATTCGAGTCCCAGGACGGGAAGTAGTAACCGACGATATAATGATCTTGGCGGAAGGTGACCGTGTCCCAGCTGACGCATTACTTTTATCATCCAACAACCTGATGGTTGATGAATCACTTCTAACAGGTGAATCAGTCCCAGTCCGTAAAGCCATCGGCAAACTAGAAGAGCAAGCTTGGCGACCGGGCGGTGACGACCAACCATACATCTACTCAGGAACACTTGTAACCCAAGGTCAAGCCATTGCAATAGTCAAATCAACCGGCGCCAAAACTGAAATGGGTAAAATTGGCGTTAAACTCCAACAAGTTGAGCGCGATGAAACCAAGCTAAAAGTTGAAGTGTCAAAGCTTGTCCGCAACTTCGCTATCTTCGGCCTGTCACTTTGCGCTTTAGTCATCATTGTTTATGGTTTAACACGTTTCGATTGGATAGAGGGTATACTG
Organism: Candidatus Bathyarchaeota archaeon; assembly: GCA_963725855.1. Classification (GTDB taxonomy): domain Archaea; phylum Thermoproteota; class Bathyarchaeia; order Bathyarchaeales; family Bathycorpusculaceae; genus Bathycorpusculum. Next base: position 9,640 of record CAVSAA010000003.1, on the reverse strand, counting down.
GCAGGCGTAACTCTTGCTATGGCGATGCTGCCTGAAGAGTTCCCAGTTGTATTGACCATTTTCTTAGCTCTCGGCGCTTGGCGTATGTCTAAAAAGAATGTGCTAACAAGGCAGCCTCATGCAATAGAGAATCTTGGATCAGCAACAGTCTTGTGTGTTGACAAGACAGGTACGTTAACACTCAACAAAATGTCCGTATCCAAACTCTGCACAGACAACAAAATGTTCGAAATCGACTCAGCACTCAAGAATCCACCAGAATGCTGCCACGAGCTAGTAGAATTCAGTGTGCTCGCATGCAAAAAAGACCCCTTTGACCCCATGGAAAAAGCCATCACAAACTTCGTAGAAGGTGAATTCGCAAAAACAGAGCATGTCCATTCTGACTGGCAACTAATCCAAGAATACCCGCTATCCCAAAAACTGCTCGCCATGTCAAACGTTTGGGGTTCACCAAACGGATCTGACTACATCATAGCTGCTAAAGGTGCACCTGAAGCGATAATCGACTTATGCCACCTAAAAGATGCGGAAGCAAAAGAAATCTCTGCGAATATCCAGAAAATGGCTGGAGAGGGTCTTCGCGTCTTAGGTGTAGCTAAAACCTCCTTCAAAATGGCAAAGGGAGAATTGCCAAAGGAGCAGCATGATTTCGTATTCAAGTTCATAGGCTTAATTGGCTTCGTCGATCCAGTGAGACCGAACGTTTCAGATGCAGTTAACGAATGCTACAACGCAGGCATAAGAGTAGTCATGATCACCGGTGACTATCCACTGACAGCACAGAATATCGGCCGACAAATAAGCTTACGAAATCCCGAGAACATCATAACTGGGCCAGAACTCGAAAAGATGAACAATGAAGAACTAAAAGAGAGAATCAAGAACGTAAACATCTTTGCACGAGTCGTACCTGAGCAGAAGCTACGAATTGTAGATGCTTTCAAAGCAAACGGCGAAATAGTAGCCATGACTGGAGACGGCGTAAACGATGCACCAGCACTCAAATCAGCAAACATCGGCATCGCAATGGGTGGAAGAGGAACAGACGTCGCCAGAGAAGCCTCAACATTAGTGCTACTAGACGACGACTTTAGCTCTATCGTGGGCGGAGTAAAGATGGGCCGCAGAATCTTTGACAACCTCAAAAAAGCCATAGCATACATCTTCGCAGTGCACATCCCAATCGCTGGACTCTCAGCCCTGCCAGTGCTGTTTGGTTGGCCACTAATCCTACTGCCACTGCACATCGTATTTTTAGAATTTATCATCGACCCAGCCTGCACAACCGCTTTCGAGGCTGAATCAGAAGAAAAAGATGTGATGCAACGAAAACCCAGAAGTATAACTTCAAGACTATTCAATATGAAAGCCGCAATAATCGCTGGTCTGCAAGGTACTGTTTCATTGGTGCTTGTAATTGCAGTTTACCTTTACGCTAGTTCAGCAGGTTTAGGCTTGGATACAGCGCGCACAATGGCGTTCGCAACGATAGTGTTAGCAAATATAGCATTGATAGCTACAAACCGCTCATGGAGTCAATCTATCGTAGGTATCTTGCGCAAACCAAACAGAGCGTTCTGGCAAATTGTAGTGCTTGCAATAGTCGCGTTATTACTGGTAATTTATTTGCCGCCGCTAAGCAGTCTCTTCACGTTCACGTATATATCGGCAGTGAATTTGTTGATTTGCTTTGTAGCAGGCTTTACCAGTATAGTGTGGTTTGAAGTGTACAAGTTGGTTAAGAAGGGAAAACTTGGTGCTTAACCCAAGAACATATTTTATAAAACCCACCTATTTTTTTCAGCAACCGATTGAAGACTTGAAGGAACCAGTATTGCCTTTTCGCAAAATGCCTATAAGCGATGTGTTCCTCCTTTAAAGAATAAATTAAGGTTAGATTCAAATCCACAGTTCACTGGGGATGAATTGCCATGGGGACGGCGAATAATAATTCAGAAAAAGCTCAAAACAAGAATGATCCTCATGTGCAACCGATGTTAAGTTCAGAGGAACTCCTTAGCCTTTCAACCGAAGATCTTCTTGCTCGCTTAAATTCTACAACAATTGGTCTCAGATCTCAAGAGGCGGAAAAACGCCTTGCAACTTACGGTCGTAATGAACTTGCCCCTGGACACAAACATTCTGCTCTCCGCGAGTTCCTTTTACACTTCAAAAGTCCACTTGTCATAATATTAATGGTTGCAGGCGTAATCTCTGGCATCCTTGGGGAATTTGTTCCTGTAGTAATTATCTTTGCCATCGTGTTTGTAAGCGTATTTCTTGGTTTTTACCAGGAAAACAAAGCCGAAAAAGCCGCTCAACTGCTAAAACAAAAAGTAACAACCACCGCAACGCTGCTCAGAGACAACCTTAAACAGGAAATTAACCTTCCAGAGATCGTTCCTGGAGATATAATATATCTTTCAGCTGGAGACATCGCACCAGCGGATGCACGAGTTATCAACGCGAAAGATTTGTTCGTGAACCAGTCTTCTTTGACGGGAGAATCCTTTCCGGTGGAAAAAACTTCTGCGCCAGTGAAAGGCAAAGAAGCGTCGATTACTGAATGGAACAACTACTTTTTCATGGGCACCTCTATCGTGAGCGGAACGGCAACGGCCCTGGTCGTGAAGACCGGCAGCTCAACAGAATACGGGAAAATTGCCAGAAGGCTTGTCGAGAAAGAGCCTGAGACCGAGTTTGAGAAGGGCATCAAAAGCTTCGGTTTCCTGATAATGCAAGTGACGTTTCTGTTGGTTATTTTTGTCTTCCTGATTATAGCCTTACGTAATCCTAGCACAGAGGGCGTGGTTAGTGCCTTGCTTTTTGCTGTCGCTTTGGCAGTGGGTTTAACTCCTGAGCTCTTGCCTATGATTATAACGATTAATCTAACCAGGGGTGCCTTGGCGATGTCCAAGAAAGGCGTTATCGTGAAACGGCTCTCGGCAATAGAGAATTTTGGCAGCATGAATGTGTTGTGTACCGATAAGACTGGAACGCTCACAGAGAACCAGATTAAACTCTTGCTGCACGTGGACATGAATGGAAAAGACGATGAAAAAGTACTGTTATACTCATTCCTTAATAGTCATTTTCAAACTGGACTGCAAAGTCCGCTTGATGAAGCCATCCTAAAGTTTAAGGAAATTGACGTATCCGAGTTCCAAAAGATTGATGAAGTGCCATTTGATTTTGTGCGAAGACGCGTCTCAGTTGTTGTCGAGCAAGAAAAGCAAAGGTTTTTTATTGCTAAGGGCGCTCCAGAAGAAATCATCAAGGTCTGTTCTTGCTATGAGCTTGAGGGATTAGTACATGATTTGGATGAGGGTTCTCGCAAGAAAATTGAGCAGAAATATCATGACTTGAGTGTTGAAGGTTTAAGAGTTTTAGGTGTCGCATACAAGAAGCTCAGAGAAGAAAAAGCCGTTTACTCCCTAAATGATGAGAGCGACATGGTGTTTCTGGGGTTTGTGGCGTTCCTTGATCCACCCAAAGAAACGGCTAAGCAGTCACTACAATTGTTAAGCAAGGCTGGAATAGAGCTGAAAATTATCACTGGGGACAATGAACTTGTTACCAGAAAAACGTGCCAAGCATTAGAGTTCGAGGTCAAAGGAGTTGCTTTAGGAAACGATATTTCTAAGATGACTGATGAAACGCTTGCAGCGGTTGTTGAGGAGGCCAATGTCTTTGCAAGGGTGACTCCTGCCCAGAAAGACAGGATAATAGCGCTACTTAGGAAGAATGGGCGTGTTGTCGGTTACATGGGTGATGGAATTAACGATGCGCCTTCATTGAAAACTGCAGATGTTGGCGTGTCTGTTAATAATGCAGTGGACGTCGCAAGAGAGTCAGCCGACATTATTCTCTTGAGAAACGACTTGACCGTTTTGGCGGAAGGTGTGTTAGAGGGTCGCAGAACTTTTGGCAATACGATGAAGTATGTTATGCTGGGTGTCAGTTCAAATTTTGGCAACATGTTCAGTGTTGCCGGTGCTGCTTTGTTCTTGCCGTTCTTGCCAATGCTTCCCGTGCAGATACTGCTTAACAATTTGCTCTATGACATGTCCCAGTCTACTATTACAACCGACAACGTTGATCAGGAAGATGTTGAAAGACCACGGAGATGGGATATTTCCTTCATTAGAAGGTTCATGGTATCATTAGGTCCGGTAAGCTCCCTTTTTGATTTCTTAACGTTTTTCACGATGCTGCTAATCTTCAATGCTTCTGCGTCTCTATTTCAGACTGCATGGTTTATCGAGTCTTTGTGTTCGCAGACACTGGTAGTGTTTGTGATAAGATCTAGGAGAACGCCTTTCTACAAGAGCAAACCAAGCAAATTCTTAATTTTGAGTAGTTTTGGGATAATCAGCTTTGCTCTAATCCTGCCGTTCACACCTTTAGGTTCGCTTTTTGGCTTTGTGCCGCCTCCTCCAGCGTTTTTTGCAGCTTTAGCCGTTATTCTTGGAGCTTACCTTCTACTCGCTGATGCAGTCAAGAGGTGGTTCTATAAGCGTAATGCGTACCGTTTGGATCAGGTTTTGTTCCCTAAGAGGAGACCATTCTACCTTACTAGGTCAGTCGAAGTTCATGCAGGACATGGTGGCTGTGTTGAGTCTTCGTTTTGAAGACGAATTCTCTATAGACTCTTTATCTGAAGACCTGAACAGTGTCATAACTTACCCTATTAATCCAAATCAGGTGGTGCGGAACCTTCAACACTTTAGGCGTTCAGGCATAATCAACGTTGACTGGCCCACAAGAATGATAAGACGTGAAAAGCCCTTAAAAGAGTACGTGAAAAAGAATGTAGTTGAAAGCGATATGTGGCCAACCATAGCGGAAGATTGGGGGAGAATTAATGCTGCAATCCAGAAAAGACGAGGCAATGTAAACGCTGAATATCAAGAACTACTGCTTCAAAAGCAAAGGTAACCTTTTTTTATGTCGCCAAAGTTTTGAAGAAAAGCGTTTCGAAATGGAGTTCTACGTATTCGCTTCTTGACCTTTTCTGCCGCATGGCTTCTTGGTCTATTTTTTGAAGTATAAGGTTTAAGAGGGCTATGCTGACGGGGTGTGTGTAACCTGAGCCTCTACCGCACTCAACACACTGTGCAAGACATTATGCTTTTGGCTTGCCTTCTAAGTATTCTCTCATTACCTTCCTTGCAGAGCGCACAATGCCTAATATTGCAAAATAACCTCAAATTAAGGTTATTTGGTGCCGAGGGCTAGCTTGACACCGTCGTTTAAACCGTCGTTACAACAATATCCAAAAAACAGGGTGAGTCGAGCGGGATTTGAACCCAGGATTCTCGAGGACCAAGAAAAGATTGAGACTTACCATGCTCCTTCTGTTCCTATAATTTCAAAATACCCGATTCCTGAGAAGTGGGGTTCATACTCAAAGGTCATCTGCAATGAGTTGTGAGTGCCATTATTGCTCAGAGTGTAGCGGTCAGGGTCTTGCAGGTAGTATTTCTTGACCAGCGAGATATCGCCCCAAAGCAAATCGGTTGGAATTGTAATATTATAAGAGATAGTTTTTTTGCTGCCTCCAAGAAAGTAAAGCTCTACAGAATGCCGAGTAATGTCGGAAACATTAAGTAGAGTAACTGATGGCATACGCTCTGCATTCCAGTTAGTTTCAACGGTTACAATGAAGGTTTTATCTCTAACTGTTAGAGGATACGTGAACAAGTTGGTTTCTTCTTCTCGATCTACTTCTAAACATGCATACAATATTCCGGCTGCTAATGAAATAGCAATTAGCAAGATTGCAGCAACAACTAGGAATTTTCTCTTTATAGCCATCAGACAATAGCAAGGTAAACCGGCATAAAAGATTAATTGTGAAAATTTCTCTATTTTTTATTTTTGAATCTCCGCGATTTAGCTTTTTATTTGAAAAGTATGTGGCTCAAAACCAGACAAAAATTAGGTAGGTCCGTGCAGCCTTTTGCATAGATTAGCTAATAGCTATTCCAGAGATAATAGAGGAAAAAAAGAGGTAAAATGTTTTATTTCTATTTGTTTACTTTGAATTCTTTGTTTGCCGTCGACTAACAAATATGGCTAGACTTGCGATTGCTGCAACGCCAGCTACAAGAGCTATAATGATGGCGAGGTAGTCGGGTTGTGCTTGAGCTGCAATAAGATTCGGGTTATTTGATTCACTATTTGCAGAATCATACAAGGTTGAATCATCGGTGGAAGCTGTACTGTTGTCTTGGGTTCTATCTAAGATTGAATTGTCATCTGTTGCTGCGGTACTGTTGTCTTGAGCAGTATACAAGGTTGGATTTTCATTAATTGGTTCACTGTTGGGATCGGTTGGGGTTTGATCGGGGATTCGAGTTGTGTCGAGTTGAGCACTTGCAGTTGAGATTGCTGTTGCAGATAACAAAAATAAAGTCAATACTGTAACAGTTAAGAATTTTTTATTCTTGATTTGTAATTTATATTCCATTTTTAACCACTTGTGCATCTATGTGGTAGAATATTGAATTTAGCACCATGCATTAGAACACATATCATAATTTTTGGAACAGAATGTTCTAAGCAATAGAACAGACACTTGCTCTCATCGTGTCTTTAGGATTGAATTCTAATCTTCATTCTTCCTTATTTCTGGTTTTTCAGACTGAGCGATTGCAGATGAATTAAATCCTTTAACTATGAGCCATGCTGCTAAAACCATTTGATTCACGGCACCAGTAAGATGCAAATAGACGAGGGTTGAAGGCGAAACATAGCTTAACAGAGGTAAAAAGGCTGATGCTAAAAACAATGTGGCTCCAATAAGACCCCAACCTGATAACCAGCGAGGAATTAGTTTTGATTTATACAACAAATAATAAAACATCAGAGAACCTATACTAAAAACGATAGGTGCAACCATACCGTACCCCCAATTACGTATTGCAAGTGGACCGCCAACAAACCCAAGAGCCATACTTACACTTATATTTTTTTAAGATTGGATACATCAAAATTGGCATAACAACAACTACAATAGCCAAAGTAAATTCAAAAGGCGTTCCCATCACCCCTTGGTTTTGGTTTATTGAAATATCAGCCGAATTATCTGATGTATCCAGAAGTAAACCAGCTAAAATTGCAGTGATGAATAATAACCCTAAAATTATCGCGATCTTTCTGTTTAAATCATTTTTTACCACAGTTTCTCTTCAACCTGATTTTTCGAAAGCAGATATATTCACCATTTCCAACGCCATAAGTTGCTAAATGTTTTAGTTTTTGTTATTATGCTATACAGTTATGACGACGTTTCCCTTTTTGTGCCCCGTTTCCACATAGCGGTGGGCCTCGACAATCTGCTCCAAAGGATACGTTCTATCAATAACCGCTTTTAGTTTACCAGCCTCAATTAGACCCTTAAGCGTTGACAAGTCATCTGGCTCCGCGCCTGGGTCTCCCCAAGTGGAGAGAAAAACGCCGTTTTCTGTCAGCGACCCTTTAGCGTGTGAACGCGAGATTTTGCCTACAGCGTCAAAAACCAAGTCATACTTCTGACCATTTTTGGCGAAATCTTCTTTGGCGTAATCAATCACAATATCCGCCCCTAAAGATCTAACTAACTCCAAATTTGAGGCGCTACATACCCCGGTAACTTCTGCTCCGTAATATTTAGCAAGCTGAACCGCATAAGTGCCAACACTTCCCGACGCTCCGAACACAAGAACTTTCTGCCCGTTCTTGACGTTTGCTTTCCTAAGAAAAGCCAGCGCAGTCATTCCCCCAATGGGAACAGCAGCAGCTTCCTCAAAAGTCAAATTTGCCGGTTTCTTTGCGACCTCGATAACTACTCTTCCCACCACGTCTGTCTCTGGAAGACAAATATACTCTGCATACCCCCCACCAAAACCGGTTGCAGCAAAGACTTCATCACCAACCCTAAATTTTTCCACACCTTTGCCAATTGTCTCGACTACCCCAGACACTTCCATCCCAAGGACTTTATTTTTTGGCCCTGTTAAACCTAAAGCGAACCGTGCAGGGAGCCAGAAATGGGCTGGGACTTTGAAGCCTCGCATTCTTATGTCTCCCGCTGCTACAGTTGTGGCGTGGATTTTTATCAGTACTTCATTGTCCTTTGGAATTGGTTTTTCTATTTCTTTTAGGTGAAGAACCTCTGGGGAGCCATATTTTTCGTATATTGCTGCTTTCATTTTCATATTAATCACTTCTAAGATTATTGTGAAATGCGTACTGAGGTATTGGTGTCTCTTTTTGTTTTGATGGCTAATGCTATCGTTAATATGCTGAACATAAACATCAGCATCGTGGTCCACCAATTCGCAATTGGGTCATGTAAGCCCGGGTCGGTAATTTGACTTAAAGACGCGATTGTGAATACCGACTGCAAAACAATGAAGACGGCATCTAGAGCTATTATTGCTATAAGTCCAAATCTTTTGCCTAATAGGAAAAGAGTTGCGAAAACACTAATCAAGCCATATATTACAAGTACGGTCAACGCGCTGCCAACATCATTAAAGCTGTATTGATCCATCCCCATTAAATATCCGCCAAAAAGCATGCGAAAGAGCAGCGTTGCAACTAAAGCTTTACTGCTCCATGTGAGTTCCATCAGATACCTCCTTCTCTGTTTAGACGCGCTTATTTTATCATGATTGCTCAGACTTTGGCTGCCTAGGAAGGATTGCTGAAGAGTTGAATCCTTTAGCTATAAGCCATGCTGCTAGAGCCATTTCTTGCAAACCTAATGGAGCAAATAAAATGGTTGGATCTGTCAGGTCGAACATTCCTATCAAGATTCCTGGCAAATATATTAGGCCTCCAATAAATCCCCAACCTGAAAGCCATCGAGGAATTAGTTTTGATTTATACAACACATAATTGAGGATCAGAGCACTTAGGACAAAAGGAAAGTCCAACAGAATACTGCTCCAATCAAGTTCTGCAAGTAATAAAGATCCTGAAGTCTCAAAATAGGAAACAACCGGAGCTGTTGCGCTCACAAATTCGCGACTTAACGACAATATTGACAATAGAGCTATTATACATCCAGCAAAGAAAAACCCCTCAAAAATCCTAGCGGCAACGTACCCAAGAGCTAAACTTTCACTATGTTTTTTTAAGATTGGATAAATCATAATTGGAATGCTAACAATTGAAGCGATTGCAACTAACCATATGAGCACTCCTATCAAAACTTGGTTTTCATTTGCAGCAACTGTAGTAAGATAATTTGGATCATATATTGACCCAATAAAAACAGAGCTCGCCAAAGTTGAAACTGTCGCAATTATGAATAATACGCCCACAATTATTGCAGTTTTTCTATTTGAATCCATTTTAACCCCTTTCTAAATTAGCGCTTATCCGCTTGTTTTCTTTTTAAAGGTTGTCATAGACCAGGTAACGTTTGTCATAGACTTAGTGCGTTACCTTGTCTCGATATTAAGTTTGAAGAACGTTGGTGATATCGCTCTATCTGGTCTTCCAAGGTTTTAAGATGCTTCTCTTTTCAGAATCAGGCGCAATCTATTCCGATTTGCCGTTTGTTTGTTACCCTCCTTGCAGAGCGCACATAACGTTATAATTTATGCCCAATTTTACAAAATAACCTTAAATTAAGGTTATTTGG